>FR899732.1:50404-99119 GCA_000437275.1 Clostridium sp. CAG:411 | reverse complement strand
CACCCCCAAGCGACTTGTTTAGTATAGCATTTCGTTTTCCTAAAGTCAACACTTTTTTTTAATTTTTTTTATTTTTTTTAAAATAAATGAAGTAACCCATTTTCATTAATTGGGAAGAAACTAAAACACTTCTAATTATACAGCTCATTTATAACCGAAAATACAAGAAACTATCTTGCTCTTTTGCGAAAAATAAAAAGAGTAATCAAAAGCCGAAATTGAAACATATTTGCATTTAATATTTGTTTTTTGTCAAAACCACAAAATGACCTCCTCCCCAATGCCTGTTTTTAGATACTTATTTACAAATTTGGATATTTTTTACTTTTTTACTTGAAAAAGGTGCATAGTTAAGAATATAATAAAAAGCGTCACAAAAAATTCACAATTTTGTAACATTAAAACTAGTATACACAAGGCACCTAATAAAATTTTTGAAAATTACTAATTTTAATGTTCAAAAATGATGAGTAGCAATGTAGAAAGGAGCACTTAATGAAACAAAAAAGTTGGAGCAAAAGTGTGAAAAAACGTATTTTTTCTATTATGATAGCCACTTCTATGATAGCGACATCATTTCAAGGATATGCGTTTAATGCAAAAGCTGCTGTAACAAGCACAAACAAACAAAGCAGCGTAACAAAACAAACCAATCAAGGTGCTGTAACAGAGGCAAGTAACCCCGAAACAGCACAGGAAGAGCAGGGATGTGAAGGTGATTTAACACCGATATGGACTACTGTTGAGGAAGCAAACGAAGTATGCGATGTATTTGATGATGATATAACACCTTCCATCAATGTAAATGCTAATTTACCTTCCAGTACAGATAATAGCCAATCACCATACTTCCCCAAGATTCGTTCACAGGGAAGTATCGGTTCTTGTACCTGTTGGGCAGAAGTATATTACAATTTTACTTATGAAAGATGCAAATCTTTAGGAATTCCAGCAACCGACGAAAATATAATGTCACCAGCATTTATTTACGACCAGATAAAAATCGGTTCCTCTGGTTCCTCTTATGGTGATTGTATTCAATCACTTACCGAAACAGGAACTGCTTACTTTACAGATACCCCATTTGCCAGTTCTGATGCAAAGTGTCTAAGCTGGTATCCAGAAGAAAAATTATGGCAGGATGCTATGAATAATCGTGCTAATAGCTCTATTCCAATTGCTAATCCCAAAACGATTACTTCACCAAAGGATTCAGACCTAAACGAGATGAAATCCTACCTGTCACAAGGTAAACTAATTACCTATACAACTTATTTTAACTGGACCCGTACAAAAATACCAGAAGGTTCTTCTCACGCCGGTGAATATATTTGCACAGAGTCATTATATAAATCTAGCAGCCACCGTATGACCATTGTCGGATATGACGATTCTATCTGGGTTGATTTGAATAAAGATGGAAAGGTACAAGAGGCAGAGAAAGGTGCATTTAAAATTGCAAACTCTTGGGGAACATACCAATCAAATGAAAATAACGGATTTTTGTGGGTCAGTTATGATGCACTAAACAGCGTATCGCAAGCAATGGACTCCAGCAGCAACCGAAGACAAGTATTTTACTCTATGTCTGTGTTAAATGACGTAAAAACAAATACCTCTGGTGCTAGCATGACAATTACACTAAATACAGCCCGCCGAGATCAAGATAGGATAACTTTACAAGCAGAGGATGCCAATGGGAAGAAATTTACATACAATGTATTTGCTTTTAATTATAGCTGGTGTAATACAAGAAGATGTGCATTGGATGGTTCTACTTCTGCAACAGACGGTACTATTGTAATTGATTTGAATAATGTAATTTCAAATATTACACCATCGAAATTAAAAGACTATAAATGGTCTATTATTTTAAAGGACAATAATAAAGATAGCAACCCTGCTATTTTAAAGACTGCAGAAATAAAAGTAGATGGTCAAATAATTTATTCCGTCACTTCTAATTTGAATAAAGAAATAGATGGTACTACTGCTACCTATACCTTTGAAAAATCAGATGATTTTACTGTAAAATCCTTTACTTGCAATTTGCAATCACCCGCATCTATAGCTGATAAACTTAAACTTTGTGCAGAAGGTGAGAATGGAAGTGGAACCTATCAATATCGTTTTGGAACCATCTTTAAAGGGAAAGAAATCTATTTTAACAAGGATGAAAGCTTCAGCGACCAGAATACCTACTCCACTTATTTTACAAGTATGCTTCCTGGTGAAGGGGATTATGTATACTACAATGCAGAAGCGGTAGGAACACATACATTTTTCGTAGATGTTAAAGATACCGGCACAGGTAACATCTTAAGAAGAACTATTAAAAACTTTGTGGTAGAAGGAATGAAAATCACATCTTTTACTTCTGATTTATCCTCACCACAAAAGGCAGGTACTTCTATTACTTTTAATGCAACATTAAAAAATGAAGTATACCACAACTACAATGCACACAATTTTACCGTAACAAAGGATGGCGTTTCTAAGAAATTGAATGCAATGTGGGATGGTGGGTACTCACAAAAATGGACACCAAGCGAACCTGGAACCTATACCATTACTTACGATGTTACTACTTATTGCGGACAAAAAGCAAAAGTTTCTATGGATTATGTCATTCTTCCACAAGACAGCAATTTGGCAACCGTATATTACAATAACAATTCCTGGAATGATGCGTATATCCATTACAAAGTAAATAACGGTGAATGGACAAGTGTGCCAGGTGTAAAAATGGAAAATGCTTCTGACATGGATGGTTACACATATAAATATGTAATTGATTTAGGAACTGAAACAGAAGCCACTGTTTGCTTTAATAACGGTAATGGTTCTTGGGATAGCAGAAACGGTTCCAATTATACAGTTTCAAAGGGTGTACAGGGCATAAAAAATCAAACTATTACTAGATTGGATAATCCCGCAACTGCTACACCTACTATTACCGCAACAACACAGCCAACTGCTACACCAATCACAACTACTCACACCCTCTATTTTGATAACTCCAATGCAAAATGGGATAAAGTTTGTGCTTATGTATGGGACGAAAATAAAGTATCAACAGAATATGTTGCAAGTTTGGTAGACAATAGCAAGGACATGTATGTAGTAGAAATACCAAGTAAATATACAAACATTATATTCAAAAATACCTATAAAAGCTGGGATTTACAGACTGTAGATTTGACAATACCTACTGGAGAAAAAAATTGTTACAAAGCAAACAAGGGAAATAAATCCGGCGGAACATGGTATAATTACGACCCACAAGCTTCTTTAAAGGTAATTTTGGAAGACTATACCGGTAAATCTTATAGTAACTATGTAAATGCAAAGATTATTGGAGGAACCGCTCCATATACATATAAAACTATTACAAAATCTACTTATACACAAACTGGAGAAAGTGTATCCAATGAAGGAGAAGCACATACAACTACTCATAATAATGTTTTTCTATATCAACCATCCTATCGCGGAGGAGATTATTCAATAGAGATAACAGTTACAGATGCAAAAGGATTAACTTGTAAAAACGAAATAAAGTATAGTCTTCCATGCATCGAGCTTACTGGTATTGAAGCCAGTGCGGAATCTCCACAAAAAGTTGGCACAAAACTCAATCTCAAAACATTACGAAAAAATGCCTTTGTATATAAGTATGGTTTATATAGTAACTGGACTATTACAAATCAAAACACTGGAAAAGTAGAAGAATTAATGAGTAATTTTGATGATATTGTTTCTTGGACACCTACGGAAGCTGGTACCTATCAAATCCATATAAAGACAACGGACAATAGTGGAGATGTAGGGGAATACACAACCACATACACCATTACAGATCCTAATGCATCAAATCATGCAATCGTTTATTATAATGCATCCAGTGCATGGAATAAGGCATTTATACATTATTGTATAGCCGGTGGAAGCTGGACATCTGTACCAGGCATAGAAATGAAAAAGACTGATGAAAAAATTGGATATAATTATAAATTTGATTTAGATTTAGGAGATGCCACAGAAGTACGTGTATGCTTTAATAACGGTAATGGTACTTGGGATTCTAAAAATGGAACAAACTATACACTTAACCAAGGAACCTACGGAATATCCAACGGTACGATATCTTCTTTAAATTAACAGAATACAAGAAATCTTTTAAAAAAAATCTCTTAGGCCGGAAACAATACTTGTCCTGCCTAAGAGATTTTTCTATAATTCTCACTATTGACATATTTATCCATTTACCGAATATAAAATCCATTTCAACAACAAATTATTATTGTATAGGAAAGTCAAAAATGTACTTTCATTGATACATCGGTAACATTCTATTCCAAAGTTTGTGCTACTCAATGCAAGTAAAAACAAAAATCCGACCCATACCATAATAAATCCAGATATAGCTCCTATTCCAGCTCCAGCTAATTGACTTGCATCCTCCACTCCCGGCAATTTGTCTATGATACCAAAAAGCATAATTATAATGCGTAGTCCAATTTTTGCAATTAAGAAAATTACAACATAGGTAATTCCTCTTATGATAATCTTTGCTAATTCATCACTGATGGAAACTGCAAATTTATGTGCAGTAATCGTACCTGTATTGGAAATGGTATCATGCAGTCCACTCATAATTGTATCATTGATACTTGAGGGTAGACCTATTTTGTTTATTGCCTCCTGTTGTTGACTCTGGTCTATCTTTTGCCCTGTTACTGCACCAGCAATTTGATTCTTGGTTTCCAACATTGCATCTTCAATCCCAAGACTTTCATTTACCGCATCGGAAACATAGCCCAATACAATCTCACTTTCACATAATTGCCTGCTAACTACCGGTCCAAGAAAACCTGTTAGCAATACACTGATAATTAACGCCAAAAAGGATAATATCATATGTATTGCACCTTTTTTATAACCTCTATAAACCCGAAATACAATCAATAGTAACACTACTATCAATAACCAATTCATTCATCATCCCTCTTTTCTTCCGTTTAAATGCACTTGCTTTATTTCTTCGTTATCAATCAAAATATATTTTTCCGAATCTGGTATTGGGAAGAAATAGGATACCCCTGTTTCAAATTGACAGTCTAATTTTTCACTGCCTCTTACACGCAAAATGTGACAGGTTGTGGCTGAATACATGATTACTTCATCTTTTCCCATCTCAATCTTGTCAAAGTCATAAGCGATTTCTTTTTTTAATACATTTTTCCCCTTCGTATTATAAACAAGTACGATATATGGATTCTCTGTGTTATCTCCATTTTCTGTTACTAATGTTATGTATTTAGAGTTGTAACATACGCTTTTTATTTTCTGTTCTACGGAAACCGTAGCTATATCTTTTGGTGTTCCCTGCATAGAATATAAATGAAATCCCTGTTCTGTAAAGGCACAGATTGTACTATTATCTAAAAATTGAATGTCTGCTACAATTTCCTGATCTAAAGGGCGTGAGCCAACAATACGATCTGTTTTGCCCTTTGCATCAGAGTCAAAGTTATAAAAATTCAAACTGCTTTCCACTACGCCACCTGCAATATTGATATAGCTGGTCACAAGCCTTTGTCCATCTTCAGACAAACCGATTGCAACTGGGTATCCGTCTTTATCTGTGCTGGTAGATATGGATACTTTTAATTGTTCTGTCGCATCATATGGATTGTATATATTTATTTTTGCAGTATCATTGTCCTCTAATATTGCTGCTACTACACCCTGTTTTGCAACTGCTACCTGTTCAATACTAGCAGGCATGGAAAGTGTTGTTCCATTATCTTTCCCGTTAAATACGCATATATCTTTTTCTCCAATATCTGCTACTGCCACATAATCTCCGCAGGCAACGGCATAAGGATTTTTAAATTCATAACTTCCATTCCACAATATTTCTCCATTCAACTTCATTCCTGAAGCGCCATCTTTACTGTATTTTATGAGTTTTCCGCCATATGCCATATATTGCGCGCTGCTGTCTACCCGTTTTGCCGATTCCGTTGTTGCATAACCGCTATACGTTCTATTCATCTGAAAAAACACATAAAAAAGTACACCTGCGACTACTGCAATTGCACAGGCAATTACAATTATTTTTTTTATTCTTCCTATTCGCTTTTGCTTCATTTCATATCTCTTTTGTTCACTGCGCTCTGATAAACTTGCCATGTGTTTTTGTTTTCCTTTCATCCTATATTCTTCTGTCTCTATTTTATTTATTGGTTCAGAGACTTTGTTCCTTTCATTATACTCTATTTTTTTTCTATTGTGAAGCCATCATGTTTTCCTGCTAATCTATGTTGCCTTAACACTCTACTATATTTTAAAATATTTTTGCAGATACCCTAGTTGTATCTTTATTCATACAATTTCAATCTCTGTCCTGCCACAATTTTATTTTTATCCTGTATTTGATTTAACCGCATAATTTCATCCATTTTTTCTAAGGAAGAAAATTCCTTCATGCAGATACTTACCAACGTGTCTCCCGGTTGTATCGTATAATACTGTGCTCCATTATGTATGTTTTCCATTGTTTCTGTCGTATCTGATACAGAATTTTTTTCATCCTCCGATGCCTCTGGCTGGTCTATGTGTTCCTCTGCTTCTGTCGTATTGGATTGTTCTTCTATTACCGCCTCCTCCGTAACCGTTGGTGTATGCATTTCCATGGAAGCATTTTCATTTTCTTCTTTAAAAGTTTCTATGGTTTTGGAAAATTGTTTTTGTACTCCTTTTTGCTGTAATGCAACCCCGCATATAGCAACTCCAGCTATCACTGCAATATTAATTCCCATTCTCTTTTTTTTGCTTTGCTTTTTTTGTCTTGTCTCCATCTCTCCAATGCGTTTTTTCATCTCCTGCACTGCATGATCGGACACCTGTTCTTTTTCTACTTTTCCTTTTTTCTTTAACATATACTCCTGCATATCCTGATTTTTATCATAATAAATGCAATACCCTTCTAATTCATTAAATCGTTTCCCCTGATATATAAAAAACTTCTCCTCTCTCTCCAGAGTATCATAGAGTAACAGCACCTTATCTTTTCCCGAAAAGTTTTCCAAATGCAATTTTTCCAGTTGTTTACTTGGCTCCATATTTATTCCTGCCTTTGTAACCATCCAGCCTACAATTTGTTTATTTTTAAAGTTTTCTTCTATTTCCCGGTATATTTTTTCCCATATTTCTTTTGAAAAGCACCCTTTTGTTTCAAAGTCCACTTTTTCTATCATAACAGCTCCATAAATAAACACACATCTTTTTTCTTCCCAAACGCGACTTTCTCCAAGTAATACTGCCATCCGCATTTCTTCTGTGCTGCATTTTCCAATATAATGTACAAAGGACATAACATAGTCCTCTATGTAAACTGCAAAGTTCTGTTCTCCCTGCCCTACCTGTCTGATATTTTTAGGCAGACGAAATAACTGTTCTTCCTTTGTTTCTTCCTGCTTTTGTCCCAGTTGCTTTTTATTTTCTATCATATTATGCCCTTCCTTTCTAATTGGAGTTTTTCAACAGTATTCTTGTTTTTTAACTACTTGTCCACTCCTCCAATTTATCCTTCTGCCCTGTATCCTATCATAAAGGAAGTGCATTTTTTGTCAAAAGAAGAAAGAGCTGCAAAAAAACCTTTGCAACTCTTTCTTTTCTCATACAAACAACAGTTTCCTGTGTTTGCTCACAATCTTAAATTCTCTTTGGTCTCCACAAAAGCATCTCCTGCATTCCCACATCTCCTGCAGGATCTACCACCTCTTCTTCCTGTGGTGGTTCGGTTTCCTGTTCTTGTGGTTTTTCCGTAACAACTGGTTCTTTTTGTCCATCATCCCAATTGTCTGGCTCTTTTGTCACAGGAACTTCCGTATCCACTGGTTCCTGTGTATCTTCTGGTTCTTGTGTATCTTCTGGTTGTTCGGTTTCATCTGCCTCGCTATCATCCTCATCATCAATAACTTCATCAGACTTCTTACCGTCATATTCATCATGCAATGCCTGATACTCTACAGAAGAATGAATATCCTCCATAAAATTATGCCAAATTCTTCCCGGATATGTGCTTCCATACAAATCATTTACCGTTTTAGGCGTATCGTATCCTACCCAAACTGCTGTAGTATAGTATGCTGTGTATCCGCAGAACCAACCATCCTTTTTGTCATTTGTGGTTCCCGTCTTTCCAGCAGATGGAGTCTTTGACAAACCAAGTCCCTTAGCAGTACCACTCTCTATAACACTTTCCATACAACTTGTCATCATACTGGTAGATTCTTTTGAGTACACCTGTTTTCCTTTTGAGTTTGATTTGTAAATGGTATTATCACGAGAATCTGTAATTTCTACAATACAAGTCGGTTCTCTATAGTATCCATCGTTTTCTATTGTTGCAAATCCAGATGCCATCTCTAGTGGACTCACTCCATTTGTCAATCCTCCCAAAGAGGATGCCGCATAATAATCATTTGCTACAATATTGGAAAATCCCATCTTCAAAATATAGGATAATCCAACTTTTGGTGTAAGTTCTTCAAACAGTTTCCATGCAACTACGTTCTTAGATGCTGCCACTGCGGAACGCACAGGAATTTTTCCTGCATAAGTACCATTTGAGTTTCTTGGACCACCCTTGAAATAACTATCATCTACAATTGATTCTGGTGTGTAGCCATGTTCAAATGATGGCGTGTATACAATTAATGGTTTAATGGAACTTCCCGGTTGTCGATAACTCTGAAATGCTCGATTTAGAGTATAACCATCTGTTGTCTTTTGCTTTCTTCCTCCTACGATGGCAACTACACGCCCTGTCTTATTGCTGATACAAACCGCCGCTCCCTGCATTTTGTAAACACCAGCATCTGTTTTTTCTGTAAAGCCTTGCAATTGCTCATTTACTGCCTTCTGCAATTTTTTCTGCTTCGCCATACTAATAGAAGTATAGATACGATATCCACCTGTATACAAGGATTGTTCACACTGTTCATATAATTCATTGTATTCTTCCTGATAATTCTTTTTGTCATCGTCTGAACTAAAGGAATAACGGAACTGGAAGCCCTGTGCCTGCATCAATGCCCTCGTAGCACTATGTCTTGCAAATGTCTCTACATAATCCTGCTTCTTTGTCTTTTGTTCTGATAGTTGAATATCCTCTGCGATTGCAGATTCATATTCTTCTAACATAATCTTGGAATCGTCCAACATATTTTTCAGAATCAAGTTTCGTCTTTTAATCGTATTGTCATAATGGGTCAATGGGTCATACTTGGTTGGTCCATTTGGAATTGCACACAAAAATGCAACTTCTGACAAGGAAAGTTCGCTGACATCCTTTTTAAAGTATCCATAAGATGCCGCCTGGATTCCATAATATCCATGACTAAAGTAAACATTATTAATATAAAATTCCAATATCTGGTCTTTGGTATATTTTTTCTCCATTTCCATGGAATAAAACATTTCTCGAAGTTTTCGATCCATGGTTCGTTCCTGTGTAAGGAACACATTTTTTACCAACTGCTGCGTAATGGTACTACCACCCTGTGTAACATGCCCGTATTTTATTCTTGCCAAAACAGCACGCATAATTGCCAAGTAATCTACACCACCATGCTCATAAAACTTTTTATCTTCTATTGATAAAAAGGCAGTCTTTACATAATCTGGTATCGCACTACTTTCAAGATAGTATACGTCCTTTTCACCTTTCAATTCACTGATTTCTTTTCCTTTTGAATCGTAAATAACACTTGTCTCACTGGAACGGAATGTATCTACTGTAGATGCTGCAACTGCTGTCTTTGCTTCTTTCTGCATCTTCAAAAGTTCTTTACCATATGTAAAGTAAAATATAATTCCACCTACAAGAATTATCAAAAGGATAACTAACAAACTTACCTTTAAAGCCATCAAAAATCTGCGTAACGCAGGGCTTTTAATTTTTGATTTTTTTTGTTTCTTTTTCTTCGCCATTTTTCTACCTCTTTTCCATTGTGTGTGATACACCTTTAGAATACGCTATCAAGTATAGCTTACTTTGCCTGATTTGTAAACTAATCAACACACACTCTAAAATGTCTGTATTGGCAACGTAATTTTAAAGCAAGTACCTCTTGTATATTGACTCTTTATCTCTATGGTACCTACATGTTTTAGTATAATAAGTTTAGCAATGGATAATCCCAATCCATGTCCGCTTATGTTTCCATTTCTTACATTGTCAGACCGATAAAATCGTTGAAAAATATGGTCCATATCCTTTTCTGTCATTCCCATACCTGTATCTGCTACGGTAAGAATACAATTGCCTTCCTGTTTCTCACATCCAATATAAATATAGTCTCCTTCATTTGTATATTTTATGGCATTTTCCAATAAAACACGCAACGCTTCTTTTAGCATCTGCCTATCGCCATAAAGAATAACAGGGTCCAAATCCAGTGCTTCTATCGTTCTTTCTTTTGCAAGCAACGCACTTTCTTTTAACACTTCTTCCACCATTTTTGTCACATTGAATTTTCGTTTTGTCAGTTTTAGTGTTTTCTTATCATGACGGGATAAAAATAGCAATTTTTCTACCAATTCCTGCATTGATTGCGCTTCACTCTTTATCGCCTCTACAGATTCTGCCAACACTTCCGGGTCTTCTGCCCCCCAACGATCCAGCATATTTACATAGCCCTGTACCACCGCAATAGGGGTACGAAGTTCATGGGATGCATCTGACACAAATTGTTTCTGTGTCTCATAAGATAATTCTAACCGATCCAACATGCTATTAATAGTTTGTGCAATATCTTTTAATTCGTTTTGTATGCCATCTACATTTAAACGATCCTTCTCCAAACTATGAATAGTAATGCGATTTGTCTGCTTAATAATATCACTCATTTTTGCAGAAATCCGCCTTATATTCTTCGCCGACAATTCCACGATCAAGAAAATACCAGCAACATACAGCAACATGGCTGCTCGATATATATATACGATAGAAATGGTCCAACTTTGTCCCGAATAATGAAATGACAGTTGTGCATCCTGCAATTCACTATGGTATATAATATATCCTAATGGTAAAAAGATAAGTATCCCTATAAATACGGTTAAGCCACTGTATAAAACAGACAACTGCAATTCCAATGATAAGTGAATTTTACTAATCATTTGTTTCCTTTTTTTCAAAATAGGAAGCCAATATTTTTGTAACAAATGTCGGATTTTTTCAATTCTTTCCTCATTCATCTTTTATTATGTAACCTACCCCTCGTACTGTGTTTATAATCTTTTTTCCGTAAACATCGTCTAGTTTCTGACGAACATAGCGGACATACACATCCACCACATTTGTCTCTCCCATATATTCATAGTCCCAAACTTCACTCAGGATTCGTTCTCTGGAGATTGCCTCATTTTTATGTGCAAGCAAATAGGCTACTAAGTCAAACTCTTTTTTTGTAAATGCCAGCTTATTTCCTTGATAGGAGGCTTCATATTTCGCTGTATCCACTTGCAAATCTCCATATTCCATAATAGAACTTTCTTTTTTATCTTCAACAGATGATTTTTGGCGATTTAATGCTACACGGATTCTTGCCAATAGTTCTTCAATGGCAAACGGTTTTGTCATATAGTCATCTGCACCATTGTCCAATCCTGTAACCTTGTCCATTACATCATCTTTTGCTGTCAACATGATAATAGGTGTCCGCACACCCGCTTCTCGTGCCTTACGGCACACTTCAATTCCATCTAATTCTGGCAGCATTACATCCAACACTATTAAATCAAATTGATTTTCTAAAATTTTATCTAATGCTTCTCTGCCATTTCCTGACCATTCGGTCTCATATCCTTCGTGTTTTAATTCTAATTCTACAAAACGAGCAATCTTTTTTTCATCTTCCACAATCAGTATCTTAGCCATGAATAACTCCTCTCTTATCCTAACGTTTGTTAGACCTTTCTGTATTCACTACTACATACAGAAGAAAAGAGTTGTACCCTATGTCACAACTCTTTTCCCGAACTTCATTAATTTTTATTTCAAAATATCTCTTGCCACTTCAACTACATGTTCTGTGGTAATTCCAAACTTTTCAAATAAAGTTGCTGCTGGAGCAGATGCACCAAAGCTTTCCATGGTAACATATCCGCCATCAAGACCAACATATTTGCCCCATCCAAAACTTGATAATGCTTCTACTGCCACTCTCTTACGACATGCCTTTGGCAATACGCTCTCTTTGTACTCTGCACTTTGTTGTTCGAATACATCCATAGATGGCATACTAACCACGCGCACATCTACACCGTCTTTTTCCAACTCTGCCTTTGCTTCTACTGCAAGTTGTACTTCTGAACCACTTGCCATCAAAATCAAATCTGGTACTTCCTTCTTTCCAGCATCTACAACATATCCACCCTTTAAGGCTTCCTTGCTTGTTCCTGCAAGCTGTGGAAGATTCTGACGAGTCAATACCAATGCGGTTGGTGTCTTTTTGGATGTAATAGCATAATACCAAGCTGCTGCTGTTTCCATCGTATCAGCAGGACGATATACTGTAAAGTTTGGAAGAGAACGTAACATAGCTAACTGTTCAATTGGCTCATGTGTTGGTCCATCTTCTCCAACTCCAATACTATCATGTGTTAAAACATAGGTAAGAGGTACTCCCATCAAGGAAGAAAGTCTCGCCATTGGTTTTACATAATCAGAGAATACGAAGAAAGTAGATACATATGGACGTAATCCTCCATGCAATACCATACCGTTTCCAATCGCTGCCATAGCAAGCTCACGCACTCCAAAATGCAAGTTTCTTCCTGCATAATTCTGTGCAGAGAAATCTCCCATCTCACTCATATTTGTCTTATTAGAAGGTGCTAAGTCTGCGGAGCCTCCAATAAAACCAGGAAGATAATTTTTAATCTTATTGATTATTTTTCCTGAAATATTTCTAGTCGCATCTGCTTTTTCTTCTACTGCCCAGAAATCTTCATCATCGATCAATGCTTTTGCTGCATCCATATCATGCATCTTATCCCACAATTCTTTCATCTCTGGGAATTTTTCACAGTATTCTGCAAATAATGCATTCCATTTTTGCTCTTCTTTTTCATTTTCTGCAACAATCTTTGCTGCGTTATCATATACTTCCTGAGGAATGTAAAATTCTTTATCAGGGTCCATTCCTAAGTTTTCTTTTAAGGCACGTACATTCTCTACTCCAAGCGGTTCTCCATGTGCGCTGGCTGTTCCTTCTTTTGCTGGGCATCCATGACCAATCTTTGTACGAACCGTAATCATCGTAGGTCTTGTCGTATCTGCTTTTGCTTCTGCAATTGCTTTGCCGATCTCCTCTAAATCATTTCCATTTTCCACTACTAATGTCTGGAAACCGAAAGACTCAAAACGTTTCTTTACGTCTTCCTGAAAAGCGATATCGGTATCTCCTTCAATAGAGATTTTATTTGAATCATAAAGTACGATAAGTTTTCCAAGTTTTAATGTACCAGCCAATGAAAATGCTTCATAGGAGATACCTTCCATCATACAGCCATCTCCACCTAAAACATAAGTATAATGATCGACAACTGGATATCCTTCTTTATTGAAACGTGCTGCCAAATGTGCTTCTGCCATCGCCATACCAACTGCCATCGCCATACCTGCACCCAATGGTCCTGTTGTGGCTTCTACTCCAACAGTATGACCATATTCCGGATGTCCCGGTGTTTTTGAACCCCACTGTCTAAAATTCTTCATATCATCCATGGATAAATCTCCATATCCAAAAATGTGAAGCAATGAATATAATAATGAAGAACCGTGTCCACCTGATAAAATGAAACGATCACGATTTTCCCAATTTGGGTTCTTAGGATTATGTTTCATAAATTTTGCCCATAACTCATAAGCCATAGGTGCCGCACCTAGTGGTAATCCCGGATGTCCTGAATTTGCTTTCTGTACTGTGTCTGCTGCCAACGCACGAATCGCATTGACTGACATAACATCAATATCACTCATCATACTGTTCCTCCTAAAATTTGCTTTGTAACAGTTAAGTCGAGAAGAACTGTTACATTCATTTTACTATTCTACTATTGCGTCAACTTTCGTTACATTTACGCACAATTACCATCATTATAAACTATTTTTCCCAAAAAATCCATGAAAATTTACAAGTATATAAAAATCAAAGAAATGATTGAAATAAAATATTGGCAATGCGAACGAAATCAGAAGATAGCCGCATAAAAAAATGCCAGAATTGTTTCGTTCCTTCAACGCTTACAATCCTGACATCATCAACATTAAACCACCAGAATATACTGGTAATATAGCCTTTTTATCCAATTGTTATGTGCATAAAACTCTTGTCGCAGAGTCACATAGCACTCTTTTATCGTTGCTGTCTGCTGCGCATTTACACCGCTTTCACTGTATGCATAACAATTCATTATCTTCACGATTTCCATAAATTGTTCTCTTGTAATTTGTTCAACAGAAAACGTTTCCTTCTTTATTACCTCTCTTAATTCTTCTTTTTTCTGACATTTTTTCATTAATTTTAAAATACGCATGATGTTTTTGTAATAAAGAACGGTTTGTTCATTATAATCGGCACGTTCCAGTTTTTTCTCCCGATAGTACCACTGCAAACGCTTTTTCCCATAAATTAATACGAGTACAAGGAATACCATTACTATCGGCATGACAACATGACCTATTTTTCTCAAGTTTAATGCTGTAGAAGTGGACTGTCCATCTTCTATCTTTTCATCCGCAGACGATTGTTCTCCCGACTCTGCTGATGGCTGTGGCGTTTCGGTTGCATCAGGTACCATGCTATTTTCTGAATCGTCTGGGAAGTTATCCTCTTCGTCTTCATCATATCCATCTTCCGTTTCCTGTAATGTCATCCTTCCTTTTGTCACTTCCACAGGAACCCAGCCATATCCAGACTGATAGATTTCTACCCATGCATGTGCATTTTTATCTGTCAGTGTGTAGATTTTTCCATCTTTCGTATTACCAGATGCGGATGTATTATTTGTGTCAAGCACATAGCCTTCCACATATCTTGCAGGCACACCCATACAACGAAAGAGCATCGTTGCAGCCGAAGCATAATAAACACAATATCCCTTCTGACTTTCAAAAAGGAAATAAGAAACAAAATCCTTATTGGAAGGAACTGCTCCCGGACTTAATGTGTAATTGGTGTTTTCAGACAAATAAAATTGTACAAAGTTTATAATCTTATTTATGTCTTTTTCCCCATTCATGCCTTCGTCATAAATAAGCGTATTTAACTGCTTTTGCAGATAGTCTGGCACCTGACAGTAGGCTTTTTTTGCAAACTTTTCATAATCCTGCTGCTTTAAATAAAAGGTATAGGCATTTTTCAGTACACATAAAGTAGTATCATTTATTTCTCCAATTGAATCTTCCTCTGTTCCCTCTTGCTTATAGCTACCAGGCTTATAATCTAAAATGTTTATATGGTTTTGTTTTTTTATGTCTTCTGCTGCCAGAATACAACTATCCCAATCTTCTTCTGTTGGCATTTCATCCTTATGATTTGCCACAGAAAAAGAATAATTCGCCACATCTTTTACTCCATCTACTTTCAATTTCCCATCTTCACTTACATTTCCTATTGTATTATATGGGGTAAAAATGGTACTAACCGTTTCTGAAATATTGTGAATCCGATAGGTTCCTGCAACTTTTTCCCGTTGCTGGCTTACCTGTTCCAATAAAGATAGCGTATCTTTGGAATAGGACGCAGTCAAAAATTGGTTGCGTTGTTTCTCCTTTGGTATCTTCATCAAAACGTTTTCCAGTTCAGACCATACATCATTGGAATCTCCCTCCAACACACTTACTACATAGTTCCATTTGCCAAGAGAAAAGGCTGCCTCCGTTCCATAGTCTTCTAATTTTGTGCTATACCGATTCTCTAAACGTCTTTTTTCCTTTTCCAATTCATCAGGCAATGGATTCCATTGGTTATTTCCATACTGACTGCCAATATAACCACGTAGATAAACCTTTTCTTCTGTCTCCACATCATCGCCTTTTTCTACCTTTAATCTGGTCTCACCTGTATATGAAATTTTGCTTGCCTGTCCCAGTTTTCCACAACTAATTCCACCTGCCACGGTTCCTTTATCAAGTCCTCTTCGTACCAGATTGTTATATTTCGCATCTGCCCACGCCTGTACCGTCTGCTTCAGTGTTTTGTCCTTGGTAGCTTCTTCGTATTCTTCCTTTGGAAACAGCACAAGAAACAATGCCAAGGCGAGAAAACCAATTAGCAACTGGATTCCTCTGGCTTTCCATACATATGGATTTTTATTTTTTTTACTTTGCTGCCTTGTCTCACTTCCAATACACGCCAATGCTACAAGGATAAATGTCACAAAATAAAAAGCACTTGGTACAATACCTATTATTTCTGGCGAAAATACGAAAAGTATCGGTATCAACAGGGTAAGATAAAAGTTAAATTTCTTTACATAAAGATATGCTTCCATACCAATAATCAATATAAAAACAAATAAGATAAGCAAGGTAGCATTTAACATTTCATTTCCACTGGTCTCCTCATATTTCCACGGTGCAAAATGATAGTAATTCGCTGCCTTTTCTATCACTTTATTCATTACAACTGCCAATCCTGCAGCTATCCTATCCCGAAAATAAATACTGCATCCGCCATATGCCAACAGCATGAGAACCATACTGACTTCTCCCCATTTTTTCAAAGAAAATGTAATAAAGAAAAGCACTCCTGCAAGCATAGATACTCCATAAAGAAGCTTTTTATTACAGGAAATCTCATAGCCATTGATAAAGCACCCTATCATACAGAACATAAGTATTAAAAACAGGACCAAATCAAACACATAAGCTGCACCAATTTCCCAGCCTTTTTCTTTTCCTATCCCTGTTTGGACAGTCTCCAATGAAATTCCAGATTGTTTTTTCTTTTTTCCTTTCATTTTATCCTCCAAACTCCGCATATCTACATACCTATTTCATTTTTTTGTCCCGACTGTAAATAATGTTTCAATTCCATCTCATATTCCAATGGTTTTTCCCCTACTCCTGCTCGGATCATCTGTTCCCAGACACCGTAAAGCTGTTCCTGTCTTTCTACTTTAACGGTATAAAACTGCTTTTCTTTCGGTTGAAACCAGATTACTTCATATGGTCCATTTAACAACAGTTTTCCCATAGAGACTTCTGCAAAAGCGCGTATTCTTTTATCATACCATGCAAAATCTGTTGTTTCGCCTTTTTCATATAACATGGAAAATAATAAAATATCTTTTTCTCCCTGTTCCTCTTCAAATTCTCTTGTCATAAGCTGCTGTCGCTTTGAAGATACTTTCCAGTGAATCCATTTTAAAGAGTCACCAGGTCGATATTCTCGTATATCCCTTTGTTCCTCACTATTTCCTGCATACAAATCCATACTGACATCTACAACCGCATCCTGCTGACTTACATCCTCAGAGGTTTCCTGCCAATCTTCTGTTTCTTCGCACTTTGGAAGCACTGCCAATACCAATTTTTCATTCATCTTTTTTGTATATGCAAAAATGCCAAAATAGTCTATCACTCTTACTTTTTTCAACTCAAATGTGACACTTCCACAATGTTCACATTGAAAAGGGACTTTGATTTTTTCTCTGTCTCTGGCATTTATGGAAAAAGGTACTTTTATACTTTCTGCCCTTTCCTCCAACTCATGTTGATAGGTCAGATAACAAACGCCCTGCAACACAGGCAAAATGGTCTTATTTTCTATTGTAATCCAAACGGTTCCTTTTTCCCCCTGCTGTTCCACTGTATTTTCTAAAGAGGCTGACACCACAACAAAATGGTTCCAAAAGGGAATAAAGATACCAGATACCAAAGGGACAATCACAAGCAACCACAATACGATAACTGACGGGTATCGGTCATATAAGATTGCCAAATAGATACCCACAGCAACAAATAATACATATGCTACTCTATTTTTATTCACTTATTCTCAAACACCTTTCCGTTTCCACTGTGGCTTTGCAACAGACGAAAGAATTTCCTGTAAAATTTCTTTCTCCTGCTTATGTGCCATTTTTGCCTTCGTATGAAGTACAATACGGTGTGCAGTTACATCTACAAAAATACGTTCCACATCTTCTGGTGTAAGAAATTCCCTTCCATTCATAAAAGCAGATGCTTTTGCCATTGCTACAATTGCTAACGTTCCTCTCGGACTAACCCCCACTTGAATAGATGGGTGATTTCTAGTGGCATCTACAAGACTTGCTATATACTGATAAACGGCATCATCCACAAAAGTTTTTTCTGCCTGATTCTGCATCTTCATCAATGTCTCCGCAGAAATCAGATTTTGTACCTGATCCAACGGATTTTGTCCATGTCGCTGCTTTAGCATAAGAATCTCTTGTTCCACCGATGGATAGCCCATAGATAGTTTCACCATAAAACGATCCAGTTGTGATTCTGGTAACATCTGGGTTCCAATGGATGAAATCGGATTTTGTGTGGCAATTACAAAAAATGGCTCAGGCAACTTCCATGTATTCCCATCCACCGTCACAGTTCCCTCTTCCATAACTTCCAAAAGAGCCGACTGTGTTTTAGGTGAAGTACGATTAATTTCGTCTGCTAAAAATATATTGCACATTACCGCTCCTGGCTTATACTCCAATTCCTGCTCCTTATTCAGCATAGAAAAGCCAACCAAGTCACTTGGCAATACATCTGGCGTAAATTGCACTCTCTGATAGTGAAGCATCATTGTTTTTGCAAAAGCTACCGCCAGTGTGGTCTTTCCCACACCAGGAATATCCTCCATCAGTACATGCCCGCCTGCTAATATGGTCATAAGCACTTTATCAATCACTTCATCTTTTCCTTTAATTACCTTTGCGACTTCCTGCTTTACCTGTTCTACAATCTGTACATATTCTGTCATCTTGTCCTCCACTTTATCATTTTTCATCATTTTAATTTAAAAATTTTATAAGCTTCATTTCCTGCCCGATCAACTGCATAAACAGATAGATACGTTTTTTTGTTATTTAATCTGCGATTTCCACTCTTTGTTATATTCCAAAACGTTCCTTTTCCCTTTTTGAAATACTCTTTTTCTTTTTTCCCATAAGAAAAACGAACCGTCTCTATCCCAGTATTCCTATCTGTTATATATAATGTCATTTTCTTTTTATTTTTTGTCACTCGAATCTTTGGAGCCTGCGTATCAATCGTAATGTTAATTCTGGAAATCGTTTCATTTCCCGCACAATCCTTTACATAAAAAGTATAAAGTCCCGCCTTTTTTACTTTTACTGTTGTACCAGATACCAACTTTCCTCTGGTACCCTTTCTAAAATAAGTCTTTCCTTTTTTTCCTTTCGCATACAAGATACAGCATACACCTGAACCACCTTCATCATTTGCCTTTACCTTTATATTTCCTTTGTAATCGGAAGATAAATGGGTAATGCTTGGCACCTTTTTATCCAGAGAAAGTTTACTACGCTGCTCTACTGCCATAGCCGCATCAATAATTCCCGGACAAACTACTTTTCTTGTGGATATGCCACTTAACTTTCGGTAGGAGGAGCTTAACACCTGCTTTACACTGGCTGGATAAGTTTTACTCCTACCTGCATACAACATAGCTGCAATCCCTGACACAAAAGGTACTGACATGGAAGTACCTGACATTCTTCCATAACCACCTACAATAGTACTGTATATACCTGAGCCTGGTGCAAGAACATCCACGCTGCTTCCATAATTGGAAAAAGAGGACATCGCACCATTACTATCAATGGAACCTACTGTAATTACATTATCCAGTTCTTTACTATAATTAGCTGGATAACATGCCTTCGTATCGTTATTTTCTCCTGCGTTTCCTGCTGCTGCCACGACCAACACACCAGAATGTTGTATCACGCTTTTTAATGCGTTATCCTCTTTTGCATTGACCCAGCCGCCCCAACTGGCATTGATTATATCCGCACCATTGCTTACCGCATATCGAATTCCTTTGATTAGTTTTGATGTAGTCGTTGCTCCGTTTACTCCACCCAAAACCTTTACTGACATAATTTTTACATTCACATTGGATGCCACACCTGCTATTCCCACACCGTTGTTGGCGGTTGCCGCAATAATTCCTGCACAGTGGGTACCATGGTTGTCATTATCCTGCTCTTTTGCTCGTCCATTTTCTTTATAGCTACAAACCGATTTATCGTTATTATAAAAATCCCATCCATATACATCATCTACATAGCCATTTCCATCGTCATCTTTTCCGTTTCCAGGGATTTCCTTTGGATTTTTCCACATGGATCTTTTCAAATCTTCATGCTTATAATCTACCCCCGTATCCAGTACTGCTACAACAACCTCATCCTTACTTTGAAACTGCTGCCATGCAGACTGTGCATTTATATCAATACCTTCTACTGCCTGTATCTGCTCGCCCTCATCATCGGTATAAGAATAACTTCCATCATTATAAAGTCCCCATTGCTTGTACACACTGCTATCATTTGTAATCGCGGAAGTCTCCAAAAAATGGTACTCATAATCAGGTTGTATCGTTACAACATCCTCTCTGGAATATAATTGTAACAATGCCTTCTCAAATGCTTCTTGTTCTCCTTCTATACAATAATAGCCTTCTCCAAGTGCTTCAACATTGCAAGAGGGGTACGAAAGCTGTGTACCTTCCTGCACTTGCACAATGGCACGATGGTTTGTATATTGCTGTATTATGCTTTGTTCACTACTACTCTTTTGCTCTGTTTCCTTTCCATAAACGGTTCCTACAGTTGTTACTCCAAGAATACCTGCAAGCAACACGCTCCATGTGCGCCTCCAAAAACGATTCATCCATTCACAACCTTTCTCATTCATCTAGTTTGTTCTTATTGCAATCTTATCTTTGCATTTATCATCATTTCATAACTTCATAGTTTATCTATAGCCTTCTCTTAAAACACCCTTGTGTTTACTAACGCTCATTATAGCATATTTTACATTGGTTCAATAGAGATTTTTAAAAGAAAACGGACCAGATACGCCTTCTCTACGCATCTGGTCCGCTCTTCATATAAAAAATAGCTTGCTACTTAGTAATACAATCCTGTGCGTTCGCACGCTGTATTGTTAAAATACAATACGTCGCTCCCATTCAGATTGTTCTTACCTTCACCCTCTTTGTCAATTCCCTCGCTCAGTAAAATGAACAATTCGTGTCGCAACTTGTCCTTCTCCTTACAAGTTTGCATCCCCTTTTGAACCATCCTATCACTCCTTACCTTTATTGACATTATAACACATATTTCGCAATTTGTACACAAAAACTTTATTTTTTATATTTATTTTGTTTTCATGAAGTTTTAACTTTTCTTTTTTCGTTTTTAACAAACATACAAAAAAGTCAAAATCTTATTGCACCAATTAGAAGGCTTTCAGAGTGACAGGAAGATTTTCATTCTACTCATGTAAATCAAGGTAAAGGGGATGACTCATAGAATACCAAAGTGCTTCCTACATTTCTCCTAAATATTCTCTTAAAATATCCTGCAAGAGTTTTTCATTTTTTTCTGGCAATTTTTCTGCTGTTTTTTCTATATTGTCTGTATTATCTGCACTTTCTTCTGTATTTTCTTCCACTTTTTCAAGAGGGGCATTTTCCTTTTTGGCTTTCTTTACTACACAGTCTTTTTCTATCCCTTGCTTTTTTATTTCTTTTTTTATGGCTTGCTCAAACACGCTCCTTGCCTTGGCTTCTTCCTCCTCCAATTGCTTTATTTTTTGTTCACGCTTTTCCCGTTCTTCCCGCAGTTCTTCCACAAGTTCCTGTTTTACACGCTCCAACTCCTGCCGTCCTTTTTTGTCTCTCCTTTTCTTTTCTCGCCTTTTCTCCTGTAATTCCTTTTTTTCCTGCTTGGCAATTTTATGGTTTGCCTGCTTTAAGGATAATTCTCTGCATAATTTTGAAAACTGCTCTGGATTTTCTGTTTCCTTTTTTAATCTTGGAATAAAGGTATTTTCCAGATATTCAGACATACTATTATGTAAGTACTTCTTTTTTTGTCCTAAACCAGAAAGTAAAACAATTGTTATCCACATTGTACACAAGATTAAAATTGTCACCAATTCGTTTATCACCACATCTTTTCCACATTTTGAATAAAACAAGAAAAAGATGGATAATACAGCAAGGAATCCACTCACAATTTTAACTTGTCCACATAGTTTTTCCCATGTGTACAAAAATATACCCATAAATTTTTGCTTGTACACATAGTTATCCACAAACTTATCCACACTATTCACATTTAATCCCAATTGATAATCCACCCTGAAGTTTTGTTTAAATTGCTCCGTAAATGGCTGTTCTTCCTTTCCCATATCCAGTGTTTTTCGTACAAGCTGACTGTACCTTATCCCCAGTAAAAGTTCCATTCCCATTCCTACACCTGCAAACACGAGCAAAGCATAATGAAATCCAACCTGTGTCACAACCTGTTCCAGCATGACGTTTCTCTCCTTTCTTATTCACGTCTGCAAACAAAAAAGAAACCTGGAATCGTACTCAGGTTTCCTCTTTCGTATGCATATTTTATTTTCAAGTTCATCATACCATGATTGCAATGGGTTGAAAACAAAAACCCTTCGACAGTTTGCTCGTATTTTAGACAACGCAACTTGTCCTATCCAATTAAGCTCCCAACTTATCCATCATTCCCGTTAAAAGTTTTACGGTATGCTCAATTGCTTTTACTTCAAATTCACCATAATCCATAGTAGCACTGTTATCTGCCTTATCTGATATTGCACGAATAATTAAAAATGGTATTTGATTTAGATAGCATACCTGTGCAATGGCAGCTCCTTCCATCTCTGTACAATATCCCTGAAACGTATTTACAAGCTGTTCTTTCTTATCATGATCCGAAATAAACTGGTCTCCACTAACAACACGTCCTTCAAATGTAGCTATCTCTGTATTGACACTTTCGTTTACTTCTTTTGCAAGGGAACGAAGTTTTTCATCTGCCACAAATACAGAATCCTCCATTCTTGGAATCACTCCTGGCTCATAACCAAATCCAGTTGCATCCATATCATGCTGTAAGGCATCTGTGGAAAGTACAATGTCTCCGATATTGATCTCATTTCTTAAAGAACCCGCTACACCAGTGTTAATCACTGCATCCACACCAAAATCATCCACTAAAATCTGTGTACAAATTCCAGCGTTTACTTTTCCAATCCCGCTTCGTACAATTACAACATCCTTACCAGCTAAATCTCCTTCAAAAAACTCCATGCATGCCTTTTTTTCTACTTTTTTCACCTGCATATTTTCCTTTAAACGACTCACTTCCTCGTCCATTGCTCCGATAATTCCAATTACTTTCATAACTTCCTCCTACTATTAAAATCTATATTCAACGATTTGGCAGTTTCGGATACCAAATCCCGCATATTCTTCGTTTGTCATATCTTCAAAATACGACTGTATCACTCTTGCGATTCCATTATGCGCTACCAGCAAATAGGTTTTATTCTCACTTTCTGCCTTAACGTCATCCAATAAATTATAAATACGCTGTGCCAGCTTCAACATTGTCTCTCCACCTTGATAAGAATCAATGAAGTGAAGCTTTGCCTCCTGAAATTCTTCACCGCGTCTTGGTGTACCCTCATATTTTCCAAAACACTGTTCCCGCAGATGTTCTTCCGCTCTGGCTGGTATTCCTGTCACTTTAGAAATTGTTTTTGCAGTCTGTTCTGCCCGAATCAAAGGAGAATACAGTATCTCATCAATGCCATATCCTTCTTTTTTAATTTTTTCACCTAATTCCTGTGCCTGCGTATATCCCAGCTCCGTCAATTCCACATCTGTAGCTCCACAAATTTTTCGTTCTACATTCCAGATTGTCTGCCCGTGTCTCGTAAAATATACATGTCCCATGCTTAACTCCTTTCTATACGTTCCTATTCCGTATACTATAGTACCACCGATTTGCAGAATTATCCACCGTTTCCTGTTCTTTTGTTTCCTTATCTATTGAAATATTTTCTCTAAATTACTATAATAAAAATGACATAAAAATCAAGAATAAGAAGTACATCTATTGATTTTTTTCAAAAGAAATATAAGGAAATAACTACGGAGGATTCGAATATGATATATAAAACAAAAGGTGTCTGTTCCAGAGAAATTCATTTTGATGTAGAAGGTGATATTGTAAAAAATGTTAAATTTATAGGCGGTTGTGCTGGTAATACAGTAGGTGTTGCACATCTGGCAGAAGGCATGAAGATTGATGATCTAATCGAACGCCTTGAGGGAATTCCTTGTGGATATAAGGGAACATCCTGTCCAGATCAACTGGCAAAAGCCTTAAAGCAATACAAAGAACAAGCATAGAAATAGAAAGGAAAACTATAGAATGAAACGTATCGTATTAACTGGTGGCGGAACTGCCGGTCATGTAACACCAAATATAGCTTTACTTCCCGAATTAAAGAAACATGGCTATGACATTCACTATATTGGTTCTAAAAATGGGATTGAAAAAGAATTAATCAGCGAATTTGATATTCCTTATTATGGTATCTCTTCCGGAAAATTAAGACGCTATTTTGATATTAAAAACTTTACTGATCCATTTCGCGTTTTAAAAGGATGTCAAGAAGCATCCTCTATATTAAAAAAATTAAAGCCTGATGTGGTATTTTCTAAAGGAGGCTTTGTAACCGTCCCTGTCGTATTGGGTGCCAAACGTCATCACATTCCTGCTGTCATCCACGAATCGGATATGACACCAGGACTTGCCAATAAGATTTGTCTGCCACATGCCACAAAGGTATGTACCAATTTCCCTGAAACAGTAGCAATGTTTCCTGAAGGTAAGGCTGTCCTAACAGGTTCCCCAATCCGAAAGGAATTATTTACGGGAAATAAATTAGAAGGACTTAAATTCTGCGGCTTTCATATTACAAAACCAGTTATCTTGATTATCGGCGGAAGTCTTGGTTCTGTTGTAGTAAATGATGCCGTTCGCAGTATTCTTCCTGAATTGTTGGAAAAATACCAAATTATCCATCTTTGCGGAAAAGGAAAAACAGATCCTTCTTTAGATGGAACAAAAGGTTATGTTCAGTTTGAATACATAAAGAAAGAATTAAGCGATTTAATGGATGCTGCTGATTTGGTAATTTCCCGCGCAGGTGCCAACGCTATTTGCGAATTACTTGCCCTGAAAAAACCAAATATTCTAATTCCACTTTCTCAGGCTGCCAGCCGCGGAGATCAGATTTTAAATGCTGCATCTTTTGAAAAACAGGGATACAGCTATGTAATCAAAGAGGAGGATTTGAGTGGTGAAGCACTCATGAAAGCAATCAAAACCGTTTACGCCAAAAGAGATGACTACATGGAAGCTATGGAACATAGTCCGCTAAACAATCCAATCGAAAAAATTGTTTCTATTTTAGACGAAATTGTACAAAAGTAGTAAAAAGAGGAAGAATCCACCCTTTTTCATGAGGTATATAGTTGAAATTTCATGAAAAATAGTATACTATAGCATTAGGTGCAAAAACGCCAGTTTTTGACAAAACAATGAAAATAGGTTTGGGAGATAGTCTTTTCATTGAAATATTGTAACTACTATCGTTCCTACGAACGAACATAGAATGGAGGAGTATATTATGGCAAAAACAAGGAAATCTACAACAAGAAAGTCTACAGCAAAGAATACAACAGCAAAGACAGTTGCAACTACAACTGTTGCTACTGAAAATAAACCTACAGAAATAGTCCCACGCGTTCCAAGACAGCTTCCTTTGAAGTCTTTAAGTACCATTCAGAAGAAAAAGGCGGCTACTGCAACTGCTGCTTCTGAAGAAGTAATTCTTCAGCTTTGGGATAAAGAAATTTCTCACAAGGAAATTTTAGAACGTGTACGTGCGGATTATCTTGCATCTGGCGCAAGTGAAGCAATTAATTCATTAAAGGCTTACATCAAACCAGAAGAAGGTAAAATCTATTACGTGATAAACGAGGATTTTCAGGGTTCTATTGATTATTAATACACTAAGAGAACTGTATTTTTACATTTCTCAGGTTAGCAGAAGTTTTCCAAGTACATTGGAAATTTTAGCTGGTTATACATAAAAAGGATGTTGCATTTGCAACATCCTTTTTTCTCGTTATGCTCCCCTTTACTCAAACGCTTTCTTTATAAATCTCTCAATCCCTTCATAGAACGGGATGAAATCAAACAATCTTCCCCATTTACCATATGGATAACCCGATTTTGAAAATCAATTGTTTTGATATTCGTTGTATTTACAATAAAAGACCTGTGGCAACGATAAAACCGATGATCAAGCTGATCCTCCAGTTCTCTCATCTTTCCATAAAACTCCATCACTCTTCGCTTTCCATGTAAAATGATTCGATGGATACTATCTGACGTTTCAAAAAAGATAATGTCATCATAAGCAATCGTAAAAATACGATCATTTATTTTTACAGAAAATATATCTTGTAACTTGTTCTTTGCTGAGCAATATCTTTCATTTGCATCCAACAGGCATTGATGGATACGCTTTCCGATCAATTCATCATCTTCCTCATCTTTTAATATAAAGTCCATTGCTTCTAACTTATAAACAAATGTCATAAAACTCATTTCGGAATGCGTTGTCACAAAAATAATAAATCCTCTCGGATCATATTTGCGAATCTCCTTTGCCAGTTCCAGTCCATCCATATCTGTCTGCAAGTCAATATCCAAAAAATAAATCCCCACTTCATCAATCTCCTGTACAACCGACAAGATTTCATGCGGATCATTTGTCACTACCTCAATTTCCATATCAAAATTTTCAATGTATATCATATTTTCTACTATTTTAGTCATTCGATTTCTTTGCACTTCTATATCTTCACATATGTATACCTTTAGCATTTGTATCTCCTCTTTTACAAGATTTTAAATATGTCAACAGAAAAAGTTTACCTAGAAACTTTCCCTGTGTCAATACCCTATGTGCATAATATTACACACATAACAAATACATCTCATCACTATGTATTATTTTTTCTTTTCCTGTTCTAATTCCGCTTTCATCTTTTCTGAAATCGAAATTTCATATACAAAGATAAACGTGCCTTTTCCACAACTTTTTTGTCCCTAATTAATTATTGTATACCTAATTATCTTTTTTATTTCACCAAAAATTTGTTTTGTAATGCAAATTTCCTGATTAACTGCCCTACTTCCCCCTAGAAGTGCATTATTCATGTAGTTTTGCATTTCTCGCTTTCAAAATATTAAACAAATTGGATGCAATAATTTTTTATAATTTTAGGATTTACTATTAACGAAATATATACAGCATTTTTTATTTTTACTAATATTTTTCTCATTTTATTCTGTTATATTCCATTTATTGACTTCATTTTCGTATTATGCTAAGATTATCATAGACTATTTGGGCAAATATTTTACTTTGTGCATATACCTGTGTTATTATGCTTTACTTTCTATAAGTTCACCTACTAGGATACATAGTATTTAACATAATTATGATATACGCAGCTAGCCATGTTTTTTTTTGCAAACTACAATGCAAGATATGTGGCTGATAAGCACCTTTACTAGGACAATACTTGTCTAGGTCACATGAGTTTTTTGAAGGGGGACATTTCATTACATGCTAACAGAAACACAGTCATTACTGTTTCAAACCATTCCGCTTGCAATTATTTTGGCAATCGGAATCTATAATCTAACGTATCCAAAATTGAAAATAAAAGAACTTTCCATTTTATTTACGATATTATGTGCAGGGTTGCTTATCAGCAGATTATATTTTGTACCGTTTATACTGGTCTCTATCCTTTTTACCTTCATTTATCTATATCTTATACGAAGGTCTACTCCTATCATCCTTTTAATCTTGCCGATCAGTTATATTGTTGCTACGATATGTCGAAATCTTATATCTGTTCTTTTGATTCATATGCTTGCTATCGACAATACAACCATACAACACTCTACGGTTTATTGTACGCTGTATACGATTATATATATGATTACCTATTATATTTTCACCTATTTATTAGGCATCTTTACAGCAAAATGGTTTTTTCATGAAAATACTGCCTTGTCCCATGGTACTCTTGGCATGATTTTTACAAATTTAATTTTATGCTGCGTCCTACTGCTTGCTAATGTATTTGCCAGTGCTAAAATAGGCTATACCAGCGAGAGCATAACCTTTACCTGTATTTTTATTCTTGCCTTTTTTCTTGTATCGGTCGCAATCAGCTACCGCACCTTAAAGACAAGCCAAGAAACCGTTATTGTACAGGAACAGTTGAAACAATATGAAAGTTTAAAGGAATATACTGCAAATTTGGAACAGGTATACAACAGCCTGCGTTCCTTTAAACATGACTATGTAAATATTATGGCATCCATTTCCTCTTATTTAGACGAAAAGCATTATGATGATTTATATGAATATTTTCATTCTAATATTGTTCCTCTGCAAAAAGAGTTAATGCAAAACACGGATACCCTAAATAATCTGATGCACATAAAACAACTAGAGGTCAAAAGTCTTCTTTCTTATAAGATGATTTATGCGATTGAAAAGAATATTCAAGTTGTCATTGATATTCCAGACGATATTGAACATGTGAATATGAAACCTGTAGATTTTGTACGTGTACTTGGAATTTATCTGGATAATGCAATAGAAGCAGCCTTAGAAACTGCTGCTCCAAAAGTCAATTTACATTTTGCAAATATGGATACTTACATTGTCCTGATTATTTCAAATTCTTTTGTGGACAAAAACTTGCCGATTAGCAAAATGTGTGAATTGTATGCAACCACCAAAGGGGAAAAACATGGGATTGGTCTATACAATGCCAATAGCATACTAATGAATTATCCTAGTGTCTTTCATGAAACCTACATAGAAAATGGCTTGTTTTTCCAACACATTCAGATTGCAAATTAAATAATGGGCAGGCGGAAAATTGCATTTTTGTAAATTTAATGATAGTATTGATTATGATAAATTTCTAATATCTATGAGTGAAAAAGGATATACTGATTCTGATTCAGAGAACACAAGGAGGCAATTTATATGTTAAAAGGAAAAACAGTGGTACTTGGTGTCACAGGAAGCATTGCTGCTTATAAAATTGCAAATTTAGCGAGTATGCTTGTAAAACAACACGCGGATGTGCATGTAATCATGACCGAAAATGCTACAAATTTTATTAACCCCATTACATTCGAGACCTTAACAAATCATAAGTGTCTAGTGGAAACATTTGACCGCAATTTTCAATTTCATGTGGCCCATGTATCTCTGGCACAAAAGGCTGATGTGATGTTGATTGCACCTGCATCCGCAAATATTATTGCAAAACTTGCTCACGGCATTGCAGATGATATGCTTTCTACTACGGCTCTTGCCTGTACTGCTCCTATTTTAGTCTCCCCTGCTATGAATACAAGAATGTACGAAAATGCGATTACACAGGATAATCTTGAAACGCTGCGTCGTTATCATTTTACTGTAATTGAACCAGACACTGGTTTCTTAGCCTGCCGTGATACAGGTGCAGGTAAGATGCCTTCAGAGACCGTACTTATGAACTATATTTTAAGGGAAATTGCCTGTGAAAAGGATTTGCGTGGTAAAAAAATTCTCGTTACTGCTGGACCTACCCAGGAAGCGATTGATCCTGTTCGTTTTATTTCCAATCATTCAACAGGAAAAATGGGATATGCCATTGCCAAACGAGCTATGTTGCGTGGTGCTGAGGTTACTTTAGTTACAGGTCCCGTAGCCATCACTCCCCCTCCTTTTGTAAATGTCATTCCTGTTAAGAGTGCAAAGGATATGTTCGATGCGGTAACTGAACATGCTGACGAACAGGACATTATCATCAAATCTGCTGCGGTAGCGGATTACACTCCTTCACAGGTTGCCACAGAAAAGGTGAAGAAAAAGGAAAACGATATGTCCATTGCTCTTAACCAAACGCAGGATATTTTATCTTATCTGGGACAGCACAAAAAGGCTGGACAAATTTTATGTGGTTTTTCTATGGAAACGGAAAATATGCTGGAAAATTCCAAGCAAAAGCTGAAAAAGAAAAATGCAGATATTATTGTTGCAAATAACCTGAAAGAACAGGGTGCAGGATTTGGAACGGATACAAATGTGGTGACAATGATTACAAAAGAGCAGGTGAAGGAACTGCCGATTTTATCAAAAGAGGAAGTGGCAGAGGCACTGTTGGATGAAATAAAACAAATGCAGTAAAGGGGCTAATTCGTATTCCGCTCCGCTTCATACTCATTTCGGACTTCGTCCTATAAAAATAGAAAGCAACCTTCTTCTCTGTAAGCTAGCTTACCTTTCTACGCACTGCTAATTCGTATTCCGCTCCGCTCCATACTCATTTCGGACTTCGTCCTATAAAAATAGAAATCCATCTTCTTCTCTGTAAGCTAGCTTACTCGAAGAAGATGGATTTCTATTTTTGCAGTGCTCATGTCTAGCGGAAAAATTCATGGCCACCGTGTTCGTATAGTCGGGTTAGGTTTTGGTCGAACCAGTTTACGTTATGGGCGGCGGCGTATTTTCGTGCCATAAAGTATAAGGCGCCTTTTGAAGGATCTTCTCCGTTTAAGACACGTTTTACTGCTTCTTTGGTTTCGTTCGAAATCGTTACACTCCAATATCTTCCATCTCCAATAGGGGAAAATTGATATACGCCTCCTGTATGGTCGAATACCACATCTGTCACATTGTCTGGAAATTCTGTTTTGCAGTTTACACGATTTAGCACTACATTTGCCACTAACATTTTTCCTTTTAAATCCTCGGTTCCCGCTTCTGCTTCTACAATACGAAGCAACACCGTTTTATCTTTTTGAGAAAGCATAATTTTAGTTGCAGCACTTTGTTCTTTTGCTTTCTGTGTTGTTCTTTTCACAGTTGCATTTGCGGTTACTGCTTCCCCACTAACAACCTCTTTTGTTTTTCCTTCTGTTTCATTTTGCTGTGCTACTTCTATATCTTTATTTTGCTCCTGTGCATGGAAGGCTGTCACTGCAGGTTCTCCCAATACCGCATCTCCTGTGGAAACAACGGGCATATTTTGAGAAAATAGTTGCAACATCCCAGCACTTGTATCACCCACACTTGGTATTCCTCCCAGTGTATCTTCTGCCAATTCTCTCTCTGTTGGTTGTTCTCCTTCTGTCTCCTGTACTTTTGGCTTTACATCTGTCACATTCCATATATCACCTGTTTCAGATACAGTCGTAATTTCCGCATAGATCTGCACTGTTCCTATATTTCCTATATGGCATGACAGCAAACAGACAGTAACCACCACTGTTCCTATCATATTCGTTACAATCGTTTTTCTTTTTTTCATGCAAGCTTTTGCCTCTTTTTTCAGAATCAAAAGTCTATGCCTCATAAATAAATCCTCCTATCGAAAGCGTAAGTAGAAAACGCGCCCAAACAATTCGCTTTTTCTCCGTGTCAAAACACAATTTCGCTTTGCATGCCTGCATTCTATCCACACTTTTCCAACCTGTCAAGACGCTTCCTGTTTTTTTGGTGGATAAGGCAATTTAAGACTGGAAGATTTTTCCATACCATACAGTTTCTCCAAAAATAGAAGCTTTTGCTTGTAATATTTTATCCAGATTTAATAGAAAAAAACAGGTATATTTTTTTCTGCTTGTCTACTATTTTATTCGATAAAATGCGACAAAACGCTAGAATTATAGGGATTTATAGGGATTTTGGTCGAAGGATGACAAGAAGTTTTGTTTTAAATTCTATTTGAGGTTCTAACGAAATACTCCGATATATTTATTAGAAAAAGCAAAGACTCGAAAAGGAGGGATTTTTTTGGCAACATTACCTGGTGTTTTTTTAACAACGAAAAAAAATGGAGAGATTTCTTATCGTTCCTCTATCAATTTCAAAGGAAAACACATTAGTCTGGGAAGTTTTTCCACAGAAAAAAAAGCCTCTCTTGCTTATAAAGAGGCCAAAGCACTGTGTGATCTTCCTCATAAGACCATTGAAGATTACAAAAAAAATTCTGTCCTTCCTTTTGCGAAATGGGTTTCTCTAATAAATTTTCGAGATAACAATATGTACTGCAAAACGCCTATTTATATTTTGTCCAACTATTTTTTATATTATTTTGGACCAGAGGATGTCCTTAAATTTGACGTAGATGATTTATTTTATTATTCCAAGCATACGATTCAACGACGTGGCGGGCATCTATTTGTGGCAGAATACGGCACACAGTTTAATATTCTGACCCGCTATGGAATTAAAAATTTTGCAGTTGCAGGAAGAGATTATCGCTTTGTCAATGGAGACTGCACCGATTTTCGTTATCGAAATATCGAAATTATCAACAAATATCATGGTGTGACCCATCATATGGAGCGTGGCATTTCTACTTATACGGTTAAAATACATATAAATGGAGATTTTCAGGTAGGGACCTACCAAACAGAGGCAGAAGCGGCAGTTGCATACAACAAAGCTGCCACCTTGCTACAGACAAAAGGGGTAAAAAAGAATTTCCCCAAAAACTTTGTTATGGAATTAAACGAAATTGAATACGCTGCCCTTTACAACAAGATTTCTATTTCACCTAAAATCCGAAATTGGAAATAAACCGCTCATTATGGTTTCAGCAATAGTTCTATGTGGCATTTTAAAAACATTACCCATTGGGCTGTAAAAAACTCCCCTAACAGAAAAAGCAGCCACGGTCCCGCGACCATAGTTGCTTTTTCTTATTTATTTAATTCCAATTCTTCAAGAATTCTTTCTTTTATGTTTTGTTTGGCTTTTAATACGCTCTCATCTTCCGCAAAAAACTGTGCTTGGCAGATTTCCTCGTAGGTATATTCCTGCTCAGTATCTACTACCATACCACTTTCAGACGTTTCTAAATTTAAACAACCAAACCATTTTTCTGCCTCATAAAGACCTTTATGATACGACGATGCACAAATTAGGTATCTTTGATTCTTCATCATCCACCCTGAAAATGCATCTAAATAAATCCTATCATCATGATACTCAAACCCTGGCATTCCATCTACCCAAACAGTGTCACATTCAATGCCCGATTTTCCCTTAATTACCTTTTCAATTTTGACCTCCTGCATTACGTCAAGACCACCAACCTTTATGTTTCCTGTTGGTTTTGCTATAAAAATGTATTGCCTATTCAAAGCACTATTTACATACTCTGTTGCAATTTTTCCCTCATAGTTTTCTGCATCCGATTTTCCCTCTGCATAATCAAAATAAAAGGAAACCTTTTTTAAGTCTTCCAAATTTTTAACATCTGCAAGACCCACATTTCCAAATGACATTCTTCCAATTTGCCCCAAAATCACACAAATGGCACAAATGCTTATAAATAACAATCCTTTTTTCAATGTTCACACCTCTTTCCTGTAATAATTGCAGGCTTTATCTCGACAATACTCCATCATTCATCACATATACTTCATCACACAATTCCTCAATATCCTCACGATTATGACTTGCAATTAAAATAATAGCACCTCGCCTTTTTTCTTCCTTTAATATTTCCCGAAATCGCCTAACTGTTTCTTCATCTAGTGCATTCGTAGGCTCATCTAAAAGAAGCAAATCTGGCTTTTCCATAATCGCTTGTGCAATCACAAGTTTTTGTCTCATTCCTAGGGAAAAAGTTTTCATCTTTTTTTTATTATTGCTGTCTAATCCTATTTTGTCTAATGTTTCAATAATTTCCTTTTCCCCTATATAATTGTTAATCTTAGCCAAATACCTCAAATTTTCCATTGCATTAAGGTCTGCATATAAATTTACATTTTCCACGATGATGCCCATACGAATTTTTTGAGCTAAATTTCTTGTACAATCTTCACCATTCCAAACTATGCTTCCATTGTCTACCTTTACCAAACCCGAAATAGCACGAAATAACATACTTTTTCCTGACCCATTTTTTCCAACAATTCCGTATATTTTCCCACCTGATGCACAAAAGTTCACCTTGTTCAAAACCTTTTCTTGACATATTTCTTTTGTAATGCTTTGTACTTCTAGACTATTCATAAAAACTACCTTCTTACATCCTCTCTACTTATAAATCACTTTCTAACAATTTTATATCCATGCGTTTTATGTATTTTAAAAGACCAAAAACAATCAATCCAACGATAAGAGTGTAATATGCAAATACAAGTAACACAAATTTTAAATCTGTTTCATAAAACAGATTTATCATATTAACAGGCGCCAAATACATATATTTCAAGTTTCCTGCAAACATGGAAATTTCATCATACTTTATTACATAAATTACCATTATAACAAGGGAAGCTGTACCCGCACACACACCATAGGATATTTTTCCCATAATAGATACCGCATTTATAATAAGCGCAACCAAAAATATATTATATGTTACAAATATCACAGTAATAAAATAGGCTAATATTGCATTTTTGTCACAAATCACCCTTGTATGATACAACTGCAATAGTAAAACACAGCTACAATAAATAATCGCACTTATGATACACTCCCCAAGTAACTTGCCAACTTTACGCAACATCCATTTGCTTCTGGACTTTATCCGTGTCATAACATATATTCCAGTACCGTAGATTTCCTTATATAGATCCGTACCAAAAATTATGGACAAAATTAACAAATACGCCAAATCAAACAGATACAGTACCAAAACATGTTCCCCGTTTTCCATTGTCCTTATTCCCCCAGTAAAGGAATTTAAATACACACTTATAAAGTTTCCCTCAAATTCCCCTTTTCCCATTCTTTTTAAGCAATCTATATTCAGTATTGATGCCACTGACAGTGCAATCAAATACTTTTTCAAAGCTTCTTTCACTCGGTACATTTTAATTATTTATACTCCATTCTTTCCAAAATATTTTTTACAATAACACCACTAACAACCATCATAACACCTGTTACAATCAACATTCCTACCAAATCTCCATCTCCCAATGGACAAAGCAAATAATCGTTTAAATCAAATTTTGATATACTCAGCGAATTTGACACAAAAAAAATAACATATAATGGGAGTATCGTAAATATTTTAAACTTCCTAACAAAATGACAAAGTGAAAATACTAGCATACAGCATGCTCCTGCAAATATTGCTAATAACACCACGTATCCGATTTCGTATAATAATTCATTTTCTTTATAACAATTCTCTAACGCATATCCACGATTCAAGAAGTATAATCTAGACTTAGCCATACCAAATCGGTGATTACTTGCGTTATAAAATGTAATTTCATTAAGTATTATGTTTATCATAAGTGGCACAAATGCTATACTTGCACCGCCCAAAAAACTTACGATCCATTTACTATAATATAATTTCTTCTTACTAGTTCTTGTAACAGTAAATACACCATTCTTATTTCGATTTTCATCAAATATAGGAAACGCTGTCATCACACTTAACAGGATTGGGAAAAAAACCGTGTAGTAATCAGCGTATGGTTTCCAATCTGCTAAAACAAAATGATCGCTCGGTCTGCCGATATTAAATAAATCCTCTCCCATATTTTGCTTAACCTCGGACAAATAAGAAATACAACAGAATATCAACATCGCAAAAAAGGCAAACCAATATTCCCTTTTCTTAAATAATAAATACAAATTTGCTTTTACTTCTTTTATCATATCAATTTCTTTCCACCCTTCTCAACTTATAAACAACACGAGCATTGGCAATTTAATCATTGTCAATGCTCTAGTCATTAATACAGTTTATTTCGCAATACGTATTTATTAACGCTTACCGTCTGCATAAAAGGTACCAGATATATATGCATTTAAACGAGGATTATTCCCTTGTCCATGATACTGTATTGATTTACCTTTACCAATATATGCATTTTTTAATTGAACATATAGAATTTTACCTTTAGTGGCAACCGCTCCCTCATCATCTTTAGAAGTTGCCAATACCCACTTTGATCCATTCCAACCCATAAATTTCGTTTTTGACTTCATATAATCATTGGCCTTATTTCCATTACCATCATACATTGTTGTCACCAAAACACCAACTTGGGACATATCAGAATTCCCCTTATTTACAGTTGTAATCTTCTTGTATTCATCTTTCGCAATAAATTTTTTTGAGAATGTTCCAGCCCCCGAAGAATAGGCAAATGCTAACTGCGAACTTGTACTCACCAACATCGCCCCTACGACTAACGCAGTCACTATGATATTTCGTTTCAAATTAATTTCCTCTCTTTCAGTTTTTATAATTATGTATATCCGGAAATACAACAAATATTATACACATATATATATTATATTGTCAATAGAGTTTATATATTTATTTTGTCTCTAACTTGTAAAACTAAATTCCACATGAAAGAGTAACTTTCACCTATATAAAAAATTTAGGAAAAATGTAAAATTTTTGTCCATTTTCAAATTGATGTTTTATGTTTATTTTCCAGATAATAGAAAAAGCAGAAACATCGGCATGGCTGCCGGTAACATCGGCATGGCTGCCGATGCTTCTGCTTTTCAAAAGGACTTTTTTACAGTCCCACTTTTTCATACTTAAAGATATTTAATTGAATTATTCGTCCTCTGGCGATTGTACCGCATCATACCCAGTTTCCTGTGTACGAATCTTCATAGCCTGACGTATGTTATAACTAAAAATCTTTCCATCTCCATGATTTCCTGTAAAGGCTGCTTTTTGTATTGCCTCAACCGTTTTCTTTTCCCACTCCTGCGAAGATACTACAATTTCAAACTTAATTTTCGGAAGCACCTGTACATCCACTTTCTGACCTCTGACATAATCCATCATTCCTCTTTGTGCTCCACAACCTACTACCTGATAGGCTGTAATACCATTGACACCAATCGCTGCCAACGCATTTTTTACATCCAGAAAACATTCTTCTCGTACAATCGCTTCTACTTTTATTAATTCTACATCTGCTTGCTCCTGTGACATGTCTAAACCTCCTATTCTTATTCCAAACCATTAAAGGATGGATACGCTGACTCTCCATGTTGTGAAACATCCAATCCAACTGCTTCGTCCTTTGCATCCACACGAATGTTTCCTGTGAACAGGCGTGTAATGGCATAGCAGATTACCGTTCCTACTACTGCAATTACGATCGTAATCCCAATACCGATTAACTGTGCTACGAATTGTCCCCAGTCACCATAGATAGCTCCATTATAGCCTCCTACAGAAGCCTTTGCAAAAATACCTGTTAGGATACCACCCCAGATACCACCTGTACCATGGCAACTAAAAGCATCCAAAGCATCATCAAATCCAAATTTTCTCTTTCCATAAGAAATCATTAAAAAGCAGATTGGGCTAGTGGATAATCCAATAATTACGGCTGCCCAAACTGGCACAAATCCAGCTCCAGGAGTAATACCTACCAAACCAGCTACCATACCTGTACATACACCAATCAAAGTAGGTTTTCGATTGGCAATCATATCGCATACCATCCATGATAACATAGCGGCTGCGGCTGATGTTGCGGTTGTCATAAAAGCATGTGCTGCAAGTCCGTTTGCTTCCAGCGCAGAACCAGCATTAAATCCAAACCATCCAAACATCAAAAGAGAGGCACCTATTACAACGGTTGGAATATTATGTACTCGATATGCTGCATGATAATAATCTTTTCTCTTTCCTAACAAAATACAAAGAACAAGGGCAGAAACACCTGAACTGATATGTACTACATCTCCACCAGCAAAGTCCAAGGCTCCAAGTCCATCTAAACCTAACAACCCATTCTTTGCCCATACCATATGTGCCAATGGATAGTACACTATAATTGACCAAATTACAATAAACACAAACAAAGACTTAAATTTCATTCTTCCTGCAACTGCACCAGTAATCAAAGCTGGCGTAATTACTGCAAACATCATCTGAAATGAACAAAATACCATATTTGGAATTGCATGACTATCTAAATATCCTTTTGTTAAAGATACACCTTCCAGTCCTAACCAGCGAAAATCACCGATAATACCGTTCCCTGTTGGTGCAAAAGAAAGGGAATATCCGAATAATACCCACATTACAATTCCAGTTCCTATAATAAAAATTGACATCATCATTGTATTTACAACGTTTTTCTTTCTTACAAGACCTCCATAAAAACAGGCAAGCCCTGGTGTCATAAAAAACACGAATGCTGCACAAATTAGGACGAATCCTATATTTCCTGCGTTCATACTATTTTCCTCCTTATTTTACATGGCATGATTTATAAGCAAAAATATTTTTGCCCGTATAACAATTCTGCCATACGATACAATATTTTCTAAAAGCAGTCGCGCGCCTGTCTTTTTTCGTAAAGAAAAAAGGAGCCAAATTTCCTTCCTTACATTGCTCTCTCTACTGAGCAACATAAGGAAACAAATTTGAACTCCTTTGTTCTAAGAAATTTATACCACAAATTTCCATTATATGCAACCCCCTTTTTTATTTTTGCGATAACATAGTAATTATTTTTATCCACAAATGTTAAAAACTCTTTCTTTTTTCGCAATATAAGTCGCTCTTTTATGTATTTGCAAAAGAAATTGAAAATTTTTAGCTTTTTTCAAAAAAAGGGGTATCTTTTTTCACAAAATATGGTATAATATATACATATTTTTCTTCTTCCATTTTCATAAAAAGAAGCAGTCAGGAAATCAACCGTATGGTTTTCGACTGCTTCTTTTTTTGTGTTGCATAAGCAAATGCTTAGCTCCACTTTATCGTAACGCCTGGATGTTTCTCTTTTGTATACGAGTTTCACTCGTTATCTGGCGCCACATTTACCTTGCACAACCTCAGCGACTCGCTACTCCCCAAAATAAAAGTTTGCATGCATAACTTATTATATGATAAAAGCGGTAAAAGGTTCCTTCCCCATAAATAGCCTTCCCATTTATCAAAACGACACAATAGATTAATTGTCGCAACCACAGCCCTTATCAATTTGTGGATTGAATGCATAATAATTTTTAGAATCCAAACGATCCTGCACCTTTCGCAATGCCTCACCAAAACGCTGAAAATGTACAATCTCTCTTGCACGAAGGAAACGAATTGGGTCTACTACATCTGGATCATGAACCAGACGAAGAATGTTGTCATACGTGGTGCGCGCTTTTTGTTCTGCCGCTAAATCTTCAAACAAATCGGTTATAGTATCACCCTTTGACTGAAATTCACAGGCATTAAATGGGATGCCCCCTGCTGCCTGTGGCCATAATGCCAACGTATGGTCTACATAATATTTGTCAAATCCACTTTCTTTAATTTCTTCTGGCGTAAGATTTCTGGTAAGCTGATATACAATGGTACTAATCATCTCCATATGCGCCAATTCTTCTGTACCAATATCCGTCAATACGCCAATAACATCATTATAAGGCATGGTATAACGCTGGGACAAATATCGCATTGAGGCCGCCAATTCTCCATCTGGGCCTCCAAACTGACTAATAATCATCTGTGCCATTTGTGGATTTGTCTGTTTAATATTTACGGGATACTGTAAACGTTTTTCATAATTCCACATACATTAACACTCTCCCTTCCATGGCCATGGCTGCAATGCCCAACACCACTCATTACTTTCAGAAACATTTGCACGATATTTATCTAAAGGACCATACATTCTTGCATATTCGTCCATAGCTTCCTCTCTCATTTTTTTGCACTCTTCATAATAGGCAAGTGCCTCCTGGCAACATGGATGTGTGTCTAAGAACAATACAATATCATCCATGGCAAAACTAATTTCATCAATAAATTGTCTTAACTGACACTGATTACTCCTGTTTCTCATCGACGATTCATCCTCCTCTCACAATGAAGCGGTCTTCCCAGAAATGGAAATACTAAATCTTTAAAGATACTTCCATTTTGAAAGCCCTCGCAAGTATCAAACAAGTTTTCAAAATTTTGCCATGGTACATAGCCCATACCAGGATTCATTTCATCAACTGGTCTGATGTCTCTACGACATGCGGGATTCATTTCTTTTTCTTTGCAACAACCACATCCACCCTTTGGAGTCTCACAGGAAGTCTTTCCTGCTCCTGTATGACAGTCGTTTTGTCTGTTGCCTGCGCATTCACTTTGCTTCTTTTCCATTCCACATCTCATAGAACCTTGCTGCTGAGGCATTCTACCAGCCATTCTTTGTCCCCTTGACTGACATCCCATATTTTCTCTGTTCGTAGAACATCCACTGTGCATCATTCCATTTCCACTCGATCCACATTGATTTGCATTTGGGTTTACACATCGTCTGTTTTCCCATCGATTTTGCTCATTATAAGCATTACAACATTCCTTCATGCCTGTGGCTCCTTTTCTACATATTCAGACATGTTCATAACCTATTGTTTAAACTCATTGGTTACACACGTCACCATACTCTCAATATATGTATGTTTGAAAAAAAGGTTACAAATAAGGGACATAGAGGAAACCTTTGTATAGAAAAAAGGATGTGCAAATGCACACCCTTTCAAATTTGTGAGACTTGTATTCTATTATCTAATTACAAATGTCTTTGTATCTACTGCTGTATAGCCAGCGTAATTTGATGCACAATAAGATACTTCATAGGTTCCTGCTTCTGTAGGCTCCCAAGTAGCTGTATGACCACCTGTTGCAGGTGTTGCAGCAATTCGCTTATCCTGATTTTCATTTGTTCCCTGTTTATGAACTATAAAATAGTAATTATTATATCTATGTCCTGGCATATCTTTACCAGGTTCACCAAATAATGAAATTGCAGTTCCAACGTTTTGAGGAGATGACTGCTGAATTGTCAATGTACAACTAAATGCTTTATCTGTATACTCATACCAATAACCATTTGTTCTGTTTTCGGTATTATTAGCACTAAAACAATTTTTACGATCCGTTGGGATTACTAAATCGGCTGTCTGCATATCCCAACCATCTTTTGTATTCTTAAATAAAATATTTTTATAATTTCCTACAATTGTTACTTCATATACCTTTGCCATTTTATCATAAACTTTTGCTTCAAATACTTTTGCATCTGAATTGTTGTTCCATACATAGGCATATACCTTATCCCATTTTGAATAATAATTGCTGAAATATAATGTCTTCTCTTCCTGCTTGTTGTTAATTACAATAGTCTTAGTCTTTGTAGCTGTATATCCTGAATACTGCATTGCCTTAAAAGTAACTTCATAAGTTCCTGCTTCTGTAAACTCATGGCTTGCTGTATAGCAAGTTTTACCTGATGCGTAATCTTTGTATGCAGAAATATACTTGTCATTTGCAGCATCTGCTCCCTGCTTATGAATCACATACATAAAGTTATTATACATATGATATGGCATATCGTACTCATATCCTGTGAAATGAACTGTTGTTCCAACGAATTGTGGAGATGTTACATTCATATCAAAGTCACAAGTGAATAACTCTGGTGTTGCAGTTGGTGTAGCTGTTGGTGCAGCAACAGATGTTACTGTTCCATTTTTTATTCCGTAGCTTCCCTTTGAAACAGTGTAGTTCTGTGCGTTACGGCTATCCCAGTTATTATTTCCATCATTGAAACATACCTGTGTGCTACTATTGTTTCCTAAGTTAATTGTAGCTTTCCAATTGTAACCATTTACTTCAGATGACTTGCTCATCTTTTCTCCTGGTACGTTTGTCCATGTACCATCTGCCTGTCTATAATGAATATAGGCTTGATTCCATGAACTGCTATAATATACGGTTACTGTGTTGTTTGTATTAGCATTAATTTCCAATCCTGCATTGGCAAAAATTCCAATTACCACTGCAAGTGAAAGTAAAAATGCAAATACCTTCTTTAAACTTTTCATGTTTTTCCTCCCACTTCTGCTAAAAAGTTTGTTTTATTTTGTTCCAAAAGCAATTATATGGAACAATTTTTATTTTTGCAACATATTTGCACTATTTTTTTTATATTTTTGTAATATTCACATTTTTTTTGTTATTTATTGTACCAATTTTGGTAATAGTGTAGAAATTATTACTACTACACATTTTGTGTGCATTTTTAAAATTTTCTGCTGTTTTGCAAAACTATTTGTATCTTCACATATCTTTTCCTATAAAAAAGCAAAAAAAGGATTGTTACAAATGTAACAATCCCTCTTTATGCTATTCGCAATCATTATTTCTTTGTAATATATCCTTTTGCTTTTAATGTTTCTGCACAAAGCACAGCTCCACCTGCAGCACCACGAACAGTATTGTGTGATAATCCTACAAACTTCCAGTCATAGATACTATCTTCACGAATACGTCCAACAGAGATACCCATACCATTTTCATAATCTACATCTAATGCAACCTGAGGACGATTTTCCTCTTCCATAACCTGAATAAACTGCTTTGGAGCACTTGGAAGATCTAATTCCTGTGGAAGTCCCTTGAAGTTTACTAATTTTTCAACTAACTGTTCCTTTGTTGGGTTCTTTCTGAACTTAACAAATACAGCGGCTGTATGTCCATTTAATACAGGTACACGAATACACTGGCAAGTAATCTTTACGTCGTCTGCCTTCTTAATTACGCCATCTTCAATTTTACCCCAGATTCTAAGTGGTTCCTGCTCTGATTTTTCTTCCTCACCACCGATAAATGGAATGATGTTACCTTCCATCTCTGGCCAATCTTTAAATGTCTTACCTGCTCCTGAAATAGCCTGATATGTGGTAGCTACTACTTCATATGGCTCAAATTCTTTCCATGCTGTAAGAACTGGTGCATAACTCTGGATAGAGCAGTTAGGCTTAACAGCTACAAAACCTCTCTTTGTTCCAAGTCTCTTTTTCTGGAATTCAATAACATCAAAATGTTCAGGGTTGATTTCAGGTACAACCATAGGAACATCTGGTGTCCATCTATGTGCACTGTTGTTTGAAACAACTGGTGTCTCTGTCTTTGCATATGCTTCTTCGATTGCCTTAATCTCGTCCTTAGACATATCCACTGCACTAAATACAAAATCTACGGTAGAAGCAACTTCTTCTACTTCGTTTACGTTGTGAACGATGATCTTTTTCACAGCCTCTGGCATTGGAGTGTCCATCTTCCAACGACCTCCTACTGCTTCCTCATAGGTCTTTCCTGCACTTCTTGGGCTTGCAGCAATGGTTGTCACCTCAAACCAAGGATGATTTTCCAATAATGCAATGAATCTCTGTCCTACCATACCTGTTCCACCAAGAATACCTACTTTTAACTTATCGCTCATTCTAAATTACCTCTTTCTCTGTTTTATTTGAAATGTACATGTCCTTTTACCGCGTACATTTGTCCGTCTGGTAAAAATAATACACTATAACTACTGAAATTGCAAACAGAAATTGCTTTTCTTCTAAAATTTAGGAATATTGTACAAACAAAGCGTAAATTACTTCATACTCTTGTAACATTTTTTCTTTTCTCCAATAGAATAAACGCTTTTTCTATAAAGAAAAATATCCAGTAGGATGTTTCCTACTGGATATTTAAGTGAATTTATATTTTTATTACAACTTCTTAACAACTACCTTACTTCCGATGCCTGCCTGCTTTACGATCTTCTTATATGCTACCAGTTTCTTTGCAGGCACCTTAATGACTGCCTTACTGTTGATTCCCTTAAATGCCTTACTTCCTACAGACTTTTTCTTTAATCCTGTTGTAGAAATGGTAATCTTCTTTAAGTTCTTGCAACCCTGGAACGCAGAGGCTCCAATTGTAGTAACATTCTTTCCTATTGTTACTGTGGTAATCTTCTTGTTATTTTTGAACGCCTTTGCTGCTATTGCTGTAACTTTGTAAGTTATTCCATGAATCTTAACCTTATCTGGAATTTTAATGGTTGTTGCCTTTGTATCCGTTGTCTTTACATAGGTAACGGTTGCATTTTTCTTTGTTACCTTATAGACTGCCTTTGTCTTACGGTCCGTAAGTTTTGTACCTGCTACAGGTGCCACACTAGGTGTTGCTGTTACTGTTGGTGTTGCTGTGACAACTGGTGTTACCGTTGGAGTTACTGTTGGTGTCGCTGTTACTGCTGGACTTGTTGTAACGCTTGGTGTCGTTGTTACCTCTGGTGTTGCCGTTACTGCTGCACCTGTTGTAAGGTCAATGGTTACTGGTTCCTTAATTGCATCTTTTCCATAAAGGGATGTATATCCTCCACGATACAATACTGCCAGTTTATCATACATCTTAGAGAATAAAGATGGATGAAATGTCTGACTAGATGGTCGGAAACCACAACCTGTCAAATCCATTTTTGCAATTTCAAGTCCTAATGGACTGGTCTTTCCTCTCTTGGCAAAACCTTCTGAGGCAGAACCGGTACCATTATAATTCAATCTAGGGGATGGCTTTAATCCACTTGTAGAACCCTTTGTAATAATCAAACTTGTACTATTAAAGATACCGCCAGAACCAAGCCAGTTCTTACTATTCCAATATGGATCATTCTCTACTTCCTTCTGATTGTAAATAATATCTGGAATAGTTGTTCCTCCAATAAAGTTTCCTTCTTCGTCAAAGTTTCCTTCTACATCTTTTGGATCATAACTTCCATCTGCGTTATAAATACCATCTCCACCTAACAGGTTACACGTAATCGCTGCCATGCCATCACGGTCCGTATAGGAACCAATTCTAGTTGCACGATACCAAGCATTTCCTGTTGTTGCGGTTGGGTGTACAAACATGGTACATCCCATGGCTGCATAATATCTTCCAAGTTCTGGATAAAAATGTCCATCACGACAAATGTCAATACCAATCTTACCCCATTTCGTGTTTATAATCTTTGGAGTAGTACCACATACGGACCACTGTGTTTCCAACCCTGCTCTATGTATCTTCTGATAGGAGTCAATCGTTCCATCTGGATAAAGGATTGCGGCGGAATTGTATACCTTTTCCGCATGCTTCTCATAATTATTTGCCTCGTAAATCTTGCCTGCTTCATCCTTTTCTGTCATACCAAAAATAATATACATACCATATTTTTTTGCATATTCACTCAAATAATTTGTACTTGCTCCTGGAATGGTTTCTGCTGTAGCAACCTGCATAGATACTCCATATTTCTGATAAAATGGGTCCTTTTCCGGTTCTACATAGCCGTATCCTGAAAGTACTGTTTCTGGGAATACGATCATATCCACATTTTTAGCCGCAGCTTCTTCTATATAAGAAACCATCTTTTCTAATGTCTTTTTCTTATTTCCCCAGTATCCTGTCATATTTACAACTGCAACATTTGGACCACTTGTTACTGCTGCCGAAGTCACTCCAATGGTTTTCATTTCTGCTATATCCTTATATAGCTGTGCATATAATTCAGGATTGAAATCTGCATTGCTACAAGTACTTCCTGAAGATGCGGTCAATGCCTTTCCGTTTGTTAAAAGCCCTTTTTGCTCAATTACAATATTGGCATCTTCTTCTACACTTCCTGCTTCACAATCTGCTCCTGCATAATACATAGGTCCATTAAATGCTCCCTGTAAAATTACACTTCCACCAGGAAATACGTCTGGAGTATTGCCTGACATTCCACTGTCATCTACCAAGTCTGAACTTAAAATTGTCATTCCATCACGAGATGCCACACTTTCCAAACGCAACTTGTAATATTCCTGCCATCCTGCTACATTGCTGGAATACCAGTTGCCACCAGATGCTGTTGGGTTTAATAACAAGTTACATCCCATAGCTGCATAATACCTCTCTAACTCTGGTGTGGAATAGGTATCATAACAAATACTAATACCAATCTTTCCATATTCTCCTGCATCAATCAATACGGGAGTATCACCTGCTACACACCAGCTACCTTCAACTGGAGTAATCTTCTGATATGCAGTAACCTCACCTTCTGGAGAACAAACAAAAGCAGAGTTATATGCATGTTTGCTATCTCCCTCTATGGTCTGTGTTGCACCATATATAATATACATATCATCCTTATCTGCGATTTCTGCAAATATCTTCTGTGTTGGTCCATCCAATGGCTCTGCACTCTCTACTGCCCATTTATAAGCTGCGGAGTCTGGATCACTGGATGACACATAACCTGTTACACACATTTCTGGAAAGAGAAGAATCTTAACTCCCTTTTGATGTGCTTCTTCAATGTATTTTTTCATACTTGCAATATTTGCTTCCTTATCTCCATAAACAGATTGAAAGTTTACTACGCCCAACTCATCCTTCTGAAACTGATGCTTGGAGGTTGGCTGTGCCAATCTTTCACTTCTGCTATAATCACCACTAAAACCACTATATGCCTCTGCTGTCGCAGGCATACCAAATGACGAAATCGCTACCGCAAATGCGAAACCAATTGCAGCAATCTTTTTCTTAACCGAATGTTCATAGAATTTCTTCATACTTCTATTCCTCCTTCGTTTTGCTGTTCGTTTCTTCTTGTGTGTGCACATTCACAAAAACACGATTATGAGTTTTTACTCTTACGGCAGACGGTAAGTTCTCATGCAAGCATGGACTATCCCCATCCTCCGCGTAAAGAAAGAAAAAGGTCGCAACACTCTAACGTGTTACGACCTCTTTGTCTGTCTCTCTTTATGTGATGGATTATAGCACCCCTTTTTTTTAATGTCAACAAAATATTCTTGCCATCTTTTACCATGTACTACTTTGGGATTGTAGTTTACAGGCAATTTCTACACTTCCACATCTCTAAAAATGTAGTCTGGTATTCCCTTGTTGTACTCTACTTTTACTTCTCCCTCAATCAATGGTTGTAAATAATCAATCAGTTCTTGTGTCACATCATTTCCCGCTTCATTAATCCATTCTCTTGGAATTGTTTTCTCTTTGTTCGCAACTTCTGATACAGGAACCGTAATGTATTCTACTCGATATGGATCATTGGATATTCTTCGTAAGGAAGTCATTTCGTCTGTTCTTCCATTTAGCACTGCATCCACTGCCTTTTCTCCTAAGTGAAATGCCTCTGAAACATCCGTAGCGGAGGAAATATGCGCCGCACAGCGTTGTAATACATTTAACTCTACCGAACGCACCTTACAGCCAATTTCTTTCTGTACGAGTGATTCCAGATATTTTCCATTTCCACTGAGCATTACATGTCCAAATTGGTCTGTCTTTGTGGATTTGGCAGAAATATATTCTCCATTTTTGTCATGAATACCTTCCGATACTGCCACAATGACCTGTTTTCTATGTTTAAACTGCTCTTTAATATCTGCAATAAACTGTTCTTGGTCAAAGTCACTCTCAGGAAGATAAATCAAATGTGGTGCTGCATTATATTCATTTCTGGCAAGTACAGAAGAAGCTGCCAGCCAGCCTGCATTTCTTCCCATAATCTCCACAATAAGGACACTTTCCATGTAATAGATGTAAGTGTCATGACACATTTCCAAAATAGATGTTGCAATATATTTGGCTGCGGAACCAAAGCCTGGCGTATGGTCAATTTCCATCAAATCGTTATCAATGGTCTTTGGAATACCAATCACCTTTATATCATACTTTCTTTCCTTGGCATATCTGGATACCTTGTCTACTGTATCCATGGAATCGTTTCCGCCAATATAAAGGAAATATCGTATCTCATATTTTTTTATCAATTCAAATACACGCTCTAAATCACTGGAATCTTCCTTTGGGTCCTTTAATTTGTAACGGCAAGAACCTAAATACATAGATGGAGTAACTCTAAGATGTTCTAATTTTTTTTCATTTCCCTTAAACTCTTTGGTAAGATTTAGTACATTCTCATCCATAAATCCTTGAATGCCATTTACCATACCATACACAGTGTCAATCTTTTCGCTATTAAACGCTGCACTCAATACACCCGCTAAGCTGGCATTGATTACCGTAGTTGGTCCTCCTGATTGCCCTACTAAAATATTTCCTTTCATGTTTGTCCTCCAATCTTATCTTGCTGAAACTGGATTGTGGAATTGTTTTGCATAATCCTCCAGCAAGTATTGTAAATCCGAAATACTCTCTATCTCATTTATCTTTCCTCGAAGTTTTGCTGACTGTGGATAACCTGTCGTATACCATGCTACATGCTTTCTCATTTCACGCATGCCAAGATATTCTCCTTTAAATGCAACCTGCATTTTAGCATGACGAAGAATCGTCTCTATGACTTCTCCAATTTCTGGTTTTGGAAGCTGTTCCCCTGTTTCTAAATATCTTTTCGTCTGGGTAAACAACCATGGATTTCCTCGCACACCTCTGGCAAGCATCACCGCATCACAACCAGTCTCCTCCAACATCCGCTTTGCATCCTCAGGCTTGAATATATCTCCATTGCCAATCACAGGAATCGACACCGCTTCTTTTACCTCTCGAATCACATTCCAATCTGCCTGTCCGCTATAGTATTGCTCTCTTGTTCTACCATGCACAGCTACGGCTGCCGC
>FR899732.1:35512-50393 GCA_000437275.1 Clostridium sp. CAG:411 | reverse complement strand
CGGCTGCCGCTCCTGCCTGCTCCGCAATCTTAGCAATCTCTGGTGCGTTGCAATCCTCGGCTCCAAATCCTTTTCGTATTTTAACAGTCACTGGCTTTTCCAACATGTTTGTCATAGCTGACACAATTTCTCCCACCAGTTCGGGATTTTTCATAAGAGCAGAGCCTTCTCCATTGTTTACTACCTTTGGCACTGGACAGCCCATATTAATATCTACAATATCAAAATTACGATGCTCTATCCGCTTTGCCTGCTCACTCATAATCTTTGGATTACTGCCAAACAACTGCAATGCAACAGGACGCTCCTGCTCCTCTACTTCCAAAAGAATGGTCGTATTTTTATTTCCATACATAATGCCCTTGGCACTGACCATCTCCGTATAAATGAGGTCTGCCCCTGCTTCCTTGCACAACACACGAAAAGGTAAATCCGTCACTCCTGCCATAGGACCAAGCACAAGATTTCCGTTTATTTTTACGTTTCCTATCTGTAAACTCATAGTTTCCTCACTCTAACGCTTATTGTATTCATAAATAATGCGAAGTCCTTCTAAGGTTAAATTGCTGTCATAAATATCAATTACATCTGTCTCATCGGATATAATTTTTCCCAATCCACCTGTTGCCACTACTTTGATATTTTCCATCGCCGTTTCTGCTTTTAATTTCTTGACAATGTATTCTGTCTGCCCCACATAGCCAAAAAACAAACCTGCCTGCATACTTGCTACTGTATTTTTAGCAAGAATGGTTTCTGGTCTTTTTATCTCAATCTCTGGAAGCATGGCTGTATCTTTCCATAAAGCATTCGCAGAAATCCGAATACCAGGACTGATTACACTGGCAGTCAGAGAACCATCCGCAGTTATTACATCATGTGTGGTCGCTGTTCCAAAATCAATTACAATCACTGGTCCACCATAAAGCTCATAGGCAGCTACTGCATCCACAATGCGATCTGCCCCCATTGACTTTGGATTTGCAACAGCAATATTGATACCTGTCTTAATCCCTGCTCCTACAATAATAGGCTGCACATGAAAATATTTTTTTATTCCACTGGTAAAAGAATGCATGATATTCGGCACAACAGAAGAAATAATTACATCTTCAATCTGCCTTGGCTCCAGCCCATTCTTCTCCAACAATTCTGTTATGAAAATGCCGTACTCATCTGAGGTACGGGATACCTTTGTAGTCATTCGGTACGTTCCACGCAACTTTTTTCCTTCAAACACGCCTAACGTAATATTGGTATTTCCTGCATCTACAACTAAAATCATGCCATCCTCCGATCCACTGAAATTCAGTGTATTTTCTCTATTTACAGGTGTCATTGCACCCTTTCTCTATCTCGTATCTACAATTATCCTTCTATTCTTCTGCCAGCAAAGCAGTCACATCTTCATTTAAGAAAAACGCTTTGTAATACAGCTCCAAACTTTCCAGTAATTCTTTTTTCTGTTCCTGAATCTGCTTTATCTTTAGCACACTTCCAATCTCATCATACAGCAAGTCACCCTCATCTGCTTCGGTCTGAAATAAAAGGTTTCCTTCTTCATCAAATTCCATAGTAAGAATACCGCCCACATCTGCGGTAAAAAGAACACACATAATCTGTAGCTCCTCTTTAATTGATTCAGGCATCTGCACAAAATCCTCGTTTAAATAATACTTTTCTTCATATGCACTGGATGCACACAACACAATATTTTTTTCCATAAAAAATTACCTCAACTTGTAACTACTAAACCGTTATCTAATCTCTAAATTTAAACATACGCTTCCTTACAGAATATCATATATTAGCCATATTTACAAGAACGGAAACTAGGAGAAAATCGCCTTGTTGGTTTTGATTGTTTAAAAAAAAGAAAACGCCCTCAAAAAACAGACCTAACCTCTGTCCTTTGAAGAGCGATTTCACACAAGTGTATTTTTATTCTATTTTTTATTCTTTTCAACTTGTACTATAATTTTTACACTTTTCTTATAATAGTTGCTCGTTTCTGCTGCTGTTACTATAATAATAGCTTTCCCTGTATTTTTAGGCGTTACAATTCCCTTATTACTTACAGTTGCCACCTTTTTATTGGAGCTCTTATATGTTACTTTTCCATTTCCAACTACTCTTTTTGCGTAAACGGCAAATGGCTTTGCTTTATATGCCTTTTTATAGGATTTTGCATATCGGATTTGTTGTATTCCTTTATGGATTACAAATGTTGTCGTTATAGTTCCTGTATAACCATTTTTTCCTTGGATTCGCATTGTCGCTGTTCCTACATTTTTATTATTTTGGTAACTAATCGTATAATCATTATCTTTTTTTAGTTTTACACCTTTATTTGTAATTGTTACGGATGGTTTTATTGCCTTTCCAGTATATGTATAAGCAGTTTTGTCCCATTGCATCTGACAATCCGATAAATCAACCAGCTTTATCAACACTGGGTATTCTGAATCCGAACGAAATTCCCACTTTAACCAGTCTTCATTATCCCCTCTATTTTTATTTAATTGTTCAAGAAACGAATCCGTCTTCATATCAGCCTCTGGTAATGCCTTAATGTTTTTTTCAACACCATTCATGGTACCAAAATTGACACTATATGCTTCTTCTAAAGTATAACTATTTGCTACAATGGATTTATCACTTACCCATCCTGCTATAGCACCCATTTTTTGAGAGGCCGTACTATCACTAATCTTTCCTACGTTGTAACAGTTTTGTATTTCTGAACCCTCAATTACGGTTCCTACAACGCCTCCTATATACGCACTACTGTAAGAATTGTCTCCTGAAAAAGATACATTTCCTAAATTTGCTGAATTATATATTTTACTACCATAACTATTTCCTGCAATTCCACCACAGCCTGAAGCAGAATAAACGGCATCCTTCATACTCACGTTTCCATTTGAAATGCAATTCTTTATAATGCCACTATTTTGCCCTGCAATTCCACCAGAATAACCAGTTCCTAAAATATTACCGCCTTTGTTGTAACAATTATAAATTGTTCCGTCATTTGAGCCAGCAATGCTACCTACAGAAGAACCGCCTTCAAATTCACAAGCTTCCATAGTCAAATTTTTTACAATTCCATTGTCTGCAATATAACCAAACAATCCCATAAAAGCTGTACCATATTTCGTAACATTGATGCCCTTAATCGTATGTCCTGCACCATCAAAAGTTCCTGCAAATTTATAAGATAAATTTCCAATTGGTGTAAAGTTATTTACGGTTACTCCATCAAATTCGATATTTTTCGCTAACTTAACAACTTTCCCTTGATAGCTGTTTCCATTATTTACCTTTTGAGCAAATTCTTTTAATTCTCTTGCAGATGATATGGTAAGATAAGATGTATCTTTTGGGGTATCATTACTACTTTCTGCCTTTATGATTGTTTTCCCCTGCATCCCTGTACCCAAAACGTTTCCATTTGATACTAACGCCGCACTCATTACAATTGCCAGCATACCTCTACATAATGTTTTATATTTCATATTTAAAATTCCCCCTCTTTTTATTATTCTCTCTCATCTAAAGGCACATAACTCTTATGTTTTGCCACCGCCTTGTAAGCGGGACGAATTATCTTTCCTTCATTGATAATTTCCTCAATTCGATGTGCGCTCCATCCTGCAATACGTGCGATTGCAAAGATTGGTGTATAAAGCTCTGGTGGAAGATCCAGCATACTATATACAAATCCACTATAAAAGTCAACATTGGCACTAACACCTTTGTAAATCTTACGTTCCTTCGCAATGACTTCTGGTGCAAGTCTCTCCACCATAGCATACAGATTAAACTCTTCCATACGTCCTTTTTCCTGTGCTAAATCATGCACCAATCCCTTAAAGATTTCTGCTCTAGGATCTGAAATAGAATATACTGCATGACCCATACCATAAATAAGACCCTTTTTATCAAATGCCCTTTTATTTAATAGGTCGCATAAATACTGCTTTACTTCTTCCTCATTGGTCCAATCTGACACCTGCTTTTTCATATCGTCAAACATACGCACTACCTTGATATTTGCTCCACCGTGTTTTGGTCCCTTCAGAGAACCTAAGGAAGCGGCAATAACAGAATAGGTATCCGTTCCTGATGAGGTTACCACATGTGTTGTAAAGGTAGAGTTATTTCCACCTCCATGCTCCGCATGAAGAATCAATGCAATATCCAAAATCTTTGCCTCAAGTTTTGTAAATTTACTATCTGGACGCAATAAATGTAAAATATTCTCGGCTGTAGAAAACTCTTCTACAGGCTGATGAATAAATAAACTATTTCCTCTTTGATAGTGACTATACGCCTGATAACCGTATACTGCAAGCATTGGGAATAAGGCAATCAATTGTAAGCATTGACGAAGTACATTTTCTACCGAAGTATCATCTGCACAATCATCATAAGAGTATAATGTTAATACACTGCGCGCCAATGTATTCATCATATCTGCACTTGGTGCCTTCAAAATAATATCACGTACAAAACTGGTTGGTAAAACGCTTCTATAATTTGCCAACAATTTCTTAAATGTACTTGCCTGCTCCTTATTTGGAAGCTCCCCAAAAATTAATAAATATGCAGTTTCTTCAAATCCAAAACGATCTTCCCTTAAAAAACCTGCTGTCAATTCCTCGATATCAATTCCCTGAAAATAAAGTTTTCCCTCACATGGTATCATATCATGGTCCACAATTGTATAGGAACGAATCTCTGAAACTTCTGTAAGGCCGGTCAGCACGCCTTTTCCGCTCACATCACGCAAACCACGCTTTACATCATATTTGGAGTACAAATCTGTATCAATGACTGCATTCCTCCTACAAATCTTCGCAAACTCCTGTACCTCTGGTGCCATTTCTGAAAAATACTCAGCCATGTAATTCTCCTCTCTCTACTTAACTTTTTAGGTAATTACGAAACTTTTCCAATCACTACAAAATGTAATCAAACCATTAACAATCACCTAATGTTGCCACCATAACTGCTTTAATGGTATGCATACGATTCTCTGCTTCATCAAAAATAACATCCGCATGTTCTTCGAATAATTCTTCTGTAACTTCTTTTCCTTTTACTGCAGGAAGACAATGCATTAAAATCGTTGTATCCTTTCCTGTACGTGCAAATAATTCATGATTTACCTGATATGGCTGTAACAATGCAATTCTTTCTGCCGCCTTATCTTCTTCACCCATAGAACACCATACATCCGTATAAATAGCGTCTGCGTCCTTTACTGCATCTAACTGATCTGAAATCGTAATGGTTGCACCAGATTCTTTGGCATAGCCCTGGCATAAAGAAACCAATTCATCTGTTGGCCATAAAACTTTTGGTGCCAAAATAGTAAAATGTAAGCCCATTTTTGCACTACCAATCATAAGACTGTTTGCCATATTATTTCTTCCATCACCAACATACACAAAATGCAAGCCCTCTAACTTGCCAAACTGTTCACGCAAAGTAAGAAAATCAGCTAAAATCTGTGTAGGATGGTACTCATCTGTCAAACCATTCCAAACAGGTACTCCACTATACTTTGCCAACTTCTCAACTGTTTCCTGTTTGAAACCACGGAACTCAATTCCGTCAAACATTCTTCCTAATACACGAGCTGTGTCTTCCACACTTTCCTTATGTCCAAGCTGAATATCATCTTTTCCAAGATATTCTGGATGTCCACCTTCATCAATACAACCGATTGTAAAAGAACATCTTGTTCTAGTGGAAGGTTTTTCAAAAATCAAGGCAACATTCTTTCCTTTCAAGCTGTTTCCTGTAATTCCCTTCTTCTTTTTTGCTTTCAAGTCAGCCGCTAAATCAAGTAAATAACTAATCTCTTCCTTTGTAAAATCTTTTAATGTTAAAAAACTACGTCCTTTTAAATTCATATCTGTTCCTCCAATCTTTTTATAGACAACAATAACTGCCAAAAAACAATTCCAATTTTTTCTCTATTTACGAATAAATAATCACATTTATTGTATTTTTATTCATTGTATCACTTTTAAGGGCTTTGTCAAGTCTCACAGGCTTAAATCCTACTTGTCTTTGTCCTCATTATTTGCTTCCGCTTGCTTTTCCTTATCTGTCTTTTGATGTTTATTTTCTTTATCTGGAACCTCCACCTCATGTGTCACATAGTCTGCAATCAAGTCTTGCTCCAACACCTGTCTAGAAGCTGCCTTTAGTCCCAACATTTTTTCATACTGCTTCTCATAATCATTAATATCGACCTCTTCTAAGGTATCTCGTTTCCACGCTTTGCTTCCTTCAAAAATACCTTCTCTGGAAATGTCGAACATAATATCATCATAGGCAAAGGAACCTTCAAATAAATATGCCGTAAATGCTGCATATCCATGTTCCGCAGTAAGTAAATTTTGTCCCATAATATAAGGCTGCTCTAATTTAAAATCCATAAGATAAGACATCGTAGGTAAAAAGTCTACCTGACAGCCCAGCGTGGATATGGTTTTTGTCACTTTACTTCCTGGAATATGAATAATGCAAGGTACTTTTAACATCTCCTCATATCCATAATCTTTTCCTAAAAATCTTCCAACGTACTCGTCATTTTTATCCATCGTACAATTCAAACCATGGTGATCTCCATAAAAAGCCAAAATTGTATTGTCGTATAATCCAGCTTCTTTTAATTCTGCAATCAACTCTCCGATTGCCTCATCCGTATAATGGACCGCCTGTAAATAATTTGCGAACTTGCTGCCCTCATCCTCTGGTAAAATATCTAACTTTTGTAATTTCTTCGGTATTTCATATGGATGATGGCTGGTAAGCGTAATTCCAAAGGAAAAGAAGTTGCCCTTTTGTTTGGAAAGCACATCCACCATCTGCTTAAACATGGATTTGTCAGAAATTCCAAGTCCTACTATATCAGAGGAATCCAGTGTCTCAATACTGTAAAAATTATCAATCCCCTGATATGGATATGCCGCCTGCCGATTCCAAAATGTGGCTTCATTTCCATGAAATGCAAAAGTTGTATATCCCTGCTCTTTCAACTTCCAAGGCAATCCATTGTAAGTATTATCGGTATAAAGTCGATAACTCTCTCCATCAATAACCGGATAGAGACTATTTAGCGTTGCAAATTCCGCATCCGCTGTATTGCCCTTTCCTATAATAGAATAGTAGTTATCGAAATAAATACTTTCCTCTCCGATTAATTTATTTAAATTCGGTGTCAACACCTGACCGTTATATTCGCGATTTATCAAAAAATTTTGAAAAGCCTCCAACTGTATCACAATTACATTTTTATCTTTTCCAATTCCTTTTAAACTTTCAATATCTGGAGAATTGTCTGTTACATCTGGTGTATCATTTGCATCCTCCACCACATTGATAACATCCTGCGGCTCCCAGAAATCATGATGTACTGCCTGATATGCCACATCCACAATATCCTTTATATGATTTGTCATAAAACCAACACTATTAATTTTGGTAAGGAACGTAGTTCCTCCTGGATTTATGACACAAACAAGAATAAACGCAGCAAGTATCCCTTCTATTACACCTTTTTGAAAATTCGTAAATATTCCCGCATATTTCTCTTCCGATGCCTTTCTGCGAAAATAGTAAGATGCAAAAGGAATATCCCAGATTAAAAAAATACTGGCAGGTATTAAAGTAGCAATAAAACTTTGTGGCACCTTTGCAACATTCGACACTTGATAAATCTGTCTGACAGATACCGTCTGATTGTAATAATTAAAATACATCGAATCTGCAAACATCAAAAAACTAAGTCCCACATATATAATCATAAAAATTGCATATTTATGCTTCCATTTACTCTCACTTAGATGAGAAAATATAATCCAAAATATAAAAATAGTCCCTAATAATAATGGATGTAAAAAAGGATTCACATCAATCAAAATATAATACGTCACTACTTTTAACAACAAAAACGCAAGTAACATATAAGGTACCTGCACAATCTTTCTTATCTTTTCCAATACACTCATTCCTTTAAAGCACAGTAAGCTGTCATCAAATTGTTTTGATGACAGCTCTACCTTTGCTATTTTCATCGAAGAGACATTCCTATCTCAACCAATTGTAATTTATTTTTCTGCAACTTCCACTACAGATTTTGCAAGTCCTGCTAAACTCTGTATCTCAGATGGAATAATAATCTTTGTTGCCTGACCATCTGCCGCCTTAGCAAAAGCATCCAAACTCTTTAACTGAATTACCTGTGGTGTAGCTCCTGCTTCGTTCAAGAAGCGAATACCATCTGCATTCGCCTGCTGTACTCGTAAAATTGCCTCTGCCTGACCTTCCGCCTCGCGGATCATCGTCTGCTTCTTTGCTTCTGCACGAAGAATAGCAGCTTCCTTCTCAGCCTCTGCTTCCAAAATAGCAGATGCTTTCTTACCTTCTGCAACTAAGATGCTAGACTTCTTCTCACCTTCTGCTTTTAATAAAGTCTCACGACGTTCACGCTCTGCCTTCATCTGCTTCTCCATAGAATCCTGAATTTCAGCAGGTGGAATAATATTCTTAAGCTCTACACGATTTACCTTGATACCCCAAGGGTCTGTTACTTCATCCAAAGTAGCTCTCATCTTTGCGTTGATATCCTCTCTGGATGTAAGTGTCTGGTCTAACTCCAACTCACCGATAATATTACGAAGTGTAGTTGCTGTTAAATTTTCAATCGCCATAATTGGATTTTCTACACCATATGCATATGCTTTTGCATCTGTAATCTGGAAAAATACAACTGTATCAATACGAATGGATACATTATCCTTTGTGATTACAGGCTGTGGTGGAAAATCTACTACCTGTTCTTTCAATGGAACTTTTTTTGCAACCTTGTCAATTAAAGGCATCTTCAGGTGAAGACCTACCTTCCAAATATCCTGACAAGCTCCTAAACGCTCTACAACAAATGCTTCTGCCTGAGGTACTACTCTAATACAAGAAATTAGTACACACAGAACAATAACTACTAATACAATTACTGGTAACATACTTGGTGACATACCTTTTACTCCTCCTCTTTTTTCACATTTACAGTTTCATTTTGTGTTACAATCAATTTCACTCCGGAAATTTCAACAACGGAAACCTTTGCTCCTTCGGGAATTATACTTGCGTCTGCACTTCTTGCAGTCCATTCTTTTCCAGCCAATGCTACTACTCCCTTTTGATTGAAATTATCTATGGTCTCCAATACTTTTCCCTCAGCACCAATGATTGTTTCTATGTCCGTCTTTACACGATGGCTGTTAAATCGCCTGCATGCACCCGATCGCCTGCATGCACTCGGTCTGACAAAAAATAATAGGGCCACAGATACCACAAAAAACAACACAACCTGTATGCCAATGTCAGCCCCCACTGCACCTGCTATAAGTGCTACAACTGCACCACCAACAAACCAAACGGTAGTAAGACCTAATGTAATGATTTCTACCACAATAAATATTGCAATTAAAATCATCCACATAAGTAGAACTGAAGTCATACGCGCCTCCTCCTTCCTCAAAACGTTTCCTTGAAAATAATTGTACTTGATTTTATCTATCATATCAAGTTAAACTTTGATTAGAAACTCAACACAATGTCTATATTTTTTAAGAATTATTTTACTTTTTCTGGCGAAACAGTTCATACATCATAATTCCTGCTGCCACAGATGCATTTAGGGATTCTAACTGCCCGCACATTGGAATTTTAATTAAAATATCTGCGCTTTCACGCATTTCTTTGGAGATTCCCTTTGCCTCATTTCCAATTACAATGGCTGTTTTATCTGGATAACGCTCCCCATCATAATCATTTTTTCCCTGTAAATCTGTTGCCACTACAGAAACACCTTTTACCTGCAATTCCCTGACAGTCTGCATCATATCTTCCACGTAAAAGAAAGGAACTCTGAAAATAGAACCCATAGTAGAGCGAACCACTTTAGGATTAAATAAATCTACGGTCTCCTTACTCATAATCACTGCATCCATTCCGGCACCTTCCGCTGTCCGAATAATTGTTCCCAAATTTCCCGGATCCCGCAAATCCTCCAACAACATTATTTTTAATTGCTCTTTTGCAAGCAGTTCATTCCAGTCATAGCAAGGTTTCTCTACAATTGCAACTACTCCCTGTGGTGTTTTTGTATCGGCTGCCTCTTTTAATACTTTTTCCTCTACAATTTCATATTCTACCCCTTTAAAATATGCTTCCTCTGCTTCTGTAAGTCCTTCTATATAGGTATTTGTCACATAAGCTCGCTTTACCACGCCTAATGCCTTTGCCTCTTCAAACAGCTTCTTTCCCTCTATTACAAATGCATTTTGTTCCCGACGGGTACGGGCGTTTTTTTGAAGCTTTACTAAATTCTTTATCTGTACATTACTGCTGTTGCTAATCATTGCTACGCAGCCCCTTTCTATTCTCTATAGCTACCACTCTAGCACTGTCTTTCTCTGCTATTTTTCTTGCATACTACTACTCGAAAGTGTAACAGATAGCCTGCTGGAATTCAATAGTGAAGATTGTTTGCTTGATTTCCTTTGTATGAAATGCTATGATTAAAATAGACTGTTTTTCTAACAATTCTGCTATTATACCGCATAAATGTACAAATGGCGGAATATTTCAAACAGAATGGTAGAAAATGTACAACAGATACCGAAATTTTAATTATTTTACAAATAACTTGCGTTTGCAATAAACAAGAAAGGATGCGTATCATGACAACAAACGAAAAAGCATTACAATTACATGAAGAATGGAATGGAAAAATTGAAACTACTTCTAAATGTCAGGTAAAGACAAGAGAAGACCTTGCACTGGCTTATACACCTGGTGTTGCAGAACCTTGTAAGGAGATTGCCAAGGATAAAGAATTAGCTTATAAATATACAATCAAGTCAAATACTGTTGCTGTTGTTTCCGACGGAAGTGCCGTTTTAGGTCTTGGAAACATTGGTGCTCATGCTGCTATGCCTGTTATGGAAGGAAAGGCTGTTTTGTTTAAGGAATTTGGTGGTGTAAATGCATTTCCTATTTGTTTAGACACGCAGGATACAGAAGAAATCATCAAAACGATTGCTGCCATTGCACCTGCATTTGGCGGTATCAACTTAGAAGATATTTCCGCACCAAGATGTTTTGAAATCGAGACTCGTTTAAAGGAAATGTTGGATATTCCTGTTTTTCATGATGATCAACATGGAACAGCGATTGTTGTATTAGCAGGTATTATGAATGCATTAAAGGTTGTTGGCAAAGAGAAAGAAAATTGTCAGGTTGTCGTAAACGGCGCTGGTTCTGCTGGTGTTGCTATCACAAAGCTTTTATTAACGTATGGTCTTAAAAATGTAACGATGTGCGATATTTCAGGTATTTTATCGAAAAAATCTGAAAATCTAAACTGGATGCAAAAAGAAATGATGGAAGTAACAAACCTTTCTCAGAAAACAGGAACTTTAGCAGATGCGTTAAAGGGTGCCGATATTTTTGTTGGTGTGTCTGCTCCAAATATTGTATCCGAAGAAATGGTTGCTTCTATGAATAAAGATGCTATTTTATTTGCTATGGCAAACCCTGTACCTGAAATCATGCCTGATGTAGCGAAAAAAGCAGGAGCTAAAGTAGTTGGTACTGGTCGTTCAGACTTCCCTAATCAGGTAAACAATGTAGTTGCGTTCCCTGGTATTTTCAAGGGTGCTTTGGAAGGTCGTGCTACGCAGATTACAGAAGAGATGAAGCTTGCCGCAGCCAATGCCATTGCTGGATTAGTTGCTGATGAAGACCTAAACGAAAACAACATTTTGCCAGAACCATTTGACCCAAGAGTTGCAGAAGTAGTTAGTAATGCAGTAAAAGCTCATATTAAATAACATACAAATAGTGAATACTTGCATTTTTTATAGACACAGGACTAACTGGTTTTATAACAAAAGCCAGAGGTGTAAGTGCTACCTAGCTATTTTACAACACAGGACATAATTGGTTTTATAACAAAAGAGGCTGCTTGCATATCCTAATGGACTGCAACAAGCCTCTTTCTTTATTTCGTTATTTTATTCCGCCAGCAATTGTTGTATTAAATACGCATAAACATCCTGACTTTTATCTTTCCATCTGGCACATATGGTACTGGCTTCTTCCTCCGTGGCAACATTTAAGTTAATCTCCACTGCATTGGAAGTACCATCCTTTACAATGCACCTTGCTGTATACTCATTTTCATTTACCTGAAAATAGTCCGCCACAACCAGAGTATCTTCCATAATATCTACCATATTTTTATCCAGATAACTTTCAACATCTTTTTTAATTGCTTCTGAAATTTCTTGAATACAATATCCCAGAACTTCGCGACCTTCATCTGTAATATGAATATGGGAACTATTTCGTATCGTTTCTATGGTAATAAACCGATTTTGCTCCAACTCAGTAATAGCAGATTGAATATTAAAATAATTGGTGTAATCATTTTCCAATATAAAATCTGAAATTTGTGCATTGGTCAATGGCAGTTTCGCCCGTTCCAACATGTAAAGTATAATCAACTTATATAAAGTAAATGCATCTTGTGCCATTTTACACCCCTCCCATTATGTCAATTGCACGTTTGTTGCTGTTACTCTTCACGGTCTTTTTTCTCTACATTCAGAAAATTCTATGCAGGCCGCTACAAAACTAACAGCTTCTATTTTTATTTTATCACAACTTTTTTTCCTTGCCAACTGTCCTGCAATTTCATCTCCCTGTGTATCGTATTCATAACGGTCTTTTTACTTGCACTCCATTCGGGTGCCAACAATATTTTTTTCGGTCCATCACCTGTAGTTCGATGTATCACTATATCCTGCGGCAATTGTTCTATACATTCTAATACCAGATTTACATACTGCTCCAATGTTAAAGTTTTAAAATAACTGCGGTATTTGGCTAAATCGGTACCTGCCAGCACATGAAGCAACTGTAACTTTATCCCCTGAATCACCGCTTTTTCTTTCTTTTCCTGCTGTCTGGAGGCCGAAAACTGTGCTAAGTATTGTATTGTGTCGATCATATCATTTTTACTTTCAAAGGGAAGTCCCAAAATGGTATGTACAATCACCTGTACATCGATTTGCGTAAGCTGTTTGACTGCCTGTTCAAACACAGAAAGCGGATATCCGCGCCGAATAAATGCTGCTGTTCTTTCATGTATCGTCTGTAACCCTAATTCCACCCAAACTGGCTTTATTTGGTTTAACTCCCAAAGCAACTGTAGCACATCCTCCCCCAAGCAATCCGGTCTGGTAGCAATGGATAATGCTACGATACTTGGATGGGAAATTGCCTCCGTAAAAATTTTTCGCAAATATGCCACCTCTGCATAAGTATTCGTGTAGGATTGAAAATATGCAATAAATTTATCTCCTACTCTCTTTGCCTGTTTAACCCCTGCAATTGCCAAATCAACCTGTTTTGTCACACTTTCACATACAGGAGCAGCAAAATCTCCAGAACCTCCTGCGCTACAAAAGATACAACCTCTTGTATCTAATTTTCCATCACGATTTGGACAGGTCATCCCTCCTTGTAATGACACCTTATACACTTTCTCTCCAAATGTGCTTTTTAAATAATAATCAAGAGAATAGTATCGTTTTTCATTCCAAAACCGTTTTTCCTCCATGTTTCCTCCTGTTTTCTTTTAAATTAATGTATCTTTACGCACGTAAATAATACAAGCATAGACCATACAACTTCGTATTATCTATGCTTGCGTAACGTGACGGTTCACCATCTATATCATTTTATCAGTTTTCGAGCCAATATAATAAGCCTTAGTCTGTCTCTCCTTCAAGGACAATGGAGTCGCCATTTTTTTCTGCTTCATAGTATTCCAGCATATCCTCGATGTATTCCCAAACTTCATCTATACCTGTCTTTTTCAAAGATGAAAATGGTATAATTGGAGTTCCTTCCACACATTTTAAAGTCTTTCGAATAACAGAAACATGCTTTTGTACGGCACCACGACTAATTTTGTCTGCCTTCGTCGCAATAACGATAGGGTTAAAACCATAGTGCAATACCCAATTATACATTTCTACATCATTCTTGGAAGGCTCATGCCGAATATCTACTAAAAGAAATATAATACGAAGCTGTTTTGACTGCAACAAATAGTTTTCTATCATCTTTCCCCATTTTTTCTTAATCTCCTGAGATACACGGGCATATCCGTATCCTGGGAGATCCACAAAATAGAGTAAATCGTTGATATTATAAAAATTAATTGTCTGTGTCTTTCCTGGTTTTTGGGAAGTTCGGGCATAGGAGCGACGATTCATAAGACAATTAATCAATGATGATTTTCCCACATTTGACTTACCTGCAAAAGCAATTTCTAATTTATCATTCTGTGGTATCTTACTGGTAATTCCACATACTGTTTCCAAATTAACACTTTTTACATGCATGTTTTATCAACTCCTTTCCCACTCTCAATCTGTTTCTAGCAATGACAAACTTCTCCATCCTTTGTCTTATGATGGAACTTTAAAAACAATTTACGTTGCCACTACCTGCTTTTATCCTACGACACAAATGCTTGCTTAAATACATCTTTTACATGCTCCGCAAAACAGATTTTCAAACCGGATGTAATTTCTTCTTCCAGTTCTTCTACGTCTTTTCTATTTTGCTCTGGCACACAAACAATTTTTGCTTTCGCCTGCTTTGCCGCCAACAATTTTTCTTTTAATCCACCGATTGGTAATACTCTTCCACGAAGGGTAACTTCTCCTGTCATAGCCACATCTGCGCGTACTTCTTTCCCTGTTACCGCAGATAAAATGGC
>FR899732.1:13094-35506 GCA_000437275.1 Clostridium sp. CAG:411 | reverse complement strand
CCGCAGATAAAATGGCGGTAGCCATCGTCACTCCCGCAGAAGGACCATCTTTTGGTGTTGCTCCTTCTGGCACATGAATATGAATATCATGTTTATAAAAATACTCATCTTCTATCTTGTATTGTTCGCTAAGTGAACGCACATAGGTCAATGCAATCTGTGCCGATTCTTTCATGACATCGCCAAGCTTTCCAGTAAGAGAAAGTTTTCCCTTTCCTGGCATGGTATTCACCTCTATTTCCAGAGTGGTTCCACCTACACTTGTCCATGCCAATCCTCTGACAATACCAACCTGTGCTTTATTGTTTATCTTTTCTTTTCTATATTTTGGCTTGCCAAGATAATGTTCTAAATCCGTAGATGTAATCTTTATCTTTTTATCCGCAATTGCTTCTCTGGCATCACTGATACCTTCTACTCTTGCCTGCTCCAATGTTTCTTTGGCTGCTTTTCTACAAATGCTTCCTATGGTTCGTTCCAGTGTTCGCACACCAGCTTCTCGTGTATATCCAGTAATAATTTGGTCCATCGCTTTCTTATCAATGCTAATCTGTCTGGAACCCCATCCACTTTTCTCTAACTGTTTTTTTAACAGATATTTCTTTGCAATATGATACTTCTCATTATCTGTATAACTGGAAACTTCAATAATCTCCATACGGTCTAACAGTGGTCTTGGTATCGTCGCCAAAGAATTCGCGGTAGCCACAAAGAATACTTCTGATAAATCCATCGGTATCTCTACATAATGGTCCACAAATTTGTTGTTTTGCTCGCCATCCAATACTTCAAGCATAGCAGAAGCCATATCTCCCTTATAATCACTGCTCATCTTATCAATCTCATCTAAGAGCATAAGCGGATTCTTAACTTCCACATTTTTCATAGCAGTAGCAATTCGCCCTGGCATAGCTCCTACATAAGTACGCCTGTGTCCACGAATTTCTGATTCGTCCCGAACACCACCAAGGCAAATACGCACATAAGATTTGTCTAATGATTTTGCAATAGAACGGGCAATTGATGTTTTACCTGTTCCCGGTGGTCCCACCAAACACAAGATAGGACTATCACCTTTTTCTTTCAACAATCGCACTGCCAAAGATTCTAGAATTCTCTCTTTTACTTTTGCAAGTCCATAATGGTCTTCATTTAAAATTTTTTCTGTACGTGCAAAATCTTTGCAATCCTGTTTTCTGCGTTCCCAAGGAAGTTCCAGCAAAGTCTCTATATAATTACGCAACACAGCTGTTTCGGAAGAATTGTTTCCCTGTACACGAAAACGTTCAATTTCTTTTCGTATTTTTTCCTTTGTCTCATCCGTAGCTTCCAATTCTTCTAAACGTAGCAAAAATTCTTCTGCATCGCTTAGGGAATCCTCTCCTAGCTCCTCACGTATTACTCGCATCTGTTCACGCAAAAGATATTCTCGCTGTCCGCGGTCTACCTTTGCTTTTACCTTTTCCTGAAAGTCCTGACGAATCCTTCCAATCTCAATATCCTCTTCCAAATAAGCCGATATTAGTTCATACCGTTTCTCTAAATCAAATTCACTTAAGATTTGCTGCTTTTGTTCTAATTGTAATGGAAATATCTTCAAAACTTCATCAATAAGCTTTGCAATATTTTGAACCGACATAACCTTCTGTAATGCCTTTTGCCCTACATTTCCATTCTCTGTTGCATATATCTTTACATCATCTTTTAAATTTTCAAGCATGGCAGTTTTCTCATGCTCTGTCAAATGCTCTAACTTATCCTCATCCTGTGTCTGGACTTCACCTACCAGATATTTTTTTTCTTCTGAGACTTCTAATAATTGTCCACGATCAATACCGATAACCATAACCCGAATTACATCCCCCGGCATACGAATCATCTGCTTAATCATGGCAACCGTTCCCACCTGATACAAATCATCTTGTGTAGGGCGTTCCACATTTTCATCTTTTTGTGCTACAACAAACAGCATCTGGTCAGACATCATTGCCTGTTCTACTGCCGCAATTGACATTTTTCTACTTACATCAAAATGCATCAGCATTCCAGGCATAACTACCATTCCTCTCAATGCCACAATCGGCATTGCTCTCTCTATCACGTTTTTCATCATCCACCTCATCAGTAAAGCGACCATCCATATCCGCTTTGCTATATGTTCATGAACCTATCCTTCTGTCAGTTAATCGGTAACTTTCCCTCTATACTTCTGCACAATGTTTTTACATTTTATTATGCAATTTCATCATCGTTGCTTTTCAAACGCACAGACTTAACTGTGTTTGGTTTCTTTCCATCCTCTTTATCTGCATACTCTAAAATCGGTTTTCCAGTGCCCTCTACCGCATCTTTTGTAATAATACACTTTCTAACCAAGCTTTCAGATGGGATTTCAAACATGGTATCCATCATAGTTTCTTCCATGATTGCACGTAATCCTCTGGCTCCTGTTTTTCTCTCTACAGAACGTTTTGCAATCGCACGAATCGCATCTTCTTCAAACTCCAATTCTACATTGTCCATCTCAAACAATTTTTTGTACTGTTTCGTAATGGCATTCTTTGGCTCTGTTAAAATACGAACAAGTGCATCCTCATCCAATAAATCCAATCCAACACTTACTGGCACACGACCAATAAATTCAGGAATCAAACCGAATTTTACAAAATCCTGTGGAAGTACCTGCTTAAACATCTCGCCTACATTCTTTTCGTTAATGTCCGCTACTTCTGCATTAAAACCAATTGACTTCTTACCGATACGAGCCTCAATAATCTTTTCCAATCCGTCAAAAGCTCCACCACAGATAAATAAAATATTCGTAGTATCAATCTGCATAAATTCCTGATGCGGATGCTTTCTTCCTCCCTGTGGAGGAACATTTGCTACCGTTCCTTCTAAGATTTTTAACAATGCCTGCTGTACACCTTCACCAGAAACGTCTCTTGTAATAGATGTATTTTCAGACTTTCTTGTTACTTTATCAATTTCATCAATATAAATAATTCCATATTCTGCACGTTCAATATCATAATCTGCTGCCTGAATAATTTTAAGTAGAATATTCTCCACATCTTCACCTACATAACCTGCCTCTGTAAGTGCTGTCGCATCTGCAATGGCAAATGGCACGTTAAGAAGCTTTGCAAGGGTCTGTGCAAGATATGTCTTACCAGAACCAGTTGGTCCAACCATAATGATGTTACTCTTTTGCAATTCTACATCCAGATTCTTTTCCATAAGAACACGTTTATAATGATTGTATACTGCAACTGCCAAAGTACGTTTTGCATCATCCTGACCAATTACATATTCATCTAAGAAATCTTTGATTTCCTTTGGTTTTAATAAGTTAATATCACTATCATTTTCAAAATCCTGAAATTCCTCTTCCATGATTTCTGCACAAATATCTACACATTCATCACAAATATACACATTTGGTCCTGCAATGATTTTTCTAACCTGCTCCTGTGCTTTATTACAAAAAGAACATCTAACTGTTTTCTTATCGTCCTTCGTTGCCATGTCTAATCCACCTTTCACCTCTTAACTTAAACTTCCCACCTGTATAACAAATTCTCCTATATTGCAAGATAAGAGGGCACTATAAGTGCCCCCCTCCATTGACGGGATTTCTTATTGACGACTTGTTATAATACTATCTACAATACCATAGTCTACTGCCTCTTGTGCAGACATATAATTATCACGTTCGGTATCAATCTCAATTTGCTCTAATGGCTTTCCTGTGTTAGCAGCCAAAATTTCATTCAACTTCTTCTTTGTCTTTAAAATGTTATCTGCAACAATCTTAATGTCTGTTGCCTGTCCTCTGGCACCACCAGATGGCTGATGAATCATTACCTCTGCATTTGGTAAAATCATACGTTTGCCCTTGGCACCACTGGATAACAAGAATGCTCCCATACTAGCTGCCATACCAATACAGATAGTAGAAACATCACACTTAATAAAGTTCATTGTATCATAAATTGCCATACCTGCTGTAACAGAACCACCTGGACTGTTAATATAAAGATTAATATCCTTTCCAGGGTCCTCAGCCTCAAGGAATAACAACTGTGCTACGATTACACTTGCAGACGCATCTGTTACTTCTTCTCCCAAAAAAATAATTCTGTCCTTTAACAATCTAGAATAAATGTCATAAGAACGTTCTCCTCTACTGGTCTGCTCAATTACGTAAGGTACTAAACTCATTTTTCTTCCTCCTCATATCCTTTTTGCATCTTTTATAATGCCAAACATTTTTACAAACTGCCTCTCAGGTCTACACCTGACAATACTAAGTTTTCTTGCGTACAAAAATCCGCTCGGCTTTCCATACGCAAAAGAACTTAGTGCAAAACGTCCCCGAAAGGACTTCCACCGCTTTCTGTTCATGCATGTAGAAACTTTATCAAGAAGTTCAAAAATTACAAAACAAACGCTTTGTTTATGCAAATGCGTCAGTCACCAATGTCCCATGCAAGCATGGGACTTGGGGCTGTCATTCGCATTATATATAATTCTTATTTTTCTACTGTATTTTCAACAACAAATTCTGCTGCCTTCTGTACTGCAAGATCCTGTGCAAGCTGTTTCTTCTGCTCATCTCCGATTAATTCTTTTACCTTGTCTAATTCCATCTGATAAGCATCTGCCATCTTCTTCATTTCGTCTTCGATTTCAGCTTCTGTTGCTTCGATCTTCTCAGCTTCTACGATAGCTTCTAATACTAATCTGCTCTGGATTCTCTTTAATGCCTGTGGTCTCATCTGCTCTAAGAATGCCTTTGGCTCCATACCTGTAAACTGGAAGTACTGATCTAAAGACAATCCCTGGCTCTGCATTCTACGTGCAAAGTCATCTACCATCTGACGAACCTGTGTATCGATCATTGGTTCAGGAATTTCCATCTCTGCATTTTCAACAACCTTTGCTACTGCTTCATCTTCTTTTGCAGCCTTTGCAGCGTCTTCCTTCTTCTTTGTAAGCTCTTCTTTTACCTGAGCCTTGTATGCATCTACTGTCTCGCACTCTGATACATCCTGTGCGAAATCATCATCTAACTCTGGCAATTCTTTTGCTTTGATTTCTTTTACTGTTACCTTAAATGTAGCTGGCTTTCCTTTTAAGTCTTCTACATGGTAATCTTCTGGGAATGTAACATTGACTTCTGCTTCTTCACCAATGTTCTTTCCGATTAACTGTTCTTCAAAGTTATCAATAAATGAATGAGAACCAATTGTCAGTGGATAGTCTTCTCCCTTACCACCTTCAAATGCTACTCCGTCTACAAATCCTTCAAAATCAATTACTGCTGTATCTTTATCCTGAACAGCTCTGTCTTCTACAGTAATTGTTCTGGCATTCTGCTCTCTTACGCGGTCAATCTCTGCATTTACATCATCATCAGATACTTCAACATCTGTCTTTTCTACTTCGATTCCCTTGTAATCTCCAAGCTTAACTTCTGGTTTTACAGCAACTTCAGCAGTGAAAATGAAAGGCTTTCCTGCTTCTACCTGTACAACATCAACAGATGGCTGTGAAACGATTTCTAAATCACATTCATCTACTGCCTTTGCATATGCATCAGGTATGATTACATTGGCTGCTTCTTCATAGAATACTCCTGCACCATACATCTTCTCGATAATTTTACGAGGAGCTTTTCCCTTACGGAATCCCTGTATATTCATCTTGCTCTTATTCTTCTGATAAGCCTTTTCGATTGCAGCTTCAAATTCTTCTGCACTTGCTTCGATAGTAAGTTTTGCCATATTCTTTTCTAACTTTTCGACCTGTAAACTCATTGTTCTTATTTCCTCCTTCGTGCAGAATTATTCTACACTTCTTTTAAATTGTTTCCTTATATGTGGGTAAACCCATTCAAGATACGATTATAACATGGAAAACCGCTAATTGTCTATCTTTTTTTTATAAAGCCCACTTTTCTTTTACAACATCTGCTACCTGTTTTACATATTTAGCACAAAGGGCATCCGTTTCTGCCTCAACCATCACACGAACCAAAGGTTCTGTACCGCTTTGACGAAGTAAAATTCTTCCGTTCGTTCCCAGTTCTTCTTCTACCTGTTTTGCTGCTGCAAGTACATCCGGATCTTCCATAGCTGCATTTTTATCTGTAACTCGTACATTTTCCAATAATTGTGGGAAAATAGTAACTTCACGCGTCAAATCCGACAATGGAGTTTTCTTTGTAAGAATTACTTCCATAATCATGAGTGCTGTTAAAATTCCATCTCCTGTTGCTGCATATTTACTGAAAATAATATGTCCTGACTGCTCTCCACCAATAATATGGTCATTTTGCATCATATTCTCATACACATATTTATCACCAACTGCGGTCTTTTCATAAGAGATTCCTTTTTTATCAAATGCTTTATACAATCCTAAATTTGACATAACAGTGGTAACTACTGTATTGTTATTTAATTCTCCTTTTTCTTTTAGATATGTTCCACATACATATAGAATCAAGTCTCCATCCACAACATTTCCTTTGTTGTCAACGGCAAGGCAACGGTCTGCATCCCCATCAAATGCAAATCCTACATCCAAATTGTTTTCTTTTACAAAACTCTGCAATACTTCAATATGTGTAGAACCACAATTCGTATTAATATTAGTTCCGTCTGGATGATTATTAATTACATATGTCTTTGCACCAAGCGCATCAAACACACCTTTGGCAATTTCATAAGCAGAACCATTCGCACAATCCAATCCCACTCTCATATCTTTAAAAGAACGAGTAGCAAGTGACATCAAATAACCAATATAACGATTTCTACCTACTGTATAATCCGTAGTACGACCAATCGCATCCTTAGTTGCAAATGGTATCGCATCATCCGGACCGTCAATATAATCCTCAATCATTTTTTCTACTTTTGCTTCTAATTTATGTCCCAAGCCATTTAAAATTTTGATTCCATTGTCATAGTATGGATTGTGACTTGCAGAAATCATAATACCGCAATCAAAATCCTCACTTCTTACCACATAAGATACGCTCGGAGTTGTTGTAACATGTATCAAATATACATCTGCCCCACTAGCTGTCAATCCCGCGGAAAGTGCATCTTCAAACATATAACTGGAGCGTCTGGTATCTTTACCAATTACAATTCTCGCCTTATGTTCTTTTCCATAATAATACCCCAAAAAACGTCCTACCTTATATGCATGCATAACATTTAAAACTACATTTGCCTCTCCTCGGAATCCATCCGTTCCAAAATATTTACCCATTTTTCTTCTCCACCTTTGCTATGTTTCTTTTTTGCTTAACTTTCATTTTAACATAGCCATTTTTTAAAGTAAAGAGAGCAAAACCGCAAACTATAAGATACTGAGATTAAATTTTTTCTAAACTATTGCAATTATTTTTATTGCCTTGTACTTCATACACTTTTTCCAGATAATACTCCTAAATAACACAAAGACTGCGACACGAAGAAATCCTATTACAAAATATAACACTGGTTTATGTTCTCCTTTTATACTTTGTTCTACTTTTGCTTCGTGCAACAGTCCCTGTTTATATCCTTACACTTTATTTATTCTTTGCATTGTCTGCCTTTTTATCATACTCTGAGGTGTAACGTTCCCTATCAACATTTACCTTTTCCTGTTTTACAGCCTTTTCATATTCATTCACTACGGTTTCCTGTTTCTTGGCATTGGCCAAAACATTTGAATTAGGTCCGGAAATCAACAAAGAACCATCTGATTGTGCATAGGCAAGAAAAATATATTGTTTTCCTACTTCCGGCAAACAGTCTTTATCAAATAATACTACTGATTTTTTGTCCTGTGCGACTCCACCATGTTTCACAATTTTAATCTCTTTTTCCTTTTCCAACTCTCCTTTGATGTTTTCTTTTACACGAATTGAGTAATGTGTATACGGCGTTCCCTCTTCTACTGTCTTTCCTTTTGCATCTTCCATCGGCACAACGTCTTCATATGTAGTTTCGTCCTTGCTTACCACTTCCCCCAAAAATACATAGTCTACAATCCCTACTGATTCATTTATATTTTCTGTATCATATACGAAATCCGCTTTCATAGCATATACTGGCAAATCAGATACATTTGCCGCAGCATTTTCTACATTTTTGTTTTTTCCTTTCTGCATATATAGCATACCAGAAATCCCAGCTACTACTCCTAGTACAAGTATTATGGTTACAATTTTCTTTTTCATAAATCATCCTCCTATTCTAATATTTTTTGTAGGCAGCCGTATAAGAATCTTTATCATCTTTTCCTAATGATGTTTTTCTAGTCTGTGACTTATACATAATGTTGCCAGTTCTACTATGAGCCAATCCCAACGCATGACCTATTTCATGTGTTGCCGTATTTTCAATTTCAATTCCTACACAATCTTTTAAATAATATTTATTTAATTCAATCTTTCCTGATGGATATGTAATCCCCGTACTTCCATTCGATTTGTTAATGTCTGTCACATATACATCCTGTACCACTTTTATAGAATCTTTTCGAATCACACCTGGCTTATATTCATTCCAAGTCTTTTTTGCCAACCAGATATAATCCATATAAGCACTATTTCCGTCTACATCTAAATGCTTTCCACTATCTACTAAATTCCATTCCAAGACATATGCCTTAGCTAAAGCATGAATATTGTTTCCCGTTGCCAATATTCCCATTGCTAAAATACAACTTATCACTCCCTTTTTTAATTTATTCCTTCGTTTTTTACTGACTATTTTCCACTGTTTTCTTATAAAATTATTCTTATACACTTTTGTTTCTCCTTTTTATTTTCTTTTTTAATAAATGTATCCTCTCCCTTTTCGCGAATAGCACAGAATAAAATTATTAATGTAATTATATGTTGTTGTATATTATATGTCAAGTCATTTCTACATCAAAGTATTGTAATGCAAACATTTCTCAATAGTGTATTTCAAACAAAAAGAGCATTTGCATGAATACTAACCTTACAACCTGTGATTCATATAAACGCTCTATATCTCCTAAATTATCTGTTCATAAAATAAATTACTTTCACATATTTCCTCTACCGTTTTTTCAGTTTGGCTATATGCCAGTACAAGTTTCATATACCCTGCAATCGGCGATATATCAAACATTGGATAAACACCTTCCTTGAGAAGCGCATCCTGTGTCGCATAACTATCCATTCCCTCTTTTTTTAAGGAAGCCACATATACCGGAAGCCCCTGTTTGCTACACCGTTTCGCAAATGCCAAAAAAGAATACATTTCTCCTTTTGTACAGGCAGTCCCTGCATGATACAAATAATGATATACTGCTGCCACTCCTTCCCCTGGCACAATAGAATCATAATTCTGCCCCGGATAAGGCATCAAAAATAATATATCTTTTTCAAAGCAAAGCTTAGATGTAAAAAAAGCTTTTGTAGATTTTTGTAACTGCTCCAAAGTTGGATTATGTGCAGCATTTGATAACTGCAAGATAAACTTTCTCTTTTCTTTGTTTTGCGGCAGCATTTTTCCAAAACACTCCCCTCCAAAGCTCCCATATTGATCTCGCACATTATCCGCTGGAATCATACGAGTTGCCAAATGTATCTCCACTTCTTCCTTATCATTTTCATAAACAGAAAATACACCTCTTATTTTTCCCTGCCGAATAAGTTCCACCGCAGCTCGTAGATTTGTCACTCCATTACTTTTTGGATGCCCCACAGGATAATTACTGGCAATCAACAAAATCGGAATTGTTACATGTCCAAATAGCATACCAACAAGTGCTGATGTATACGCCAGCGTATCTGTTCCATGTGCAATCACTACTCCTTCATATTTTTCAAAAGGAAATGCATACAAAAAATCGTATAATTTCTGCCACTCTCTTTTTGTGAAATTTTCACTCAAAAATTGAAACGGAGAAAAAATTTCAAATATATCCTGTTCCTTATATAAATCCTCATATGCAGCCGTTAGCTTGTATATAGATTGTTTTCCCACATCTATAATATGTTCTTCTACAGAACTACCTATGGTTCCACCTGTTAAAATTAAAGCTATTTTTTTCATGATTCTTCCTGCTTTCTGTTTTTCACAAATCTCTATTTACAATTGGTTTAATTTTCCGTTCTCTAAATAGTAAACCTTCTCACACTGTTTTGCAATTCTCTTATCATGTGTCACAATAATACTACTATTCCCCTGCTCATGAAGTTTATGTAACGTCTTCATTACCTTTTCTGCATTCTCGTCATCCAAAGAACCCGTAGGTTCATCCGCAAGTAATAACTGTGGTTTTTGTACCATTGCCCTAGCTATTGCCACTCGTTGTTGTTCCCCACCAGAAAGTTGACATACTTTTTTTTCTAACAAATCATAAATTTGGAAATTTTCCACTACAGAAAGCACACGACTCCTTATTTCTCTCTTGGATTTTTTTCCAATATACATAGGTGCTGCAATATTATCATAAACAGACAATCCTTTTAACAAAGCATAATCTTGCATAATAAAACCTATCTTCTCATTGCGCATCCTATTCCATGTTTTTTTCTCCTTTATAATATCCTTATCCATCCAATGATATTTTCCCTCATCAGGTAATTCTAACAATCCCAAAATTCGTAACAATGTAGATTTTCCTGAACCTGATTTACCTAAAATAGCAACCATGTCTCCCTGCTTTAAGGTAAAATTCAAACCATTTAATACAGCGTACTTCTTTTCCTTTTCTCTATATGTTTTTTTGATATTTATAAGTTCGATCACATATGATACCTCCTTCTCCATTTTTTTACTATTGCCATATACACAAATATAATTAACATAATATATACTAAACAGTATATAGTAAGAAAAAGTACCGTATTCCCATCCGTTATCTTACTATTAAAAACTTTTCTTTTTTCAATAAAATTGCAAAAAGAAAAAAATGCTGCTACAACCATTGCCAAATTAATGATGTGCTGTCCACACCACAATACAAATATACCGCCGTATCCCAATCCTAACATGCGATAAAGTTGATACTCCTTCTGGTTTCTGCGAAAGTACATATAAATCTGAATACTTACACCAACAAATGCCATTACCAAAAGAAACATCATATACATGCCATTCCCTATTACATCTTTCCTAATCTGTATTTTTCCATTTTCCTTTGCTTGTTCAAGGGATGTCACCTTATATCTGTTTTTTAAAAGTTCTATTGCAGATTTTTTCCCCTCCACATTAACAATAAGACTAACTGCTTCTAAGTTACTATCCGTTCCCATCCATTCTAATATTTCCACACTGTTCGTCAACATTGCACCCCATCCTTGATTCATCAAGGAACATAAGTTTCCATCTGCATTTTTGTCTAAATGTATACATTGTCCTGGATTTTTCAATATACCTGCTACAACTACTTTTTTCTTCTTACCATCTTTGGTAAGCACCACTTCATCTCCAACATTATATATTTCAGCTATCTGTCCCCCAAGAATAATTTGATTATCCTCATTTGTAAACCAATGCCCTTCCTTTAAAATATATTGTACCTTCTCCATTGTAGTATTTATATATTCCAATGATGGAACTTCTCTATAATCAATTTTATCAATTCCAACACTGATATCACTATACATATATCCTACACAATTTTCTCCCACAAGCTTTTTTACATCTTTTATAAAGTTATCTTTATCATCCTGATTGTTTTCCACCAAATACAATTCCTTATTTACAACAACATTATCAAGCGTTTTGCTGTCACGAATTACCTGTATCAGCGTATGGTTTGTAATAAAAAGGACAATAAGCATCTGTATTATAAGTAATACAGAATATGGAATATGAAGCAAATAATTTTTTATTGTTAATCGAAACATATTCTTATCCTTTCAATCTATTTTGCATATACAAATAACTAGCCAGTACAAATATTCCCTGCAATTCAACATGTAGTCTCAAAAGACATATGCATACAGTTCCCAGTAAATATCCCCCTAAGGTAAACATTAAAATCAGCACAAAAAATAATGCCACTATACTGGCTGCAATCTGAAACAATAGCATTTCTATTTGTACAGATAATATAAGTACAGTTTTCTTTATTCCTATCATATGTAATATCAAAAAATCTTCTTTTCGTTCCTCTAAACTCTGTAACCAAACAATAAAAAAACCGATTCCTATAGATAAACATAACACCCCAAATACTCCGCCTCTTATATAAAATAAAAAACTAGCTTTTTTTACACTATTACCACAATACAACAACAGCGAACTGAAAACCAGTGCTAAACTGCATAAATAAAAAAAAGCCATTATTTTTTCCTTTTTCCAAAATACCTTGCTATTATATAAAGAGAAATATATCTCATTCATATGTTTTTTCATTCCTTTACTTTTCCAAAAAATCTATTGATTATTAAGTTTCACTAAATTAGAAACCAAACTCCAAAGTAGATTATTCCCCCTTTGCAGCATTAAGCTTCCACTCCAAATACCTTGTTTTTTGTATATATACTAAAAAGCTTCGTTCGAACACCATCCATAATACCACAAAAAACATCAAGAAGAAACACTGTCTGTCCAAATGGCACTTTTTTTGTTTTAACGGTATTGCTCATTTTAAAGTAAGCGAATATTTTTTTCAAAACACAATCCATCCGACAATATATATATATATCTATTTTTACATTTTCTTTATATTTTTCTCTTATTGTATCATAAAATTTAGAGTTTAACTACCAAAGAATTAAATTAAAATGATTTTTTCAACAAAAAAGGTGCCGCTATGCGACACCTTTTTTCATTTTGCCGAACTTATCTTTCGGACTTTCCTAACATTTCCTCTTCCTGGCGTTTGATCATCTGACGAACCATCTCGCCACCGACTGAACCATTCTGAGCACTTGTCAAGTTTCCGTTATAACCGTTCTTTAAAGGTACTCCTAACTCATCAGCAACCTCCATTTTAAAACGGTCCATTGCTTCTCTTGCTTCTGGAACTTCCATTCTTCCTGAACTGTTACTTGCCATAATTCACACCTCCGTATTTCGGTGCATTGCTGTTTTCTTATTCCCAATCCGTTCAAACTTTCATTTTTCCATTTTGGTTCAATTCTTACAGCTTATATCCTATGCGCATTTGTATACCGGATATTTGTTTTTGCACCTTGCGGTTAATAGTATCTTCGATAAGGAACGTTCATCCTCATCGAAGATTTCTCCGTTTCAGATGTTCGTTTCGCTTATCGTAATCTTATTATGTGCATAAATCATAAAAATATCATGGAAGTTCTTTCCATTTTTATCTTATAAAATGCCAAGCGCAAGCACCTAAAACCGCAGTCCTACGAAATCCGTTTTATAAATTTTTCTGCCAAACTACTACTATTTTCTATACATTTTTTAATTCATCCCACACAACAAAACTGCCCTTTGTAGTCTTTTTCACATAATAAAGTCCCTTATCTGCTTTGTTCAATGCTTCCTGTACCTGTTCAGTGTCTGAACCCTCGCAACTGGCAATACCTATTGAGCAGGAAAGCAATTTATCTTTTGGTATAATCACTTCGCCACCAATCCTTCGCCCAATCGCACTGTTTAATCCATCCTTCATCATAAAGAATATATTTTTTGCAACCTTTTTTCCAAATTCAATATCGTGTCCATTGATTACAAGTACAAATTCATCTCCACCATACCGAACTGCATAACCACAGTCATCTACTACACGCTCCAAAAGCTGTGCAAAACGTACTAATACATAGTCCCCAATTTCATGTCCAAATGTATCATTGTAATATTTGAAATTATCCAAATCAATGTACAATATAACATTTTTCTCTTTTGGCATCTGATTATCTTCTCTAATTCTCTTTTCAAATCCCTGTCGATTGTAAAGTCCTGTCAACAAGTCTGTAACTGCCATATCACTAAGCTGACTGTTCATGCGATTAATCAATCCCAGATATTCCAATCTTTTTAATGCGATATAAAATTGATTACAGAAAAACTTTAAAATAGTAAAGTCGTGTTCCATAAGGAGATAACGATTTCCAATATAATTGTTGTGCATCTCTACATAACCAATCAGCACACTTATCACTCCGCCTTCACTATCCAAAAGAGGGAATGCAAATATCGTAATAATATGGTTAATGTCAAATATTTTAAGCAAATCCTGATATTCCAAAAATCCCTTGTCTATACGATTTACTAAAATCGGACGCTTATGCATCTGAAAGTAGTCCACTAATTTTTCCAATTCAAGCTGTGTAAAGTTCCGAATCCGATCCGTAATCACTGTGTTTTTTCCATTGGATTCTGGTCCATCAAAATAAGTAAGCTGTGCTCCATTTTTTTGATTATTTACAATGAGTACACCATCCAGATTAAAGTAATTTTTCATCAGTGTAATTGCCTGACTGGTCATTTCCTCTGGCTCATTATCCTGATTTAACAATTCCTGCCATATAACAATAAAATCAAGATCTCTCTGATTTGTTTCCATGTTATGCTGCAAGGCTAAATTCTCCACCTGCTCCAAAACCTGTGCATTACTCAACTCATGCCTTGCAATCGGTGTTTTACATAACCGTTCTGTGCGATTTTGTTGCATTTTCATCAAAAAGTTTCCATGGAGATGATACCCATTTTTTCTGCAAAATTCGATTCCTTTCTCTAAAATTTCACTCCACTGCGTAAGCATGCCACGCATTTTGTAAAATTTTGCCATCTCCACTACATATAAAAGATAATTGAGATATTGGCTGCTCTTTTCCGCTGCCTGATGCATATTTGCCTGGCTGAACTCTTCTTCTGCCAACTCATATTTTCCTTCTCTGACATTTAACATTCCTTTTATCATATGTTGAAAAAATAAAGTATCATGCCAATATCTATACCGATCCTCATCTTCAATATATTTTAAATGCCGCACATAGGCATCAATTCGATTCAAGCACAAATAGCAACGATACTCCTCTTCATTATAAAGGGAACAAATTCCTAACATACCATATATTCGGGAAGTATCACAAATCTTAATGGAATGCATATGTAACAAATCCATTACTTGTAAAAGAAGATTTAAGTCATCAATTGCCGCCTCAAATTCTCTGACAAGCATTTTATTGACCGCACAATTATAAAGCGTAATGGCTACTTCTTCTTCATCTTTTAATTTCAATGCATAAAATAAACTTTTGTTAAAATACTCCTCTGCCTTTTGGTATCGTTCGGATATAGCTGCATTGTACCCAATGCCATTGTATGTATGAACCTTTTGTATCAGTTGTCCACCAGCCTCTACTACCTCTAGCTTTTTCTGGTATAAGCGATCCACCGTATTATGGCAACCATACTCGCCAAATAAAACAATGCTCTGTGCATAAGCATCCAACAAAAACTCCTGATTATCCAGTTCCTGTGCAATGGCAATTCCTTTTTCAAAATATTTTTGTGTGCCATTTCCTTCTTCTACCGACCGCAGACTTTCTTCATCTTCTTCAAAACAAAATACACAAATATGTGCCAACATATTCCGAAAGCCAAATCGCTCTGTCTGCTCATAGAATTGCTCTGTAATCTGATAGTCATTGGAACGATTGAATACATCTCTCCAATAATCATATTTGGATAACATTCTTAAGGTTTCTGCCTTGTATTCTGCAAGTTCATCCCCACGTTTTCGAGCAATCTCCTGACACCGATTGACATATAAGTCTACTTTATTTTCTAGTTGCTCCATTCCATAGCGACATTTGACAAGCAAATAGTAATAGTTATAGCGAAGCGTATCATCATCCAGTTCTTCCCCCAGTTGTCCTACATTTTCGCACATTTTTAACGCCTGTGGATACCGTTGATTCATAAGTAAGATCAAAATAAAAACCTGATAATAGTTTGCTGCCTGTTCCTTGCTGACTTCTAATGTCCCCTGTCGCATTCTTTCTGTAATAATATCCATATAATATTTTGCATCTTCCACACCAAGAAAGAAGTACAAATTGTTTAGATTATGCAAATATTGGTCCACACAGTCTGTTTTAGGAATAAATACATCCTGCACATCTATCGTGGATATGGTTGTCTCTGTATTTACACTGCCCCACTCATATTGAAAATTCTGCCGTTCCACTTCTTTAATAAAGCGTTTCCAGTCCTCTACAATGTATTCTGGTGTACGGTATACCTCATTGTACATAGCCAACAACTGGATATTATGCACTTTATCACTAATAATAAGTTCATATAAAAACTGAATACAGGAAGCATTCGCCAAGTGTAATTTTTCCAAAAAGATAAACATAGGTTTTCGATTGGATACATACACATACAAAGAAATCAAAGACTGTAACATACGCCTTCTCTCATATTTTAACTCTGTAATCAGCAAATCCTCTTTTCTTTCCGCCCTTCCCTCACGAATATAGGAAGCAAAAATAGGTTGCTGCAATGGATACACTCCCGCATGTTCTACAAATTCCTCTGGCGTTTCATCACTAAAATATCTATAATATAACCCACGGATCCACTCTAAAAATGGTGAATATGGTGCCTGCATAGTGTGCATTGGAAATGCATGAAATAATAAACATGTCGAGGAGGTTTCATCCACGACACTTTCATAGATCTCCTGCTGTGAAATCAGAAGTGTTTCATAATGCTTAATAAACATAAACTTAGTAGAACGGTTATCCTTAAAAGACCGTACCAGCTTGTGCATATAGTTATTATAATCCATTTTTGCACCCCCATATAGTTTTTATCTTTGTCCCCCACTGTTCAAACACGAACTCTCATTATTTCTATTGTATCTCTTTTTTTGTTTTTTTTCCATATGTTTTTCACGGCAAAAAAGAATCCTGTCGAATAGGATTGAAAAATTGCCCCTTACCAATTATGATAGTAAAGAATGTATTTATTATTTATCCAACTTATGAAAAGCAGGAGACTATACCATGAAAGTAAACTTAGAAACTTGGAAACAACGAATCATACGAAAATCACACCTAGGCTGGAATCTATTGAAATCTCTGTTTAAATGGGGATTTTGCTCTGTCATTACAGGTATTGTATGTGGATTGATCGGTGCTTTGTTCTACCGCTGCATTGCCTTTGTTACTGCCACAAGAACAGCAAATCCCGTCCTAATCTATGCCATGCCCTTAGGCGGTCTATTTATTGTTTTTTTATATAAAACCTGTCATATGCTAAATGACGGTGGTACCAACAGGGTAATTCGCTCCATTCGTACTGAGAAACCCTTACAATTTAGAATGGCACCACTGATTTTTATTGCTACGGTCATTACCCATCTGTTTGGTGGTTCCGCTGGGCGTGAGGGTGCTGCCTTGCAGATTGGTGGTAGCGTTGGTTCTACCATTGCGCAAAAGCTCAAGCTAAGTGCAAAAGATATTCATGTGGTAACCATGTGTGGTATGAGTGCAGTATTTGCAGCACTTTTTGGCACTCCGATTACCGCTACTATTTTCAGTATGGAAGTAATCAGCGTTGGTGTATTGTATTATGTGGCTTTTATTCCCTGTCTGCTTTCTTCCATGATTGCTTTTTCCATTGCAAAATTTTTTGGAATGAAACCTGAGAGTTATTCGATTATAAGTATTCCTGAAATAAACATTCAATCTGTGCTTCAGGTAGTATTATTGTCTGCCCTTTGTGCAGTTATCAGTATGGCATTTTGTTTTATTATTCACAAAACAACAACCTTATACAAGAAAAGGCTAAAGAATCAATACCTGCGCATTTTTGTCGGCGGTATCCTTATTGTTCTCCTCACCGTAATCATGCAAACACATGATTATAATGGTGCAGGAATGGATATTGTAGCCAAAGCTTTAGGTGGAAAGACAATCCATCCTACTGCCTTTCTCTTTAAGATTATTTTTACTTCTATGACTTTGGCTGCGGGCTTTAAGGGAGGAGAAATCGTTCCATCCTTCTTTATTGGTGCAACTTTTGGAAACGTAACAGGCAGTCTGCTTGGCCTACATCCAAGTTTCGGTGCCGCAATCGGACTAATTTCTGTTTTTTGTGGGGTGGTAAACTGTCCAATCGCCTCCTTATTGCTAAGCATAGAACTTTTTGGCGATCAAGGTCTTATTCTATTTTGCCTTGCCTGTGCAATCAGCTATGTAGTATCTGGATATTACGGACTTTATAGCAGTCAGAAAATTGTATATTCAAAACTTTCTCCAACTTACATCAACAAAAGTACCTATTAAAATTAAAAAGAATCGACTTAAAAACGTTTTGTTTCATAGTCGGTTCTTTTTACGTGGAAAGCTATCTTGCTTTTCCTTCTATTAATTTTAATTTCTGTCCTCGGCTTAATTGCTTAATGGCATATTCTCTGCTCATAGCTTCCTGTTTGGTTGCATATGTCTCATAATATACCAACTCTACAGGAAGTCGGGTGGCTGTATACTTGCCACCCTTTCCTGCATTATGAGTCTTTACCCGCTTTTCTAAGTTATTCGTCCAGCCTGTATAAAGACTACCATCTCCACAGCGGAGAATATAGGTATAGGCCTGTTGTTCCATACGATACCATCACCTTAGATACATGCTTTTTCTACGGCTAATGTAACGGTCTCACCATTAATATTCCATTCTTTTACATAACCGTCCACATCACCTAAAATAATGTTTTCTGCCAAAACTTTTTCCTTAACTGTTTCTGCATTGTCTTCTAAAATTCGTGCAATTTTATCATTTCCGTCTGCATATGCATAAATGCGGTCCATTACTTCAAAACCAGCCTCTTTACGCATAGTCTGAAGCTTACTGATAATTTCAAGCACAAATCCTTCTTCGATCAATTCTGGTGTTAAAGAAGTGTCTAATACAACCGTTACACCATGATCGGATTCGGATACGAAGCCTTCCATCTGTGCTGCTTCAATCAACAAATCTTCCTCTGTCAATGCTTCGTCTACTCCAGCAACTTGGATTGTCAAAGTTCCCTTTTCGTTTAACTCATCCATTGCTTTATTTCCATCTAAACCAGCTAAAATTTCTTTTACGGCATTGATGTTCTTTCCAAATCTTCTTCCCAAAGTCTTAAGCTGTGGCTTAAAGTTGTAAGAGGTAAAGTTTCGTACATCCTGTGTAAAGGTCACACTCTTCACATTCAACTCATCCTCAATAATGTCCTTATAGAAATCAGACAATTCCTGTTCTGCCTTTACATACATGGTTCCAATTGGCTGACGGTTCTTGATATTTGCTGTATTTCTACATGCACGTCCCAATACAACCACATCCAAAACTTCTTCCATATCCTGTTCTAACTGCTTGTCAATCCATTCTTCTTTACACTCTGGATAATCGCAAAGATGAATACTTTCTGGTGCATTCTTGTTGATGCTTCTCACAAGATTCTGATAAATATCCTCTGTCATAAATGGAATCATTGGTGCTGCTGCCTTTGCAATGGTAACCAATGCAGTGTATAACGTCATATAGGCATTGATCTTATCCTGTTCCATACCCTTTGCCCAGAAACGTTCACGACCACGACGAACATACCAGTTACTCATCTCATCTACAAATCCCTGTAATGCTTTTGCAGCTTCTGGAATCTTATAGTTTGCCAAGTTCGAATCAACTGTCTTTACAACCGTATTTAACTTAGACAATAACCATTTATCCATAACCGAAAGTTTATCATACTCCAATGCGTACTTTGTCGCATCAAATTCATCAATATTCGCATAAAGTACGAAGAATGCATAGGTGTTCCACAAGGTACCCATGAATTTTCTCTGTCCTTCCGTTACTGCTTCATCATAGAAACGGTTTGGAATCCATGGTGCACTGTTGCTGTAGAAATACCAGCGGATTGCATCTGCACCAAATTTGTTCAATGCGTCCATTGGGTCTACTGCATTTCCCTTTGACTTGGACATCTTCTTACCTTCTTTATCCTGTACATGTCCAAGCACTATTACATTCTTGTATGGTGCCTTATTAAACAGTAAGGTAGAAATTGCCAATAAAGAATAGAACCATCCTCTTGTCTGGTCCACTGCTTCTGAAATAAAGTCTGCTGGGAATTGCTTCTCAAATACATCTTTATTTTCAAATGGATAATGGTGCTGTGCAAATGGCATAGAACCAGAATCGAACCAACAGTCAATTACTTCTGGTACACGGTGCATTTCTTTCCCACAGTCTGGACACTTAATGGTTACCGCATCAATATATGGACGATGCAATTCAATATCATCCGGACAATTATCAGACATAGACTTTAATTCTTCAATGCTTCCGATGGCATGCTGACAACCGCACTCACACTCCCAGATATTTAATGGAGTTCCCCAGTAACGGTTACGGCTTACGCCCCAGTCCTGTACATTTTCCAGCCAGTCACCAAAGCGTCCCTTACCAATAGTGGCTGGGATCCAGTTAATGGTGTTATTATTGGCAATCAGATCATCCTTTACTTCTGTCATTTTGATAAACCAGGATTCTCTTGCATAGTAAATCAATGGGGTATCACATCTCCAGCAGAATGGATAGCTATGTTCAAACTTTAATGCCTTAAACAATAACTTTTTCTCGCCTAATGATTTGAATACCAGCTTGTCTGCATCTTTACAGAATACACCTGCCATATCTGTCACTTCTGGCTTCATCTGTCCCTTATCATCTACCAACTGTACAAATGGAAGGTCATATTTTCTTCCTACTTTGGCATCGTCTTCACCAAATGCGGGTGCAATATGAACAACTCCAGTACCATCGGTCAATGTAACATAAGAATCGCATACCACATAAAATGCTTTCTTATTCTTTACCATAGTGCGGTCACCTGGATCTCCTACCGTACCGTCTGGATTGTTAAAGGCATAATCAAATAATGGCACATACTGTTTATGCTCTAAATCTTTACCAACATATTTTTCTACAATCTCGTATACTCCATCAATTACAGAATCCAAAAGTGCCTCTGCCATGATGTAGTATTCCGTTCCAACGGCAGTATCTTCTTCGCCCTCTTTTACTACATCATTCTTTCCATTTACCTGCACCTTTACCTTTACATATGTCTCGTCTGGGTTTACACAAAGAGCCACATTGGAAGGAAGTGTCCAAGGTGTTGTGGTCCATGCCAAAATATATTCATCTTCCGTTCCCACTATCTTAAATTTTGCAATAGCAGACTTTTCCTTTACATCCTTATATCCCTGTGCTACCTCATGAGAAGACAAAGGTGTTCCACAACGTGGACAGTAAGGCACGATTTTGTGTCCCTTGTATAATAACTTCTTGTCCCAGATGGTCTTTAATGCCCACCATTCTGACTCAATAAAATTGTTGTCATAGGTAACATATGGATTTTCCATATCAGCCCAGAAACCAACTGTACCGGAGAATTCTTCCCACATACCTTTATATTTCCAAACAGATTCCTTACACTTTTTCACAAATGGCTCTAATCCGTATTCTTCAATCTGCTCTTTTCCGTCTAATCCAAGCATCTTTTCTACTTCAAGCTCTACAGGAAGTCCATGGGTATCCCATCCTGCTTTACGTGGAACCATCTTGCCTTTCATAGTCTGGTATCTTGGAATCATATCTTTAATGACACGAGTCAATACATGTCCAATATGAGGCTTACCATTTGCAGTTGGTGGTCCATCATAAAAAGTGTATGTCTCTCCTTCTTTTCTGGAATCCATACTCTTCTTGAAAATATCATTGTCATCCCAGAATTTCTCTACTTTTTTTTCTCTCTCTACGAAGTTCAACTTTGTCGATACTTTTTCGTACATGCTTCAAAATCCTCCATTTCTATATGATGTACTCTCGAAATCTACATAAACCGAGTCATTCTGGCTATATTTTCGATATACTGCTTCCATTTTCTCGTCGTACACACCGTGTACGCACTGCGAAAATGTCATTGTATATCAAAAATCTATCTCAGAATTCTTCGATTCGTAAATTCCGAGAGTACATTATGTTAAAAGTTGTATCCCAACTGATTAACCTTGATTGGATATATAATCAAACTTATAAATACCCTATTCTTTTGATTCTATCTGTAAATGAAATATCTGTCAATACCATACGTTTCTAGTTTATATCATTGTGACAGATTATACAATAGGAGGAAAGGGGAAAAATTTCTACTTGGCCATTATTGTGTTATAAATCATATTTACAGTTAATCCAGCAACATCCCAGCCTCATAAGAACACTTTATATAATCCGGATTACTATAATATACATTGGAATTAAAATCTGAGATTTCTTCACTAATGAAAGAATTAAATACTTGTTTTATTGCTTCCACTATATTTTCATACAATTCCACAACATCCAAAATCAAGCTCTGATACACCCGTCCAATGGCTG
>FR899732.1:0-13072 GCA_000437275.1 Clostridium sp. CAG:411 | reverse complement strand
TGTTACCGACGGCACATGGTACCTACAGGTAGTGATGTTGTCAAAGCTCCCTTCCGATATCCCGTATTCTTCGATCCATTCGTCACACACTTGCTCAAAAGATAAACAATGATTCACACTTGCTACCTTTAACTGATGCAGCAATGCCTTATCTGATAATTTCCCCACGATATCTTTTGTCTTGTTATGTGTTTTCCTTGCCACATACTCAATCATAGAACATACAAAAAACAAGTCATCTTTATTCCACTGTACTGTCATCAATCGCCTCGCTCCTTTCATATTTCAAGCATTCTAATGCCCGGATACTGTGAAAACTAATTTGATGTGATGGATGTTTGAATTTTGCATATTCCCAAAAAACTTCCTTACCGATATTTCCATTTAAATAATCATTTACAAAATTCCAGATTGTATCATCTGCCATTGGTCCTTCTACAATATCATATTCATGCACCATCCCAGCCCGGCATTTCGCAATAAAATCCAACCATTCGTCACTCATTTTGTCAAACTTCCTAATCTTCAACTCTGGGTTTTCTGTATAGGAATATACATTCACAACTCCGTTTTCGTGCTTACGTTCTGCCCATCGATATGCCTGCTCATAACTTTTTGTACAATAAAATCCCCATGAAAAATCTTTTGTATATCTGGTTTTTCTAATTTCCGGAAATTCAACCTTTTGACCGCTTCCATGATATAATTCCAATTTACTGCCTCCTTTGATATTGTCATACAAAATTCCCACTTATCCAATTTTTTTATACAACAATTTTGCATACTTTTTTCTATATAAACATATTTTGTAACATGAATTCCTTTATATTTTTGAGTTTATCACACTTTTGCTAATGAAGAGTGATGAGGCGGTTAAACGCAAAAAGTGCATCACGAACATCCTGAACGCTAAAATCTCTACCTTTAGCAATCCAAGTTGAAAACAGGTTGTGATAGGAAATATAAAATCCCAAAATGTAATCCTTGTATTCATTTGCTTCAATTTTTGAACGCATTTTATTTGCTGATTCCCAAATTTTAGCTGCTAACTGTTGTTTATTCATTACGCACCTCCAATTATCAGGTAATACGATTTCTTGGTCAAATCGTTTGTTTTTACCATACTTGCATTATAACATTTACGCACTATATACTCAATAAAAACTGGTGCCATTTGCTACATCAGGAAAGCCTCTACACCATGCTTTCCGTTCACATATTCATGCTATATTTGACATTCCCGACACACATAGTTATAATTCTAACTGTTTGAATTATAATTATTAAAGGAGGAACTTGCATGGAAGATTCATTGCATTATCTGATTATGGCAAATCAAATGCTTGTGCAGGAAACCTTATTGGACAAATTGAAAGATACCGGTCTTACCATTGGGCAGCCCAAGATTCTTGATTATCTAAAGGAGCACAATGGGAGCAGCCAGAAAGAAATTGCCCGTGCCTGTTTCCTGGAAGCCGGCTCTTTGACTACCATTCTAAACCGAATGGAAGAAAAAGGGCTCATCGAACGCCAGATGCTAAATGGAAACAGACGCAGTTTCCACATATTTATGACCGATGAAGGAAAAGAGAAACAGCAGTTGATCGATCAGGTATTTTCTGAGATTGAAAAAAAGCGTTGCTTGGTATTTCAGAAGAAGAATTTCAGACATTTATGTCCGTATATCAGAAAATTTATAAAAATTTAGAAAGTGAAAGAAATAAAAATCAAAAGAAGGAGCTATAATTCATGAACAAACTAAAAAGATACCTTTCATTTCTCGTAGGATTATTTGTAAATGCACTGGGAGTCAGTCTCATTACAAAGGCAAGTCTGGGTACCTCACCCATTTCTTCCATTCCCTATGTACTTAGTCTGAATTTTCCACTTACTTTAGGAAATTTTACAATACTATTCAGTCTCTTGCTCATTGTATTGCAACTGATCATTCTACGAAAGGACTTTAAACCCGAACACATTTTACAGATACCGGTTTCCATTGCATTTGGTTATTTTATTGATCTTACCATGTATCTGTTTTTCTGGGTAAACCCTCAAAATTATCTTGTAAAAGTATTTGCCCTGCTTGTGGGCTGTCTGGTACTTGGATTTGGTGTTTATCTTGAAGTATTGGCAGACGTTGTCATGCTTCCAAGTGAATCGTTCGTTCGTGTGGTTGTACAAACATGGAACACCAACTTCGGAACCACAAAAATTATCTTCGCTTCTTCCATGACAATCCTCGCCGGACTGCTCTCCTTTTTCTTTTCTGGAAAATTACGCGGTGTTCGTGAAGGTACGGTTATCGCTGCTCTACTGGTCGGTTTTATCGCCCGCCTGCTTGGCAAACGGCTTGGTTTTATCAAAAACTATCTTTTCCCAGAAACCGTTTCAACAGCAAACCAGACTTCTGCTGCCGGAAAAGAAGAGAGTCACAAAAATGTAATTGTAATTGGCAGACAATATGGCTGTGGTGGACATGACATAAGAAAAGCACTTGCTGAAAAGTTGGGATACCAATTTTATGATCAGGAAATCATCGAGCTGATTGCGGGAACTACCGGCATGACATCTGATTTCATCCGAAAAAGAGAAGAGTCCATGACCAACAGTCTGTTGTATGACTTTGTCAATCAAATGTATTTATATGGAACGAAACAGGAAGAAGCTCCAAAAGATAAGATTTTCGAGGCAGAAGCCAATGCTATGAAAGAATTGGCACAAAAAGGAAATTGTGTCATCGTCGGGAGATGTTCCGACTATATCCTTCGTAAAAACAAAAACGTTCTGAAAGTATTTTTTACTGCTCCAATTGAGCAACGTACCAAACGCATTATGCAACGTCTTCATCTAACCGAAAAGGAAGCAATACAACAGATTCGCAAGGAAGATAAAAAACGTGCTGATAATTACCGCTACTATACCGGTCGGATGTGGGGTGCTGCTGCCAACTTCGATCTTACACTAAATACGGAACTTGGTCAGTCCTATATCGAACGTTGCATCCATGATGCTTTATAGAATAGTCAATAATATTCGCAATCCGCTTCGCTACTTGCTCATAGAAAAGTAGCATTGCATGCCTTACGAGGTATGGGGTATGGCCCCCGCACCTCTTCATAATGAATCGCACTGATATTTCTTACCTGCGGTGCTCCTTCGCTATCTACCGTAGCAAAAGCAAGCACTCATACTAATTGCATTTTTTTTAGACAGGTTGCCAAATCCATAACCATTCCTCCCTGTTACTCAACAATCTTTACTCTGTCCGGTTTTCTTGGCTTACTGCGTGGTTGTTCTCCAGCAATATACCCTAGAATCACAAAACCCTGACATGCATAACCTTCCGGCACCTTCCACTCACGCATCAACCTTCTGCCTTCCTCTGAAGCAAATGTCTCATAGCCCCTTGATATGATACAGGATGCAATTCCCAGTTCCGTTGCCTGTAAAATCATATTTTCCATCATACAAAATGCATCTGCCGTCTTAAACATAAAATTATCCTGACAAAATACGCAAACCACTGTCGGGGCATCATAAAATCCATTCTTGATGGTAGGATCATCGATGGTGCTTGGCTGCTCTTTTGACACAAAACTACCTGCTAAATGTGTTCTGTCAAAATTTTCCATATTTAGTCTTCCTACATAAGTTGCCAAATCTTTATTATGTATGGCAACCATCATACTTCTCTGGCCGCCACCTGCATTAGGAGCAAAATTTCCAGCCTCCAAAATCTTTTCCAAATCTTCTTTGCTAATCTGTTCGTCTGTATATTTGCGAATAGAATGTCTTGCTTTTATAACATCCATAAGTACCATGATATTCCCCCTCCTTTGACAATATCTTTACGATTTCACCAACACATACATCCTGAAAATCCTTCTTCTACTTTTTTCTACAAACATTCTAACGCCTCCCCTGTCCTCTCATTCTTTGTCTTCCAGCACTGTGGATCGGCTCCATAAAAATCGCCACTGGTGCCATTTGCTACAGCCGGACAGCCTCTACACCATGCTTTCAGTTCACATTTTCTGCATTTTACGAATTTATCATACTCTCGGTATTTCTCCATCTGACAGATCCACACATCGGCCAGACGGTCCTCGAAAATATTTGCCACCTTACTGTCTGTCACTCTTCTGCACGCCATAATATCTCCATTGGAAGATATGGTAATATGACAATTTCCACAATTGCAGCCACCATAGATCATACTCTGCTCTGCATGCTCTGGAAGTCGAAACTGTCCTGTTTCATATTCGTACAACGTCCACAAATGATCTTTTTTATTAAAATAGGTCTCGCACCCTGCCTTTTCATATGCCTTATATTTTGCATCACAAATTTCCAAAAGTTTTCTGTACTCCTCTGGTGTCATGCTGGTATCCACTTCTCCACCCGTAGGCACATAGCGGGAAAATGCAAAAACCTTTACGTTCGCTTTTACAACTTCATCTATGATATCCGGTATCTCCTTCATATTCGTTTTTGATACCGTACTCATAATCACACTTTTTATTCCTGCCTTATTCAGACATTCTACCTTTTCAAGCGTCAACCTAAAACTTCCCGGTTTTCGAAACCAGTCATGGGTTTCTTGCATTCCGTCCAAAGACATTTGATATTTTTCACATCCACATTCTTTTAACATTCTACAAATCTCATCATCTAAATGAAACGGATTTCCCATTAACGTAAATGGTATTTTTTTTAATTTTAACAATGCCATCAATTTCCAGAAGTCAGGATGAAGGATAGGATCACCGCCAGTAATATAGAAATATGGCCTTCTGCCATACACCTTACAGAAATCTTCACAGTTTGCGATTACCTCTTTCATCTGATTCCAGCTCATACTCTTTAACTCTTTGCAACCTTCACCAGAAAAAATATAACAATGTTTACAACGCTGGTCACATTCATCTGTAATATGCCACTGAAAAGAAAAATACTGACTCATCCTATCCAACTCCCTTCTTTCTAAAACAACTTTACTTATCCGATGCTCCACATGCAGTCCCACATGCTGCCGGTTTCTCAGCTGGCTTGTCTCCTGCTCCACACGCTGTTCCGCATGCGGTACTTTCCTGTGCTTCCTTTTTCTTGTTCCATCCAAAAATGTTTGCTAATGCCATTTTCATTACCTCCTGTCTTGTAAAATGTACTCTCGGAATCTACATAAATCGAGTCATTCTGGCTATATTTCCCATATACTGATTCCATTTTCTCGTCGTACACACCGTATACGCACTGCAAAAATGTCATTATATATCAAAAATCTATCTCAGAATTCTTCAATTCGTAAATTCCAAGAGCACATGAAATCATTATGGGTTTCCCCCGTTGCAACTTTAGAATAACAGGAATTTTGTTACCAAAAAAGTACGCACTTTTTTATTACATAGTTACCTTTTTGTAACCCATAGACAGATACGATTTAGCATGTTACACTATATTTGAAACTTACATCACTTTATAAAAATTTAAGCCTCATTGCCTTTAAACAACGAGGCTTTTGAACAAGGTACAGGATTTAAGCCCCGTACCTCGCAAGACACGCAATGCCGATTTTCTATGAGCAAGTAGCGAAGCGGATTGCGAATCGCATTGATATACTTTTAGGAGGGATACCTATGTTGAAAAAAGATGAGTTACCAGAATGTCCAGTTGCTACCACAGTAAGTTTGATTGGAAGCAAATGGAAATTATTGATCATTCGTAATCTTTTAGAACGTCCTTGGCGATTTAATGAATTAAAAAGAAGTCTAGAAGGCATTAGCCAGAAAGTTTTAACCGATAGTCTGCGATCTATGGAAGAGGATGGCTTGATTACAAGAACCGTATATGCAGAAGTTCCCCCTCGGGTGGAATATGCATTGAGCAATCTCGGAGAAACGATGCGTCCGATTCTTGATGCAATGAAAGACTGGGGTACGAACTATAAAAATACATTTTAAAACCACAAAATACAACACTGAAGTGGGGCAGACTTAAATAAAGTGGGGCAACTTTACTTCACACGGCCGACAAGCAACGCTTTTCCCCACCCTACTTCATATCGTTGTCAATGATAAAATTCCGGATGTGCAACCACTCCACCATATTTCAATTTTGGAAGTTTTATCAATTGATCATAAATTGCTTTTACTTCTTTACGAACCACTATACTGACTACCGTATATATAGTTCTGGATTCTTTATCATCCTTCTCTTTTATCAGATAATACAGCCCAAATCCAAAAATCAATAATCCAATTAATGCACCAATCATTTTCACTATCATTTTTTCCTCCATTTTAACAGCAATGCTGAATTAGTAATTACAAGCACAGAGCCTGCATTATGTACCAATGCTCCAATAACAGGATTAAGAATTCCTGTCATAGCCAGCACTATGGCAACAAAATTAAGTCCCATTGAAAAAGACATATTTATCTTTATCGTTGTCATCATCCGTTTTGAAAGTGCCAACAAATGCGGCAGTTCCTTCACCTCATCATCAATCAGTGCTATGTCAGCTGCGTCTACAGCAATATCACTTCCTATACCGCCCATGGCGATGCCAACATCAGCAGCCTTTAAAGCAGGAACATCATTGATTCCGTCTCCAATCATGCATACCATCTCATGATTACTCTGATAATCCCGAATGTGTTTTAATTTATCTTCCGGAAGGCAATTCGCATGCACATCCAATATTCCAAGTTGTTTTGCAATTGTTGCCGCAGCTCTCTCATTGTCTCCTGTAAGTAGTACCGGCATTACATTTAAGCCCTTTAGTGATCGAATTGTATCTGCACTTTCTTGGCGAATGGTATCTGCCAGAGCAACATATCCTACAAAAAAACCGTTCGCTGCCACATAGATAACGGTACACCCTTTGTTAATATATTCATCAGCCTTCAACTCCCAGTCATCACCGATAGAAACCTGATTTTCTCTAAGCATCTCTTTGTTACCCGCCAGAACAAGATAATCATCAACCACGGCAGATACGCCTCTGCCCGGAATCATTTTAAATTCAGTCGATTTCAAAAGCTCAAAACCATTTTCCTGTGTAAAACATCTCACTACTGCTTTTCCCAGAGGATGCTCTGATGATTGCTCCGCAGCTGCACATAAAGCATATATCTCTGCTTCACTCATATTTAAAAATGCACTTTGAACTTTTATTACTTTCGGAGTTCCATAGGTAAGCGTTCCGGTTTTATCAAATGTAATTTTTGATACCCCTGCTAACCGTTCCAGTGCATCTCCCTCTCTTACAAGAAATCCATGCTTTGTAGCATTGCCAATTGCTGCCATAATGGCTGTAGGGGTGGCCAGAACAAGTGCACATGGGCAGAACACAACCAGAATCGTTACCGCACGAAGGATCTTTCCTGTAAGCAGCCATGTAAGCAGTGCTGCTGTCAATGCAATAATGACAATCCATGTAGCCCATCGGTCAGCAATCCCTACAATCTTTGCCTTTCCGGCATCTGCAGACTGTACCAGATGTATCATACGCTGTATGGAACTGTCCTTACCTACCTTTGTCGCACGCATTTCAAATGCACCAAACTGGTTGATCGTACCAGAAGAAACCGTATCTCCGGCAGTCTTATCAACGGGAAGTGACTCTCCTGTCATAACCGCCTGATTTATAGATGTCTGACCTGAAATAATAACTCCATCGACTGGAACAGTTTCTCCCGGCAATACTTTTAAGATATCATTTACCTGTACCTCCTGTACCTGTATCACTTTTTCTTTTTCATCAATAATCACATGTGCAGTCTGTGGTGTCAGATGTACCAGTTTTTCAATTCCGGCTCTTGCCTTAGCTACAGTTAGCTCTTCTAACAAAGCTCCAAGCTGCATAATAAATGCTACTTCACCTGCTGCAAAATCCTGACCAATACAGATAGATGCAATAAGCGCCAGCGATACAAGTACATCTGCTTTGATGTCAAATGCAGTTACAAGCCCTATGACTGCTTCCAAAATAATCGGAATACCACATAAAACAATAGCAATCCAAGCCATATCAAATGGAAACGGCTGAAAGTTTGCCAGACTCAAAACAACAGCTATTCCTGAAATAGCCAGCATGATAATATCCTTCCTAATACCGCCTATTTCCAGAAATTCATCAAGTTTATACATTATTTTCTTCATGATTTTCCTCCTTTTATACCTATATAGGTATAGGTTTATTATACATATAGGGGTATGGGTTGTCAATACCGTATTAAAAAAAGCAGTCAAAACAACTGCTTCCTGATATCGCATTCTGCTACATATTTGCAAATCGCTCAACTGCCTTTGTAAAATTCTCAATTGTCTTATCCGCATCGCCATGCTCTATTCCATCTCTGACGCAATGCTTAATATGTCCTTCCAGAACAACCTTTCCACATCCATGCAATGCCGATTTTGCAGCATTTATCTGTGAAAGAACATCTTCACATGGTACATCTTCATCTATCATGCGGTCAATTGCCTGAACCTGTCCTATTATTTTTTTTAATCTACGATGTAAATTATCAGAATCCATACACTGCTTCATATGCCACCTCCTAGTACCCTTACGGGTATATGTTAAATTATATTATGCACATTTCCTGTTGTCAACCAAGTGTTTTTAACTCCAACTCCGTATACCTATGGAAGCACAACGACAAAACCAAACTTTTTAGTAGTACAAATCCTCTTTTCCCTATTACATAATCGTTATTATCTTTTCCCTGAAAGCAAGGGCATTCTTCCTGATTTCTTTGATAATAAGTTTAAAAACTACTTTTCATCTTTATAAGCATATTTAAAATTTATAGGTGTGCCGTTACGGATAAATATACAAATTCTTCCTTTCCATCATTTCGTAAACCATGCACATCTTCATCGGCAAATCGAACAACATCACCTGCAACAAATTCTTTTTCCATATCATCTGCAAGTAATAATTTACCCATTCCCTTTGTTGCATACCAGACCTGCTCCGATGCATTATGCCTATGCCTTGGCTGACACGCCCCCTCTTCAAGGTGAACTTCTGTAATCGTCACTCTTTCACTGGATGAATTTTCATTATTTAGCAATTGTCTTGAAACAACTCCCGGATTTGAGAATTCCACTATGCTTTTACGACTAATAAACTCCATTTCTTTTTAACCTCCTGTCATCTCCAAAAACTGGAAGTTATCAATTTCTTATATATTTTTGATCAGTGTCAGGAATCGTATCTTCTGACTGATATCGCTCCACTTTCATGTGAAGATTATATTTATCTCTTAACTCCGCAATCTTATTCATCATGGGTGATTGATGGTGAAAATCAATGCTCTCTTGATTTTCCCAACTGTCAATCAGTAGCACAGTTTCTTCATCCTCCAGAGGAAAAAAATAATCATATCTAACGTTTCCCGCTTCATTTCTGATTGCATCAACAGTACCGCTCGAAATCATCTCCTTTGCAAATTTTCGTGCAGAACCATTTTCGCCGAAATAATATATATTAACAACTATACTCATTATACTTTCCTCCTTCAAATTCCGATTTACAAATCTATCTTACCACACATCAGCTACAAATCATAGACTCCCCATCCCTATTGCAACTCCTGTCAAAATGATACTATTCTCGTAACCATCTGCAAATGTCCACAACTTGCACACCTTGATAATCATAAGTTTCATGATGTGTCCTTGCAATTATCATCTTAGGATATGCATCTCTTATTGCAAGCAATGGCGAATATTCTCTTTCAAATGTTTTCTCATCCGAAATATTATCACTTACCTGAATATATATTTGCGTCTCACGTTTCTTAGCCACAAAGTCTACTTCCTTTTTATAGAGCTTTCCCACATATACCTCATATCCTCTTCTGCGTAACTCCAGATAAACAATATTCTCATAAACTCTTCCAAAATCCATGTTTCGTGTACCATTAACCGCATAGCGGAATGACGAATCGCAAAGATAATACTTACTATTGTTCGCCAGATATTTTTTCCCCTTTAAATCATACCGTTTTGCCTCATAGAACAGAAAAGCATTTTCCAAATAGCCAATGTATTTCGATACCGTCTTTCTGGTTATCTCGCTTTGGTCATTCTTTAAGGTTTTGCTGATATTATTGGGAGAAAGTAAGTTACCGATATTGTCCATCATAAATTCAGATATATTGGTAAACTCTGCTTTATTTCTTATCTTATACTTTTCAACCAGGTCTCTGATAAGAATGGTTGCATACACATCTCCGACATAGTCATACTGTCTATCCTCAGTCTTATATACATAAGCTCCCGGCATACCACCAGTCCGGACATACTGATCAAAGGCATCTTCATATCCATCTGTAATTTCATAATAAGTTAGATATTCCACGAAAGAAAATGGATACACCTTTATTTCCATCGTTCTTCCAGTGAAAAGTGTTGCTAAATCTGAACTTAGCAAAAATGCATTTGAACCAGTAATATAAATATCATAAATTCCTTTTGTGTAAATGCTATTGATTGCAAGCTCAAACTGAGCACACAACTGAACCTCGTCAATCAATAAAACATTCGTCATTCCCTCTTTGTATTGTTCCAGAATATACTTATGCAATGCATGATACTCTAACAAATGATCATACTCTAATTCCTGAAGGTTTATCATTACAATATTTACCTGCTCCTCTAATGACTGCAGGTATGTGACAAACTCCTGCAGTAATACTGATTTGCCACTTCGCCTGATACCTGTAATAACTTTTATATCTGGTGTTCCATACAATTCAATCAATTCATCTAAATACTTTTGTCTTACGATAAGTTGCATGCCGCCATCTCCTATTCCCACTTTTTAAATTTTTTTTATTTTTCGGCAATATGATTTATAGGCACATTTTAACATAGTCTATCCCATCTGTCATTATGCTATTCCCACTTTTTACACATTATTCATTTTGCAAAAATAAATATCAATATACAATACCACTCCAATCTTCCTATCGTAAAATAGAAGGATGCCTTCACAGCTATCCTTCTACTATAATATGCAGATATGAATAGATACGGAGGATTCGTTGGAACTATGGTAATTCTTAATTCTGTCTACCTGCCCTTTGGCATTTTCAGGAGCCAATTTCTCATTTGCAATATATTCGTAAATGTGGTCTAATTCACGGATTGCTCTGGGGTTGACTTTTACTTTGTATTTATCCAAAATATTTCTTCCCCATCTGTGCTTAAAACTTAAGACAGATTTTCCACTAACATCTGATAGAAAAAATGATACTTCTTATCTTTTTACAGCATATACATACCCAATACCAATAGGCGACTGCATCTTATATCTCGGATTTGCTTGATTGTATTCCTTAAAATATCTATCTGTCATTTTTTCTGCATTCAAATGTTCTATCAGTGCAAATCCATACTTCTGCAAAGGCTTATCCAACTCCTCATATGAATAGCGTGCTTTCATCTGTTCTCCGGCAGCCGTTGCCAGCATCTGCGTTTTTCTTGTTTCAGCACTTTCGTCCACAGATGGATAATCAAAACAAATGGCTGAACCAATCGCCATAATTTCACTCACTCCACAAAGCAGATCCTCAAAATCTGCCTTTTCCAGATAGTAACTGATTCCTAACAGACTGCCAAAGGCTTTTTGTTCCTTCCCATACCCTGCTGCCAGGAGCTTTTCTTTCCACGTTGCATCTGCCAGATCACATGGTACATCTACAGCAGATGTTATTAGCTGTGCTTTCCGAATGCGTTCTGTCTTATCATTTAGCATCTGCGAGTAATCAAGTTCAAACACCGTTATAGATTCATCTTCACGCCTTAATGCATAGGTATCATAACCAGCGGCAAACACCAGATACTGTTTACATCCATCCACTATCGCATCTGCTAATTTATCCTCACAAAATGCACTTCTTCCTAATACAGATGGTGATAATTGCCTGTCCAGAATAAACCGTAATCCATCTTCACTCGTTCCTTCAAATCCCGGACAGAAAAAATCAATTCCATCAGACAGACTTTTTGCTATCTGATTGTAATCATCCCCCAGCAGTTTTTCAGCAATATTATCTGTAAAAATGTGAACATTATTATTTTTATAATGGTAAGCTCTTGCAAAACCGCTTACCTTTGCAGTCATATGATCCATTCTAATCCCCCCATTACCCAAACAAAATCTTTGCGGCTGACTCTAATTGCCTTCTTTCCTCAGTATCATCATATCCGCTTCTTCGGTCGTCAATGCCTTTCACTACATCCAGATAGAACAGTCCACTCCGATTGCAGTAGAAATAGATTCTTCTGACACCATTCATTTTAAATCTCGCCTCTGCATTACTCTGTGGATAAAGCTTTACCATCTGTAACCTATCTGAGGAAACTGCCGCAACAAACGAAATATAATGCTGCTTTGTCATATCATGCTCAATCTGCACATAATACTCATCTTCCACCTGCTCTACAAAGATTTTATGATGTTCGTCCGTCTCCTCCGCTTCTTCCGGCTGTAGTTGCAGCCCATGACTGTAGTTGCAGCCCATGACACTGAAGCACAGCCTCTCCCATGCTGTGAATGATATTCCCACATACAGGACACACATAGAAATGTGAACGCAGCATATTGGCCGATACATTGGAATTAATCACTGTATTACCGGAAATAAGTTCAGTTACTGACACAAACAAGGCATCTGCAATTGGCTCTAATAGTATGATGTCCGGATATCCCTTGGCTGTTTCCCATTTAGAAATTGTCTTAGCACTGACCGACAGTTTATCTGCCAGTTGTACTTGTGTCATGTTGTTTTCCTCACGCAGTTTCTTAATAACTGCACCTGTCACATATTGATTCATGCTCGTTACCTCCATGACACCATTTTATTTCAGTGTATGAGTATCCTCAACCTACGAAGAGTAGAGTTACTGCAAATCATAATATCTTCTTTTTTCATACGTCCTCCTTAATTGCTATACCGTTATTTTTATCCCTCCAAACTGGAAGTTGTCTATTGTTAAATATTTGCAACAAATTCTTCTATCAAACTATTTATCTGTTCGGGTTTGTCTG
>FR899731.1 GCA_000437275.1 Clostridium sp. CAG:411 | reverse complement strand
TCTTAGAAGATTACGTGAAGATATTGAATGAAGCTATGTACCTATTTAGATACTTATTAAGGAGTTTGTATTATGCTATGGGATATCGTAGATAAAGAAAAATATTACATATATATAAACAGAGATATTAATTTGAAAAGAAAAATTTTCGAGGCGAATGAAGAAGATCAAATATATATAAATTATAAAGGCTTTAATGTAACAATACCTATGTTAGTATGGGAGCTTGGAGAGGATTTGAATTTAGCATCAATAGAGAATGTCCGTATTGAGGGAGAAGATTGCTTCGATAAACATTTTGTCATTAAAAAGGAAGACAAAGATAACTTTTTGAATGAAATATATTTCTTCGTGGTTGATAATAATATGGATTCTGTGTTACAAGAAAGATATCGTGTAAATTGGGAATGATTATTTTACTGTATTTTTATTATGACAAGTTGATGAATGACATACGAATCTGGTGTAGGTGGAGTGTATCTGGACGGAATTAGCCAGCATAGGTGGACCATTTGTAATGCCGATAGAAAAATGAGAAAACTATTGCATTGAAAAAAAAGCTATGTTATAATGAAAAAGTTGTTTATAACAGTATTATAATTGAATCGGTTGGGAACCGATAGAAGAGGTGAAACTATGAGAAAAGGAATACATCCAGATTATTATCAGGCTACAGTAACATGTAACTGTGGTAACACATTTGTAACAGGATCTACAAAGGAAAGCGTGCATGTGGAAATTTGTTCTAAGTGCCATTCTTTCTACACAGGTCAGCAGAAGGCAATTAAGGCCCGTGGAGCTATTGATAAGTTCAACCGTAGATATGGTTTAACACAGTAAAATAGTCAATTGAAATGGTCACAAATTCAGTGCAAAAACTGGACTTGTGACCTTTTTGCTATAAAATAGCCATGCAGTTTGGTATCTAACAACACTTCGAGCAAGCTTGCTTGCAGAGGAGTGTTGTTAGATACCAAACTATAGGGCGATAGCCCTGCATGAAGATTTTCCAACGAGAAAAGAAGAAAGAGAAAGAAAAGAAGAGGAAAATCTGAATGCGCATGGCGTGAAAAGAAGAGTGAGCAAGCTTGCTTGCAGAGAAGCGTTGCTTGATACGAAACTATAGGGCGATAGCCCTGCATGAAGATTTTCCAACGAGAAAAGAAGAAAGAGAAAGAAAAGAGGGGGAAAATCAGAATGCGCATGGCGTGAAAAGAAGAATGAGCAAGCTTGCTTGCAGAGAAGCGTTGCTTGATACGAAACTATAGGGCGATAGCCCTGCATGAAGATTTTCCAACGAGAAGAGAAAAAAGAGAAGGAGAAGCAGAGGAAAATCAGCAATATTTAAAATATAGAACGAAAGAATACAGGGAAAGTGGTGAGAAGATTGAAAAGTTCAGGAATTGGCGGACAGGCAGTTATTGAAGGTGTCATGATGAAAAATAAAGACCAGTATGCAGTTGCTGTTCGTACCCCAGATAATGAGATTGTGGTGGACAAACAAGAATACCATAGTGTGGCAGAAAAGCATCCTTGGATGAGACTGCCGCTGATACGAGGCGTGGTAACTTTTGTAGAATCGCTTAGTATTGGAATGAAAACGCTCACATATTCGGCCAGTTTTTATGAAGAAGAGGAAGAACAGGGTAAAAAAGAGAAAAAAGAAGAAAAGAAAGAAAATCGATTTGAAGGAATTATTATGGGTTTTACCGTGGTGATTGCTCTTGTGGTTGCAGTTGCCCTTTTCATGATTTTACCATGGTTTATAGCGGAACAGGCAGGTAGTTTAATTGAAAATACGATTGTGCAGGCACTTATGGAAGGCGTATTGAGGCTTGCAATTTTTATTTTATACGTGTTTGCTATTTCCCTGACAAAAGATATTAAGCGTGTATATATGTACCATGGAGCGGAGCATAAGACGATTAACTGTGTGGAAAATGGATTGGAACTTACGGTAGAAAATGTAAGAAAACAGTCAAAGGAACACAAAAGATGTGGAACCAGTTTTCTACTTTATGTTATGGTAATCAGTATTCTCTTTTTTATGTTTATTCGTGTAGAGGAACCGCTTCTTCGTATAGTGCTTCGTATTGTATTGATTCCTGTGGTAGCAGGAGTTTCCTATGAATTTATCCGATTTGCAGGCAGCCATGATGGAACTATCATTACCATTCTTAGCAAACCCGGATTATGGATGCAGGCACTTACCACAAGAGAGCCAGATGATTCTATGATAGAGGTTGCCATTCAATCGGTAGAGGCAGTATTTGACTGGAAGGCATATCAGAAAGAAATGGAAATGTCAGAAAAGTCTTCTATGGTTACTATGCGGCATCCAGATGCGGAAGAGGAAGAACCGGAAGTAGTGGTTAGCAATAAAAACAAAACAGAAACTGCACAGCCACACAGGGTTGCAGCCGTGAAAAAGGCAGATAAGAGAACAAGACGTGGTGCATATTTCCATGAGCCTGTTGTAGAAAGAAAGCAGGAAAGTGACCAGACAGAAACAGATACGGAAAAAACAGAGAAAATAGAAAAGAAGGAAACGCAGGTGCATCATGTAGCATCTCTAAAAAAGGCTACAGGAACCAGACATCCAATGCAGCCTATTGAAGAACTTCGTAGGGATGGCATTTTGGAAGATTCAGAGTCGGATGATGCAGATGATGAGATTTTAAGTGCTTTGGATAAGTTCTTCGAGTAAAAAATGGTATATAGAAAGTAAAATACATTGCAAGGAGGTAGGTATATGACATTAGAAGTGTTGCTTCAAGAAGGAACGGCAGAGCTTATGCAAGCTGGAATTTCGGATGCGGAAATTGATGCCATGTACCTGCTGGAGTATACCTTTTCTATAAAGAAGATAGATTTCCTATTGGATAGGAAGAAAGAAGCGAAGATAGAAAAGATAGAATTATATCGTTCCTATATTGCCAAGAGAAAGGCGCATGTTCCATTACAGCATATTATTGGAAGCCAGGAATTTATGGGATATGAATTTATGGTGAATGAACATGTTCTGATACCTAGACAGGATACGGAAATTTTAGTAGAAGAAGCTTTAAAATATGCGGAAGGAAAACGTGTGTTGGATATGTGCACGGGGTCAGGTTGTATTATTTTAAGCTTAAGTAAACTTTGCCATTTGCAAAAGGCTGTTGGAGTGGATTTTTCAAAGAAAGCGTTGGAAGTTGCTAAGGAAAATGGGACTCGTTTAAATTGTGAAGTACAATGGATTCATAGTGATTTGTTTTCTAATGTAACCGAAAAGTATGATGTAATTGTTTCGAATCCACCTTATATTGAGACTAAGATAATAGATACATTGATGGAAGAGGTGCGAGAGCATGAGCCTGTTATGGCATTAGATGGTGGAACAGATGGATTAGATTTTTACAAACGTATTATTTCGGAATCACAAAATTTTCTATTACCAAATGGATGGCTTTGTTTTGAGATTGGATATAATCAAGGTGAGGCGGTAAAACAGCTTATGGAACAGGCTGGATTTGTGGAGTGCCATATTGTAAAGGATTTGCCAGGGTTGGATCGAGTCGTATGTGGTTGCTGGAGTGTAGAACATGGATAGCGGTTGTTATTTGTGAGCAGTATTCGGAATAGTTACAAAGAAAGGAAGAACAACATGTTTGATAGATTGGAAGATTTAGGAAGAAGATTAGAGGAAATTCTAAACCAGCTTGGTGAGCCTGGCGTGGCGAATGATCAGAATTTATATCGTAAATTAATGAAAGAACAGGCAGAATTAGCACCTATTGTAGAAAAATATAATGAGTACAAGGCTGCAAAAGAAGGAATTGAGGACAGTTTAGCAATCTTGGATGAAGAAACAGATGAAGAAATGCGTGAACTTGCCAAGGAAGAATTGAATGATTGTAAGGAACGTTTGGCAGAAACAGAAAATGAACTTAAAATTTTGTTGTTGCCAAAAGATCCAAATGACGAAAAGAATGTTATTGTGGAAATTCGTGCAGGTGCAGGTGGTGATGAGGCTGCCTTATTTGCCGCAGAGTTGTATCGAATGTATGTACATTTTGCAGAGGCAAACCGTTGGAAACCAGAGCTTATCAGTGTAAATGAGAATGGAATTGGTGGTTTTAAAGAAGCTGTCTTTATGATTAATGGGGAGGGTGCGTACTCAAAATTAAAATATGAAAGTGGTGTGCATCGTGTACAGAGAATACCAGCGACAGAGTCTGGCGGACGTATTCACACTTCTACGGCAACAGTAGCAATTATGCCAGAGGCGGAAGAAGTGGATGTTGAGATTGACATGAACGACTGTAAATTTGATGTATTCCGTGCATCTGGTAATGGTGGACAGTGTGTCAATACAACGGATTCAGCTGTTCGTTTGACGCATATTCCTACAGGTATTGTTATTTCTTGTCAGGATGAAAAATCACAGCTTAAAAATAAAGATAAGGCATTAAAGGTATTGCGTTCCCGTTTATATGATTTAAAGATGCAGGAAGCACAGGATGCAGAGGCAGAGGCAAGAAGAAGTCAGGTAGGAACAGGAGATCGTTCCGAAAAGATTCGTACTTACAACTTCCCACAGGGACGTGTAACTGACCATAGAATAAAGTTTACTTCTCATAGATTACAGGAAGTATTAAACGGAGACATTCAGGAAATTTTGGATAACTTAATTGCAGCCGACCAGGCAGCGAAGTTGGCGAAGATGAATGAGGAAGGCTAGGAATTGTTGACTTCATTCGTTTGCTGAAACATATCAATTAAATAGAATGGTAGAAAACGGTCTTTGACATATGTCATTGACCGTTTTTCAGTTTTGGGTGTAAGAGATTATGCCTCCATGTTTAGGGGGCTAAGTGTTCTAAGAATAAAAATATTGAATGAGGGTATAATTATGGTATAATTAGAACATAATAAAGGGGGTGTAGATTATGCCACAAATAATTCCAATTAAAGATTTGAAAAATACATCAGAGATTTCTGAAATGTGCCATAAGACAGAGGAACCTATTTATGTTACCAAAAACGGTTATGGTGATATGGTCATTATGAGCATGGAGGTTTATGAATTAACAATGAAACAACTTACTATGTACAGAGATATTGAAATATCTGAAGAGCAAATGGCGACAGGACAGGTAAAAGATGCGAGGGCTGCACTGAAAGAAACGAGGAAAAAGTATGGCTTATAAATTAAATGTTACTGAACATGCCGATGAAATGCTTGGTAATCTTGTATATTATTTGATGTATCGTTTGAAGAACAAACAGGCAGCGGAGCGTTTGCTTGATAAGATAGACAGTATATATGATAGGTTGGAAGAGAATCCGTTTCAGTTTCCAGAGAGTAGGGATACCTATCTGGCAAAGAGAGGATATCGTGAGGCAGTTGTGCCACAGATGGGCTATATTATTGTATTTGCTGTAAGAGTGAATGTTGTAAATATAGTTGGAATATTCCATCAGATGGAAAATTATGAGAGAAAATTGTAATTAATATATTTTGAGAAAAATAGGGTCATGCATGACTCTATTTTTTTATAAATAGAAAGTGTTGTGAGAGAATGTCCAATGCAAGCAGAGTATTTTAAACGTTTTTGATTTGCAAGTAATTAGAGTAAACAGTCATTTGATCATTTTGACGCTTGTATGGTTTGGCGTTTTATGAAGAAGTTTGACAAAATTATTATTTTTTTGATTGAAAATGAAAGAAAATGATTGACAAAATTGACGGAATGTGAGAGAATAAGGATAGAAAGAGAGAAAAACCTTCATAAACAATCAAAATAAATCAAAAACTAGAAAAGGAGGGATTTCATGTTATCAGAAGAAAGGCACAGTGTGATTTTGCAATTGTTGCAGGAACGAAAAGCGGTGACGGTTACAGAATTTACAAAAATATTGGGAATTTCAGAGTCCACCATTCGGAGAGATTTGAATACATTAGCAGGAATGGGAAAGATTAATAAAGTACATGGCGGTGCTACTGTTATAGAAGAAGAGCGGAAGACAATCGAAGAAAATGTGGCAGAGAAGGAAGTAAAAAATGTAGAAGAAAAAAATAAAATCGTAAAATATGCAGCAGGTTTGATACGGGATGACGATTTTATTTACTTAGATGCAGGAACGACCACTGGAAAATTAATTGATTGTATCAAGCGTACAAAAGCAGTGTTTGTAACCAATGGAATTTTTCATGCTAAAAGATTAACACAAAAAGGGATCAAGGTTTTTTTACTTGGTGGTGAATTAAAACTATCAACCGAGGCAATGATAGGTATGACAGCGTTAGATGCGTTAAAACAGTATAATTTTACCAAAGCATTTCTTGGAGCCAATGGAATTCATGAGCAATATGGTTTTACCACACCAGATCCTGCTGAGGCAATGATTAAAAAAGAAGTTATGAACCGCAGTTTTATGCGATGTGTATTGGCGGATAGTAGTAAGTTCGGTCAGATTAGTTCTGTCTCTTTTGGAAATCTCAGTCAGGCATGTATCGTGACTGACCGGTTAAAAAATAAAAAATATGCGGATTATACCGTAATAAGGGAGGTGGGACTATGATTTATACAGTGACATTCAATCCAGCATTGGATTATATTATGCGGGTGCCAAGTCTTGAAACGGATACAGTGAATCGAACGGACAGCGAAAGTGTTTTTTATGGTGGAAAGGGAATTAACGTTTCCATTATATTAAGTCGTTTGGAAGTACCCAATGTTGCACTGGGATTTATAGCAGGTTTTACGGGAAGAGAAATTCAAGACGGCGTGAAAGCACAGGGTGTGGAGACAAAGTTCATTCCCTTGGAACAGGGTTTGTCTCGTATCAATGTGAAGATTAAAAATGCAGAAAAAAAAGAAGAGACAGAAATTAATGCACAGGGACCTAAAATTCCAGAAGATAAATTGCAGGAATTGTACGAACAATTAGAACAATTAACTGCTGATGATATGCTTGTTTTGGCGGGCAGCATTCCAAATACATTACCTAGTGATGTTTACGAACAGATTATGAAACGTTTACAGAGCAAACAGGTACCGATTGTGGTAGATGCGACGAAGGATTTATTGAAAAATGTGTTGAAATATCATCCATTTTTAATAAAACCGAACAATTTTGAATTGGGTGAGATGTTTGGTGTTACCTTGCATTCAAAGGAAGAAATCGTCCATTATGCCAAAGAATTACAAAAACTTGGAGCTAGAAACGTAGTAGTATCCATGGCTGGTGATGGTTCCATTCTGGTAACAGAAGATGGAGAGGTGCATCAAATGGGCGTAGCCAAAGGTACGGTGAAAAATTCTGTAGGAGCAGGGGATTCTATGGTAGCTGGCTTTGTGGCAGGTTATATACAAAAGGGTGATTATGCATATGCATTAAAGCTGGGAACGGCAGCTGGTGGTGCAACGGCATTTTCAGATGATCTTGCAACGAGAGAAAAGATACAAGAAACATTAAAAAGTTTATAACCCTTTTCCGATTGTGTGGCGGATAAAAAGGGGTAAAAAGGAGGAGTTGTTATGAGGATTACAGATTTATTAAAGGAAGATGGAATTGTCTTAAATGGTAGTCCAAAGGACAAAATGGATGCAGTCGATCAGTTGGTAGCATTGCAGGATAAAGCAGGAAATCTTCTGGATAAAGAAGAGTACAAAAAGGGAATTTTAGCAAGAGAACAGCAGGGAAGCACAGCAATTGGAGAAGGAATTGCCATTCCACATGCTAAAAATGCAGGAGTAAAGCAAGCAGGACTTGTAGCAATGACTGTTCCGAATGGTGTAGATTATGAAGCATTGGATGAGCAACCATCAAATTTGTTCTTTATGATCGCAGCGCCAGAAAAGGGTGGAGATGTCCATTTAGAGGTATTGTCCAGATTGTCCATGTTATTGATGGATGAGGATTTTCGCAAAAAGTTATTAGCAGCGAAGGATAAAAAGGAATTTTTAAAATGCATTGATGAGGCACAAAATGAAAAATTCCCTGAAGAAGCGAAAAAAGAGCCAGAGAAGAATAACGAGGGATATCGTATCTTGGCTGTAACGGCTTGTCCAACCGGAATCGCACATACTTACATGGCAGCAGAGGCATTGGAAAAGAAAGGAAAAGAGATGGGTTATCCATTAAAAGCGGAAACCAATGGTTCTGGCGGAGCTAAAAACATTCTGACAAAAGCGGAAATCGAAAAGGCAGATGGTATTATCATAGCGGCAGATAAAAATGTAGAGATGGCTCGATTTGATGGAAAAAAGGTGTTGAAAGTAAAAGTTTCGGATGGTATCCACAAACCAGAACAGCTGATCCAGAAGATTGTAGATGGAGAAGCTCCGGTTTATCATCATCATGGAGCGAAGGAAGAAGATACAAGTGGAGAAAAAGAAGGAGTTGGTCATCAGATTTATAAACATTTGATGAACGGTGTTTCGCATATGCTTCCATTTGTTATTGGTGGTGGAATTTTAATTGCATTAGCATTCTTGTTGGATGATTATTCCATTGATCCGAAAAACTTTGGTACCAATACACCAGTAGCAGCGTGGTTTAAAACGATTGGTGGATATGCATTTAACTTTATGTTACCTGTACTTGCAGCTTATATTGCAATGAGTATTGCAGACAGACCGGGACTTGCAGTTGGGTTTGTAGGTGGTTATATTGCAACCGTTGGTTCTACCTTTGCTTCACCTGGTGGTGTTTCTGGTGGCGCATCTGGTTTCCTTGGTGCAATGGTTGCCGGTTTTGCAGGTGGATATTTGATGTTAGGGTTGGAAAAATTATGTGAGAAACTTCCAGATGCGCTGGAAGGCATCAAACCAGTATTTATTTATCCTTTAGTTGGAGTGCTGATGATCGGAGTTGTAATGTGCGCATTGGATCCAGCAGTTTCTTGGTTAAACAACGCACTTTATAATGGATTAAGTTCCATGAGTGGAAGCAGTAAGATTTTATTAGGTATTATTCTTGGAGGTATGATGTCTGTAGATATGGGAGGTCCGGTAAATAAGGCAGCTTACTTATTTGGTACCGCATCTCTTGCAAATCAGAGTGAAGCAGGATTTATGATTATGGCGGCTGTTATGGTTGGCGGAATGGTTCCTCCACTTGCCATTGCACTTGCTACTACATTTTTCAAGAACCGCTTTACTTCAGATGAGAGAAAATCAGGTGTAGTAAACTATATTATGGGTCTTTGCTTTATTTCAGAAGGAGCCATTCCATTTGCAGCGGCAGATCCATTGCGTGTCATTCCATCTTGTGTAATCGGTTCTGCTGTAGCAGGCGGTTTATCAATGGCATTTGGATGTACACTTCGTGCGCCACATGGAGGATTGTTTGTAGTTCCAGTAATTGGAAATTGGGCATTGTTCCTGTTAGCATTAGCAATCGGCTCTGTGGTAGGTATGTTCTTATTGGCATTGCTTAAGAAACCAATTGCGAAGAAGGCTTGAAAATAATATAAATTTAATCAAAATAAACAATTAAGAGAGAAAAGAAAGGGGTAATTATTATGGTAACAGAAAAATTTACAGTAAAAAATGAACAGGGATTGCATATGCGTCCAGCAGGTGTCTTATCAAAGGCAGCAGCAAAATATCCATGTGAGGTAAAGCTGAATGTAGGAGATAAGCAGATTAACGCAAAGAGTATAATGATGATCATTGGTGGCTGCATTAAATGTGGTATGGAAGTAGAAGTAGTCTGCAATGGAGAACAGGAAACAGAATGTTTAGCAGAACTTAAAGAATTATTCTTATCAGGATTTGGAGAATAGTTACTATTCACATCCGATTTGTATCAAGCAACTAGACACGTCGTGCTTGTGCGTAAGGGGCTGGTTGCTTGATGCAAAGCTGCCGTGTAGGCAGTTCTTCTGTACAGGAGGAAAAGGGAAGCTGCTGATTTTGCAGCGTTCTGCGCAGGTTTTGCACAGATTTTTCTGAATGTAGAGAAGAAAAGCTGTGAATAGTAACGGAGAATAGTTGTTTTCATAAGTTAGGACTTGCATGAAAATTGTAGGTCCTAATTCTCAAAAAACAGAAAGAGGTGATTGGGATGATACAGGGAATTGGGGCTTCCAAAGGATATGGGGTTGGAACAATTGTACGAATTGAGGAGACAGATTTAAGTTTTGAGGATAAAAAGATAACGGATGTGGATGCAGAGGTTGCACGTTTTCAAAAAGCGGTAGAAGATTTTACCGAGAAAACGATGGATATGGCTGCGAAGATGCGAGAACAGGTTGGAGAAAAAGAAGCGGAAATCTTAGAGGGGCATGTGATTATGGTATCCGATCCTGCCATGGCAGATGAGGTTACAAATCAGATAAAGGACGGAAGTTGTGCGGAACGTGCTTTGTGGAATGTCTGTGATATGTTCATTCAGATTTTTTCGATGGCAGAAGATGAGCTTACCAACCAGCGTGTGACGGATGTACAGGATATGCGTAACCGTTTGCTGAAAATATTGCTTGGAAAAGAGGAAGTAGATATTAGTCAAGTACCCAAAGGAACGATTTTAGCGGCCAGAGACTTGACACCATCCATGACGGTGGGATTGCATAAGGAAAATGTAGTTGGTATTCTTACGGAAGTGGGTGGAAAAACATCTCACTCAGCGATTCTTGCGAGAGCCTTGGAAATACCAGCAGTATTAAGCATTCCAGATATTATGCAAACGGTAAAAGATGGACAGGAAGCTGCTTTAGATGGTGATTTGGGTGTGGTAATTTTGGACCCTTCCGAAGAAGAAAAGGCGGAATATCATGCGAAGCGAGAGCAATATTTAAAAGAGAAAGAGGCACTTCGTGCATTGGTAGGAAAACCTACAATAACAGCGGATGGAAAACAGGTAGAATTGGTTTGTAACATTGGAAAACCACAGGATAGTGACATGGTGTTGGAACGAGATGGAGAAGGTGTTGGATTGTTCCGTACAGAATTTTTGTTTATGGACCGCACCAATACGCCTTCCGAGGAAGAACAGTTCCAAGCATATAAGCAGGTTGCAGAAACCATGCAGGGAAAACCTGTGATTATTCGTACGTTAGATGTAGGTGGCGATAAGGAAATACCATATTTGAATCTGGAGAAAGAGGATAATCCATTTCTTGGATATCGAGCAATTCGTGTCTGCTTAAAGCAAAAAGACTTATATCGAGCACAGCTTCGAGCGCTTCTTCGTGCCAGTGCATATGGAGATATTCGCATTATGGTTCCTATGGTTACTTGTCTGGATGAACTTCGACAGGTAAAAGAGATTCTTGGCGAGTTGATGAAGGAATTGGATCAGGAACAGATTTCATACAACAAAGAAATAAAGGTAGGTATCATGGTAGAAACACCTGCCGCATCTCTTATGGCAGACTTACTGGCAAAGGAGGCAGATTTCTTTAGTATAGGAACAAACGATTTGACACAATATACGATGGTAGTAGATCGTGGTAATGCACAGGTAGCATATTTGTATTCCGCTTACAATCCAGCAGTATTACGTTCTATCGCACATGTAATTGCCTGTGGAAATAAAGCTGGTATTCCAGTGGGAATGTGTGGAGAAGCCGCAGCAGATGAAAAGCTTATTCCATTGTTATTGGCATATGGATTGGATGAATTTAGTGTTAGTGCAACTTCAGTATTAGCCACTCGAAATACGATTGCAAAGTGGACGATAGAGGAAGCAAAGGCATTAGCCAAAGAGGTGGAAGGCCTTGGAACCAGAGAAGAAGTAGAGCAATTGTTAGAACAACGAAAAAAATAAAGAAAAAAATAAAGAAAAAAAGGGTGTCGTAGATGGCATCCTTTTTTGCTATTGCATGTTGCTGCATTGATAATGTATAGAATAGAAATTCTCAATTTGATTTACTTAAAGAAAAATATACCAAAATATAAATTTCTATAAGCAAATTTAAGTAAAAATAATGTTTGATTTATATAAACACTTGAAAAAGAAAAGAACTTATAATATAATATTATCACAAGAAAATGTTTTAGAGAGTTGGAAACTTAAAAAGAGAGCTACTTTCTAAAAATAAATATGAACGATAAAAGGTAGGGAGAAAATATTATGAGAAAAAATTTAAAGTTTATTTTAGGTATGTGTTTTTTATTTGTTTGTGTTGCAATTAATCCAGATATAATTAAGGCAAAAGAACAAAATGTATGTGATATTAATGTGGTTGAGGTTGACGATAAAGAAATAACCTATGATAAACAGGAACTAAAAGATATCATATCTGTTTTACCAGACTGCAAACAACTAAATATAGGAGAGATGTTTCAATGTTATAACGCAAATACTTGTGAAGTTATTCGATACATACCTATATATAATTCTAAGAAATGTGTATATATTGCCACACTTGAAGAAAATAATACATTTTCGATTTCAAACGATGTGGAATTCATTAATAAAGTTTTTAAAAAATTTGATAATAGTGAAACAGTTTTACTATATATAGATGGAGATGAGTTGTATGCTGAAGATGAGAAAAAGAATGTTGTTGTAGATGAATTTCCAATTTTTGTAGAAAAAAATAAAAAGTTTCATAATTCATGTTTTAAAAATAAAATTAATCAATTGAAAAAGAGTGAAAATAGGGTGGGTACTACTAGGGTTACTTCACCGTATAGTACAAAAATGGAGTTAGGATTACCTTATGTAACATTAACAAAATCTAATGAAAATATCCATAAATGTAATATTACAAATTTTGTTCGGCAAGAGGAAAATAATTGCTGGGCAGCAACTGTTGCGACGATAGTAAATTATAAAAAAAACAAATCTTTAGAAGCGGGAGATGTGAACTTGGCTATGGGGATTAGTTGGTATTTAGCTGGTACTGTTAAGGATACCAAGAAAGCATTAAAACATTATGGATTATCTTATTCGATTAAATATGGTACACCTTTATCATGGGTTAAGGTTAAGGAGTCTATTGGACATAAGAAACCATTTTGTATGGGGTTTATTAGTGATGCTGTTGCTGGTCATATGGTTACTGGATATGGATATGCGACTGCTGATAAAAAGAAGTATATTGCGATATGGGATTCAAATGGAAAGTTTCGAATGCTAACATATGAAGGAAGTGATTCGTGTATAACAATGTATGGATATAAGTTTGTGTGGAAAGATACTGTTTATTGAGAGGAAATGAAATGAAGAAATCAAGAAAAAAATTATATATGTTAATGCTAATTTTAGTAGGAATAATTATAGTAGTTATAGTGTCCTATTGGCAAAATAGGACATTAAAGAAAAACACTTCCTCAAATGATGTATTTACAGAAGCGTATTTCGATGGTCTTGTTCAGGTAGAGAGTTGGACTGGGGAACAAAAGACGGATGAAGTAGATAAGTTACGGAAGTTTTGTAAGATATTAGAGGATTTGAAAATAAAAGAGATTGAAACTGAAAAGCAGTTAAATAAGTATGGCGGTTATTCTTATAAGCTGTGCTACAAAGGAAAGAAAGAAAAAATTGTTTCTATTATAGGTATAAGCGATACGAGGACAATCATAAGTGTAGACAAACATTATTATGAAACAGATAAAGCTATATTACCTGAGGTTGTAGAGCTATTTAGATAAACAGAAATGCAGCAATTGGAAAAATGACAGCGATATGTTTTTGAAAATATAACCAAATCAAGTAAGTCCCCTGCTCAATTGCGGAAAGCAATAAGCAGGGGACTTACTTGTATCAGGGGGGAGTGAGAGCTTCTCCTGATAAACTGCGAATATCCTTGACTACATGTGTTAGATTCGGATTATTCCAGGTAAGTTTTGTTCTAAGAGGAAGGCATCCAGATCACAGACTTTTTTTCGTTTTGAGACAAAAAATATAATTGCACTATCCCTCTGATCTTTGGCATATAAGGGAGCGAAGCGTGCTACTTTTAATAAAATTTGAAGTTCATCCAGAGAAAGCATCATCCCCATACCCAGACAGATAAGAGAATCTCTGGAAGGTTTTCTTGTGCCATTAAAAAGTTGGTATCCATATGTGCGATCCAATTCAGCACATTTAATTACATTTGCTTTTTTTAATTTCTTTTTTTGGAGGAGGTTTTCTAACCAGTCAGAAATAGCAATTTGTTGTAATTCCTGTTCATATGTACGATAGTAGTTTTCGATAGAAATTCCGCTGGTTAAAATTTCGAGTAATTCTTGTGTTCTGGCTTTCATAAGTGATTGTCTCTCCTTTGCTTCAATTATTATATGTTACCTATTTAGTTAATCACTAAATTTCTCAATTATTTTAAATATCTGGCATTTTCAAACGAAAGTCTTTGTGCAATTGTAAAAAATGTAAATTTATTGTACCATATATTATGAAAATAATACAATTGTTTCGTGTAAAAGAAGGAGAAAGAAAATATAGTTGTATGTTGCTGGATTTGCTAGAAGAATTGCAAAAGAAAAATATAGTACATAAAGATATCAACCCTTCTAATATTATTATATCTACGGATGCTGTTTTAAAATTGATTGATTTTGGTATTGCTCGGTCTTATCAACAGGAAAAAACAGCAGATACAGTTATTATGGGAACTGTGGGATATGCAGCCCCGGAACAATTTGGGTTTAGTCAGACAAATGAAAGAACAGATATGTACGCATTTGGAATTTTAATCAATGTAATGCTCACGGGGAAACTGCCAACAGAGTATTTAGTAGAATTAGAGCCTTTTCGAGGTATTGTAATGACTTGTACGCAGATTGACTATCGAAATCGCTATGAATCTTATGCTCAAATAAAGAAACAGTTAGTAGAGGATTCAAAAATTAGAAATAATGGCAGTAGTTTAAATAATAAAAAAGGGTACGGTATTCGTGAAATACCAGGCTTTCGTTCAGGCATCTGGTGGAAGGAAATTTTAGCTGTAATCGGTTATTTTTTTGGTTTTGCTTTTTTAATCAGTGTTGATTCCACCTATATCACTTTGCCTGATTTTCGGCAAAAGGTGCAAGGCGTTTTGTTAGCGTCTATCGCTATTATAGCACCGTATTTCTGTATATTAGATCCTTTTCATTGGTTTCAAAGGTGGTTGGATGATTGTAAAAAATGGGAACGTTATTTTATACGAATTTGTATTGCAACAGTCGTTTTTGTAATAGGGATATGCTTTGCACCTCGATTACCTCGACAATAACACACGGGATAGTAAAAAAATGTATGCAGATAGCATACCAAAATAGAAAAATTTTCCTTTATACTAAATAGCAGTTGATAGTTTTCGATGCAGTAGAAAACTACCAAAAAAACAGAGGAGGAAAAAATTTATGAAAAAACCAATTTGGAAACGCTGGTGGTTTTGGACAATTATAGTTGTAGTTGTCTTGTGTATTGTTGCAGGTAGTTCCGATTCATCAGATGAGGGTGCAAAAAAAGTAGAGGAAAGTAAAATAGAACAGACGGATACAAATAAGACAGATACGGCAAAAAAGGATACGAAAGACAAGAAAAAGGATGGTAAAGGTAAGGAAGAAAAAGAAGAGTTTTATGTTGGGAATAAGGTGAAATTAGGCGATTATGCGATAAAAGTGACAAAAGTATCTCATTCAAACGGAACCCAATATGATAAACCAAAAAGCGGAAAGGAATATGTAACAGTAATGCTTTCTATTTTCAATAATGGCGATAGTCAGGTTAGTTATAATGAGTTTGATTTTTCGTTACAAAATAGCAGCGGACAGGTAAGTGATGTTATATTTACAACAATAGACGAGGATACGGCTTTGAATTCAGGAGAATTAGTAGCCGGAGGAACGGTAAAAGGTTCTTTGACATTTGAGGCACCTAAAAATGACAAGAAGTTAGTATTACGATATCAGCCAGATTTTTGGAGTGATAAAGAAATTCAAATTCATTTGAATAAGAAAAAGTAATAGCTTTAACACAATCAAGAAAGTCCCACACTTCTATTGCATAGGGCAATAAGTGGCGGGATTTTCTTGTATCAGGATGGGTGTAAGCCCTTTCTGATATGCTGCGATAGCAGCTAATCGTGTTATAAGCAAGTAGCAGAGCGGATTGCGAATATCCACTTGACTTGATAAAAGGAAAAATAGAAAAGATTCGTTAAAGCAAGATTGGTTTAGCGAATCTTTTTTACGATATTCTTGCTTTTTCTTTTTTATATGTTATACTTAACATCAAGTGTAAAAAAATCTTTTTACACTCTAATATTCAGCCAAATCGGCAAACATTCCAATTAGGAACGTAACAGAAAAAAGGAAATATAGTCAAAGCAGTGGAGTTTTGTTATAATAATGCTAAAGATATAGAATACGCAAAGAAACGATTTATATGTGTAATTGGTTAAAATCTGACAATACCGCCATAATATAAAACCGTGCAAAGTGTGTTTTGGTTGTTATATGGATACTTTTACGTTAAGAATATTACAT
>FR899730.1:136808-146709 GCA_000437275.1 Clostridium sp. CAG:411 | reverse complement strand
GCTGTTACATTTCCTGAGCATTCGGTCTCCGCTCTGCCATCAATAACAGCTACCGCCTTTTTCATCGTAGCATTATCCATATTGTCAAGCATAATAATATCTGCACCTGCATCCAGTGCTTCCTGTACCTGTTCAAGGCTCTCCACTTCTACTTCAATTTTACGAACAAATGGTGCATATTCTTTCGCCATTTCTACGGCTTTCTTAATTCCACCCGCTGCTCCAATATGATTATCTTTGATTAAAATACCATCTGATAAGTTATATCTATGATTTGTTCCTCCACCAACTTTAACCGCATATTTTTCAAAGATACGCATATTAGGAGTCGTTTTTCTCGTATCTAACAACTTAGTTTTCGCATCTCCAAGTAAATCTACTAATTGTCTGGTGTGTGTTGCGATTCCACTCATTCTCTGCAAATAATTCAGTGCCACACGCTCACCTGACAAAATTGTACGAATATCTCCTGTTACTGTTGCCAGTAAATCTCCATTCTTAACTCGATCGCCATCTTTAAAATAAAATTCCACCTGTGTCTTTTCATCCAGTAATTGAAATACTCTCTCAAACACTTCTAACCCTGCAATCACACCATCCTGCTTGCAAAGAAGCTGTGCCTGTCCCTGTTTATCCTCTCGCATAATAGCATTTGTTGTAATATCTTCACTTGTGATATCTTCTTTTAATGCCATCCAAATCAATTCATCTACATTTATTTTCATAGTAGTCCTATTATACATGTTTTTTCATCCTTTCCATCTCTTCCAGAACCATCTGCTTGTACTCAGCCTCTAACTGCTCAAAATTCTCATACTTTGTCAAGTCTACATTTTGCTCTATGTATATTTCTGTATATTGTTCCTTAATCTGTGTCGCTGCTGCTTTTGCAAATACCAAACTTTCCAACAGAGAATTACTTGCAAGGCGATTGGCACCATGTACCCCATTGCAACTATTTTCACCAATTGCATACAAATGTTCCATAGATGTCTTACTATCAATATCAACCCATATTCCGCCCATAAAATAATGTTGCGCTGGTGTTACAGGTATGCATTCTTTGGTTGGATCAAATCCCTCTTCCATACATTTCTTATAAATATTAGGAAAACGTTTTTTAATCTCTTCTTCTCCCATATCCTGCATTGATAACCATACAAAATCTGTTCCGTCTTTTTCCATTTGTTCACGAATTTTTGCTGTCAAAACATCTCTTGGTAACAGTTCATCTACAAAACGCTCCATATTTTTATTGTATAATTTAGCGCCTTCGCCTCTTACGGATTCTGAAATTAAAAATCTTCGTCCTGGCTTCTTAGAATACAAAGTAGTTGGATGTATTTGAATATAATTTATATCTTTTAATTTGATTTTGTTTTTTAATGCAATTGCCAATGCATCCCCTGTCAAATGTGGGAAATTAGTAGAATGTTCAAATAGTCCGCCAACTCCGCCACTGGCTAAAATTACATAATCTGCCGTAATTTCCTGCAAATTTCCTTCTTTGTCTTTTGCAATAACACCATAACAAGTATTGTCTTTACACACTAGGTCAACCATTGTCGTATATTCAGAAATAGTTACATTTTTTCTTTCTTCTACTCGATTCCATAATTTTGTACTGATTTCTTTTCCAGTCAAATCTTCATGATATAGAATACGTGCCGTAGAATGTGCACCTTCTCTTGTGTATACTAATTTTCCATTTTCTTTTTCAAAGTCTACTCCAAATCCAATTAAATCATGGATTATTTCCTGTGATTTACGAATCATCAAATCTACAGACTCTTTATTATTTTCATAATGTCCTGCCCGCATCGTATCTTCAAAATACGAATCGTAATCAGCTTCGTCTTTCAACACACATATTCCACCTTGTGCCAAAAACGAATCACTTAATTCCACTTTTTCTTTGGTAATCATTAAAATGTTCTTATCCTCTGGAAACTGCAATGCACAATACAATCCAGCTGCTCCAGTTCCTACTATTATAATGTCAATCTTTTGTTCTATCTTAACCATCTTTCTCTTACCTCTCTGGTATTGGCTTCTTATAAAATCCATACCTATTCGTTTTAGTATATCACAGTTTAATAACAGATACAAGAATGCACGCAAAAAAAGCCACTACCTTAGTAGTGGCCTTATAAACATAATTAAGCAAGCTTAACTGTATTTAACTTTACACCAGGTCCCATTGTAGAAGCTAATGTAACACTTCTTAAATACTGACCCTTGCATGAAGCTGGCTTTGCCTTATTGATAGCATCCATCAATGTAGCAAAGTTTTCATTTAACTGTTCCTCTGAGAAAGAAGCCTTTCCAACTGGAACATGGATAATATTTGCTTTATCCAATCTATATTCGATCTTACCTGCTTTAATATCTGCAACAGCTTTTGTAACATCCATTGTAACAGTACCAGCTTTAGGGTTTGGCATTAAGCCCTTAGGTCCAAGTACACGTCCCAAACGACCTACAACACCCATCATATCTGGAGTTGCAACTACAACGTCAAAGTCTAACCATCCTTCATTCTGGATCTTAGGAATTAATTCATCTCCACCAACATAATCTGCACCTGCTGCTTCTGCTTCTGCAACCTTTTCTCCCTTTGCAAAAACAAGAACCTTTACAGTCTTACCTGTTCCGTGTGGCAATACAACTGCACCACGAACCTGCTGGTCTGCATGACGTCCATCAACACCAAGTCTGATATGAGCCTCTACTGTTTCATCAAATTTTGCAACAGCTGACTTTTTAACTAAACTAATTGCTTCATCTGCATCATATAACTTTGTTCTGTCAATGTTCTTTGCAGATTCTACATATTTCTTTCCTCTTTTCATTTCGAAAACCTCCTGTGGTATTATCGGTTAATTTGTTGAATAAGTATTCAACAGCATTCATTCCATCGAATGCAATGCCTCCCACTTATTACGTTCTTGCGGAATAATGTCTTTTTAGCCTCGTTTTTCTTAGTCTTCTACAACGATACCCATACTTCTAGCTGTACCAGCAATCATGCTCATTGCAGCTTCAATGCTTGCAGCATTTAAGTCAGGCATCTTTGTTTCTGCGATTTCTCTAACTTTGTCTTTAGAGATTGTTGCAACTTTATTTTTGTTTGGTTCACCTGAACCAGACTGAATATTACAAGCTTTCTTTAAAAGAACTGCAGCTGGTGGAGTCTTTGTAACAAAACTAAAACTTCTATCAGAATAAACAGTAATAACAACTGGAATAATCATTCCTTCCTGTCCTGCTGTTCTAGCATTAAACTCCTTTGTAAATTGTACAATATTAACACCATGCTGACCTAAAGCTGGTCCAACTGGTGGAGCTGGTGTAGCTTTAGCTGCAGGAATTTGTAATTTAATGTATCCTTCTACTTTCTTTGCCATGATAGCATACCTCCTGAAATTTGTGGTTTAGCGAAAGATTATAGAACATGCTCTATAATATTCTCCCACTTTCCTTACCTTATTTAAAATTATTTTAAAGCTTTTTAATATCTGTGAAACTGATTTCGACTGGTGTCTCACGTCCAAACACATCAATGTTAATTGTAACGGTCTGACTCTTCTCGTTGATTGCTGTAATCACACCTGTGGTATCTTCCCATACACCCTTTGTAACCATAATAGTTTCTCCAAGTTCAAGATCGATACTTGCCTTTACAACAGTGTCAAGACCCATGTTCAACATCTCTTGCTCAGTCAAAGGCACCGGCTTTGATCCAGGACCAACAAAACCTGTCACTCCTCTGGTATTTCTTACGACATACCATGTTTCATCATTCATAACCATATTGATTAAAACATATGCTGGAAATAATTTCTTCTGGACAAGCTTTTCTTCTCCATCCGCTTTTTCTTCCATCACATTCTGCATTGGAATAGAAACCTCTAAAATCAAATCCTGAAGTTTTCTATTCTCAATCGTCTTTTCAATATCTGCTTTCACCTTATTTTCATACCCTGAATAAGTATGAACTACATACCATTTTGCTTCTGACATATCATCACCCTTATCCTAACTGCAGGAGCTTATCAAATCCAAACTTCACTCCAACATCTATAATAGCAATAAGGATACCTAGTATAACGGAAACAACAACAACCTGTACTGTTTCCTTTGTAAGGTTCTCCTTTGTCGGCCAAATGATTTTCTTAAATTCAGATTTAACGCCTTTAAAAAAGCTTTTCTTTTGGGTCTTTTCTGCTTTATTTTCAGTGTTTCCCATATTTTCACTTCCCTTTCATGCAGTAAATCAGAATTATTTTGTTTCCTTGTGTAATGTGTGTGTACGACAGAATTTACAATACTTCTTTGTTTCCATTCTATCTGGATGAGTTTTCTTCTCTTTTGTCGTATTATAATTACGTTGCTTACACTCTGTACATGCTAATGTAATCTTTACGCGCATAACTTGCACCTCCGCTTAATTTAATTTTAGGCATAAAAAAAAGACCTATTCCATTGCCGTTTTACTATACCATATTCTATTTTTCTCGTCAACCTTTTTCTTGAATTTCCTCCTGATTTCTGCTGATAAAACTTTTAAATGCCCCTTTGTATTTCCTTTTCTTAATGATCTCTACCTGTTTTAAGGAAATATCACCATAAAATAGGATAACTTCCCAAAATATTTATTTACGTTGTCCAAATTTACAATTTTTTCTAATTTTTTACCTAAAATGTGCTATAATGATACTATCATAAGCTTACTATGCTATAATGCCTAATATCTATAGTAGATTACCATAACTATTTACAAAGGAATTGGAGGGGTTTTTATGATTTATAATTATTTGATTTCTGATTATGTTAATAGAGAGAATACCCGTTCTAACTCTTTCGCACACAAAAAATCGGAATTAAAGAAAATATACGGTGATATTGTCAAAATAAGCAAGGATACGCCTTCTTATTTAATTCACCCTTCTATAGAAGCACAATCCTTTGCTTTGCAATTAAAAGAAAGCTCCTTAGGTCTGCAAAACACGTTGATTGCATTAAAAAGCGATGGTCTGTCTTCTGCTTTTTCTTATAAAGAGGCACGATCAGATAACGAAGATGCCGTAACAGCAACAATCACTACGGATGATTATTCCACTTTGCCTGAACCTTTTTCTTTGCAGATCAATAAACTGGCAACACCTCAAATCAATACGGGAAATTATATTCCCCGTACTCGTAGCCTGTTACCAGAAGGCAACTATCAATTTCAAATTCAGACAGAGGACCAAACTTATCAATTTAATATAAATTTTAAGAAAAAACCAACCAACGAAACTGCAATTCGCCACATTGCTCAAACAATCAATAATTCTTCTGCACCAATTTCGGCACAGACAGAATTAAATTCATCCAAAAAGGAAATCCGATTGATTTTGCAATCCGAATGCACAGGAACCCCAGATGGGTCTCCTATTTTTACTTGTGAAGATTTACTGTCCCCAAATAAATCTTCTGGTTGTGTAGCTTTTTCTGGTATCAATCATACAACACAATTACCAGAAAATTCATCCTTCCAAATTAATGGGCAACAGAAATCTACCATGGCAAACGAATTTACATTAAATAATTCCTTACATGTTACTTTTAAGGAGGAAACTACTAAACCTGTTCAGATTTCTTTTGAAAGTGATACTGCTAAAATTCTGGATGAAGTAAACAATCTGGCGACTACTTACAATCAATTGGTGGACTTCTCCTATAGTAAAGAAGAACCACCTCGTCTTGCCTCGTTAATGCTTCATGACCTAAAAAGTATTTTTTCATCTGCACAGTCTGAATTAAAGAACTGTGGTGTCACTTTTAATACAAAGGGATATATGGAAATTTCCAATGAACTAGCTACGGAAGCCGCAAGAAAAGGACAATTTGAATCAATCTTTAGAGAAAATAAACAGTTAAGTACAACCGCCTATAAACAATCGCAAACGTTTTCTCTAAATCCGATGAAATATATTCAAAATAAAATAATAGTTACCTATCCAAACCCCGCAAAGGAACATTTTGCAAATCCTTATATGACTTCTATTTATTCGGGAATGCTTTTCAATTCTTATTGTTAAACAAAAGGTGCATATCAAAACATGATATGCACCTTTTTACATGCCTTCTCTATATTCACTTGGTGGTACTCCTACCATTTTTCTAAAAATACGACTAAAATAATTCGGATCTTTATATCCCACTAAAAAACATACTTCTTTGACTGTATATTTTTCCTCCAACAAATATTCTTTTGCCCGTTCAATCCGAAGTTCCGATAGCCAATCCACATACTTGATGCCCGTCTCCATCTTAAATATCTTGCTAAAATGTTGTGGTGTTACTCCCACATATTTTGCTACTTCTTCTAAAGATATTTCTGAGGCATACTGATGTTCTATATATTCAATCGCCTGTTTTACTGTTTGGGATGTATTTCTTTCCTGATGCTGCAATATAATACTTAAAATTTGTTCAAACTTTTGAGTTGCCCATTTCTCCAAGTCCTCTACAGGTTCCTCTAATTCTTTAATCATCTTGCCACAGTCCCAAAACGGCAACTCATTATCTCCTTCAATATAAGCTGCATGACAACATAAAACCAATATCTGTACAATTTTATTTACCTTTGCCCGATACGTTAATCCTTCCATGTTTTCCAATAGATCCTGAAATGTTTCTCCTGCATCGGAACGTCCAAATTTAACAGAATCCAATAATTTATTTACAAGCTTTGTATATTCTTTATGACCAATATATTTTTCGCTTTTAAAAAATAAACTTCGTCTGTTTTCTTTTTTTCTATACTGCTTTTTCAAAGCATCCTGATACGACTTATACACTTCCTCCAACGGATATACATCCCCTAGAAAAACTCTTACATCATCCGCAATCATTTTTCGTAAGGTATCTTCTAAACGTTTTCGATTTTTATTTCTAACCTCTTCGGGTGTTGGACTTCCTTTTTTCTCTGGAACATATAAAATAAATCGGTTAAAAATACGTGGTCCGACAATTACATTTTTACCAACCGCATCAAACTCAATCAGCGCGATTCGGATTCGTTTTCGATACAATTCTTCCTTACTAGAATCAAGCATCTGTTTTCCACATTCCACAGTAAGAATAGCCCCATGACCAGACACTCCCAGTGCATCTCTATATGCTTTTAATTGTTCTAAATCTCCTCCACCATAAAGAACAGAATAAACAAATCCATTTTCCAGTGTTAATCGTATCTTATCTAAATACCGCTTTTGCTCCATTTCTTTTTCTTTTTGCTTATATCGTTCCAATAATATACTTCTAATTTTTCCAACTGCTAATTTTAATTGTGCTTTGCGAAATGGATGTATCAAATATCCATCAATCCCTTGCAGCACTAACTCGCTAACCAATTCCTGCGAATGAAATGTAGTACATACACATATGCACATTTGTGGTTGTTTTTCTTTTATTTGTCGAACTACATCAATATAATTTGATGACACACAGGAAAAAGATAGAATAATGGCATCTGGCCTTATTTGTTGCACATATTCCTGTATAGCCTGTTCTTTTTTCCACTTAAATATACGAACCTTTTTATAAAACTGCTCTTTTATTTCTCGCTCTAATAAACTCCAATCTTCCGGTTCTGTCACAAGCATAATTTTATAATTATGATCCCCTATTTTATCAGCCATATCCTCTTCCTCCCTACATAACGTATCTTTAAAAGAATTAGCCATGCAGCCCCATATTTGTGAGTTCTGCACAGCCAATTTTTATGATTTCTTTATTTATTTTGTGCGTTTAAAATAATTCCTGACGGACATTTTTTCGCACACAATCCACAATTTTTGCATTTGCTATAATCAATTTTAGCTACATTATCTTCTACATGAATTGCATCAAAATGACACTGTTTTTCACAAATCTTGCAACCAATACATCCTGTATCACATGCAGCCTTCACATCTTTTCCTTTATCCTTTGAGCTACAAGCTACATTATATTTTGAATTATATGGCACTAATTCAATTAAATGATTCGGACAGACTGCAATACACTTTTTACATGCTTTACATTTTTCTCTGTCTACTACTGCCACACCATCTAAAATATGAATTGCATCAAATGGACATACCTTCACGCAAGAGCCAAACCCCATACAACCATAGTTGCATGCTTTGTCACCCTTTCCAGGTACCATAGATGCATTTCTACAATCCTGCACACCGTAATAATTATATTTTACTTTTGTTTTGTCACAAGTTCCATGGCATTTTACAAATGCAATCTGGCGTTCTGTTTCTTCTGCACTTTCTCCCATAATTGCAGCAATCTTTTTGGCAACTTCTGCGCCAGCAACTGGACAACCATTAGTAGGTGCCTCCCCTTTTGCTATTGCCTGTGCCATAGCATCACATCCTGCATAACCACAACCACCACAATTGTTTCCTGGAAGTATTTCTCTTACCTGTGCTTCTCTTTCATCGACTTCTACTGCAAACTTTTTGCCGGCAATTCCCAGAAGGAGACCAATTAATAAACCAGTAATACCAATCATAGCTGCTGCTGCAATAACTGCGACTATATCCATGTTCTCATCCTCCTTTTAAATCAAACCAGCAAATCCACAAAATGCGATTGCCATTAATCCTGATGTAATTAACACAATTGGTGTTCCTTTAAACGATTCTGGAATATCATTGTCCTCACATCTTTCACGAATACCTGCTAAAATCACAATTGCAATGGTAAAACCGATTGCAGTTCCCAAACCATTTACAATACTGGTAAGAATAGAATAGTCCTTCTGTACGTTAATCAAGGCAATTCCCAATACGGCACAGTTGGTTGTAATCAATGGCAAATACACGCCCAAGGCATTGTATAAACCTTTCATCGTTTTTTTCATAACCATCTCTACAAATTGTACCAATGCTGCAATTACCAGAATAAAAACAATCGTATTTAAGTAGGTTAAATTATTTGGCAAAAGCAAAAATTGATAAATACAACTTGTAATTGCTGATGCCAATGTTATAACAAATATAACTGCTGCACCCATTCCGGCTGCTGTATTGATTTTTTTAGAAACTCCCAAAAATGGACAAATTCCAAGGAACTGACTCAATACAACATTATTTACCAGTGCTGATCCAACTAAAATAAGTGCTAATTCCTGCATTTAGATCAATCCTCCTTTTTTTCCATCTTTTCAGGTTGTTTCTTTTCCTCTTCTTTTGCTTGTTCTTCCTTTGCCTTTGCTGCTTCCTCTGCTTTTCTTTTTGCCAACTCTTTTGCCTTTGCAGCGGCTTCCGCCTTTTTTGCAGCCTTTTCTGCTTCAATCAATCCGTGATTTGCTACATATACATCGCCTGCACAAGTAGCACAATTTCCACCACAAGATAAGTTAGATGCTCCACCTTTATTCGTTGCCGATGGCATCTTAAACTTATTTTGCAAAGCAGTTAAACATGCCAGCACGAAAAAAGCACCTGGGGCTAATACAAAAATGGTAATTGGTTCATAACTGTCTGGTAAGATTCCTTTACCAAATATAGTTCCAGCTCCCAAAAGCTCTCTAAAAATACCAATTAAAGTTAAGCCAATGGTAAATCCCAATCCCATACCAATTCCATCACAAGCAGAAAGCAATACTTTATTTTTAGATGCATAAGCTTCTGCACGTCCAAGAATGATACAGTTTACAACAATCAAAGGAATATAAATTCCCAATGCGTCATATAAGCTAGGTACATACGCATGTAATAACTGCTGCACAATTGTAACCAACGATGCTACAATTACAATAAATGCAGGAATACGAACTTTATCTGGAATAACCTTTCTTAGGGCTGATATTACCATATTGGATGCTGCCAATACTACCGTTGTTGTCAGCCCC
>FR899730.1:134616-136689 GCA_000437275.1 Clostridium sp. CAG:411 | reverse complement strand
ACGTTCTGCATACTTGTTCATATTAACCCTCCTCATAGATTACTTGCCCGTTATGTAGCCATTTTCATTGAGGAAACCAAGTCCTGCATTGATTGCCTTAGTCAGTGCCTTTGTAGTAATCGTCGCTCCACTTAGAGCATCAAATTCATTATCTGCACTTTTTCCTTCTTTTGTATATGCTACTTCAGGTCCTTGTAGTCCCACAAACTGCTTTGTAAATTCTTTTTCTGTACAATTAGCTCCAAGCCCTGCTGTCTCGCTGTGGGATAATACGGAAAGTCCGGTCATTTTTCCATCTGTACTAACACCAATTGTAAAATTGATATCTCCACCATACCCTTCTTTTGCTACCAGGCTACAGACATATCCAACCGTCTCTCCTTTTTTATCATGTACTTCTAATATTTCTGAAATCTCTGCACCGTCAAATGTGGCACCTTTTAATTTTTTGTCAATGTCTTTATTCTCTTCAAATTCTTTTCCATCTGCAAAAACAACTTTATACGCTTCCTCTTTTGCCTTAAGCTCAGCCTTTGCAATTGGCTCCTTTGTAATCTGATTTACCAAACCTAACAAAGCGCCTGCAATTAAAGTGATCACAAACAAGGCAACCGCATCTTTGATAATGCCTGATTTTTGTTTTTTTGGTTCAGCCATCATTACCTCCCTCTGCATGTTCTATACATGCGCATTTAGTTTTCTTTCTTTTCTTTTACATATCCAAATGGTTTTGGTATTGTCACCTTTTCAATCAATGGAACTAACAGATTACAGAAAATGATTGCATATGATACACCTTCCGCAGAACCTCCATAAACACGGAAAATTCCTGTTAAAATTCCCAGACAAACACCAAAAATAATCTTTCCATTCTTCGTAATCGGACTTGTAACATAATCCGTAGCCATAAAGAATGCACCAAGCAACAATCCGCCACCACACAATTCTGCTGCCAGATAGATTGGATCAAATCCATGTCCACCAAATACTAGCATAAAGACAGAAAAAACAGCGATATAACAGACTGGTATCTCCCAACTAATTATTTTGCGAAGAAACAGGTATGCTGCTCCAATAAGAATAGCAAGCGCAGAGGTTTCTCCGATTGTTCCACCTATATTACCTAAAAACATATTTAACAGGCTTGTTCCATTTTCTGATAAAGTATCTACTACAGAAGCGGAACCTCCTGCATTTTTAATGATTGCTAACGGTGTAGCAGAGCTTACCCCATCTAAGGTAAAACTGGTCATTCTTCCAGTAAAGGAAATCATCAGAAAACATCTTGCTCCTAATGCCGGATTCATAAAGTTTTGACCAAGGCCACCAAATAACTGTTTTACAACCAAAATTGCAAATACACTACCAAGTACCGCAATCCATAAAGGAATGGAAGGTGGTAAATTCATACCTAACAATAGACCTGTTACAAGAGCACTATAGTCACCTGTAGTTATTCTTCTCTTCATCAATCTTTCATATATATACTCTGTCAGCAAACAAGTTACTGATGTTGTCAACAAAACTAATAATGCTTCTATTTTAAACACCCAGATACCAGCCAAACATGCAGGTAACAGTGCAATTACCACATCACGCATGATTGTCTTTGTCGAATCTTTGGATCTGACATGTGGAGAAGCAGATACATTATATAAATTACTCACATCTATTTCCTCCTAATTACTTTCTTCTACTATCCATCACACTACGCCTTGTCTGCTTGAAAGACTGTGTCAATCTTCTCTTTGCAGGGCAAACATACGTGCAGGAACCACATTCATAACATTCCATGCCATTAATCTGTACAAAACTGTCGTTATCAAACTTCTCCGCATACGCAAGCATTTTCTGCGGAACAAGTTTACTTGGACAGACAGAAACACAACGCCCACAACGAATACATGCAGTCGGCTCATACTCTGCAACTTCATCCTTTGTAAGACAAAGAAGTGCAGAAGATGTTTTCATAACAGGTACATCAATATCATATAATGCCATTCCCATCATTGGACCACCAGAAATAATCTTCACCGTTTTCTCACTACATCCGCCTGCCTGTTCTAACACGTC
>FR899730.1:133246-134539 GCA_000437275.1 Clostridium sp. CAG:411 | reverse complement strand
TCACCTGTAACTGTAACAATACGTCGAATCAGTGGTATATTTTGACAAACTGCCTTATATACAGAAATAACTGTGTCAATATTATTTACCACACATCCTGCATCAGCAGGAAGCATTTTTGAGTTGATCATTCTTCCTGTCGCGGCATAAATAAGCGTTCTTTCTGCTCCCTGTGGGTATTTTGTCTTTAAGACTTTTACAGAAATTCTTTCTTCTTTTGCTACTTGCTTTTCTAAAACCTTAATAGCCTCTGGTTTATTATCTTCTATACAAATATAACCCTTGGCATTTGGAAATAAAGACAATATTACTTTTAAGCCACCTATAATCTCTTCCGGACATTCCAACATCATACGATAATCCGAAGTTAAATACGGTTCACACTCCGCACCATTTACCAATACATAATCTATAGCGGCATCATCCTTTGGAGCTAATTTAACATGGGTAGGGAAACCAGCTCCACCCATACCAACAATTCCTGCTTTTTTTATACATTCTCTAATCTCATCTTTCGAAAGGGAATGATAATCTCTTTCTTCTCCAAATCCCTCCACTTTGGTATATTCTTTATCATCTTCAATAATAATAGAATTCACCTTGGAACCTGACACTGTAAGTCTTGGTTCTATTTTTTTTACAGTCCCGGATACTGAACTGCAAATATCCGTGGAAACAAAACCTCCTGCTTCTGCAATTGTCTGTCCAACCAAAACATGCTCCCCTGGCTCTACAATTGGATTTGCAGGTGCACCTATATGTTGAGATACTGGATAAACCATCTCTCCAGTAGGTACTGCTTTTTTCACAGGTAAATCCTTCGACATATCCTTTCCGTCAAAAGGATGCGTTCCACCTTTAAATGTTGCACCTCTCATGCTAATCTCCTTCCCGAAACGTTTCCATTTCCAATTTTTGTTACATTTATTTATTTCCTCTTCTATTTTATCGTATTTTATCGACAAAATAAACAATCAATTTTCCAAAAGTAAAATTGTACAAATTTTTTCTTTTTTGCTTAATTGGATTGTAATTTTATACAAGTTTTCGTAATATTTTTGTAATTATGTACTAAGATTTACAGATAATTCCTATTTTCATTGCAAAATGCCATATTTTTTGTTATACTAATCATGTTGTGTTGTTCAAACGCACTTGAACAATTAGAGGAAACAAGGAAAAACTACAATGCTTAACTATCTAAAAGGCAGGAAAGGAACTACTTTTATGAAATTAACAGTTAAACGGTTGTTTTTGTTATTTATGGCAGCCGCAATCATTGCAACAATAGTC
>FR899730.1:114793-133233 GCA_000437275.1 Clostridium sp. CAG:411 | reverse complement strand
CAATCATTGCAACAATAGTCGTACCAAGCGGAATCACAACAGACGCTTCTTCCATTTACAAGTCAAGACAAGTACGAGTTACAAAATCATCTCGTCAGGTTGTTGATAAATTCAACGGCGTAAAGGCTTACTACCGTAAAGGTAGAAATGACGGAAGCAGCAAATTTTATTCTTGTGCAGCTTATGTAAAGAGATACTACAAGAAAGTATACGGAAAAGACGTATCAAATTTGTTATATAACCGCACTCCAATTACAAGTGGTGACAGCTTTGTTCGTGTATCAAAACCACAAGTTGGAGATATCGTTGCTATGAACACCAATCATGGTACAACCCATTGGGCAATTGCAAAAAAAATCAATTCAAATGGAACAGTAACCTTGATTGAGCAGAATTGGAAATGGACACAAAGCAGCGCAACACAGTGTGTTGTAAATCGTACAGTGCGTTCGTCCAGTGTTCGATTCTTCCGTTTAAAGAGCGAGGCTAATACTACTACTGTTTCTTTAACAGTAGAGGACTAAAAGAGAAAGGCACATTTATTTGTGCCTTTTTTCTTTTTAGGAAGAAATCTTTTCTTCCTTATGATTCAAATATTTTTCTTTTGTAGCCATCCCCCCTCGAATATGTCTCTCCAGTTTATTCACATCCAATACCTTACGAACCTCTTTTGCCAATGATGGATTAATGTACTGTAGCCGTTCAACACAATCTTTATGTGCGGTACTTTTACTAATACCAAACTGCTTGGCTGCCTGACGAACAGTGGCATTTTCATGAATAATATATTTAGCAATTCCCACTGCTCGTTCTTCAATATAGTTTTTCATAACTACCCCTCAGGTTCAAATCTTTATACCATTCTATGAGGTAATTGAAAAATCTATTCATCCATCCGATTTTCCCTCACATTTTCTACTAAATCTTGTTAGAGTGAAATATAATACTTCCAATAACTAATGTGCTGATACCAACAAAACGAGTGGAAGCAGTTAGACAGATAACTTTTACTCTGCAAATTATCTTCATCAATGAATTCCTATATCTACAATTGTTTTTTTCTCCTAATTCTATGTATTGCCAATATAAATACCAGCAGAATCTCCAAAACTCCTGAAATTATAGTAACATTCAAAACAATACGAATAAACTTTTTACTTTTAGCTAAAGCATAATCACATACGGAATATATATTTATAATTTTATAGTTTTCTCCCTGATTCACGTCAAGGGAAGATACTTCTTTCGCAAAAATAACCAATCCATCTTGTTGTTCAGGCACCTTATCCAAATAGGTAAAAGAACTTGGCATAAGGAGTTCCTCCTCATAAGCACCATCCAAAAATGCAGGGTGATATGCATGGAAATGAACATAATTTTCTCCATTCAAACTTATATTTTCTTCGCGACTGCAAATGAAAAAACTTTTCTCATATCCTAACTTTCTGGCTTTTGCCTGTTCACTACAAAATCCATTCCACATGTAGCCGTAATTACTCCAGGCAAATATATTTAATACAGTAACAGCTAAAAATATAAAAGCCATAATGCATAAGGGTGTTTTCCAAAAAGCTTTAGAAGCTGGGCAATACATAACTAGTCCCCCCTTTTCTAAACAAAATCTTATAAACAAAAATCTATAAGTTTTTACTTTTCACTTTCCCGCTTAATCTGAATAATTATAATATGGAATTTTATTAAAATATTCAAAAACAGCGTATGCATTAAATGCCTCTGCACTGTTTGGATCAGGTTCATAATTATAAAGATCACCATTCAATGAAAAATAAGGAACCCCAGTACTAGCCATCGTTAATTTAATGTTTCTTCCATTTTTTAACTTCAAAGTCAACAATCCGTTAAAATAAGGTCGATCCCCACTGTAACAAGCTTTCGCATGAGAAAACCAACTTTCAAATTTTTCTAAGACATCTTTATTCTTAATTGTCTGCCTGTATTGTTTTTTATCCTCTGGATTTACATACTCCAATGTTGCGGACTCTATATTTTTTATAGTAGTTACGGATATTGGTTCATACTGAAATTTCTTCTTTAAAACTCTAGATAAATATCTATATAACTTAGGGTTGTTCATAATAGTATCTTCATTTTCTATAATGCCATCCACATTTACATTATATCTTATGATATTTTCTTTTCCTTTTTTGTATAACAAAGAAAATGATGCCTCTATCGTTTGATTATGCTTTTTTAACCACTGTGATTCATAGTCTATATATTCTTTTCTCCACTTTTTTGTTTCTTTCTCCTTTTTCTTTGGACTCTCCAACAATTCTTGGATTTTTTTCTGAACCTTCTCATCCGGTATGTAATACATTCCATCCAGGCTATTCACTCCATCTACAAAATTGTTATCAAAACATATTTCATCCGGAAAAAAACGTAAACAATATACCCCTTCTGGAACATCCTCTACTTTCTTTTCTAATGTTTCTGAAACGGACGTTATTGTTTTTTCTTTCTCTATGCTCCTTGCTTGCCTTACCTCCTTCTTCTCACCTGCTTGCGTCATAGTTGCTTCTGTTTTTGCCTGTTTATTAGAGTGACTAAATGTACAACCTGTTGCTCCCATCATAAAAACAAAAGCTACAACCAATCTACTTATTAATATTCTTATTTTTCTTCTCATCTATTTATCCTCCTAGCTTATTACTAAAACATAATCTCTTCTATTATTTTTGCAAACGTGTAAACACATACATACATGCTAAGTATACCACAATTGCCAATATCGTAGCAATTATATCATTTTTATCAAATGGACTGTCTAAAAATACATCATGTACCATTTCAGATACAACTGCCAACAGGAAAATCACCACAGATAAAGTAGTTGCAACTTTAAAGGTAAACATTTTCCCTTTTTTCATAACCCTATTCTCTCCAAACCATAGAAGCAACCAGCACGCAGATATATTCGGCATAACTCCTAATAGAAATTGCATGATTCCCATACCATTCCAGGCTCTTTCACGTAATAAAAGCGTAAGTAGCCAGGAAGCTATCCCAATCACTCCAAATACGGTTGTTATCGTATATTTTTTCGTTCTTTCTTCGGTTCGTTCCATAAAATCTTTTAATCCTTTTTTAACTCATTCATTCTAAAATGGTATTCAAATTTTACTCTACAAAATATATAACCTGGTCAGGCATAATGGTAATAACAATCTCTTCTCCTACTACTGGGGGTCTTCTTCCTTTAAACATATCTACTTGATACTTTTTTGTAATCCTGCTTCCTTCCTCATTTTCATATTCAAATTCCATTTCCAATGGGGAATGCAGTTTTTTATGAAATCCCTTAAAAAATACCTTTGCAACCATAAAATCTCCAGTTTTCATTTTTTTTATTGTTAATAACACACATACTACTGATGACAGAAACATAAACGCAAGTACACCTGTAAAAATAATATACAGGATTGGTATTTTTCCAAAAACTATTAGTGTTAATATAAATATTGCCGTTGCTGTTATTGCAAATATTATGTGTAAAAGAAGATTCCCCCTAACACTCCATTTATAGTTTTTATAAAATACTTCTTTCATCTCTTCCGTAGGTTTTTCAAATTTCATTTCTTCCCTCACTAACCTTAATGATGTACTCTCGGAATCTCCCTTGCCCCCACTTTTGCGACTGTTTTTCCGGCAGCTGTTAAAATTTTTTTGACAATTCTCATAATTTTTTTTCTCCGTTGTTTCTTATACTATTTTAGGTAACTATACATCTTACTCTACAAACCAATGATCGGTAAAATCATCTGCATATTGTATACTATCATCTTCATTTTCGGGCATATTCCATTTTTCAAATAGTTCTCCAGAATATTCCCCTAACATAGTACAAAAAAAGTTCCAATGATCTTTTTCTTTTCCTATAATCGGCTTTAGCAATTTTAGAATCCGTTCTACTATTTCCACATGATTTGACCGAAACATTGCATTAAGATACTTATTCAGACTCACCTCACCATCTGAATAAATCATAAAGTGACACCATTCTTCGTTCTCTCCAAGACATTTTGGAATACCTGTAAATCTATATTTTCCTATAGTTTCAATTGCCTCTAACACATATTCTGTCAACTGCTTTCCTACACTATTTTCTGCATTTAAAGTTCCATCTTCTAATTCTTTCTGCATTTCTTCCCTATGCTCTCTTAATAGTTCTAACCATATTTCTAAAGTTTTTTCTGGATTTTCAAAAAAGGCCTCTGCAATTTCATATACATTTACATAAGCATTTTCTAAAACTTCATTATCTTTTTGTTTCAACAGTTGGACAAAGTCCTTATATCCAGCTTGCTCTAAGCCCTGCTGCAAAATTTCTCGTATCTGTTTCACCAGTTTTGGTATCATCCTTATCATCTTACAATACATAGCTAAAAATTCATCTTGTAATAACCCCTGATAAAGCGGATCTTTTTCCCGTTCAAACAGTTTTATTAACAATTCAACGCCAAGCTTTTCTTCTCCCAAAAAGAATAACTTTTCTACAAATGCAAGCATACTATTGTAATGCATTTGTTCTGTAGAAAACCAATAATCCAAAAGCTTCCTTTTCTTAGCAATTGGCAATATGTATTTCTCACAATCCTGTAAACCAAACGCACAAACTGTACATATTAGTTCATCAATATCATATATTATGTTTTCTTTTACTGTCTTATTTTTTTCAGCCTCTTTTTCTTCTTCTAGAAATTTCTGATACCACAACTTTATTATCTTCTCTGGATTCTGAAAGTAGGCATACAACCATCCATCTCTTTCTCTATTTACAGCACAATCCTTGGCAAAAAAAATTCCTTCCTGAAAGTAGTCTGTAAATAAATACATTTCATCATCTTTCAAAAAATAATATTGTTCTGAGATTACAGATAAGTCACCTTGTAATAAAGCTTCTTCCCGTTTGGTAAGCTCTATTTTTTCCATTGATGCTTTCTCCTGTCTCTTTTTCCCCTTCCTTGTATCTAAGGATGTATCATGCCCCCTTATTCTTTCCTCCATATACAGTTTCACATCGTTTTCTTCTTTTTTTCCAAATATTCTGTTCCAAAGCGACATACTTCTTTTTTCTCTCCTTCTTCTATAGTCAAGCAGATATTCGCAATCCGCTCTGCGACTTGCTCGTGTTAAATAGCTTTATACTGTTTTATCTTAATACATAATCTCATTCTGTCTTTTATCATCCCTATCCACATTCAATAATATAAATTTATTCTTTGAATTTCTAAATCTGTATAAAATGCTTCCATACGGTGTATTTTCTGGCAGACCATCCTGCTTATATTCACAAAGTTGCACCTCATTTTCATTCCACTCAAATACTCTGACTAAGGCAACCTTATCACGCATACCTTGACCAATAAAAACAACTTTCTTCATGGATACAAAAGTTGCTTTTCCCTCAATGATTTTTTTATTAATGAAATTTAATACAAAAAACAATATTGCCAGACAAGAAACTGCTGCTGTTCCAAACATTATACACTTCGAAATGGAATATCCCTTTTCTACATTTAATAACACAAACATAAATGCAATGCAAATTCCTATCCAAAGAATAGCTAATTTTAGCCTTTTTAAAATTTGATCCCGTGTTTTTTTAATATAGAACTCACTAAAATATTTCATTTCACTTGTTTGAAGAGTGTGTTCTGCTTTTTCAAGTTTTACCATATTAGGATGTGGAACCCGTACATACGAATGAACATCTTCTTTTAAGGGGTAATCATAGGTGCTATTTGGTATTAGTCCTCTTAATTCTTCATTTAACTTTACTAATCGATATCCGAAATCACCATCATACAAAACCAATATTCTTTTTCGTTATTTGTGCATACTCGCTTCATTTTTCTTCTTTTCTCTTTCCTCATATTTTTTCTAAAATCGAATGCTTACTCTTAAAACTCTTTTCTAAATTGGGATGGTGTGATTCCCTCTGTCCTCTTAAATACTTTCGTAAATACTCGGTAATCACTATATCCACATTGTTCTGCCACTTCTGCCACAGAAAAAGAAGTAGAAACCAGCAATTTCTTTGCATTTTCCAAACGTATATTCGTTAAATATGTTAGAAAACCAACACCAATCTCACTTTTAAAAAGTTGACTGATATATTGTGGATTTAATTTAAACTCTTCCGAAAGAATGGCTAAGCTGATTTCTTGTGACAAATTTTTTTGCAAATATCGAGTGATGCCTAAAATTGTTCTAGACGCTTGTCTTTTTAATTCTTTTTCTTCGGTTATCCTTTGTTGAAACAAAGAAATTTTCAAATTGTCAATACATTTTCCAAATTCATCATAATTTACCGGCTTTAAGATATAATCTGTAATCTGCAATCGAAGTGCTTCTCTGCAATAGGAAAAATCGTCGTATCCGGATACGATTACAAACGCAATCTCTGGATGTTTCATCCGACTAAGTTTAATCACTTTCAAACCATTCATAATCGGAATATTAATATCCATAATGACAATATCTGGATTTAATACGTCTATTTGGTTCAATGCTTCCATACCATCTGCTGCCTCTCCAATTACTTCACAATCGTGTGCTTCCCAGTCAAATAGTCTTTTAAAACCCTCACGTATCATAATTTCATCATCTACCAAGAGCACTCTCAGTTTTTTCATCACACATCCTCCTTTAACGGTAATAACAAATGGGCAGTCACACCTCCGCCAGTATTTTCTGTATACCAAAGTCCATATTCCCGACCACATAGCAATTTTATACGTTTTTGCACATTTAAAATACCAATACTGTTTCCTTCCAATTTTACAGGCTGACTAGCATAATGTAACAGCATCTGATCAATTGCTTCTTTTTTTCCTTCTTCAAAACCACTACCTGTATCACAAATCAAAATTTCCACATGACCATCCATTGTTTTTTGAACTATAATCCGTACCTCACCACGATACCCCTTATTTTTCAAACCATGAAGCAAACTATTCTCCACAATAGGTTGCAATATGAAATTTGGCACTTGTATTCCTCCCAAATCCGGATCAATTTCATAGGTACATTTTAAATTTGGATAGCGATAACACATCAATTCCATATAATTTTCCAAAAGCTCTATTTCATCATCCAACGCAATCATAGATTGATCCACTTTCACACTCAGACGAAAGAAATCTACTAACTGCATTAATAACTCTGCTACTTTTTTATCCCCATTCAACTGTGCCTGAATACGAATAGTATCCAATGTATTATATAAATTTTCCAGTGTCAAATAAAACGACAACGTCATCAATGTCATTCCCATACCACTAATCAACCAAGTTGGATGCATTGCCTGTAATACGGATACAACTAACTCAATCACGAGCGCCACACTAATAGCAATCTTCTTTTTTGCTTCAATCTGTTTCCAATTGCGCAACAAAAGCCAAACGCAAAGAAGCAAATAAAATGCCATACTGATATAACATACACTCGAATGAATTCCATCCGAATAGTTTCCTTTTGCTGTTACTGCATAATGTACCGGTAATAAAATAGCCCCGGCTTCTGCAAGCACCAAAAAAAGCTTGGCAAGTATATTCTGACTACATTTTCCTGTCTCTTCTTCCACTAATACAGCAATATAGCGGTAAAATAAATAAACCACCAAAACCATACTTCCTATAAAAAATCGATGTAAAATATCATTCCAGAATCGCGGTACCGTATCCAGATGATTTACGGTATACAGTGTAACGGTATCAAATACTAAGTTAACCAACATGGTAAGTAGTAAAATAGAAAATGTCCTATGTAATACTGTGTATTTCCTACCTGCGGAAAAATAAACATAGGCAATAAAACCTGAAACAAGTAGTAATGCAATTTCCATTCGAAGCATTTCCTACACCTCCCAACTATATTTTATCAAACTTTCCTATTTGTATGAAGACATATAATTGAGATAGTTGTGTCAATTTTATAGTAAACATTTTCTAATGCTTCCTCTACTCCTTCACTTGTGAATTGAATTAAATAAGGATTTCTATGAGGTAATTGAAAAATCTATTCATCCATCTATTTTTCTCCCCCATTCAATCTAAAGTATGCTACAATACAATTGACTTTTTCTTTACCAAAAGTTACTACAAAAGATTTTTAATGAAGTAAAATACATTTATTTCTGCAAAATAAGCAGCTACTTTTATCAGGGATTTTTACAAAACAGAGAGGTGATTTAGAATCATGAAAACAATTCAAACAGTTTGTCAGGGTGATCTTTCCTATCCTTTTTCCTATCCAAAGGAGGACTTACTTTTTTTTGATATAGAAACAACTGGATTTTCAGCCAAAACCAGCGCTCTTTATTTAATTGGAGTCTTATTCTACACAAATGACCATTGGAATACCTTACAATGGTTTGCAGATGATTATCAAAATGAAGAAGCTTTGTTAAAAGCATTTTTCTCCTTTATAAAATCATTTCAATGCCTTATTCATTTCAATGGTACTGGCTTTGATATTCCATTTATTGAAAAAAAATGCAAACAACACAAGCTTCCTACTGAGCAATATAACTTTTCTTCGATTGAAAGTATAGACATCTACAAAATAATTTTTCCACATCGCAAACGCATACAAACTTCCAATCTAAAGCAAAAAACTCTGGAACAATTTCTTCATATCAATCGTACAGATGTTTATTCAGGAGGAGAACTAATTGCTTTTTATCAAAACTATCATAAAGCACGTTCCGAAAGAGCTTTAGAAGAGGCTACTGAAATTGAAAACCTCCTATTACTTCACAATCATGATGATTTAGTAGGTATGCTACAATTTTCCAATATTCTTTTTCTAGCAGATTTATTGAACGGTACTGTTTCTCTTACAAATATAAAACATTTTATAAATGAGGACCTTCTTATGTTACGCGCTACACTTCCCTTTTCCTCGGAAAAACTATTTTGGACAGGCGAAGATGCCGCAATTCAGGTGGAACACAACACACTTACCATACTTGTTTCCATCTACGAAACAGAACTAAAATACTTCTATGAAGATTATAAAAATTATTACTATCTCCCGATGGAAGATACTGCTATTCACAAAAGTGTAGCCTCTTATGTAGACAAAGCACATCGGGAACGTGCAAAAAAAGAAAACTGTTATATAAAAAAAACAGGGAAATTCATCCCTGTTTATACAACAACAATTGCCCCTGTCTTTAAAGATGCTTTGCATAGTAAAAAAATCTATATTGCCTTAGAAGAAAATTTTCTTTCAAACACGAATCTACTTTCTTCCTATATAAATAGTTCCCTAAAAGACAACAACGCTATCGTATTGCAGTCTGATACCGAAGTATCCTAGGCTGCCATACGATAAAACTTATATTCACTTTTGCGTTAAAGAAATTAACAGTTTCACAATCTGTTCCATAGACTCTACACAGCAATATTCAAATCTTCCATGGAAATTGTGTCCGCCAGTGCATAAATTCGGACATGGCAATCCCATAAACGACAATCTTGCTCCATCTGTGCCACCACGAATTGGTTGAATTTTAGGTACAATGGAAAGTTCTTCCATGCAGCTTTTTGCCTGCTCTATCAAAAAGAAATGGGTAGGCTCTATTTTTTCCTTCATATTATAATAGGAATCTTTGATACAACACTGCACTGTTCCTTCTCCATATTTCGCATTCTGATATTCTGCATTCTTTTCAAACAACAATTTCTTTTCTTCAAATTGTTTTCTGTCATGATCCCGAATAATATATTGTAGCATTGCATGTTCTACCTCACCCTCCATATGAGTCAGATGAAAAAAGCCTTCATATCCTTGCGTATATTCTGGCTTCTGCTGTTCTGGAAGATTTCTGTCAAACTCCATTGCAATCCGCGATGCATGCTTCATTTTATTTTTTGCCTCTCCAGGATGTACGGTAACGCCTTGTACCTTTATACTAGCGGATGCGGCATTAAAATTCTCGTATTCCAATTCTCCAATCGCTCCACCGTCTACCGTGTACGCATAATCTGCTCCAAAACGCTTCAAATCAAAATAGTCTACTCCCGTACCGATTTCTTCATCTGGTGTAAACGCAATGGCAATTTCTCTATGCTTTACTTCTGGATGTGTCAAAAGATATTCTGCCATTGTCATAATTTCAGCTACTCCAGCTTTATCGTCTGCACCTAATAAGGTTGTTCCATCTGTTACAATCAACGTTTTTCCCACATATTCCTTTAATTCTGGATATTCTTTTGGACTCAAAATAATGTTTTGTTTTTCATTTAAACAAATATCTTCTCCATCATAATCCTTCACAATTCTAGGATTTACTCCCGCACCTGATGTCTCTGGTGAAGTATCCATATGCGAAATAAAACCAAGCACCTTTTTATCCTGTTCTTCACAAGTTGCTGGAATCTTTGCATACACGTATCCATACTTCTCATCAAAAAATACATCCGATGCTCCCATTTTTTCTAATTCCTCATACAGCATCCTTCCTAAATCTTTTTGCTTTTCTGTACTCGGAAATTGCATTGCCTCTTCACTGGATTGCGTATCCACTTTTACATATCTTAAAAACTTTTCTACCACATTGCTTTGCATTTTAGCCACTCCCTTCTGTCACCGTTTCTATCAGATATTTGCAACACATCTGATTTTTAACTATTTGAATATCTTTCTTTATAAAGACAAAAACCTGGAAATAATATTTATTATCCCCAGGCTTTTCATTTCTACCATTTTTTAATCTTGCATTGCCTGCTTAATTGCATTTAATAGTTCATCGTATGTTTCAAATGCAGGCAGTTCTGGATTATCCGCTTTAATCTGGTCTGTACTCTTAAATAAAAATCCAGCTTTACTAGCTTTAATCATTCCTAAATCATTATAACTATCTCCACTGGCAATTGTTTCGTATCCAATAGACTGTAACGCCTTAACAGTTGTCAACTTTGATTGTTCACATCTCATTTTAAATCCAGTAATTTCTCCATTTTCTGCTACTTCCAAAGAATTACAGAAAATAGTAGGCCAACCAAGCTTTTTCATAAGAGGTGTTGCAAACTGTGAAAACGTATCACTAATAATAATAACCTGACAAATAGAACGTAATTCATCTAAAAATTCTTTTGCACCAGGCATCGGATCAATCTTTGCAATTGTTTCCTGAATTTCTTTTAATCCCAATCCATGTTCCTTTAAAATATCCAAACGATATTTCATAAGCTTATTATAATCCGGCTCATCACGCGTTGTCTTTTTTAATTCAGGAATTCCTGTTTCCTCAGCAAATGCAATCCAAATTTCCGGTACCAATACACCTTCTAAGTCAAGACAAGTAATATACATTTCTTTTCCTCCGTTCTAATTATAAAATACTCAAAAGTAATTTTTGACAATCCACTTGCAAATTATACCATACTTCTTATACGACTGCAATGAATACAAGTTGTCATTCTGTACAAAATAAGTTACAATGAAAGAAGCAATTATTTTTGTAGTTATCTAAACTGCACAAAAAGGGGGTTATATAACATATGAGTCAAAATAACAATTATATTGCAATTCCTTCTCTCTTAAAAGTAGAAAAGGACGCTTTATCCAAAATAGGCACTTATTTAAAAGACAGCGGTTTCCAAAAAGTTGTTATTTTCTTTGGAAATGGGTTAATTGACATGTTTGGAACAACTGTGATGCAATCACTAAAGGATGCGAATATCGAAGTGCTTGAATACTCTGAGTTAGATACCGTTCGACTGGAAGATATTACCAGCCTTGCATTCGGCCTTCCAAATAAAACCCAGGCAATCATCGGGCTTGGCGGCGGAAAAGTAATTGATGCAGCAAAATACAGTGGTTTTCTTAGAAAACTTCCATTTATCAGTATTCCTACTTCCGCATCCAGTGATGGCTTTTCCAGTGCAAGTGCTTCTCTTTTAGTAGAAGGCAGAAGAAACTCTGTTCCTGCCAGAATGGCACACAGTATCATTGTAGACTTAGATGTGATAAAAAGTGCTCCTGAACGCTTTTTATACTCTGGAATTGGTGATATGGTATCTAAAATTACGGCTATTTACGACTGGCAATTTGAAGAAGCAAATGGCTATACAAAAGTAAACGACTTTGCAGTCATGATTGCCAAGAAAGCGGTCAACAGCTTTGTCCGTACACCATTTACAAATATAAAAGAAGATTTATTCTTAAAAGAATTAGTTGATTCTCTTGCCATGAGTGGAATTGCCAATGAAATTGCAGGAAGCAGTGCTCCGACCAGTGGAAGTGAGCATTTAATTTCTCATGCTTTAGATAAATTTTTACCCGTTCCTCAACTTCATGGTATTCAGGTGGGAGTTGCAACCTATCTGATGAGTCTAGTACATGACCACCGTTGGAAGCGTGTAAATACAATTTTTACGGATACTGGATTTTTTGATTATGTAGAAACGTTAGATTTAAAGATAGAGGATTACGAACAGGCTATTGATTTAGCGCCAACCATAAAACCATTTCGTCATACCTATTTACATGAAGAAAAATATCGCCTTCAGGCAAAAAAACTGTTACACGAAGACGATAGATTAAAACAAATTTTCCATCTATAGGAAATTATTTCAAATAAAACCTATGAGAAGCTACTAAATTTGCCTCTCATAGGTTTATTTTCGTTTCTCTTTAATTATTCACTCCATGATGTGCTTCATAACTATCCTCTGTCAGTGCTAAAAAATTATATCCATTCTTAATGCCCCATTTCAATATTTTTTCTACTGCTGCTACGCTATAATCCTTTACATCATGTTGCAAAACAATCGCTTTTCTTTTTCCTTTTACACCAGATATTACATTGGCTGCTACTTGTTCTGCTGTCTTGGCATGCCCTGCGTCATCGCTGTCTACATTCCAATCATAATAATGGTATCCATCTGCTTCCACAGATTTTGTAAGCTCACTCATAATACCTCTACAATACTCCTTGCTAATCGTATTCGAACTTCCGCCAGGAAAACGCAATAACTTGCTTTTACTACCAATCTGCTTTTCAATAATGGCATTCATTTTTTCAATATCGTTATAAAAATTTTTCTTACTTTGATAAACAAGTCCATATTGATGTGAGTAGGAATGTATTCCTACTGCATTTCCCATTTCATGCTCTTTTGCAATCACATATTGGTATTCCTCATATTGATTTGTTACAAAAAAGGTAGCATGTGCCTGATACTGTTCCAATATCTTCAATAAATCCTCCGTATATGGTCCCGGACCATCATCAAACGTCAGATAAATTATTTTTTCATCTGTAGACTCTGGCATAGGCGATGGTGGATTCTCCTTTTTTTTCTCATGCACAAAGACTTTTCTCTGTACAATCACGGTCTGATTATGCTTATCTGTCACTTTATAGCGTATCTCATACTCTCCCGGTTTATCCGTATTAACATTTCCGCTTATTACCACCTGTTTGGTTAAATCTTTTCCTTTCGCATCACACGCAGAATATCCTGGTTCTTTATATGCATCGCCCTCGTTTAATTCCACTACACCCTCTCCAAATATAGTTATTTTAGGAGGTTTTACGTTCTTTTTTTCATTTAGAATTAATTGATAACATAAAAGTGGTGCCAGTATAATCGTAATCACTAACACCAAAACTAAAACTTCTTTTTGTTTTACCCCCAGATTTTCTAACAAATATTCTCTTCTTGTTTTTACATTTCTTCTCCTTACATTTCTGTGCCTAACCTTTTTCATTCGAATCCTTCTCAATTTTTTCATCCTCTCAACCTATAACCTGGGCAACCAATATATTTTTTTAGATCAAATATTGAACTATTTCTTATCCTATATTTTTTACCCGCTAACACTCATTATATCACGAAACATTTGGATATGATAGTGAAAAAGCAGAAAAAGCCTTCCGTAAGTAAAGTTTTTAACTTACGGAAGGCTTTTATAGACTGCATAAAGAAAACTCTTTTAGAATTTTTACTTAACAGTCACGTTGCACTTTAATGTCATACCATTGGATTTTACAGTAACTACAGTCTTACCTGCCTTTTTCGCTGTAATTTTTCCCTTTGCATTTACAGTAGCAACCTTTTTGTTTGAAGAAGTATACTTAACTGTACCCACTGCACCAATTACCTTTAATGTAAAGGTCTTATTCTTTGCAAGCTGTACCTTTGTACTATTTAAACTTGGATTTTTTACAGTCACAGTAAATACCTTAGAAACTCCATTGTTAGTTACTGTAATCTTTGCTGTACCCTTTTTCAAAGCAGTTACTTTTCCAGTAGATGAAACTTTAGCAACTTTTGTATTGCTACTCTTGTATGTAGTTTTTCCTACTGCATTTTTTACAGTTGCTTTTACATTTGTAGTTCCTTTTACATATACAGTTGCTTTGTCTTTTGCAAATGCAACGATTGTTTTTTCTTCCACTGTTGCTTTTACTAAATTATTGATTGCTTCATTCAAATGAGACGTCGCCTCGTCCACAGTTGCCTGTGTATGTGGTGCTTTTATTTCGTCTTCTGCCTCTGCAAGCTCTGTCTGTAAATTACTCCATGAAGCAGCAGTATACTCTTTCTCTACTAATGTTTTTGCCTTTGCAATTGCTTCTGAAAGTGCAGTTGTGCTAATTTCTTCATTACTATCCTTTACAATATTTGCATCTGTAACATTAATTGTAGTTGTAAAGTCTTTAAAGCCTAATGCATAAACTGTAATCTTCCATATTCCTGTACCATCTGTTCCTTCAGGCAACTGACAACGAAGGGAATTAGTAAGTCCTAACTGTATTCCGTTGCTCTTATGCATCCAGTTATCTGCTGCAAACTTTGTTCCAAAAGATACAATTGGCTGATCCTTTTCTGCATCCTTTGTTCCATAGTAATCCCAACGAACTGCCTGCATATTTGCACCTAACTCACCATATGCATTTGTTCCACTTTCTGGATTTACTAAGTCCACACGTAAAAACTCACCGTAAGAACCATTTGCTTCCTGTACCTTCACAACAATATCCTTAGAAACTTCCTTTTGTGCCTGATCGGCAATACCAGAGTCTGTTCCTGTAGCTCTCTTTCCAAATTTGAATGTACCGTCTGCCTGTTTCTCAGCAACCTTTAATCCATTTGTATTTGCTGTAACTGCAGCAGTTTTTTGATAAGAAGCTAAATTTGTCTCACTATATCCACCCACAAGAATACCTGCATTACTTACAACTGGATATTGTGCTGCAAAGGCTTCATAATCACTTTTCTTTACTGCAACTGGTACATATTTAATACCTGTTACATTGTAATTTTTCATAGTAGTAGTTTTCTCTTGTCCATTTTCTGTATAAGTAATTGTACCTTTATTGAATCCTACTGTGCTTCCATCTGTCAATACAAGTTCAGATGCTGACTTCCAAGTTGATACATCAAATGTCTTTCCGTCTTCTCCATAAATTGTTGTATTACACTGAAAACTTCCACGATGAATACCATGATTTGTAGTTGCTCTTGATACTGCATCAAATGCTCCCTTATCTGATTCACCTCTGGTATCCACGGCACTAGAAGAAGCTACCATATTGGTTCCAGATAAATAAATTCCTTCTGATTCCCAATACTGTGCCCAACTAATGCCAGCATAAACATATTCATACTCTTCCTGGTTCTGTTGCTGTGCGATAATGTTACTTGTTTCCTGTGCAGATACTGGCATCTGGAAATTTCCAGCCATCATAGCGGTTGCCGCAAGTACTGCGCATGCTCTAAATGCTTTATTACGTTGCATATTCATCCTCCTGTTTCTTCGTAATTTTTTCATATCAATTATTGCATGTTTATATGTTCATATCAACAAGTTTATTGGTGATTTTTTTTCAATAATTTTGTTGCGAAAATTTTTCAGTATAGAATGAATTTCTTAAAAACTGTCCTATAGAATCCAAAAAGCTTAAGTCCGCATTTTGCATCCTTAAGCTTTTTTATTCTTTATTTAACACATCCAACTAACTCATTAATATCTTTCACGCCATTCTTTTCACAGAACTGTTTCATACCATCAATCACTTCTAAAGTAACATTTGGATTATGAAAATTCGCAGTTCCGATGGAAACAGCACTTGCACCAGCCATAATAAATTCAAGTGCATCCTCCGCACACATAATGCCTCCCATTCCAATAATCGGAATTTGTACTGCTTGTGCCACCTGATATACCATACGCACTGCCACAGGCTTTATTGCAGGACCGGATAACCCTCCTGTTTTATTTGCCAATGCAAATGTTTTTCGATTTACATCAATCTTCATCCCCGTCAATGTATTGATCAAAGACAAGGCATCTGCACCACCAGCTTCCGCTGCTTTTGCCATTTCTGTAATATCTGTTACATTCGGGCTGAGTTTCATAATTACTGGCTGTTTTGCCCGTTGTTTCATTTCTTTTGTGATTGCCTCCACTGCTTTGGGATCTTGTCCAAAAGCAATTCCACCCTCTTTTACATTTGGACAGGAAATATTGATTTCAAGCATATCCACTGGTTCGTCTGCCAGTCGTTCTACCACTTCACAATAATCCTCTGTACTTCTTCCACAAACATTTACAATAATGCGTGTATTTGGAAATTGCTTTAAATATGGAATATCTCTCTTGGCAAATACATCAATACCAGGATTTTGGAGACCAATCGCATTAATCATTCCTCCATATGTCTCTGCAATTCGTGGCGTTGGATTTCCCTGCCATGGAACATTTGCCACTCCTTTTGTTGTTACTGCCCCAAGCTGATTCAAATCAACAAAGTCACTATATTCTGCGCCAGAACCAAATGTTCCAGATGCTACGGTTACCGGATTGTTCCATTCTACTCCGGCAATATTTACTTTCATATTTACACTCATTGTTTTCCTCCATTGTAAGGCATTCTATAATTCTACTTCTTCTGCATAAAATACAGGACCATCTTTACATATACGTTTATTTTTTACATGCGTGTGTGAATCTACTTCTTTGGATTGACAGACACAGGCAAGACAAGCACCAATTCCACATGCCATCTTTTCTTCCAAGGATAGTTGTGCCTTCAGACCTTTTTCCTGTGCATACGCTTTTACACCACGAAGCATTGGCGTAGGACCACAGGCAAAAATAATATCTCCCTGTACATCCTTTTCACGGATTGCATCAATAACATTTCCTTTTGTTCCTACACTTCCATCTTCCGTAGATACAATAACCTTTCCATAAGATGTAAATTCATCCTTTAAAAACAAATCATTATTTCTATAACCAAGTACAACTTGAACCTCACAATCCAAGCTTTTTGCCAGTTCAAGCATTGGCGGTATTCCAATTCCTCCACCAATCAAAATCGCCTTTTTCCCTTCCAATGTAAATCCATTTCCCAAAGGTCCCATCACACGGATCGTATCTCCTGCATTCATTTTCGAAAACTCTTTGGTTCCCTTTCCAACTACACGATATACCAAACGAAGTGTCTCATTTTCTCGGTCAATTTCACAAATACTAATTGGTCTTGGCAATAATTGACTACCCTCTTTACAATAAAGAGAAACAAACTGTCCTGGTTTTGCATTACATGCCAAATCTTTATCTTTTATCCACATGCTGTAAATACCATCTGTTACCTTTACCATACTGGTAATCACAACATTTTTTATCACTTTATCCGACATAAAGGCTCCTCCTACTTTCCTGCCAATGCAGAATTAATATCTTCTCTCATATCAAAAACTGCCTGTCTGGATGCATCTGCAAAGTTTTCACTGCCAAATTTGCTGTATTTTTCCTGCTTATAAGCTGCAATAATACCTCTGGAAGAGTTGATGATTGCACCTAACCCATCCTTGTTGAAATAAGGTACTAAATCTTCTGCCTTGCCTCCCTGTGCTCCATATCCTGGCACAAGAATAAATGTTTTTGGCATAATCTTACGAAGTACCTTTCCCATTTCTGGATAAGTAGCTCCCACAACACAACCTACATAACTGTACGCTTCTCCCATATGTAATTCGCCCCATTCGGCAACTTTTTTTCCTACCAATTCGTATAATGGTTTTCCATCTACTAACTGATCCTGGAACTCTCCACTTGACGGGTTGGATGTTTTTACTAAGACAAAGATTCCCTTATTTTCTTCTTTGCAGACATCAATAAACGGTTGAATCCCATCTGAACCAAGATATGGATTTACCGTTACAAAATCTTCATCAAATGCCGCATAACGTTTGCTTCCTACCTGCACTTTTCCTACATGTCCCACTGCGTAAGCTGCCGATGTAGAACCAATATCTCCACGCTTAATATCACCGATTACAACTAAGTCCTTTTCCTTACAATAATCAACGGTCTTTTTAAAGGCAACTAACCCAGGTATTCCAAACTGCTCATACATAGCAATCTGAGGCTTTACAGCCGGAATCAAA
>FR899730.1:109896-114766 GCA_000437275.1 Clostridium sp. CAG:411 | reverse complement strand
TGTAGCGTCTACGATTGCTTTATTAAACTGCCAGATTGCTTCTCCTGCACCTTCCAATGTCTCTCCGAATTGTTCAAATGCCGCCTTCTTTATTTCTTCTGGTACATAATTTAACATTGGGTCCAATCCAACTACAATCGGTGCTTTCAAATCTGTAATTTTTTTACATAGTTTATTAATCATCTCTGTTTTCCTTTCTATCGCAAAATGTTTGCTAATCCATCCTTACGGTAAGCAAAGCATTTATTTTACTTAACAGTCTTACTAACCAAACCTATGGAAACTTTTTTATTTTGTAAAATCATATACAATCTTTCCATCTACAAGCGTCTGATACACTCTTCCTTTTACCTGTTTTCCATTAAATGGCGTATTTTTGCCCTTGGATACAAATGTACTCGTATCAATCGTATAGGTTTCATCAAAATCCGCAATTACAATATCTGCTACTTTTCCAGGTTCTAAACGCCCCTTTTCAATACCAAGTATTTTGGCAGGATTGTAACTCATCTTTTCTACCAACTGCATCTTTGTTAAATATCCCTGCTCAACCAATTCTGTAACAGTTAATGCAAAGGCCGTCTCTTCTCCTACTATACCAAACGGTGCTTGTGCCATAGATTTTGCTTTTTCTTCTGCACTATGAGGTGCATGATCGGTAGAAATTACATCCATAATGCCATCTCGTAATCCCTCTTTCAAAGCCTGTACATCTCTTCTACTTCTAAGCGGTGGATTCATCTTATAATTCGCATCATCACAAGGAATATCTTCATCTGCCAAAGTGAAATGATGTGGGCATACTTCTCCTGAAACTTTATATCCTGCATCTTTCGCCAACTTCACTAGAGAAACGCTATCCTTTGTTGAACAATGGCATAAATGTAACTGTGCTCCTGTTTCATTTGCCAAAAAAATATCTCTTGCAGTAATGACATCTTCTACGGAATTTGTAATTCCTTTTAATCCTAATTCTTCCGCTCTTTTTCCAGCATTCATTACACCACCGCGAACAAGTTGTTTATCTTCGCAATGTGCCATTACAACTAAATTATTTTTTGCGGCTTCCTTCATTCCCTCTACATAGACTAAAATGTCCATAACTGATTTACCGTCCTCGCTGACAGCTACTGCTCCAGCTTCTTTCATACCTTTCATATCCGTTACTTCCACACCTGCCTGTCCCTTCGTCACTGCACCAACAGGTAAAATATGCACGACAGAATCTGTACGTTCTTTTTCTTTTACCCATTCTACCATCTCCTTGCTGTCGATGGCAGGATTGGTATTTGGCATTGGGCAAACAGAGGTATACCCACCTTTTGCAGATGACATAGCTCCCGTTTTAATCGTCTCTTTATACTCAAACCCCGGCTCTCTAAAATGTACATGTAAGTCAATAAATCCCGGCATAACATACTTTCCAGATGCATCAATTACCTGATCTGCTCCATCTGTTGCAATCGTTGCAGCAATCTCTGAAATAATACCGTTCTCAATTGCCACATCAAACACTCCATCCATATTAGTAGATGGGTTTAAAACATGTCCATTTCTTATTATTGTTTTCATAAAGCCTCCATTCTACGCCATTTTGGCATGGTTCGATTTACTAAATTGTAACAGGCATTTCTGCCTGCTAAACTGTTCCACTGAATTCTACTATTAACAATTCTACACCGATTTGATCTAAAAGTAAACCTGTTTTGATTTCCTGCTCTACCTGCACACAACGCTCTAAATTTCTAATAATTTCCTTTCCTTTGAAGTTTTTCACCTGCGATTGATACTTTCGCACAGTAAACGGAGGTATCCCTACTTTTGATGCAACCTCTCCAGCAGCCAGTCCCAAACGCGACAAGTCTTTTAGCTGATTTAAAATTGTAAAATGACGGATAATTAAAAATAAAATTGACATTGGTTTTTCTCGAACTTCCAATAAATCATAGTAAAGTCTCAATGCCTGATCCTGATCTTTCATACCAATTGCATCTATCATTTGAAAAATCTTTCCCTCTGTTTGTTCTACGCAGACTTCATCTAACATTTCTCTTGTAATAATCGTTTCATCCATACTGTAAGCAATGAGTTTATCCATCTCATTCTCCAAGCTTTTCATATCGACTCCAACCTTTTGAAAGAAATAAAGAAGATTCTGTTCTGTTATATTCTTCCCATTTTTCTTCAAATATGCTGCTGCCCAGACTTTTAAATCTTTTTCTGGCAGTCCATTCAATTCAGCAACCGTACCAAGCTTTTTTACCGCTTTAAATAATTTATTTCTTTTATCTACTTCCGCTTCGACAAATATAATTTTTGTGGTATCTGGCATGGTTTTCAAATAATCTGCAAAATCATTTTGTTTTTTAAACAGTCCGCTGTTTTCAATCAAAATCAATCTTTGTTCACTAAAAAAAGGAACGGTATCTGCTATAGACTCTACCTCGCCTAAGTCTATATCCTTTCCTTCAAAATAAGAATAATTCATAGTATCTTCCGGGGGCAATATTGCCTCCCTTAATTTATCACGATAAAGAAGTCTCAGATAATCCTCCTGTCCATATAATAAGTATACAGGTGAAAATTTTCCTTCCTTTATATGTGCCACTATCGTCTTCATATGCACGCTCCTACTCCAATAAAAACTCACTCAAAACAAGATTGCTCACATCAATCCCATAATCCGTAAGAAATACACAAAACTCGTTCTGTCTTAACACACCCTGCTTTTCCAGTTTTTCTAGAACTTCTCCATATACCTGCTCTATCTGTTTTCCAAAGCTTTTATAAAATGCTGCTTTTTCGATGCCGCATTGCATCCGCAGACCTAAAAACATAAATTCTTCCATTGCCTCTCTAGTACCAATATGTTCTACCTCTCGTTTTCTTTTTTCACTGTTCCCAGCAACGCGGATATATTCCTGCATCTGCAACGGATTATGAAAACGTTGGTCCTCAAAAAAGGAGGAAGCTCCCAAGCCTATACCAATATACGGAATACGCTGCCAATAGGATGAATTATGTTTTGATTCAAATCCTTTCTTTGCATAATTAGAAATTTCATACCTTTCATAAGCATGCAGAGAAAATATTTCTTTTGTTCTCTCATACATTTTTCGGTCCAATGCCTCATCTGGAAGGTCCTTTTCACAAGCTTTTCCTTCTCCATAAAGTTCCCAAAAGGGGGTGTGCTTCTCAATAATCAAACTATAAGAAGAAATGTGCTCTGGATTTAACTCTACAATTCTTTGCAAGGTTTCCTCGTATTTTTCTAAGGTCTGTCCCGGTAATGCTGACATCACATCAATACTGATATTATGAAACCCACATTCTCTTGCCTGTGTATAGGTTTCTAAAAAATCTGCATAACTATGCGCTCGTCCAAGCAATCTCAACTCATCATCATGTGTAGACTGCAATCCTATACTGATACGATTGATGCCCATAGCTTTATACTGCTTCCATTTTTCTCTATTTGCAGTTTTAGGGTTTACCTCCAATGTAATCTCTAAAGAACTTCTGTCAGAAATAGAAAATACCTTTGCAATTTTTTCAAGAATATCACAAATAAGAGAAGGATTTAGCAGCGAAGGCGTACCACCGCCAAAGTAAATCGTTCTCACCTGATATGCCTTCGCCACTTCCTGATAACTTGCAATCTCTTGTAAAACCGCCTGCACATACCGTTCTTTTTCCGCTTCATCCGTCGGTGTTGATAAAAAGTCACAATATCTGCATTTTTTCAAACAAAAAGGAATGTGTACATAAATTCCCACTTCTTTTCTATTTTTCTTTTTTACCATATTGTTTGCCCTTCTCTTTTATTTCCTGCCACATTTCCTTCATACGCACCGGACTTACACCGGACAATCTTGGGAATGCCTTTTCCAATCGTTTGTACCCCATACTCTTTTGTTTTATGAGACGATTATATTTTTCTTTTAATTTTTCTGTTTCCTGTTTTCTCTTTTCTAACTCTTCCTTAAATTCTAAATAACGTTCGTCCTGTGTGAAAATATCTGTCCATTCTGTTTTCTTGTCCATGGCCTTTAAAACAATGCTGCTCATACTGTCGCCAACACCATCTGAAAATCCACGGATAATATCTACGATTTCGTTCATCAGGCGCATCTGTTTCTTCCATTTAACAATATTGGATACCGTCACATACATATCTGCTAGGAAAACGAGAAAAGAAAGACCTAACACTCCAATCTCTATTCTATATGGTATCCACATAACAAATTTTTCTATTGGCGGATGCAGAATATCTACCACAAGCAAACATACAATTCCCCAAAGAATGGAAAATTCCAGACACACATATCCTTTGATATTAAATGGTCTTTCCGAATAGTCCCACCAATATTCATGAAATATTTTTTCCAAAACATAACCAGTGATATATTCAATCACCGAACTAAGGATAATCGCACAAAAAAATACAAGTACAAATCTTTCTCGAAACGGATATAAGCATGCCACCACAACAGTACCACCACAGCCATAAATCGGACATACAGGTCCATTTAAAAATCCTCTGTTTATAAATTTGCCAGTATGCACTGTTGCATAACATACCTCAGCACACCATCCCAATATAGCGTAAATCAAAAAAATACTACACCATTCATACCATGTATACCCCATTACAAACATTTCCTCCCTTTTGCCCCTAGTATCCTATTTATTCGTCATCCAATTTTAATACACTCATAAATGCCTGCTGTGGAATTTCTACGTTTCCAACCTGACGCATACGTTTCTTTCCTTCTTTCTGTTTTTCAAGAAGCTTTTTCTTTCGAGAAATATCTCCACCATAACATTTCGCCAATACATCCTTGCGCATGGCTCTTACAGTCTCTCTAGC
>FR899730.1:0-109836 GCA_000437275.1 Clostridium sp. CAG:411 | reverse complement strand
CAAATAAATGTCTTGGTATTTCTGTTTTTAATTTTTCACACATCTTACGGCCTCTCTCATATGCTGTATCTGCATGAACAATAAAGGATAACGCATCTACTTCTTCTTTATTTACAAGAATATCAAGTTTTACCAATCCAGAAGGTACATATCCTTTCATATCATAATCAAACGAAGCATATCCTCTGGAGCGGGATTTTAAGGCATCAAAGAAATCATAAATAATCTCATTCAATGGTAAATCATACTTTAATAACGCTCTTGTCGTCTCAATATATTCCATTCCAAGGTAAACACCTCTTCTCTCCTGACATAAATTCATGATTGGACCAACAAATTCTGTTGTAACCATAATTTCTGCCGATACAATAGGCTCTTCCATATGGTCAATTTCAGATGGGTCTGGTAAATTGGATGGATTTGTAATTTCTATCATTTCTCCATCGGTCTTATACACCTTATAAATTACACTTGGTGCGGTTGTTACAATATCCAAATTGTACTCTCTCTCTAAACGCTCTTGTATAATTTCCAAATGTAATAACCCTAAAAATCCGCAACGGAATCCAAAGCCCAATGCAATCGATGTCTCAGGTTCATACTGCAATGAGGCATCATTTAATTGTAATTTTTCCAATGCATCACGCAAATCCGGATATTTTGAGCCATCCGCAGGATACAATCCGCAATATACCATAGGATTTACTTTTTTATAACCTGGAAGTGCCTCTTCACATGGACGTTCTGCATCTGTAATCGTATCACCAACTCTGGTATCTTTTACATTTTTAAGACTAGCGGTCACATAACCTACCATACCTGCCGTCAATTCTTCACATGGAATAAATTGTCCAGCACCAAATGTTCCCACTTCTACTACTTCTGCTTCTGCCTGTGTGGCAATCATCCGCATCTTTGTTCCTTTTTTCACCCGTCCATCAAACACACGGCAAAATACAATAACACCTTTATAGGCATCATATAATGAATCAAAAATCAATGCTTTCAATGGTGCATTTATATCTCCACTTGGAGCAGGAATCTGTGCAACGATCTGTTCCAAAACATCCTCAATATTTAACCCCAATTTAGCGGATATTAAAGGAGCATTCTCTGTGTCTAATCCAATGATGTCCTCAATTTCGGCTTTTACACGGTCTGGATCTGCACTTGGAAGGTCAATCTTATTGATGACTGGTAAAATCTCCAAATCATGGTCTAATGCCAGATAACAGTTTGCCAAGGTCTGTGCTTCAATTCCCTGTGCCGCATCCACGATTAGGATTGCCCCTTCGCAGGCTGCAAGGCTTCTAGAAACCTCATAATTAAAATCCACATGCCCTGGTGTATCAATCAAATTGAAAATATACTCTTCTCCATCCTTTGCCTTATAGACAATACGAACGGTCTGTGCCTTGATTGTAATTCCACGTTCACGCTCTAATTCCATATTATCCAAAACCTGTGCCTGCATTTCACGGCTGGTCAACAAGCCTGTCTTTTCTATAATACGGTCCGCCAAGGTTGATTTTCCATGATCAATATGTGCTACAATACAAAAATTTCTAATTTTACTCTGCTCTATCACTAAATTCTCTCCTTACTCTTGTTTCCAAAACTTTGTCAAAACATGATAGAAACACCTTACACAATATCCTTTTTCTATACCATGCAAAGTGTTTGTACATATATGTAGTAGTATACCATATTTTTATTTTGCAAACAACCAGTGCAACGCATTGGTTTGTGTCAAGGGAACGTTTCCTCTTTTTATTTTCCCTTTACTATTCGCCTCCTCTTCTACTTTTCATAATGCAGACAATTCTAGCCTAGTCATACTTTTCTAATACCAATGCATTCTATATGCATAGAACGATAAATATCCTTTTCAATATCTTCCATCATTGTTTCATACATACCATCCGCTTTCGATTCACGTATTAACTCCTGCACTTCTTCTTCACTTATTCCAAGACCTATTACAATTCCTAAATTTTGTGCCACTACAGTTTGTTCGTCTTCATGTATAAGTGGTGCTTCGTTTCTATTTTCCAAAAACGCTAAAACATCTTTTTTATTTTCATGCAACACTTCAAAATCATCTAAATAGACATATTTTTCACTCTTATATCCATTTCGTATTTCTATGTAGGAAATACAGTCATTCTCTATATTAATCAAAACATCTCCATTTTCATAATAAAACTCACTATCGTAGCATGTTTTATCATTCAAAGCTGCGTTCGCCGAGTCAATTTCACCACCAATTTTTATACTCTTTTCATTGACCACTACTTCATTTTTCAATATATCTATTCTCATTGTAAAACTCCCTCCTATTTTTTGTACACCAAAATCAAAAGTCTTATTCCGCAAACAGAAACAATCTCTAATTCTCCTTTTCATAATATTATACCATATATAGAGAGTCAACGTAATTATATTCAAAACACTTTTCCCTCCCATTTAAAAACCTTTCCTTTTTCAAGCAAAAACGATATAATATAAAATGTCAAGCGGATGTTCGCAATCTGCTTCGCTACTTGCTCATATAAAAGCGGCACTGCGTGCCTTACGAGGCACGGGGCTTGAACCCCGCACCTCGCACAAGAGCACCCACCGCCTAAAGGCAGTGGGGTTTCTTGCCGCCTAAAGGCAGTGGGTTTTCTTGCACTTTTATAAATTTAACTCTAATTTACTGAAAATACAAGTTTAGCGTACATTTATATAGAAAAGGGGAAATTTTATGAACTTATCCAGCAATCGCATCAATCAAAATGCACCCAGAAATCGAGGCGGTAGGGCAATTCCAAATCGTGCTTCTGCACAACCAACACCTTCTCGTCCACAGGTGCAACAAGCGAATACATTGAGCAATTACGGGACAACTACACGTATCCGTTCCCTCTATCCAGGACAAATTTTAAAAGGCGAGGTAACGGATCTTAGAAATACAGAAGTTGTCGTCACTTTAGAAAATAATACTACTGTCGCAGGAAAATTGCAGAACGGAAGCTGGCTTGCTATTGGGGAAACTGCAGCTTTCAAAGTAGCTTCCGCATCTCAGGAAAATATTGTTTTAGAAGCTCTTCCACGTACCGATATGGCACTCGCAAATAGTACCATTCAAAAAGCATTAGAGGAGGCAGGTCTTCCTAAAACAGATAAAAACCAACAAATTGTATTGGAATTAATGAACAATCAACTTCCTATTCACAGACAAGGAATACAACAAATGTTGCAGTTGGCTTATCAACACAAGGATATTCAAATTCCAACCCTTGTATTAATGAATAAACTGCAAATTCCTCTCACCGAAACAAATGCAATACAATTGGAACGCTATGAAAATAATGCAAATAGTATCACAACGCAAGTACAGAACTTAACAACAGATTTAACGACTTTTTTACGTGAAATGGCAGAGCCTTACTTGCAGGAAGAAATTCCTACTACTTTTTCCGCTTCTTCAAAAAAAGCTGCCACTGTAGCAGAACAGGAAGCATTGACCAATTCGCCAAATACACAACAAACGAATGACCACACGGCAAACCCTTTTCAATCCGTAGCAGCCCGAATCATGTCTTGCATATATGATACTGCCCTTTCCGCTTCACCAATCAGCAAAACGGTTCTTCCAGATACTACTCTGCAACTTACGGAGCCAGAACAACAAGAGTTGCTATCTATTTTGGAAAATTTTGACTTGCCCGAAAACACCAAAGAAGCCATCCTTTCTGGAAATGCTTCCTTACGACAGGTCATTCATTTAATACACAAAGATTTTGAACAGGCATTTGCATTAGATATGGAAAATGCAAATATGGATACGACCAACACCGAAGAAAGTGCAACCAAAAATCAATCAGCAGAAAGCAACGCACAGATGCTCCGTACCAGCTTATTCGATACGCCAGTTGTCAATCAGATTGAACAGCAATTTACACAATTGCAAACAGAAAACAACGAATTAGGTGGACAATTAAATAATATGGAACGTATGGAATTTAACCAGATTTTAAAACAATTTCCATTAGATGAACAGGTAAAAAATAAAATTATAACAGGTGAAATCAATACAAACGAATTAATGCGAACCATCAAAACCGTTTTACCTTTCACAGAAGAAACGCCTGCCGCGCAATTGCTTTCCTCTCCAATCTTTTCCAGACTGTTAGAAAAGGAATTACTTCATTCCTTGTTGCTAACACCAAAAGATATTTTTCAACAGGGTGGGGTTGACCATTATTATCGCAAATTAGAAAAGCAAATACATGAACTAAATGATATTTTTGACAAACAATTGCTTTCCCGACAACAAGTTGAAAACTCTATTTTAACAAGCAATATGCAGACAAACGCAAAGGAATCCCTAGGACAATTAAAAGATAATCTAGATTTTATGAAACTATTAAATCAATTTTTCTCTTTTGTACAATTACCTACAAAAATGCAGGATACCTGTACACATGCAGATTTGTATGTGTATACAAGAAAAAAACAGTTATCCAAACAGCAAAATCCAATTCATATTTTACTGCACTTAGATATGGATTATCTTGGCTCTTTAAATGTTGATGTAAAACTAAAAAACAGAACGATCACTGCTAACTTCTGTTTGAATGATGAAAAATCAAAAAAATTATTAGAGAACAATCTTTCTCTTTTAAATGATGCCTTACTGGAGAAAGGTTATCTATGCAATAGTACCGTATCCAAGCTAGAAAAAGAAGTAGATATTGTAAAAGACTTTATCGAACCAGAACCCGCTACCCAAGGAATTTCTCGCTATTCTTTTGATTTAAGAGCATAATACTTTTAAACATAGAAATCGCTTTACAAATTTCTCAAGTCATTGTGATGGCTACCAAAGCCTCACATAAATCTAGACTTTAACTTGTTACTCGTGTAAGTCAAAAAGGTATATGAACCGTAAATGGTTCATATACCTTTTTCATTTTTATATGCAATATGCTTCATATGCTAATAAAGATAAGATTATTCACCTTTTTGCTTTTTAATCAAATCTTTAATTTCTCTTGCACGATCTTTAATACGCTCACTGGCAGAACGACTTGTAATAATTGTAGATGCTAATCTAGCTGCTTCTTCTGTCTTTCCTATTCTTCTTGCCAATTCTGCTGCTAAATATGTGACTGTCATTTCATCCATGCCACACATAGGGAATGACTCCTGTGAGAACGCAGATACAAAGCCACCATAAGCATTTTGAAGGCATTCCAATTCTGCCGCTTTTAATTCTTTTAATACTGCCTCTCGATTTGGTGTATCCTCCGGCAAATTTTCTGCCTTTCCACGATAAGTCCATCCCATCTTCAGACAAACATAGGCCTTTTCACTATTCTTTCCGCCTTTCACAACTGTACTTGCAAGTACAAGTTTATATCGAAGAATCGCATCATCATAGGAATATGCTCCTTCAGGCTGCTCAATCCCCTTGAAATTAGCAGAAATTTTTTCTTTTATTAATTTTTCCTGTGCAACAGCCATCGGTTTGAAGAATCGATTTAATGCAGCAAAACCGCACTTTGGACACACAACAGGTTCATACTTCACTGCATCCGCAGTATCATAGATTGCTCGTAAATCCAACTCCTGTTTTACAAGTTTATTCTTTCCTGCTCGTATCATTTTGGAAGTAAACTCATTATCACATACTGGGCACTTAAATGTCTTATCAAATAAAACATCTAATTCCGTTTTTTTATGCGCAGTTGCCACTTCCCCCTTCTCTTCTTTCGGTGTCTCTTTTTCAAATACTTCTGTCTCCTGCATCTTGCCAAGTCCCAATGACTCTAATCCTGATAATAACCCCATAATTTTTCCCCCTTTTATATTAAGCTGGTTTATACGAACTCTTCAAAGAAACAATTCGATTAAATACCAGTTTTCCATCTTTGCTATCCTTCGCATCTACACAGAAATATCCCTGTCTTACAAACTGAAAACTATCAAAAGCCTGTGCATTTGCTAATTCAGGTTCTACCCAACAATTTTCCAATACCTGTAATGAGTTAGGGTTAAGATTAATATTTCCCTCTTCATCATAAACACCTTTTTCCTCATCAACAATATTTTCATAAAGTCTTATCGTTGCTGGTTTTGCTGTAGAAGCTTCTACCCAATGGATAGTACCTTTTACTTTTCTACCTGTAAATCCTGTTCCACATTTTGTTTCTGGATCATATGTGCAATGTATTTCTGTTACTTTTCCTGTTTCATCTGTAATATATTCTTCACACTTAACAAAATACGCATTCATCAAACGTACTTCATTTCCAGGGAACAAACGGAAATATTTTTTAGGTGGTTCAATCTTGAAATCCTCTCGCTCAATATATAACTCTCTACCAAACGGAACTTTTCTTGTACCAAGCTGATCATTTTCCTGGTTATTTACCACATCCAAATATTCAATCTGTCCTTCTGGATAATTCGTAATTACAAGCTTGATTGGGTCCAATACTGCCATCATACGACTACGCTTTAATTTCAAATCTTCACGAATACAATACTCTAACATAGCATAGTCAACAGAACTCTGACTCTTGGAAACACCACACAATTCCATAAACTTCTTTAAAGATTCTGGTGTAAATCCACGTCGTCTTAAAGCAGCAATTGATACAAGTCTTGGGTCATCCCAACCATCTACAATGCCGTCTTCTACAAGCTTTTTAATATAACGTTTTCCAGTAACTACATTCTGCAAATACAATTTTGAAAACTCAATCTGCTTTGGTGGGTTCTCCCATTCTAATTCACGTAACACCCAGTCGTACAATGGTCTGTGATCTTCAAATTCCAGTGTACAAATAGAATGTGTCACTCCCTCGATTGCATCCTCAATTGGATGTGCGAAATCGTACATCGGATATACACACCATTTATCTCCTGTGTTGTGATGCGTCATACGTGCCACACGATAAAGAATTGGATCACGCATGTTAATATTTGGTGATGCCATATCAATCTTTGCACGAAGCACCATAGAACCATCTGGATACTTTCCGTCCTTCATTTCCTCAAAAAGTCGAAGATTTTCTTCTATATCTCTATCTCTGTAAGGACTGTTCTTTCCAGGTTCTGTAAGTGTACCTCTGTATTCCCGAATCTGTTCTGGTGTTAATTCACAAACATAAGCCTTTCCTTTTTTGATAAGCTTAACAGCAGATTCATACATCTGATCAAAATAATTGGATGCATAAAAGATTTCCTGCTTCTTCTCTCCAGTAAGCCATTCCACATCTTCCTGAATAGACTGCACAAACTCTGTCTTTTCCTTGGTAGGGTTTGTATCGTCAAATCGTAAATTCCATCTTCCATTATACTTCTTTGCCAGTCCTGCATTTAATAAAATTGATTTTGCATGTCCTATATGAAGATAACCATTTGGCTCTGGTGGAAATCTTGTTACAACTTCCTTGTAAACACCTTCTGCCAAATCCTTCTCAATAATCTGTTCAATAAAGTTTTTTGAAATCACTTCGCTTTTTTCTGAAACATTATCCACCATGTCTCCTCCTTAAGTATCCATTGTATTCCCTTTGGTATCAGTCAAAATGTATCCTTAACATTTCATACTTCACACCAAATCAATAATTTATTATAGCACACAACTTGCTGTTTTTCAAGTTTTCTGCGATATGCGAAAAAAAGAGTATCGCACCTTTGTGCAATACTCTCTATTCTAAATCTTATTTAAACTGATGATGTCTAATCGTCAATCTTGCTCCCGCTACTCTCCTACTAAAGAAGTAATAATTTTTCATGTTATAACTTCTATTATTGTACTTGACCATTTTATCTCCATTTAGTGTAGCTTTAGCTGCTTTAATACAAGCTTTTTCTGTTGCGGAATTAAATTTACCCGACTCATATCTTTGTAGTGCGCGCTTTAATGAACCATTTGATGCCGGTCCAAATTGATGCTTCTGGTAAATTACACCTTTGATAGTGTTTGGGAATGAACTAGAACGTTTTCTGTTCATAACTACAATACCCACTGCCTTTTTTCCTGCATATGGTTCACAACCAGCTTCACAGTAAATAATACAAGACATAAGTTTCAACTCTGTTGCAGTGTACTTCTTTTTTGTCTTTCGTGCTGTTGTTTTTACGCCAGACATTTTTACTGTACTATTCGTAATTGTAGTTTCCGTAACCTTGGTAGCTGCTGCTGGCAATATAGAATTTCCATCTGAAATTGCCTCTCCAGTAACTGTCTGCGAACCTCCGATTGCTTCATTTGTAACCGCATTTGGTTCTACAGCTATTGCTCCCTGCGATACTGTATCAATCGCAGTTCCTGTAACAGCTTCCTGATGTAACTGATTTGCCTCATCTTCTTGTGTCATCATGTTGTTGCTTATTACAGTTGTATCTACAGTTGCTGCATTTGCAACGACCATATCTTGTTTTGCAAAACAAAAAAGTCCACATAACAAACCGACTGTAATAATCTTATTTAGTTTCATAGTTAATCTCCTTTTCCTGCCTCCGTGCAATATGTAATCTCTAACATAAAACACACATCTCTGTTTTCAAATTACTTTTTATTCCTTTGGTCAGTAACAGTTGCTCACTACGCATTAGAGTATAACGGTAGTTTGTGTCAAAATCAAGCCTGTTTCAGGAGACATTTTTTTACAATTTTTTATTTGCAAAATTTTTTTGTGTAATTTTTAACCAAATTTCAATTTATTTTTTCGCATTTTTCGGTCATTTTTAACATTGTAATCTTCTGTAATTTTTTTCTAATATGTGAACCCCTTAAAATCTAAGAAACATTTTTGTTAAGTTTGTAAGTTTTTTTTTGCAACCATAAATATTGCACAGTAATTTTTGGTTATTCACGGCACTTTTTTAGAACTTTTGCATAATCCATAGTACCGCCAAATAGGTCTAAAGCACTACCAATTGTTACATTAATTCTATTTTTTCCCAATTGTTTTAATTCCTCTAAATCAGAAAAAGAACCCACTCCACCTGCATATGTAATGGTATTTTCCTCACTTTTCGACAAAATAGATACTAGATTTTTCTCAACTCCATTGGCTTTTCCTTCTACATCAACCGCATGAATCAGGAATTCATCGCAATACGACGACAACTCTTTTAACGCCTTTTTCTCCAGAATCATATCTGTAAACTTTTGCCATCGATCCGTTACAACAAAATACTGTTCCTCCCCCTGCTCTGAAATGCGTTTTCTACAACTCAAATCTAAAACAAGATGTTCCCTTCCCACTTCTTTTACAAGACTTTCTAAATTCTTATAATTAATCTTCCCATCTTTAAATACAAATGAGGTAACTACAACATGAGAAGCTCCCTGCTCCAAGAAATAAGCTGCATTGGCATCAGTAATACCACCACCAACCTGCAAGCCCCCTGGATATACGGACAATGCAAGCTTTGCCTGTTCCACATCCGCTTCATAATACTCACTGCCTACGGGATTTAATAAAATAATATGTCCACCTTTTAATCTATCTTTTCGGTACATATTTGCATAAAAGGCTCCATCCTGCTCTGACACAAAATTCTCTTTTGCTTGATTTCCCTGATCTTTTAAACTTCCTCCAACAATTTGCTTTACCTTTCCGTTATGAATATCAATACATGGCCTAAATTCCATTTTTCGTCCTCCTAAAATTTTTCTTCTATATAATAGCTTTCTATTCTATTTCTTATTACAATGTACTGAATAAACAAAAGCTTGTCAACCATATCCCTTTTTTATGCTGACTTCTTTTACTTTCTTCTATTATTAATACTACACATTTGAATTATTTTTTTATTTGCACTATCTAATATCAAAAATCGGTACGATATATAATATAATGAGTATTAGCCTTTTTAGGCATCATATAGTGTATTTTATAATTTGGGAGGCAACAAAATGAATATGTTAGAATATTTAGCGCAAAAAAGAAACGATATGAGCACCCCCTCACATCCTCTTGCGCAAAATTCTGCAAACTTTAAGTATATCTATTGCTTTGGACTTGCGGTACTTGTATACGGTTACAAAGATCAACTTCCAGCTACTCTGGATTGTTTTTCTTCTATATTAAATAGTTTACATCTGGATAGTGAACAACAAAAGAAATTACCTCTACAGGTAAAAAATCATTTTGACTTAAAAATAACAGAAGTCTTTCGTACCGTTGCGACCAAGCAAGAACAATATTGCTTTATCGCGGACCTATATCGACTTTCTTTTTTCGGTCTGATTTCACCAACCTATTGTCATGATATTATTGAGGGATACTGTCAGGTTTTTAACCTCACAGATACAGAGACCTCCTTCTTAAAAGAATTTACAAATCTTGGTTACCAAACCACAGATGAACTAAACAAACAGACCATTTCTTATTATGATACAAAATTAGATTCCGCTGTTCTATTATATGAAAATTTTAAACTCTCGGGGTATGACATTCCTACCCCTGTTTTGGAATATATTTTCCCATCCTTTTCATTAACAAATGAAATTGAAGATTTATCCTTAGATGATGGTTCTATTAAAAGGTTTGAATCCAATTTGAAAATACACGGGAATTTGGTTATTTCTAATTGCAGTACAATCGTATTAGATCACGCAAAAGTTAAAATTGATGGAAAAATTTCTATTAAAAACGGGAAAATTATCATCCGCAATTCCGAACTCTTTGTAGAACAATGCAATGCACCCTATTTGCTTTCGATTGAAGATACACCAAACATTCGCATTGAACATTCCACTATTGATTGCAATAACCAGACTTCTTTTTTGCAACAAAACAATGGACAATTAAAATTAAGAAATTCCTATATTAAAAATACCATTCAAAAGCCAGCAATCGACTTTTCTGGTAATTCAGCAGATATTAGTAAATCAAGCTTTGACAATTGTAAAAGTGGTGCCTTCCTTAACACTTCCAAAAAAGAGCTATTTATTGGTTCCTGTTCTTTTTCAAATTGTCACAATATGCATGGGGGCGCTATTCATTCCCATTCATTAGCCAATACAACCATATATAACTGCAATTTTCAGGATTGCCACGCAAAGTATTTAGGTGGTGCTATCTACTTTGCAAATTTGAAATATGGTCAAAGTGTCATTCAGTGTAAATTTGAAAATTGTACGCCAACAGATAGCAACTTGTTCAATGTATATACCAATCCTAATCCAATGTATATACCAAAATAGCACAATAACTTTACGCAAGAAAGGAGTAACTTTATGCGTGTTGGTACTCTAACAAAATTTAATAAAAAAAAGGACCTCTGGATTTCCAGAAAACATCCTCTATATATGGAACCGATTGGTTTTAAAACCTTGTATGCAGCCGCTATTTTAATGCATACACGCTTAAACAACAAAGCCAATCCTTTTAGTAACTTTGAATTGGAGCGCCTGATTACAAAAGGCTTTTCTTTATCCTCCAAAGATACGATTACAATTATGAATCTTTCCAAAGACGTTCAGGTTCTAATTGATGAAATCGTTGCTGCACTGGAAACAAGAAAAAAGAAAATTTTCTTTCTTCTGGATTTGTACAATGTTTCTATGTCTGAATATAATATTTCTTTGAATGAGCAAAAATCTCTGGACTTATTTGCAGATTTACTAGAGTTTACCAATGATGAAAGAAACACGATTCTTCAATTTGTTTCTTCTGCATATTGTAAAGAATATCAGAATTGTCTTACTCTTTTTGATAAAATGCAGCTAAGTGGCTGGCCTGTCACTATGACAGATCTTTCTTACTATATGCTTAATTATGCTTATACGGAACATGTGCATCCTGAGGATATAAAAAATGATCACACTTATCATTTCCGCGGCAACTGCATTTTCCATGATACAATTGTCATTCCTAAAAATACTACGGTACATATTTCCAATGCAATTGTAAAAGTGGAACAAAATTTTGATATACAGGGTGGTACCTTAATCATAGAAAACAGTTGGTTAGAATTTTCAAAAAATGTAAACAGCAGTCTTTTTCAACATGCATTTATTTACTGCCACCGCCATTCGACCATTACGTTAAAAAACAGTACGTTTCAATGTAGTCATAATGGTGGTTTATTGTCCGCAAGTCACAGCACCGTAACCGTTACCGATTGTACCATTAAAGATACCAGTTTCATATCTGGACTTGTGATAAATGGAGATACTTCGCATATCCAATATTGTACCTTCAAAAACTGTTTTTCCACTCAAAATGGCGGTGCCATTTTTGTTCAGTATGGAAACGCACAAATACAGCACTGTACTTTCACTAACTGTAATTCTCATAATGGTGGTGCTATTTTTGCAAACAAACATACCGTTATTTCCAACTGCTATTTTGATAACTGTTGTGCGGTAGAATTTGGAAGTGCAATTTACTATAATGGACCGATTCGATCGAATATAGAAAAATGCGATTACTCACATTGCTATCCAAAGGATGATGTTATCATTCAATATATCAATAGTAAAAAGGATTATATTATTTCCAAAGAAACTTTAATACGCTATTCTACCATATTTGATTGCCCGGTAATTGTAAGCGAATTTGGTATTTTGGAAATTCAAAACGCTACTATTTATTTACGTTATACACTCCTTTGTAAAGGAACGCTTATTATGAAAAGTAGCAAAGCATTGGGTTGGAATTTGGAAGGTCGAGATTTATTTTCCTTTGAAACCCCTAAAAACTGCCACTTTTCTGGTTGTGAATTTGATGGAATGGAACAATACGGCATTTTTCGTGCCGTTCGTGCCAGACTACACATCAGTGGTTGCATCTTCCGAAACACCGCAAATGGTCGCGCCATTTATAATGCCTTTCTTCCTATTATAGAGGAATGTGTGTTTTCTTACTGTCAAGAAGGTGCTGTTTACTGCCATGCAGGCAATATCACCAATTCACAATTCATCAATTGCCATGCAAGAAGTGGTGGAGGTATTCTTATGTACGGTGCCAGAGGAAAAATTGTAGATTGTCATTTTCAACGCTGTACCTCTAATTATAGTGGTGGTGCTATTGATACATCTGGAAGTTATCATATCGTTGGATGTACCTATGAGGAATGCAGACCAAACAATGTTTCCTAAAAATACTCTCCATAGTAAACAGTAAACTCCTTCATACAAAAAAGCTTGTCGCATACAATACGACAAGCTTTTTTATATTCAATTAATTATTTTGCATGATACTCCTGATCATTTAAAAATCTTTCAACTATGTATCTTGGACGCTGTTTTGTCTCCATATAAATCTTTCCAATATATTCTCCGATCACACCCAGTGCAATCATCTGAACACCGCCTATAAACCAAACAGAAATCAAGATACTAGACCATCCTGCAACAGTAGCTCCCATACAGTAACGCACTACCGTATAAATCATCATAATTAACGCAACTATAAAGAATACCACTCCGCCAGTTGTGACAAAACGAATTGGTTTTGTGCTTAGAGACGTAATCCCTTCCATAGCAAATGATAACATCTTTTTCAATGGATACTTGCTCTCTCCTGCAAATCTTTCGTTTCTCTCATAAGTAACAACCGTAGATGGATATCCGATCATTGGAACAATACCACGAAGGAATAAATTTACTTCTTTGTACTGCTCTAAACCATTTAATGCACGTTTGCTCATTAATCTACAATCTGCATGGTTAAATACGACTTCGCCACCCAAGGCATTGGTTAATTTGTAGAAGCTTTCTGCTGTAAAACGTTTGAAAAAGGTATCTGTCTCACGCTTACTTCTCGCTCCATATACAATATCATTTCCATTGTAATACTCTCGCAGCATGTCATCAATGACACCAATATCATCCTGCAAATCTGCATCCATGGAAATAACCATATCCGCACACTCTTTCGCAGTCATAAGTCCTGCTAATAAAGCATTCTGATGTCCTCGGTTTCGACTTAAATTTACTCCACTAAACATTGGATTCTGTTCATGAAGTTCCTGAATAATACTCCATGTACGATCTTTTGAACCATCATTTACAAATACAATTCGACTCTTATCGCTAATCTTATCTGCGGCAATCAATGCCTCGTATTTTTCTCTTAATTGTCTCGATGTCTCAGGTAACACCTCTTCTTCATTATAACATGGCAAGACCATATATAAAATGTCGCTCATCTCTAGACCTCCTAGTCCTATTTTAGATGTAATACTATATTTCGCATAAGCTCGCTAACGCTCATTATATCATATTTTTTCACAAATGCACAGCTAATTTCTTTTAATCTTCATTTTTTTTGTAAAGCCAGTCTTTTTCGTTAATTTCTTTTGATAACATTTTATTCCCTTTTTTGGTACAAAGAAACTGGCATTCTTGCTAATTCCCTTCCATGCATTTTTTCCTACTGTTTTAATGGTAGCATTTAGGAATACACATTTCTTTAATTTCGTATCTCCAGCAAAGGCCTGTGCACCAATCTTTGTTACATTACTTCCTATTTTAATAGAAGTAAGTTTTTTATATTTTTTGAAGGCGGCTGCACCAATTTCTGTTACTTTTAACTTTGTGCCACCTAAATTAACCACATTAGGAACTAGAATGGTAGTCTTACGTGTGTTTGTCGCCCCCATCATCCTAACAGTAGTTTTACTTGTAATCTTATACTTATATCCAGAATGTATGTATGTCTTTCCCTGAATCAGTTTAATTTGGTAATTTAAGATACAACTGTCTTTATAATTTTCCTTTCCTTGTACAATGACGATTCCTTTTCCAACATTCTTACATTCGCCCTGATACGTCACCTGGTACTCTTCTGGAGCAATATTTTCATCCATCACCACTTTTGGACGATGTTCTTTTCCGTCCCAATTATATTGTGTATGTTCTAGTCGAAACTGTGCATCCTTCATAGATTTCGGAGATACCCTACATATAACACTCATATAATAGCTTTTTTCGTCTCTTGTAATAGATACATAAATTACCTTACTATCCAATACATTTTTAACTGTTGGCACATAACGATCCCAAACTTTTCCATCTTCGCTATAGCTTATACTATCTCCTTCCTTTGTACCAGTAACTTGTACTGCATGATGTAGCTTACCATCATATACACCTTCATAACCAGTTGCTTTTACCTTAAAATCGTCTGCCAATAAGGCTTCTGTAGTTGCAATCACCTCTTCACTTACCGTTCCTTCATACTTACTGGCATTGTATTGATAATAGGCCGAAACCTTATATTGATACATCTTGCTACTTTCCAGCTTTTTATCCGTAAAACTATTTTCTTGCACATCACCAACTAACTCCCAGGAACGTGCTGACTTGTTCCAACGATATACATAATACCCATCTGCATTATCTACCGCATTCCAAAGCAAACTTACCGAATCCGTATCTGATGCCTTTTTCACATTTTTTACCTTTCCAGGTGTAATGATTACCGTAGCTGCTGTCTGTAATTTAGAGTTTTCTTTTAATTCTGCATATATTTTTGTTACACCAGTAATACAACCTGTTACTGTAGCATAATCAGTTCCCGAAACCGCCTGTTCCTTCTGCAACTGTATAACAGTAGCAACTCCTTCATTCTCGGAACGCCAATTTAAACTATCAATCATTGCCTCTGCTGGTTCTATTTTCGCATGAATTTTCTTTTTCTCTCCTAAAGGTATTACATAAATTTCTTTCTCCATGGAAAGTTTTTCTGCCTCTACAGACTGTGGAATGGTAACGCCATGGTATCCATTTCCATATCCAAGGAAATACGCATCCTCCGCTTTCAAGCAAGGAGTCACCGTATACGAATATTTTTTTCCCTGCATGACGTCCGTATCCTCCCAGAGATATTCGTTTGAACCATCCGCTGGTATATATTTTACATCTGTAAATTCAATGGATTCTGTTCTTCGAATCATATACCCGGTAATCGCCTTTTCCTGTAGCAAATCCTTTTCATTATCAAATCCTTTAAAATGAATGGTCGCTTTTATTGCGGAACCCGTCACCGTGATATACTCCTCTGGAAGTGACTGCTTTGCCAACACTCCGATTGGAATTTCTTTCTTTAATCCCCATGCATCATTGATTGCAAATGTCAACACAGTAGTTCCGTAAGCAAGCCCTTTTATCGTAACGGAATACTTTCCTTTTTCTACTTCCTTTATTTCTTCAATAGATGCAATCGCCTTATTCTTTATCGCAAAAGACGCTTTTAAATTATTATAATTTGCAGTGTTCGGGCTATATGTGCAAGTTAAAGTAACTGTAGTATTTAACGGGATTCCTACATTTTCATGACTGCTCCATATTTTCGTAACCGGTGTATATGCTAAGGTCTTTACAGATACTTTTTTATCCTGACTTTCATAAACAACGCGCTCTCCTGTTTCCCATCCTGCATTATATGCTCTGACAGAAAAGGTGTAATCTGTATTAGAAGCTAAATTTCCTATTTCGAAGGAAGTCTCTGTCACTGGATTTCCATCATTTAATACAACCCATTCTGCTGTGCTTTGCTTCCATTGATATACATAATAACCATCTGCTTTTTTCGTTTCGTCCCAATTCAGCACAACTCTATCATCGGTATATTCCTTCACCTTTAAATTGGAAACCGCAGGAAGATGTACATATATTTTACAAGTTCCCGCACAACTCATATCCATAGAATACGCTGAAATCGTTGCCTTTCCTCCTCCAACAAAAGTTACAACACCATTTTGATCTACCTTTGCAACCTCTTCATCACTGGATTTCCATTGTTTGATTCCCTGATTGGTTGCGTTTTCAGGAATATATTTTGATACCTTCAACCGCTTTGTTGTTCCTATTTTGGAATAGTCCACATCGAGTACCGTCTCATTCAACGAAATCTTCTTTACCGTCACTTTAGAGACTTTAACATTAATACGTGCCTTTAATTCTGGATTTTCTACAGAAGTTCCTTCTACTGTGGCATTTCCTTCACTTATAGCCGTAATGGTTCCATTTTGATCCACAGTAGCAACTTTCTTATCTGAAGTTGTCCAAATCAATTCCTGAGTTGCTCCTTTTGGCAATACCGTATATTCCATATAATATTTTAATCCAGATTGTAATTCAATTTTCTTTTGTGCAAAAGCAATGGAATCTGCTTTCTGTCTTGCAAAATGTAATACACACTTTCCATATACTCCACTGCCATCCAAAGGAACCGCATAAACAGCTACATCTCCATACAGCTTTCGCGTAACTTTTCCCGATGTAGAAACGGTAGCAATTTTTTCTACAGATGTATACCAGCGTATCTTCTTTCCTGAAACTTTCTTCTCTTCTATCACATTTCCATCCGAATCCTGTTTTACAACAACAAATGTTTCAGCACTTAAATCCACACTATCCTCTGTAGCAGTAATATTTGTAACTTCTTCCCCATCCTTTAAAATTTTCACTGTACTGCATAGTTGCTCTGTCAAATCAGCTTCAGGTGCTAAACATTGATTTCCTGAATATGTAAATGTACTATCGGACTTTTCTAATTCTACCATTTGAAATGTATTATTCAATACGTTAATTTTTCCATAACTTCCCGATTTCTTTCGAAAAATACTATTTTTATAGTAGGTACCCTTGGTATCTTTATATGGAATGGATTCACTGTACTCACTTGATAAAAATCTGGAATTTGGCATATAGTATTTGTTGTTTGTCACGTTTAATGTTTTTAAATCTCCATCAAGCATAATCAACGACTGAAATACCACCAGCTTGTCCACACGCTCATAGTCATAAATCTCATTTCCACTAAAATTGTAACTTGCAGTATTATCCCCACCATAATTTACAATTTGCCTTTTATTTGTTCCGATATTTCCAAGTCCTTTATACAAATAAATCTTATTATCTGTACAATTGGCATTGCTTGCCAGCTTGCTCATATTCTTCAAAAAGATAATCTCATTTCCATGTATTTCAGGTCCCAAAATACCAAATGCCAATTCCACATCCGAAAAGATGCGATTTTCTTTTAATGTAAGATTTCCACCTGTAAGATTTCCTTTTCCAATTCCATAATCACTGGTTAAAAAGAATTGATTCTTTTGTATTAAAATATCCTCTGCATTTTCATTACTAGAATCAAATACCATAGACCAAGTCTGATAGGTACATTTCACTTCAATTATGTTGTTTTCCACCACACAGTTTTTTACGGTTCCAAACGTCATAAATTTGGAATCTGTTTCACAAATAAAATGATTTCCTGCAATTCGGATATTCTCTACATTTTTGGAATCTGCATATGCCACCGAAAAGCACATCGTTCTTGTTCCAATAATATCGGGATACTTTAACTGTACAGAATGAATGGTATTGTTGATAAAATTGATATGCTTTACCGATGCATTTTCATCGTCTTTACTGAAAAATCCAAACTGCTCATCTCTGGCATTTCCATAGAAATCACAATTCATAATAGTAATATTTTCTTCTCCGCCAGACCATATATCCAACACACCAACATTGGCACCACGATAAGTACCACTCATCTGTTCCATTTTACAACCATCTACGGTAACAAACTTATTTCCCGTATAACAGCAAAAATTTGAATACTGTTTGTCTTCAAAATAATAGGAAGAATAGGTACTTTGCGGAATTAACAGATTCACCTGATAAAGATACACCTGCTCACTATAAAGCACTACAAACTGTCGCATATAATGATACAAATCCACTTCTCTTGCTTCAATTTGAAAATTAGCTATAAAAGTATGATTGGCTCCCCAAACTTCAAAAAAGAATTCCGCGTAGCCTTCCTTATCTCTATAATCATTGTCTGTAAACAGTACCGTATCTGCTCCGTCTCCTACCAGATTTACATTGCTGTATCCCAGTCGAATCGTATTAGCACACTTATACTCTCCTGCAGGCATATAAATAAGTCCACGTTCACATTCATATCCAGTTGAATCTTTCTCATTTGTAAATGTACCAATACTTTTAATTGCGTTGTTAATGGCTACTTCATCTTCCTGCTTTCCATCTGCCTTCGCTCCATATTGAAGAACATTTCCAACGACCCATTTTTCCCCGTTGTTATCAGTATAGGTATCTGGTTGAATGTTCGCATACAAACCGTTCTCTAATTTGATACCTCCCGTTTCCTGCTTTTCTGCAATTAGATAACATGCTGCCCCATTATCTCCATCCGCATAATACCCTTTTGTACGAACATAGCTTCCTTTTTTTATAGAAGCTTTTTTCATATCCTCAACGGTATCAAATTCTTTCGAAGCCTTTACTACACTGCCATATTGAAATGTTTTCATAAAAGAGTAATCCATATTCTTATACTCTTGTGTATCTGCAATGGACACAGTCTTGTCCACTGCCACCTTTTCCGTCCCCGTATTCTGCTGATTTACTGCTGCATGAATGACTTTTCCGCTCAATAATACAGTTGCTACACATACTCCCAAAATATAGCATATTTTTATTCTTTCAATAAGCTGTCTCACTATTAAACTCTCCTTCTCTTCCCAATATTCATACTATTTCTGCACTTTCTGTAATAACCACTCAATCCTTTTTTCTACTATTTTATGAAACAGATTTGCCAACAGAAAAACTATCACACTTGTGATTAACAAATCTACCCAAAACGCCATTGTAACATTTACTCTTTTTATTAACCAACCATATACATAGAGAGAAACAGAAAAAATCACAAGCCATACACGCTATTATATTTATGAATTTCAAATTACTTTTATTACCTAAATATTCATTCATATAAATGAAACAACTTCCTATAAACTCCTTTTCTCTTGTCAAAAAGCATGGCAAGCAATAAAGTAAGACATACCACTAAAATCGGTTTTATCCACAAATACCAAGTAGGAATACTTTTTAGAATAATACCTTCATAATCTGTAATCGCCTGTAAAACTATAACATGGACAATATACACAAACATAGAATAGTTTCTTCCTATTTTTTCCAGAAATGAATTTTCTCCGATTTCAGGATTTTTGATGGCATAAACAAAAAGAGAAATTGCCATTAAAATCGTACCGATTTCATAAATATTTAGTCGAAATGGGAACACGCCTCCCATATTTGCAATTTCACTAAATAAGAAACCACCAATTGCCAAACCTACGCATAGGTTACTTTTCACTTTAGCATACCGTTCCGAATGCTCTCTCAAATAATAGCCCAGAAAAAAGTAAGGAAATCCATCCACCCAAAAATTCTGACTATAGTGCCAATTTCCACAAGATACAGCAAAGATACGCAAAACAAATGCAATCGCTATAACTGGATAAGTAAACTTCATAAGTTGAAAACGACCTATTATGTACAACGCAATATAGCAATATAATAACGCCAGCAAAAACCATAAATGTCCACCATCGAACATGGTCGTATCGTTCAGCACCAAAAACTTAACGACAGAACGAACATTGATTACATGTACTATTGTGGAAAATGCTTTTTTTCTCAAAAGAACCCTTAGCAACATCCAAAGCAAATATAGCCCCAACACACCACCTGTTATCATTGCTATGTGTTTTTCTTTTCTCTTAGTTTTTAATAGTAACTTCTCTTGTGATGCCTGATAAGAATAGTATCCTGATATTAAAAAGAATATAGGAACCATTCCTGTAGCAGCAGTCAATACAAAATACCCAAACTGCCCAGGAAACAACGCATGTCCAAACACAACTCCTATACACGCAATTCCTTTTAATAGGTCAAGAAAATGATTCTTTTTTTTCTCTTTTTCCTGCACGTACTTTACTCCTCCATCATTTTAATATATAAATTTTGCAATTTTTCTGCTTCTGTATGAATACTGTACCCAGCTTTTATAATCTCCTTTGTCATATCTTTCCTTTCATATCCATTGGCATATTTCAGGACTGCATCGGCCCATTTTTGAGCGGATGCTGCCAAAGGAACAAATTCCGTTGTATCTGTAACCGATACTTCTCTTGTAATCGTATCTGAAAAAATGGTACGCACACCTGATGCTTGCGCCTCCACTCCAACCACAGGTAATCCCTCATACAGGGATGGCAAAAGAAACACATCCATTATCTGATACATTTCATTTACATTTGGAATGGAACCTGTAAAAATAACCGCCTGCGTTAGCCCTAGCTTAGAAATCTTTTCTCGAATTTTTTGTTCCAATTCTCCTTCCCCGATTAACAGTAATACCGCATTTTGATTTTGCTTATATATCTCTGCAAAAATATCAATTAAAAAGGTATGATTCTTCTGATACATAAACCGTCCCACATGACCGACTACAAATTTATCTTCTACCTGATACTGTTTTCTTAACTTCTCTCTAACTTCTCTTTGATATACAAACCGTTCTTCCTCAATAGCATTTCGAATTAATGTATACTGCTTTTTTTCTGCAATTTCTTTTCCAAAGTAAAATTCCACAGCCAATTCTCCACAGCCCCAAAAATCTGTTGCCGCTTTTTTCATATGCGCCCTACAATACTGTTTGATTGGCCATTTCAAATCAAAATTAATCTTCGAATTATGACTATGTGCAATTCTATGTGGAATTTGATTTCTCTGTGCTTCCCGCAATGCATAATAAGCCAACGCTCCATTATGTGCATGTACAATCTGTATCTCTGGATGTTCTTGAAACAACTGCTTCATAAAGCTTCTATACTGTGGTAATTTAGCAGGGTTAAATCCAGGCGAAACAAAAATTCGTCCACCTAACTGTTTCACTTCTTCTTCGTAGGCTCCCGGTTTTGGCTTATTTGCCAAAAAATCAAACTGAATCAATTCCCGATCTATATGACGATAATAATTCATCAACATAGTCTCCAATCCCGCACGATCCATATTACTGACGGAATGTAACACTCGTATCATTCACTAATCCTCCATTTCCTTGTAAACTGTCCTATTCTCTTGTCTGCACTCATTTTACAGACATAAATGTATTCAGAAACAGTAATTATATTTTATCTCATTTTATTATTTTATCATATGGGACATATCACAAGCAAGAATAAAGTACTTTCCTATAAAATTTTGCCTCTTTACACAAAAAAAGAATCTTACGCTTTTGTTGACCGTAAGATTCTTTTCTTCTTAGTATGTTGTATTATTAAAAAATACCGTATATTCGTCTTTTGTGATTGAGTTGCCCGCCTTATCATAATTATTTTCAAGCGTAACTTTTTCCATATTCTGTCCATATAAACTTCTAACCCATCTATACAAACCGACCTGATTATCTTTGAACCTAAACGTCTGTGGTTCTGTGTTGCCAACTCCATAACAAAGCAAGCTTTTATTTTTTGAAGTTACCTGATTGGAGGTCTGAATTTTATTCGAGGTAACTGTAACTGTATGTCCATTAATTCCAGCATGAAAACCAGCATAAATAAAACTGCCTCCATTGCTTGGATAAATTTCATCTTTTGAATCATCATAGTCATAATCAAATTCGTTTCCAGAAATAATAGAATCATACTCTAGTCCATCATAATGAATAAAATTGTCTACCTTACCTGTAACGGTAACATTATTTTCTTTAAATTCCTCTGGTGTTATGGCAACTGCATGACAACCTTTTTCTAATTTTATATTGTTTCCGATCAATTTTCCACCCATGTAAGAGCCTGCATATACATAACATTCGCAGTTTACATCATTGTTCTTAAAAACACCATCTCGTTTGAATATTTGCATAATGCCACCATTCTTTACATCTGATGAAATGTTAATCTTATTATTCTCAACGGTTACACCTGTTCTTGCATCAAACATAACGCCGCCGTAGCTGGAACCTGTATGCACAATGTCAAATACGTTATCTTTAATGACACAATCTGCCAAAGAACCAAATGTCATAAAGTTAGATGGTACTTCTGCCTTCACATAATTGTTTACAAAACGAATATTAGAAATCTGTTTTGACTCGTCATATGCCATCGTTATTGCCATAGTTTTCTTACTTACATTTGATGCAGATGCGGTATACATTTTATTATTTGCAATATATATATCAGAGATAGAAGCATTGGCTCCTGTCTTTGTAAATATTCCAATCATCTCATCATGTGCATTCTGTCTCATCGTACAATTTGTTACAGATGCTCCAGAACATCCATTGCTCCACATATCAATAATACCAAGACATGCTCCACGTTCCACACATCCCATCTGTTCCATTACACAGTTATCAATCGTTACATTATGCCAACCTGTATATAGTGTGATATTTGTATACTGTCTGTCTCTACTCTTATTATAGGAAATTACATTTTCCTGTACGGAAAATTCACAATTTAAAATATTGATATTGCTTGCAAACATTACACTACACTGACGATAATAAGGTACCCATTTTGTTTCTCTGGCTTCCACACGGAACCCATCCAATGTAATGCTATCTCCAAGTACAGTTAGAAAATGTTCATCTCCCTGATATCCATTATCTGTGTATAAAATACTTTTGTTTCCTGAGCCTTTTATTGTGTAGTTATCTCCTCCAATGTATACTTTAGATGCACATCGATATTCTCCTGCTGGAAAATAAATGGTTCCATTCTCATAATCATCAATCAACTCAATTGCTACATTGAGACGCTTCGCATCATCATTGTCTGTCTTTGTCACTGTACCATTATTGTTCTCTTCACATACACCTGCACCCAACTGTTTCATGTTGATGGTATTATTTTCTACTACATAGTTTACATGTTGTCCAGTTTTGGTAACAAAATTAGCATAGTCTGCTTCGTTGCTTCTGTTCGCAATCTCATATGTAGCTGCACCACCATCTCCTTTTTTATAAAATCCCAATGTACGGATTACTGTACCACTTTCATAAACCTTATTTAATTTTTCTATATCAGATACGTTTTCTACTACAACTTCCTTCTCTTTACTTTGCACCGCACCTTTTTCTATACTTTTTTCCACATTAACATTATAAATTTCTCCATAAACTCTCCATCCATATCCCTGCTGTCTTATTGCAAACCAATGTATATCTTCATCCTCTTTTAACATTTCTTTTACTTTATTGGGAACCGATACAATTCTTTCTGAGACTGTTTGTTGATTATAAATACTTTCACATTTTGTTAAATATCCAAAGTCTCCCCACATCCACTCACTCTGGCTAATTTCTGCTAATGAAGCAGGACATTTTTCTCCTAATTTAAGTACCTGAAAGCCTGTCCAACAACATTTTGATAAATCTGGTTTTTCTGTTGGTTTCACGGTTGGACTTGGTGTTGGTTGTTTGGTTGGTTCTACTGTTGGTGTCGGTGTTGGCACCTTCGTTGGTTCTACGGTTGGACTTGGTGTGACAATCTCACTTGGCACCGTTTCCTCATCATCCTTTACATCAGAGGTATCCTTTTTTACTATTTCTCCATAAATTTGAAAACGATATCCTCTTTTTTTAGAACTAAACCAATGTATTTCTTCCCCATCCTTTAATAATGCCTTCGTTACCTTGGGAACCTGTAAAATCATGTTACTAACAGCTTTTTCATTGTTTAAATGTGTTTCTTCACTTTTTATCTTTCCCCAATCTCCCCAATACCATTTACAATTGCTATATTCATCAAAACTTTCTGGTCTTTCTTCGTTTCTATACAAAATCCAAAATCCCCCCCAATAACCAGTTGTCTCATCTGCCTGCGTAGCTGCTTTCACTTGTATATTTGTCCCTGTAAGCATACCACACGCCATTGCTACACTCATTATTACCGCTATTAGTTTCTTTTTTGATTTGTTCCCCATAATATAAGTCCCCCTTTATAATGCCAAACAAACAAAAAAAGGACTCTTTTGGATAGAATCCAATAGAGTCCTTACGTATACCAAAAATTCGGTAACCGGCTGTCATAGTTTTTCACCTTAGACCCTTGGCTTTGCGCCCCTATCTTTCGATAAGTTTGCCTTTTCGTTTGTTTAGTTTTCTTCTTTTCTTATTGTTATTCTACCATACTTTAGCATATGATAAAAATGGGACTATGTTACCAATTTTCAATACCTTTTTCTACTTATTTCCCTCCCTCAAAAATTCCTCATACTTTGCATTTTGAAATCCTACCACTTTATCCATATACTGTTGCCCTGCTACGGAAACAAGTAGGATAATTACAAATGCTGCCATTAACACAATCACTCTCCTATTTTTCTTACATCTGACGCTCCATGTTTCCTCTTTTTTGTTGCAGAATTCTTCCAGTTGTTTTAGTAGGTGCTGATACCCACGTACTGCATATGGAAATAATAAAACAAAATATGACATAACATATTGTCCTTTTGCCTCCCAGAAAAAGTGAAATATAAATCCTCCAACAAATATAGTTATTGGTAACAATTGGTTTATTTTTACTTCTTTTCGTCCAAGCAAAAGCCACATACACACCCCAACTAAAGTTAAGGTCTGAAACAAGTTACAATACTCTTTTATTCCTTTCCTTCCTGGTTCATTTATCATTGTAGTAAAAAACTTTGATACAGGTTTTACCTCCACCTTTTCCAATTCTCTTCTATAGGTATTATTAATCCACACACCCTCAAATGTCGGATTATTCCATTCCGATGCTACTTTTTGATAGAAGAATTTCAATGCATATGCAGGATTGGAAGCAAACGTCTTTACGGTCACAACAAGATCCTTTTTCACCTGTCGCTTTGCTTTTTTGGTATCACAGTCATTTTCCTTATATACTTTTTTATTATATTCATTATACCATCCATAACCTGTATATCCCTCTTGCATTCCCATTTCTACCCATGCCAAAGATGGAATTCCAGAAGATTTTTTATACCCTGTTATATGTTCTGTATGTAGCTGTGCTACACTGGTTACTCCGATTGTTAGAAAAAGCAATCCAACTAAAAAGCCAATAGATTTCTTATCTTTTGTTCGGAAAAAGTCCAGTACAATAAAGATTACAATGCCAATCACAGGAATTAAGTAATTTTCTTTTATCAATACAGCAAAGGCAGATGCAACTACAGCACAGCTTATCCAGCTTATTTTTCGTGTTTTCAGATATTGTAATGTCGCATACAATCCCAGCGTTGAAAGTGCCATTCCCATCAGATTCCCATAAATAAATGTTACATAGCATACTAATGGAAAAAACAACATCGTCATAATACCTGTTGCATATCTTTCCTGTCCTTCTTTTAATAATACTCTACCAATTCCCGTCATTCCAAGAAAAATTACCAGTAGTGCAATTACATTTAACAAAATTACTACTTTATAACCAAAAGGGAATATGCGAAACAACCAATAAAAAATATATACAATTCCCGTTTGATTTGGGTATAGGTCCATATATCCACCTTTTGCAAAGGCTGTATATCTGCCATGTAACATTTCCGTAGCTGTTTCTACCACATGTTTCTGATCTGCCCTTGGCTCCAACGACAAATACAATGCGATACTTGTAACTATAATCAGATACACGCCCATAACAACCATCCAGATTATTTTTTTCGACCGTTCGAAAAGTTTTCCCTTCAAAAATTTACGATAGCTAAGGCCTATCAGCAATACTACTGTTATACTTAACATATGCATCCATGCACGATCTGATACAAAATAAGTAAACTCATTATTATCCATATAACAATTGCCGAATATACTGATGCCTGTTAAAAAGAGAATTATCACAGTAAACAATATAGATACCGTCCATTTCGTCAGAGCATCCAAACCTTTACTCCATTTTTTCATACTTCGTTTCCTCCCTATTCCAATGTAACATGAGCATTCTTATTCCTTTGTTTTTCATACTATAATATACTAGAATTGCTTATCGGTAAGATACTTTATTTTATAAACCACATACTCATCATTTCCTCCAGTTAAATCATCCACCGCTTTCAATTCCAGTCTTTCATTTGTAATTCCTGTAATATAACTCAAATCTCTCCCTTTTATTCCAATGATATAAACATTTTTATTATGCAATACTGCATCTCTAACACTGTTTATTTGCTCTAATTTAAGCTTTTCTTTATAGATTGGGCTATTTCCAAACCAATCTCCTAAAGATAAAAAGTTTTCGTATGTATTAGGATTATGAAATGTGTATGTATACTTACATTCCACCACAGAAAAAACATCAAAAAAATAGAAATTATCTGGGTTTTCCTTACAATATTCTTCCATGATATAATGATCTCGCCATCCTGCTTCCTTGTGATTTTTGTTGATTAGTTTACGTGCATGTAAAATATCATAAGAACATACACCGATAAGAATAACTCCAAAACCAACCAATCCCATTTGCGCCACTAGCTTTCTTTTCCACTTAAAGCTTCGTTCTTTTCTATGTTCCCATGCAAAAAGGCCACAAATACAAGGGGTTATTATTTGTATTAACAACATACTATGTGCCACTCTTGGTAGAATTCTTCCTCTACATCCCAGATACTCCCATAAAATCACATGACACACAATATATACTGCCTCTATCAGAATACTATTTTTATCCCCACCCAGTAATGCAAGTAAGATTGCAATGCCCCAGAATAAAATAGATACGATTGTCATTACTTTGCTCTCTAATAATCCGTCTGTTACAACCGTCTTTAGTCCGTTCCACATCTTATGAAAAATGCTGCCTTTATCCATATGATATTGGGGAAGTTCTTTTATTTTTTCATACAGTTTCTCATCATACAAAGATAAATCATAGGATTTTAAAATTTCACAGGCATTCTTGGTAATTCCTAACTTTTCATAGGTTTCTTTATAATTCTCATACACAACCATATCGTCATAATAATAGTCATAAAACAAAGTACGTGCCTGATTATACTCCTGATACGCCTTCCATTCCTTATCTTTATAAGCATACTGGTCAAGTCCAAAGCATACTGCCAACGCAACGCCCAAACCAATTAAGAATTTTACATATCGTATATCCTTTGTTTTGATACATTTGTACAACCATAAGACTCCTGCAAAGGGCAAAACCATGAAAAAAACATCTGCCCGCAGATTAAAGCAACACAGGCAAAGTAGGATTACAATAACAAAATCCTGTAACCGATCTTTTGCCAACGCAAACACAACCAGTATCGCTGCTCCAACTAATGCCGCTACTGTTGTATAGGTAAAACAAGTTACCTCATTTAACCAGCAAAGGCAAAAGAAACTGTAAAATACTGCTACTGTGACTACCTTCCAACGCAATTTCTTTTGTCTGCAGACTAAATACCAGTTTATAATTCCTATTGTCGCAAACTGAATCACAAATAAAAATGTGCCATACCAATCAATGCCAGTCCATGTAGTATACATAAACTTTAAAAACAGTCCAAATAAATATTTGATATATACTAAATGTGCATCTGAATGTCCTAAAAATTTTCCTGAAACAAACTCCATCATATAGCGATCATCATGCACCTGATAGTTTAAATCCCAACAAGTCAATACCCATATAGCAAACACAGCCAATGGAAGCAATACTACTATTACATTTTCTAATACATGATTTTTCTCCGTCTTTTCCATTTTTACTCCTTACTTCTTAACCTGTATCTAACTCTTTTGCAATCCCCCCTTATTGCTCTGTTAGTTGGTATACATTGTAAACAACCCCTCTTGAACTCTGAATGGTATCTACCACTTTACAAGTAACATTGTCTCTCAATTTCTCCATAAAACTCATATCCCGATCGGTACTTGCAATTACATATATATTATCTTCCTCAAAAATAGAATCTTGAATATTGGTGATTCCTTTATCATTTAATTTTTGCCAGAACAGTGGACTATATCCCATCCAATCCCCCAACATGGCAAAATTCACGTATTCATTTTTATTGAAAAAGTTATAATGGTATCCACCTTCATAATTGGAAATAGAAAATACATCTACAAAATAGAAATTATTTGCATGAGAATTACAATAGGATTCCACATCATAGTAACTTGTTCTGGCATAAGAATCTAGATTTATATTTCTCTGCTTAGCATATGCCACACAGGATGTTCCCAACAGGACAACACAACAAGCCGCAATCAAACTTTTTGGAATACGCTTCCAATCAATTTCATCTTTTCTATCCTGCCAAAAGAAATATATGCAAAGCAATGCCATTATTGTAAATAGAAACATCATACTTCTGGAAACGCGAGTCATAATACGTCCACGGAAGCCTAGATACAACCATAAGGCTACCTGCAATCCCACAAATCCCACAGCCAAACGAACCCTGATCCAATCTTTATAACGAATCAACAATGAAAAGGTCAGTATCCACACAATGGCAGAAAGTAATGTTACTAATTTATTTCCTAATAGAACATCAAATATAATTTTATGAAAATCTTCTTTTAATCTCTCTGCTATTGAACGATTTTCTGTATGTACGTCCACTAATTTCTGTATCTGATCCTGTAATTCAGGAACTAATGTTACGTCATAGGACTCAATAATATCCCGACTGGTTTCATCCATACCTAATTTTTTATATTGTTCCTCATATTTACTATAATCCAGTAAATCATCATGATAGTAATCATACAACAAGATACGTTTTTCATTATAGGCAAATAAATGTTTCCAGTCCGCAGAACCATACATATGATGGTCAAATAAAATAACTGCTAACAAACCAGCTCCCAGTCCAAGCACAAATAAAATCGGTGCCAGTTTCTTTTTCTGCATAATAAAATCATACAACCATAAAACGGCTGCAAACGGTGCTACCATATAAAATGTTTCATAGCGGATATTATAGCAAATCACCATAAGAAGAATACAAAACAAGTAATCCTTCCATTTTTTGTCTGAGATAGCATACCATACAATGGCTGTCAATCCTAAAAAAGCAGCGGCTGTTGTATAAGTAATGCTTACAATCTCTGTAATCCACATGGAAAGCACAATACCATATACAAGAATTACTACAGCTATCTTTGCCTTTTGGGATTCAATCTTTTTTAGTATTTTATAAACAAGCAATGTTAAACAAAGTAGTTGCATTCCGATCATAATTGTTCCATACCAGTCAACTCCATCATATAGCTTATAGAAAAAAGAGTACAAATAACTAATTGGAAAACGGATATGTATCATATAGTCACTAGGTGTTCCCAAATATTGCCCTGATGCAAATTGCATCAAATATTTATCATCACATACCTGATACATAAATGGAATTCCGATTACACATATTACTAGCAACAGTACGGTTGCACCCACCGACAGCAATGCTGCCCACTTTCTGTTTTCTTTCTTTTCTTTCTTTTCTTTCATATATTAAACACTCCTACTCTTCCTTCGTCTTGATATTAGTTTCCCTTGTAATATAAATAGGTCTTCTTTTCGCCTCCAAATAAAGTTTAGAAACATACATTCCTAAAATTCCCATGCAAAATAATTGAAGCCCTCCAATAAAGATAATCACAGAAATCATAGAAGGCCAACCAGCAACAGGATCTCCATACATCAATGCACGAATAATAATAAACGCCAATGCAAGTAAGGAAACAAAGCAACAGAAAATTCCCAGCAAAGATGATATCCATAATGGTGTAGTGGAAAACGCAATGATTCCCTCCAACGCATATAAAGTCAATTTCCAAAATGACCATTTCGTAGTTCCTGCGGATCGCTCTACATTTTCAAACGGTATCCATTTTGTCTTAAATCCAATCCATCCAAAGATTCCTTTTGTGAAACGATTGTACTCTCGCATGGATAAAATTGAATCAACCATTTGCCGCGTCATAAATCGATAATCTCTTGCCCCATCTACAATGTCTGCATTGGAAATCTTATTTATAATTTGATAGAACTTTTTTGCAAACCAAGAACGTATTCTCGCCTCGCCCTTTCGATTTGTCCGTCTGGTTGCTGCACAATCATACCCTTCTTCTGCAACTGCCTGATACATTTTTTCCAATAAATAAGGTGGGTCCTGCAAATCTACGTCCATAGTTACAATGTAATCCCCTGTTGTTGCCTCCAATCCAGCAAACAAACCAGCCTCTTTTCCAAAATTTCTGGAAAAGGATATGTACTTTACTCTTTTATCTTTTGCCGCAAGTGCTTTCATTTCCTGTAAGGACGCATCTTTACTTCCATCATCTACAAAAATAAATTCAAACTCTAACTGCGGAATATTTACAATGTATTTTTGTATCTCTTTATAAAAAATTGGTATGGTTTCTTCTTCATTATAGCAAGGTACCACTACAGAACACTTTTTCATATACTCACTCCTCTTTCTATTTTCTTATCTACTCTACAAATCGATATAACTGAAAACATATATGGTTATCCTTCATTTTTGCCGTATCTATTAACGCATATCTTTTTTGTATGATGTCGGCAAATTCAGCACAATACTCTGTTTCCATTTCCTCCGTATCGTAATCTACATCTACAACAATCCATTTTGCAGGTTTATCATTCAAGTATTCAGAAATTTCTGTTTTTAGCTTATCACTGTAACTTGCCATCCAGCTTTGTGCAAAACAAAATCTATAACTTGGATCCACATCTGCCAATAAGTACCACTGTGACAATGCATTCGAACCAAATGCGAGAAAATCATCCTTTTCCTTTGCAGGAATATGTGCCATAAGCTGTTCTTCACAAGATTTATACGACTTTGCATAACCTCTAAAAATATCATTGCTATACTCTTGTCTTTTCCATCGCTCAATTCCCAGAGCAACTTGTACAATCAATAGAAAATAACAACAAAATAGTAAAACTTTTTTATAAAGCTTATCTTTCGCACATACCCTCATTTTTGCTATCATTCCTACCGCCAACACAAAATAAGGAACCGAAATCAGATAGTAATGTAAATATCGATTTATGCTAAAAAATAATCCCAACGTAACAATGGATAAAAAGGTTCCATAGGCACCAAGAATCCAATTATTTTTTCTTTCATATATCCAATATAAAATCGAAACAACAAGTAATAACCCAGTCGTAAACAATGCGATTAACACACTTTTCCAGGGTGCTCCCGTTTGCATAAAGATAGAGGACCTCGATGCATACATAATATTATGAATGATCGTACCATACATCATATCATACCAAGCACCCTTTATAAGAAAATACAAGGAAAATGGTACAAAAACAATTGCCACACCGAATAAAAATCCACCCATATTTTCTAAGAGATTTTTCCACATGCCAAAACGTAGCAAAATGCACAAAATCACAAATACTAAACACACAATTGCAATCGCACTTGTCACTCTCATAAAGAGTATTGCAGTAAATGCAATTCCATACCAAACTGCATACTTCCACGGATGAAGCAACGTTTCTTTTTTCTTCCAATTTACCTGTAAAAGATACTTTACTCCCAAATAGATAGAAAATGTTATAAATACCAGACTATACTCCTCTGTATAATTTCCAATCAAATAGCCCAAAGCCTCCACGAAAAAAATGAATGGGCCTTTGTGATCAAACGCTTGTATGTATGGAATTTTTCCATTTGTCCATGCTTTTCCAACCACTTGAAACACAGCAGAATCATCTCCATAATAATCGGGAATTACAGGAGAAGTGGTTCCTGAAAAATAATATACAAATCCCGCCGAAAGTAACATTATTATGACGATTGCAATACTATATTGCATCTTACTGTTTTTTGTATCCATCTTATCCTCCTAACTGATATTTCATACACAGCTTTTATTGCAATAGCTTTTTTTATAACAACTCCAACCTATGTAACTATTCATAAAAGAATTATTGTTTTTCTGGTATGCTATCACCTTCCAACTGATAACATACATAAGCACATTCTTTCATATTTGTTCTATCTTTTTCTACTAATTTTACCTCTTTCGAAACAACATCAAAATAATCCGTCTGTTCCACTTCGCGAACCATTAGGTACACATTCCTATTCTTTAAAAGTGAAGCACTCACCTCAGTAATATGTTCCTTCTTTAATTTTTCATCATAAACAGGGCTATTCGCAAACCAATCTCCTAACATTATGTTATTTACATATCTGTTATCTTCCCAAAACGTATATTTATAATTACAGGCTGCTATCGATGTCACATCCGCAAAATAGAAGTTTCCCTCATGTTCCCTACAATAGTTTTCAATTTGATGATAGGTATCACCAGATGTATTTTCTTTATTGACTCGATCTATTTTTTTTATCAGTCTGACATCAAACACAAGAATTCCCAATAATAAAACAAGCATGATTCCTTTTAGAAGCTTTGCATTTTTTTCTGTTATTTTACGAATTCCAGCCTCCGCTAATTTAAGAACAAAAATCACTGGCGTAACCATTTGTAGCAACAATAAACTATGTGCTACTCTTGGAATAATTCTACCTTTGTAGCCTAAATAGAACCATAATACAGCAAATAGTACTACCTGCACTCCTTCCAGCAATAAAATATGTTTTTCTTTCTTTTTCACCGCCATGCTAATAGCAGCCATCCAAAAAATAGCAGAAAACAAAAGCATTCCTTTATTATCCAGAAAACCAGAAACTATAACTTTTTTTACTGTGTTTTTACACTGCTCTATGAACCCAAGCTTATGTATTGCCTGCTTTGCCAAATCCCCCATCTTTTCATACAGTTTCTTATCACACAATGACCAGTTTTTTGACAATAGTACGGCATTCTCTTTTTGGGAAATTCCCAGTTTCTGATATACCTTTTCATATTTATCATAGTTTTCTATTACATCTTGATGATAATCATAAAGTTGTGTTCTCGCTTGATTGTATTGCAAATAATTTTTCCAAACCTCACTGCCATACGCCTGCATATTGATGAAAAAGGTTCCGCCAATGATACATCCGATACCTGCCAGCCAAATAAACTGCTTTTTCCATTCCTTTTCTCTAAGCATTTTGTCTAACCAAAAAACTCCACAAATCGGCAGTATCATAATAAACACTGCACTCCTAAGATTAAAAGTAATAAAGCATAATATAATAGCCGTAACATAATCGATCCATCGATTCTTCCCCAACGTATAAACAACAACTGCCGCTGCCCCTGTCACTGCTGCTGTCGTTGTATAAGTAATGCTCAATAAATTTCCCATCCAACAACAACCTACTATACTATAAATTCCCAGTAATATCATTAACTTTCGGGAGATTTTATCTTGCTTTTCTATTATATAGAAACTAAGAATCCCTATTGCAATGATTTGAAACAAAAGTAGGGCAGTTCCATATACATTTACCGTAGGAAATATTTTATATAACTTTGCCAGTATATATACCAACGGATACTTTATATAAATTACATACGCACTGGGCGTTCCCAGAAATTTTCCAGATAAAATGGACATTATGTATTGATCATCTGGGGTTTGATACATGATACTGCACTTCCAAAGAAGAATACCTGCAATAAGAAAAACACTGCCAAACGCAATCACAACATCTAACAACTTACTTTTTACTCTCTTTTTTTCCATACTATTTCACTTTCTCTTTATTCCATTTCTCCACACAGGTAACACAGCTATGCAACAACCATGAAATGCCAACTGCCACAATGAACACCAATATATTAAAAATAATTCCACAAGAATCAAATGGTATTTTCTCTACCGCACTGCAAATCTTTCTAAGTATAAACTCATGCAACAGGTATATTTCCAATGTAATCCCACCTAAAAAGCTTAGTATAACCTTTCTCCATTTAATCTTTGAAAAAATCCATGACAACCCAAAAACGAATGGAATGACAATCACTACATAAGCAAAATATTTGAAGTCATATCTTATCATACCATGTCCATTATTTTTTCTGATAAAATCTACTAACACAAAACCTGCCAACATAAGAAACATAAGTGCCGTAATCTGTCTTTTGGAAATACTTTTCTGTTTATAGCTTAATTCACCTATACCGATTCCTAAAAAGTACACTGGCCAACGAAATAGAAATATAAAATATTTTGCATCATGCAACAATATACTTACAAGTAACAAAATAATCCATGCAATTCCAAACACCGCATAGGCATTTTTTTTATCCTTCCTGTAAAAATACATAAACAATGGCGTGATGAGGTAGAATGCCAACTGTGCTGGAATATACCAAAAATATAAATTTCCATCTATCCAAAAACTAAAGCCTGTCATTTGTTTGAAAAATTCCAACAAATTTATGTGTTGTACCTGAAATCCCGCATTATCCAATTGAATATATAAATTCACCAAAAACCAAACAGGTACAATTCTAACTAAACGTTTCCAGTAAAACCCTTGTACTGTAGGCTTTTTCAAATACGCATAAAACATGCCAAAGCCAGAGAGGAAAAAGAACATATCTACTCCTATATCTCCGCTAAAACAAAGATAATCCAAAACATTGTTTGCTCTGACAATATTGCTATGAAATAATGCAACCAGTACGATGGCAATACCCATCAGTTGAGAACGATATTTACTGATTATGTTTACATTCATCTATAACACCTCTACCTTATCTATCCTGTCTACCTATGATTCTTTTTAGACAACGCTTTATGTTCCATTTTGTTTTTTTATACTTTAGCTGCATAATCTCCCTTTTGAGACAAGTTTTCTTCATTGCTCCATCAAATCCCAATTGAGGATAGTGCGTTAAAAAGATTTCTCGGTCTTTATATTTTGACGCAGTTTTTCTTAATTGTTCATTTTCTTTTAAGGCTTCTTCCACCGTGCGTTCTTCCATATAAAGTCCCTCTGCACATACAGATAACAATTTTTCTCCCTTTTCTGTATTTTGCAATATGACGGAAACCTTTCCATTATAACTCTCTTTTAATGTTTGCTTGTCTAATCCCCAAAAATCTCCAATCGTCAAATCAGAGATTCGTTCTGTTCTTGCATAGGGACAGACATAGCAATTTTCTCTACACATCATGCTACACAAAAAGGCACGAAAATAGTAATCTTCATATGCATCCTTTTCATAGATTAATTCATGCTTTTTATTAAAGAACCGCATGGCATAATCTTTCGCTCCTCTAAAGGTCGGATACGACACTTGTTTTGTCTTACATACTGTCTTTGCATGTTGCCTTAAATATTGCATTGGATTCACTCCATGGCAGATAATATCTACCGTCAAAAGTTTTTCATATGGCTTCTGTAAATAGCCCTGTACTCCTGCCACCTGACATGGCGTTCCTATAAAAAGTACCTGCCGATCCTGCAAAAGTTCCTGTTTTACTTTTTCATATACATTAGAGGTATCTGCTTGTACATATTTGGATGTTTTAAACTTTTCTAACTCTTCCATATTCTCCGCTTTAGAAAACACAAGCTCTAACTCCTTCTCTTTCAAGAAAGAAGCTCCAAATACAACTCCACCTTGCTCAATAATATAACGTCCCAAACCAGTTGCAATTCCACCAGAAGCACAGGATTCTCTGTCCGCCTTATTCAAACTCCAAGCTGCAAAACATGTTTCAGGATATGTAAACTTCTTTTCTATCTGGTTTGGACAGACCTTTTTACAAAGATTACATTTGACACATTTTTCAGTGTCAATCTGTGGGAATGTACTTCCATACTGATCCGTCGCTACTTTTATAGCGTTTTTAGGACAGATTGCTTTGCAAGCAAAACATCCCGTACATTGCTGTAATTTACAGATTTCCAAACTTTTCTCTCCTTTTATTTATGCAAATGTTTCACACACAGCTTCAAACTTTCGCTTACTTTTATACCTATAAAGCTATATTATTTCATAGACTTTTCTAAATATTGCTTACTTTTTTCAACTTCTTTTTCGATTTTTTCCTGTACAGATGCCACATCTATCTCTTTTTTCAATACACTTTCCAAGTCCTGAATCTTTGTTACAATTCTATCGCACAAGCTGAAACGCTCTAATAAATCTGTCAACTTCTGGACATTTGCCTCCCGAATAATTGTTGCAAATTTTTTCCCATATTTAATCGAAAATACAGAACCATGAAACGTATCTGTGATTATATAATCTGCATGTTGAAAATATGCTAACACTTCAAATGGCGAGGGTTGTATGTGTTCCCATTCTAATCTTTGCTTCTGTCCAATTGTGATAACCTTTTTTCCTTCTTTTTCAGCAAAACGGTTTATCTCCTTTGCTTCTTCTTCGGTAATACGGTCTTTATACCCATATACAATAATGTAATCCTGCATCGGTACACTAACGGGTATCTTTCCTTCATAGGCACATAAAAAGACAGGATCTACATGGTATGCAGGCTCTATACCAACCAACTGTTCAATTACTTTTATTGAATTTTTATCTCTAACAGAAATCGCATCCATTTTTTTCAACAGTTCTGCCACTTCACCCTTAATTCCATACTGTTCTAAACCATCTACCGTGGTAGTTCCAAAGGAAGCTGCATAACTAATCACCCTTTTTGCATTTGCATTCTTTCCAAACAATTCTTTGGAATATCCTACATCTGGATTTGTCTGTAGGCAATTAAATACTTCATCACTGCCAATTACAATCACATCTTCCTTTGCACGACATTTTCTCTCCTCCGTTATTCCTAATTCCGAAAAATACTTTGTTCTAAAGTCCTTTCCCAACTCCATCAAATAACGATTATACTTTCGTATCTTTCTGCTCTTGGCAGTTCGATGTTCCCATATATAATTTACTGCTTTTTGAACAATATTTTTTCTTTTTCTTGGCTCATACACCTCTTTTTGAGGAACAATCGGTGGCTCCACTGTATAATCTACAAATTCTACTTCATGTCCCAGTTGCTCAATTGTTTTTTTCAACGAATACGCTTGCAGATACGAACCATAATTTATAATTCGCTGCATTGAAATTATTCCAACTTTCATACTTTCCTCCAAATCAAACTTTTTTTGTCAATTTATATAACATGCGATATAGTTTAGGATGTCTTATCATGCCACAACGAAATTTCTGCTTTTTATCTAAGTCACCATATTGCTTGAAAAAATCTATATTTTCATTAAAGACTTTACAAAATTCTTCATATTTTTGCTTTCCATATGTATCCTCTGCTTTAACTAAACACAAGATATGTCCATACACATTATATAAATATTTGTATTTTGCCTGTTTGGACAAACTTGGAAAATGCTTGGAAATAAATTCATACTGTTTTTTTAATGCAATTGCCTCATCCAGCTTTCCATAATGAAACTCACTTCTTGTAATACTTTCTGATACCTGAAAATAATAGTACAATGGTATATTTTGATACACAATGGTATCTGCTGCCTGAAAAATTTCAAATGCAGTCATTAAATCTTCATAAATTGCACCCTCTGGATATCTAATTTTCTCAAACAGTTTTTTCTTGTATAATTTAGACCATGGACTGCAAAACTGTTGATTTTCCATTATTTTTTCAATCGCTTCTGCACTGTCCATCACTTCAACTTCCCCTTGTGGCTTTCCCTCTCCTATGTCACTTCCATAAGACAGTTCATATCCCACAATTGCCAAATCTGCATCATACTTTTTCTGTAACTTCATTAAATATTCTAAATACTGTGGATGTGCATAATCATCACTATCTATAAATGCAATAAACTCCCCTTCTGCACTAATGATCCCTGTATTTCTTGCCGCCGCTACACCTGCATTCTTTTTATGTATCACCCTAATTCTGCTATCCTCTTTCGCATACTTCTCACAAATTTCTCCACTTTTATCTGGTGAGCCATCATCTACAAAAATTGCCTCCCACTTTGTGTAAGTCTGTGCCTGTATGCATTTTATGCAACGTTCTACATATTGTTCTACTTTATAAACTGGTATTATGATACTTATCATGCTCTCCATGCAAAATTTCCTTTCCTGTCAATGCTTGTATGAATATTTACAAAATTTACTGCAAAAGCATTCGTTCAAACTTTTTTAATTATAATAATTGTCAATTCCCTTCATTTTTCGAATGGTCTTTCTTTTTATTTGATCGATTTTGTACCAGACATCACTGATAAAAATTGCCTTTCTAAACACATCCCACTTTAATTTCTTCTTTTTGGATATATGAAGGATATGTTTATTCTCTTCATATTTATTTTGGAATTTCTTACGATAACTTCTATAGCGTTCTTTTTCATTTGGGTAATTAATTTTTACCAAATAATAAAAATCCCATAATATTTCCATATAGTGAACGAGAAAACGATGTTTTAATTCATCGGATATTTTATCTTTTAAAAATTCTTCCCGTTCCTCTAATACATAAAGATAGGTCGTTCTGGATAATTTAAAGGAACGACTGTAACTGGTCGGACGTTTTCTCCAATAATATAGAGCTACATCCGTATAGATTACTTTTTCTGCTGCACACAATAAATGCGGAATGCAAAAATCATCCTCTCCATTGATACCTTCAGGGAAGCGATTTCCCACATCAAACACGCTTCGTTTATACAATTTATTCCAAGGCAAGATTGTTTTTACATTTCGTTCTGTCAACAGGTGGTTCATACATTCCACTCCACCATAATGCTCTATTTGAATTTGCTCATATGCAATCTCTGCATCCTGATGATCATTATCGTCATCCTCAATTTCTAAATAGTCCGCTACAACAATATCTACCTGATGCTCCACCAATAGACGATGCAAAATTTCAAAATTTCTTGCATGCATATAGTCATCACAGTCAGAAAATCCAATGTAAGCTCCTTTGGCAATGTCAATTCCTGTATTTCTTGCCGCAGAAATGCCACCATTTGTTTCTCTGTGAATCACGATAATACGCTCGTCCTCTTTTGCTAATTGATCACACAGTTCTCCGCTGCCATCTGGTGATTTATCATCCACTAAAATAATTTCCAAATTTCGGTATGTTTGATTCATAATGGAACGAATACACTTTTCCAGATAACTCTCCGCACCATATACAGGAACAATAACTGAAATCAAATCCTCCATGTTGCTCATATTTTTCCTCCATCTATGTTTTACCACTCTATTTTTTCTATGATTTGTGACTGATATGTCTCATCTAACATTTCTCTGCAATTCAATCCTGCATCTACCTCATTGACATATTTATTTTCAATCGCCACTTTCTTCGTTGCTCCCATCAAAAACCATTCATACTCAATATCAACATGCCCTACATCAATAGCCTGTCTCCCTGTCTTGTGCAAATCATAAGCCAGTATTGTGGCTGTAGGTCCTAACGCAATCAGATACAACGCATCCTTGTCTTGTTTACAAGCCGCTTCCATAATTTCCGCATACTTATCATAGGCATCCCTAGCAGGTGCAAGGATACGTTTCACAGAACGAGCCGTTTCAAACAAATCGTTTCCAATTCCTAATCTGGACTTATCTCCCTCGATCAGTATAATATCTCTGTCCTGCCAAATCTGTTTTAATAATGCAAAGCGATGTGCGCAAGGAGATTTATCAACATAATCCATATACGGGCGTGTCATATTCGTGTTATAATACACCTTTCCAGGCTTTAAATAAGAAATCCATTTTTCTCTGTTTTCTCCCATAAATGTATACCAGAAATATTGTGCCTCTTTATTTAAGTAATCCAGCTTTCCAAAACCATCCGATAGACAAATTAAATGATTTTCTTCCTCGCTCTTACAAATCGTCAACAATCTATGCTGCATTTCCTTTGAAAAGTGCTGGAAAGAGGTTTGTGGCAATCCCACCATCCATTTATACTCACCATCTCCATATCGACTAACGGAACACCGTTTTGCAATGATGGTCTCCAAGGTCTCCTCAATAGACATAATAGTGGGATTCTTTTTGCTGGCAGCCTGTTTTTTCCCTTTCCACAAATAATACTTTCCCTGCAACTTTCTTTTAATCTTTCTAACTATGCTCAGTCCTTTCCAATACAATGGCATATATAAATATAAAACAAACTCAGAGATAGCAAAAGAAGAAAAATAGCTTCTACGCTCTTTTGGCAATTCTTTATATATTTCCTTCTTTGTACTTTTCCACTCTTTCAAAAATATATTCCGAATCTGGGCTGCACTCTTTTTATCTCCCTTTTTCTTTATACATTGAAAATAGTAGATTAGGGTACTTAAAGAACGACTGATGCACATTGCATATTCATTTTGCTCTTTTTCCCTGAAAAAATCTATTTTCTGCTGTAATGCCTGGGTACAATCCAAATATGATTGCACTTCCTTCTCCTGTGTAATGCTTCCCTGTCGTTTTCGATAATGATAAAAACGATCATAATAAATGCCGATACGCTTTTGTTCATATAAAAATTTATAAGAAACAAATTCATCCTCGTGGAGTTTTCCAACTGGAAAACGCAAGGTTTCCCATACTGTGCGCCGATATAGCTTATTCCATACAACTACATACATGGCATATTGCTCGGAAAACATTTCCTTCACAATAGCATCATGATCTAATGTATAAAAATCTTTTGTCGCCCTATCAAAATAAACCGTATGATCGGTCTCTTCTACCTGTTTATATCTGCACATTGCAATATTTATATCTGGATTTCGTTCCAAAAATGCCACCATTACTTCATACATTTCCGTTTGTATATAATCATCACTGTCTACAAAGGAAATATATTCCCCTGTAGCTGCTTCCAATCCAACATTTCTTGCACTGGCTAAACCTTCATTTTTTTTGTGAATCACCTTGATACGCTTATCCTCTTTTGCGTATCTGTCGCAAATTTCCGGACATCCATCGTCACTACCGTCATCCACTAATATGATTTCCAAATCTTTATATGTCTGATTTTGAATTGATTGTATACAATATTCGATATATGACTCTACACGATAAACAGGTACAATAACAGATATCATACCGACTCCTCCTCTTTTACTTCCTTAACTTACGTTTTAAACCGAGCAGCTTCCAATAACATTTCATATAACATTTCATCCATGCATCCGAAATCATAAAACTATTAAAATACGCTGTCCTCTCTTTTGAAATGCCTTTTATTTTCTGCTTTTTTATTTGCTTCCAATCTTTTATAAATAAAGTACGAATCGCATTTGCTGTATCCTTCTCTTTATACTTTTCTGCCCTATGATAATGATAGATCATATGCTCCAAACTCCGACTGGCACAGCATGCATATTCCCACTCTTTTTTTTTCTCAAAAAACTGCATCTTTTCCTGTAATGCCATGATATCGTCCATACAGCCTTTGGCATTAAATCGGCTCATAATACTTCCCTGTCTCTGACGGTAAAAATAAAATGGCTGCTCCATGAAGGCAACCTTCCTTGCCTCATATAGTATCTTATAGGTTGTGTATTGATCTTCATGTATTTTCCCCACTGGGAAACGTACTTCTTTCCACATTTTCCTTCTACATAATTTATTCCATGCAACGATGTATAGCTCATACTGTTCCAAAAACATTTCTCGTACAACCCCATCATGCTCTAAAATGCGGTGCTTGCATACATCATTTTGAGAATTTTCTTTTTTATAGCAATCTTCTTCTGCCACCTTTTGAAAAGGGCAGACTACTACATCCACATCCTGCATAGTATCCATAACTGCTGCCATTTTCTCATACATATCCGTAGCTATATAATCATCACTATCTACAAATGCAATATACTCCCCAGTTGCAATCTCTAAGCCTGCATTTCTCGCATCTGATAATCCACCATTCTTTTTATGTATTACTTTAATTCTGCGATCCTCTTTTGCATAGGCATCACACATGGCAGGACAATTATCGTCACTTCCATCATCTACTAATATAATTTCCAAATCTTTGTATGTCTGGTTCTGAATCGACCTTACACACTGGTCTAAAAACTTTTCTACCCGAAAAACCGGTACTATCACTGAAATCATACGTTCTCCTATCCCTGTAATACGCTTAAATTTACTCAATCCTATCAATAATCTGTGAAATATATTCTTCATCCTGAAGTTCGCCAATATTGCGACCTTGTAAGGATTCATTTACATACTTATTTTTTAGAGGAACTTTACTCGTCGCACCCATTTGAAACCATTCATATTCCACATCCACATGTCCAATATCCAATGCCTGATACCCGCACTTTGCCAAATCATATGCCAAAATTGTAGCCGTTGGACCCAGTGCGATTAAAATTAACGTATCTTTCTCCAATTGACATGCACGCGTTAGCAATTCTTTATACTTATCAAAAGCATTTGTTGCTGGTGCTAATATTCGCTGTACCGATGCCGCAGTAGAAAACAAATCATTTCCCACTCCCAGCCTTGATTTTTCCCCTTCAATTAACACAACTTTTCTATCTTGCCAAATTTTCTTTAACATGGCAAATCGCATGGCACAAGGGGATTTATCTACATAGTCCATATAGGGACGTGTCATATTCGTATTATAATATACTTTTCCAGGCTTTAAAAAACGCATCCATTTCTTACGGTACATTCCCATAAAACAGCCCCAAAATTCTCTTCCATACGCATTAAATTGCTTTAAATCACCAAATGTATCGGATAAACAAACAATATGGTTTTCTAAATCGCTTTTACTAATTTCAATCAGTCGTTGCTGCATCTCTTTGGATGGATTTTGAAACGTATTCTGTGGTAAGTCTGCCATCCACTTAAACTCTCCATCTCCAAAGCGGCTGACAGATACATGATCTGTTAAAATCTTTTCATAGGTTTCTTCCACAGATTTAATCTGTGGCTGCCCGATAAAAGGTTTTGTAATTTTATCTTTTCCAATCCAAACTATACAATAAAAGAAATGCCTGACTTTTTTTATGATATTATCTGCCATATGAAACCTCCTGCTTATGCCTTTTTCCTTTTGAATTTAGCAAATATTTTTGCAAAAATGTTTTTTAAGTAAATAAACTCATCTGTCTTTCGATACATCAAGAAAAATACCACATTTGGAATACTTACAGTCAAAATCGCAAGCACTAAGAAGCGCAAGCCAATTTCCTTTGCTCTTGCTACAATTGTAGTTCCCACCGTAGCAGTAATCACACTAGCAGGTAAAATAGCCTTTTGTAAGCCCAAACATACTGCCCCCGTAAAAAGGACCACTCCCAAATACTGCAATCCAATTCGGTAATATTCCCATGTTTTTACCTCAAACAAATCGCGATATACAATATGCGGACGTACAAAGGTTTCTATTAACCCTGTAACCACCGTTCCCACATAGATACCAGGTAAGCCAAGATACTTTGCTCCAATAATTGAAATACTTAGATTGGAAAATGCCGTAACTAAAGCAAGCCATTTATCCTGCTCAAAAATTCCACCTGCTACTTTAACATTGTAAATCGCATTTCGATCCCCACTTAAATAGTAGTTAAGCATAATCAAAAATATGGTAATGGTCAAGGTTGTATACCCTTTTCCTAACCAGATTACGATAAACGGAGTCATTAACGTAAATAACACGATAGAAGCAAATCCATATATCCAGAATGTAAGGAAACGGAAATTTTTAAAAGCGATATACTGCTTTTCTTTTCCTTCGGATGCAATCAAGTTTCCAAAGCTGGCAGTCTGTGAGTTCATGATAATCGTCATAAAGCCATTGATATTTCGAATTAATGTATTATAATTTCCAATCAAACCAGATGTTGTTGCATTAATCACCCAAGTTATAATAATGTTGTCTGTTGCATTGACACAAATAGAACCAATTCTTGAAATTACCAACGCCTTTACATTTTTAATGATTGGTCCAATCTCTTTTTTCGATAATTTCTCTACATCTTTATCCTTCAAATACGGATATAGTCGATTCATATACCAATTGGTTACCAAATTTTGTATTAACTGCACTACTGCTCCCACACAACAATAACACAAGAAATTCTTTGTCAAAAATAATATTACCAGTTGTCCCGTCTGACATACCAGATTGAATATTAGATTGATATTGGTAAAGATATAACTTTTCTGTTCTGCATTTGATAAGCTATATTTATAAGAGACAAAATAAGAGCAGACCGTATTAAATAAATACAGAAAATAAATCAAGTAAATATTTCCACCTGCACCATTGATATCTTCCGTAGAAAGCATATGAGGAATAATTGGCATAATGGCAAGACCAACTACACCAATCACAGCTGCAATTACACGATATGCCTTTTTATAAAAATCCATATAGGACTTTATTTTTGGCACATCATTCTCTGCCACAAGCTTGTATAAACTATAATTCATAGCGGTACCAATTCCAAGCTCCGCAAAAGAAAGCATCGTCAGGATTTCAGTAAACACACTATTGATACCATTATTTGCCAATCCCAAATATTTAATAAAAAATGTTCGTGATACAAAGCTGTAAATCATTACCACAATACGACTGAACGTACCCCAGGCAATGTTTTTTTTCATTTTCTCTACTCTTCCACCAGAATACATATAACACCATCCTATCTACTTATTTTATCCATAATAATCCAGACAAAAGTAACCTGTTCCCTTTATCCTTTTCTTTTCTGTCTAATCTCTGTCAATAATAAAATCAAACGCACCCATTTTCTCTTGATAAGCCATAAAACTAATTTTTGATTTCTCGTAAGAGGCTGTTTGGAAAATTCGCTTTGCAGTGGACTTGTTGCAATCTGCTCCACCACAGATTTAAGTTCTTTTCGCACCTGCTTTTTAGGCGGTGCTCCCGGACGCGCAAAATTTACCAAACTACCAATACATACATCCACGTAACTACCTACAAACCTCCTCTTTAACTGCTCATACTTTCCTTCTTCTTCTAAAAAATGTTTCAATCGCATCTGATTGTCAATTCCCTCTTGAAATTGATTTTTGCGATAAACAGCAAGTGTGGTATTCTCCCAGCGAATGTAATGATATAAGGATTCCTTTATAATGCTTATCTTTTCCAGTTTACTGTATAATCGAATACAAAAGTCAAAATCTTCCGCAATATGTAACTTAGGGTCAAACTCTACGCCTGCCATTTTCCATGCTTCTTGACTTACACAAAGTCTCCACACAGAACCAAAAATGTTTGTAGAAATTCCATCCTCTGGATATACCTTTATCATCCAAGGAATTAGCTGTTCCCAAATTTCTTTTTTCGTAAGCACTGTTCCTGTTTTCCATGGAAGTAGTACCTGTTCTATCTCATCTTTATATTCTGAAAAAAAGGAACATAATGCAGCTTGACTACCACTTTTTTCCAAGCTGTCTACCATTCTTTCATAGGCATCTGGTTCTAAATAATCATCCACATCCAAAAATGTCAGATACTTACCAGAAGCTTTGCTCATTCCTAAATTTCTGGCAATGGAAACCCCTTCATTTTCTTTATCCACAAGAATTACTCTTGCATCCTGTTCGCTCCATTTTTTCAATTTTTGTAAACTGCAATCCGTAGAACCATCATTTACTACAATAACTTCCAATTCATGCAGAGTTTGGGACAAAATTCCCTTCATCGCACGATCAATATACGCCTCTCCATTGAACACTGGTACAATAACACTCAATGTAACCTGCTTCACGCAATTGCCTCCTTCTATCCTAAAGGTCCTTTTTCATTATCCTTTTACGTTTAATTCTTTACAAATGTATCCCGCAATATAACCTTATATTTAGCCAACCGAAATTTTAATACTTTTTTTCTATAATAAGCAGGTGCCATTTCTTGTTTTAAGGCTTTTACCTGTTTATTTTCATTTAAGAGGGCAAGACACTGTTTCTTCTCTTGTTTTGTCATATGCCTTCTCTTTATTTCAATTTTTTCAGACACATACACTTTTAACAGATATTCATTCACCTGATTGGCATAGGCTTCGTATAGTCCCTGTTCTTTATAAAAATTCTGATATCTCTCAAATAACAGCAATCGCTTTTCTAAGTATCGTAAATAGCTACTAAATTCACGCTTTCCCTCAGCCTGAATATACATAAGTGAATCCATATTATAACGGATATAATAATACAATGGCTCATCAATAACTCTGATTGTATGACAACAACCAAAATAATGCAGATTAAAAATAAAATCTTCTCCAAAATCCATATCTGCTAAAAAACGAAGGTTTCCTATTATTTCACGCTTAAATAATTTATTCCACAATACACCATAATGAAACGAATAGGGATTTTTCATAATTCCTTTTAAAAATTGTGTTTTTTCATAAACACCTGCATCTTCCTCCGCTTTTGAAACCCTGTCGAAATTAAGGTTTTTTTCGTAAAGCCCACATAATACTAAATCTGCTTCACTCTCTTCTAATGCATTTACTAACGTTTCAATCATATGTATATCTAAATAGTCATCACTATCCACAAACTGTACATATTCCCCAGTAGCAAGCTCCAGTCCTGTATTTCTTGCCATAGAAACACCCTGATTCTCTTTGTGAATTACTTTTACTCTGGAGTCATTTTTTGCATATTCATCACAAATTTGTCCACATTGATCCGGTGAACCATCCTCCACTAAAATAACCTCTAAATCTTTATAGGTTTGTTGTAAAACAGAATCTACACATACTGCCAAATATTTCTCCGCTTTATAAACAGGTATAATTACAGATACTTTCATATTATCCTCGTTCCTTTCTTGGTGTTCCTAATAGATAAGGTTTTAAATCCTTTCCATATTTTGTATCTAGAAGCTTTAAAAACAAAACAGGGAACAGATAACACATAAGGATTGTGAAAGGTACCGTTATAATCAATGGAATTCCCATGACTTTATATAATACCAGTCCTCCTCCTGAGGCAAAAAATGGCTGATGAAATAAATAAATACCATAAGAACGCTTTCCCGTATAGGAAAAAAATCCTTTAACCAACCCTTTTAACCAAAGTGCAAGATTCACAAAAAGTATCAGAAGACCTACATCTGCAATCCATTTTATCATTTCATACAAGAGCGTGCCACTATATCCATTCCAACCATTAATATTGCTTGCTATGAAAAACAAATATATCAAGGAAAAAACTTGCCAGAGAATGCTCCATAACTTTCCAACCACTTTTGAAAAATCAAAATAAGTTCCTACCACAAACCATAAGTAACATTTCATAACCAGATTTGCAATTCCCCAATAGCTGGTATTTACATATACCCGTATCACTAAGAAAAGAATAGCAATTATAAACAACACCCATTTACTGTTTTTTATATATTTTCCCATCAAATAAGAAAAGATAGTTGCTAAAAATAACCCATAAATAAACCACAAGTGATATGCGTACAGATTGTCTCCAATCAAGGTACCATATCCCCAAGCAAATATAGATTGTTTTCCATACCCTGCATCTTCCAAAATTTGATTTAGCTTTGGCACACTATTTGCCAATGCAAAAATCAAATACACAAGAATGCCATAAACTACATAGGGAACAAGTAATTGCTTTGCTTTCTTTCCTATAAACACCCCTGTATTCATAGAAGCATATCGTTTTTCTGCCATCCCAAAGGTTCTGCCAGACAGATAAAACATAAATGGCATATGAAAGAAGTAAATGGCAGTATAGATTGCATAACATAAAAAAGAAGCATCTCGTATGGGTGTAGTCATAGCGTGACCGACTACAACCAAAAACAGTCCCAATCCTTTCGCTACGTCAATCCACTCTATCCTTTTTGCTGTGCTCATTTCACTTCCTCCGTTCTCTTTTCTCTACACAGTTTACTCGTTTCCTACTTTTTTCTATTCTTTATGATTTTTATAGTCCTCTCTGGGAAAAAGAAAATATTCAAAAGAATTGTTTTCTCACATACCCAGGCAACCAAAAGTGTAATGCCAAGTCCCAATCCCCATCCGAATATAAATTGTGGGATTTGTGAAACAATTCCTATTTTACATAATAAAATTCTCACTGCTGCCGTAACCATGGTGTGCAACAGATAAATTTGAAAAGAATATTTTGCAACGACATCAAGGAATGGATTCTTCTGTATATCCTTCTGTCCCTCAAAGAAACAGACCAGCAGATAAATCGATACTACCGCCATAAAAAATTCAACAACAGAATACATTTCTCCCCAATCAAACTGATATAAAGATACAAAGAGTGCCAAAAATCCAAGTAAAACAACCAATGTATTTTGTATCTTCTCGTTCTTTAGGGATAACTTGTCATGATGCCTGCAATATAATGTTCCCAAATAGAAATACATTGCATACTGTGCAAAATAGTAATCATAATTTGTCAAGGATAATCGATAGGTATTTACAATCTTCCAAGCCACCAGAAATGCCAATACCATACATTCATTTTTTATTAGTTTTTCTAAAATTGGTAAAAATAGAAAAATAAGTAACGTTGCCAAAAGATACCAATACTGAGCAATTGGTGTTATGTAAATTTTTAACAGGTCTTTTGGTGTATAAGAAAAATTGACAGATGAGCTAAATGTTACATTGATAACATAATAGACAATCGAAAATACAATATAAGGAACACCCAAATTTACTATTTTTCTTCCTTGAAAATGAAAGTAATTTCCCATGGGTTTTCTCCCAAATAAATAACCACTGGCAAACATAAACGCAGGAATTTGGAAAATGCCACAAAGCAGCTTTACTCCTGCTAAAAAGCTTCCACACGGCAAACCCGCATTCTGTAATCCATAAATTACATGAAATGTCAAGACAGACAAACACGCTACTGCTTTTATATAATCGATCCATCTCTCCCTGTCTTTTGCTTGTTTCATCATTCTATTCCTCCAAATTCTATCTTTTCTCTGCACTATAAGAACTTTGTTCTCTCAAAACATTTTTTCCTTTATAGGATGGATAATAGTATATAAATAAACTCCACCCATTCCTGCTCTATCAAAACCTTTAGCAAGCGGTCTGGTTTTGATAACTGTTTACATCGCCCATACGCAGCCTTCACTTCTTTTATTTGAAGCCAAGCCTTTATCTGCTTTTTCTTTTCTTTTTTAGATATTGTACTAGAGCGAACCAAATGCTTCATAGAAAAGCGGATTTCTTTTAAAAAAGTTATGTCATTCCACTGCTCTTCCTCGTTCAAACCTAATACTTCTTTTGAAAAAGCCAGCACCTTTTCATGCAATAACATAGAATTTTCAAATTTATCCTTTCTATATTGAATTGCCAGTGAATTTTCATTTTCAATACAGTACTGATAACCTGCGTGGTCTATTACAGTTATTTTCTCACAATATCTCAAATAATGCAAATTAAATAGTAAATCTTCTCCCAACGACATATTCAAAGGGAATTTATCCACAATTTTTTCTTTCCGATATAGCTTATTCCAAGGCGTATTTAAGAACCATTGGTTATATAGATTGAAAAACTCTTTTGAAAATGCATTCAAATTTTCAAACGTGAGTGGCTGTGGCACTCTTTTTGTAACTTTTCCATTTTTATGTCTGGTATATCCTGCAATGACAAGATCTGCCTGTTCTTTTTCTAGAGCCTTTACTAAACAATCTAAATAATCTTTTGCCACGTAATCATCACAATCCACAAACTGGATATATTTTCCTCGTGCTTTTTTTATTCCAAAATTCCTAGTAGCCGAAACACCTTCATTTGCTTTATCCATTACACGGATTCTCTTATCGCTTTTCTCTAATTCGTGACAAATTTCCAGACTTCTATCTGCGGAACCATCATTGATCAAAAGCAGTTCATATTCTGTAAACTTTTGTTCCATAATGCTTTTGACACATCGATACAATGTCTTTTCTCCATTATAAATAGGCACTATAATACTAACGATTGGCAGGACATTCTCCATTTTCTCTTTCCTCTCTTCTCTTTGCTATCCGTTGAAAACTCTCTATTACCAAGAAAATCAATAACCAATAAAGTGTATTTTCTATACAAGTAGACGAAACCATCACGATTAAGAAAAATACCATAAGTGCAAAACCTTTTTGATTTCTTTTCGCTATGTTTATATAAGAATTTACGAATACTACTAAACCAACAACCGTAGTCTCAATCAAAATTCGCATAATATCACAATGCAACCTGTGAATATCAAAGTCAATCTTAATCAGCATATAATGGGTCATCCCAAGACCAGTCATATTCGCATCCAAATCACAAATTTGATTTAACTGGTTAAAACGTCCCATAGTAAAACCATTCAAATCCATACCGAATTGATTTTCAAACCAAGCTGCAAAACTATCTGACATAGCCGCATAGATAAGCAATGGCGAAATAATCAGTGCCGCTTTTGCAAGCAATTCTACTGCTTTACTTACAGGTTTATCCTTCAGTAGACGTTCAATGAGAATATAAATGGCCATAAAAACCAGATTTAAACGTTTAAACGATAGAATATTTAAAATAGCTGCTATGATATAGTGTAATTTCTTCTTTCTTGCATAATAATACACAAAACAGACGATATACACATCCGCCAACCCCGATTCCCAAGGAGAATAGGAATCTGCAAATGAGATACTTAAAAAGTTTGATAACGTAAATGAGGACGGTTTTGCAATCAGAATAAAATTCGCTACAAATCCCCAAAATATCAAGTCAATATAGTAGTCAAAATTGTCACTGTCATCTAAATTAACGATTGCCAATATATAAAGCCCAGGCATAAATATATAAAACAAATCTTTCCACATAAATAAATGATGCCCATTAAAAGGAATCGCACAAATAGAAACCAAAGCAAATACCACTACAACCAATGTCACGTACTTGAATGTATAAGTATCCCATTTTATTTTCTTGGAATCCTTTTTATATCCAACCGCATAATAAATCAATGGCATAAGACCTAATACTAACGACAATATCCACAGTAAGTATTTGTAATCATCATGCCAGTTTCCTGTATAATCGCCTACAAACCAGGAAAGTGCAAAAAGAGTAAACGTTATTTTTGTAAACTTTGCGTCTAATTTTAACATATTTTCACACCTTTCCTAAAAATAACACTATCCTTTCTTACACCGATTGTGTAAGATGTTCCATCAATTTTGAAATAATTTCTTCATCCACAGAAGGATCAAACTTTCTGGCAAACAAGCATTTAGAATTTATAAGTTCCTCATATTCCTTTACCGTCCATGTATAAGGCTTTCCTCTTCCCCAATCAATTTTTCTAAGACAGGCAGGCACTTCCCTTGTTAATCCATTCTGATATAAATAAGCTTTTCTTTCTGAATTATTGACAACGGTCTGAATAAATACCTCATCGCAACATCTTGTATGAATAAACTGTTTTCGGATCCATTCTTCCCGTTCTACCACAAGCTTCGCTAACTGATGTGTAATGCTAAACCATTCTGGTCCTTTCTGTAACTCAATCTGTTGCCCTTTAAAACGATCCACCTTAAAAAAATCTTGTACCTTTAGTGAAATCATATCTATCAAATAAAGGAAAAAATATTTTCCCCGTTTATATTCTCTTCCATATCGGTCCTGAAAAAAATAGTACCGTTTCACTCGTCTGATGTCCTGTTCTCTAGGTTGTATTTGATCGAATGATACAAATTCTTTTCCATCTTCTCTTTGAAAAAATTCGTGAATCTCATCCTGTGTCTTGATGGGCAAATCTGCCCCTGATAACAAATGATAATACTGATAGCTTCCTTCCTTCATAGCGGCTTTTAATAAATTAATGGTACACTGTGCGATAGAGTACCCTCCCCATTTAATCTTCATTCTCGGTATAAAAAATACCTGCGAATAGCGTACTTTTTTCATAATGTACGCAAAATCCACATCTTTTGTATTTTTGTCAATGTGAATAAATATATCATTTCTCTCATCATCTAACAGCATCAACTCTTTTTGCAACAGTGAAAAGTTGTTATGTGCCATTATTAAATAAGCATGCTTACCCATCTCTTTCACACTCCATTATCATCCTAATTCTGCTCTGCTACCACTTGTCTTAAATACTCGTAACTTGACTGTCTTATTTTTTCTTTTTTTTCTTGAAAGGAGGAATAATCAATTGGCGTATCTAATAACGCTTCCATCTTTGTCCATTCTCCATCCTCAAAAATCCGCTCTGCCATTTCAAATTGCGCAAGCAACGAATTTACTTTTTTTATTCTGCTTGGATTCGTTAAAAATGCTGCGAAATTTCGCTGTGTAATCAGCGAAAAGACAGCACCATGAAAGGTCCCTGTAAAAACGAATTGTGCATGACGAAACATTTCTACCCATTGAAAAGGGGATACATTGATAGTAACCGCAGAATAATATTTTGCATACTCCCCTGCTCCATATATTTTCAGATTATTTTCTTTGGCATATTTTTTGATAACTTCTATTCCAGCTTCTGGAAGCTTGTCACAAAAATACATCAAAATATATTTTTCCTTTTCTAATTTTCTCGTAAAATCATCCTCATAAACAGGAAAATCATATAGTAGTGTAGGATCTAATACACGCACAGGTTTATATCCTAAGACCTTTTGTACCAGTCGTTCCGATACATCATCTCTGGCAGAAATATGTGTAAACCTATGTAGTCCCTCTCGCACATATTCAGGAATAGGATGTTTCAGATTTACGCTGCCACAGCTTGGTGCATAAGATGCTATTTGCTTTGCAGAAAGTCCTACTGCAAATTTAATAGGTGAAGCGGCTTTATCCTCATAATGCCACACTTCATCGCTTCCAATAAGGATTACATCCAATCCCAATTGGTTAATTTCCTCTGCATTTTTCACCTTTTTTGTAATATGAAGATATTCTTTTTCAGCCTTTGAAAATGTTCTTGGAATTTTTATTTTCTCCAAATACGCTAGGAAGGATTCTTTTCTCCAAAAGAATCGAAAACAACCACCTATATTAATAATCTGATGTTTTCGATTCACATAATTCACAATCACTACTTCTGCCTCTGGATACGTTTCCTCCAGATATTGTTGTAATGCATACGTTTGTAAAAAAGCTCCATAGTTTTTTATATAATGATGCGTTATAATTCCAATTTTCATTCCATTAACATCCTTTTTCATATAATTTCAGTGTTTTTTCAACGATAGTATCCCAGTTAAAGTTATTTGCCACATATGTAGTATTTTCCGTTTGTTCCGTATCTGACTGCTCTATTAACTGCTGTAATTTTTCCTGTAAATCCTCTATATTTCCCTGTTGAAAACTAACCGCATGTTCGCCTGCTAATTCCATATTTTCAGGAATATCACTTACAAGGCAACGCCTTCCATAAGCCATCGCTTCCAAAAGACTAATTGGCATTCCTTCCACGTCACTAGGCAATACATATAAGCTACAATTGCTATATAATTCTTCCAATACATCTCCCTGCACAAATCCGGTCATAAGAATGCGACTATCTGTTTTTGCAAATTGTGCAATCTTCTGATAATATTCGGCAGAATGACTGGAACCACCTGCAATTACCAGTTTCTTATCTGTATTACACTTTTTAAACGCTTTAATTAAATAGTGTACACCTTTCTCTGGTACAATCCTTGCCAAAAAAAGAATATATGAATTTTTTTCCAAATTAAAGCGTTCCCGAATAATAGAAACCTCTTTTTTCTCTGGCATTGTCAATCCATTTGGGATATAAACGGTCTCTCTTCCATAAGTGTCCATAAAATATCTTTGCATATTTTTTGACAATACAATCAATTGATCTGCTTTTTTGGCAGCCATCTTTTCACCAAACTTCAAATATTTTGTAGCAAAGCCTCCCCACTTTGCCCGTTGCCAATCCAACCCATGTATGGTTGCTACTGTATGAATACCAAATAGTTTTGGTAACCAGATCATTGCACATGATCCTTCCGCATGATAATGTAATACATCATACTTACCAAAAACAGCATGCACACTAGCCAACACAGAATAAATCAGTGCATTCAACCCCTTTTTATCTATAGTAGGCACCTGTACAATCTTTACGCCTTTGTATTCTTTTTTTTGTAGTGTAGTGCAACTTTTATCCGATACATGCTTTCCTTTTCGATTGTATGCTACAACCTGATGTCCCAATGCAGCCATTCTTGTTGTCAACTCTTCCACAACAATTTCTACTCCACCTTCTCTGGATGGAATACGCTTATGTCCCAACATAGCAATCTTCATAATTGTCCTCCACTAATCTTTTCGTGCTAAATCTAAATCCTTTAATAAAGATAATTTTTGGTTGGCAAGTTTTACATCTACAGCCATATTAAGCTGTTCCACATCCTGATTTCCAAAACGAATCGTCAGTTGGTTACACGCACGATGAATCCATGCAACCCACACTAATGCAGGATGTTTTCTGGCATACATATATCGAAACGATAAATCTTTACTGCTTGGAAACAAGGTTTTTAACCAAATACGTCCCTTGCTGACCTTCTTATCTTCCTTTCCATACACCGATTGAAATGCGATTGATGCCGCCCTTCGGTCATCTTTCTTTTTTTCTAAATTTGACTTTAATATTCCCGTGTAATACAATTGCTGCATCATAGATACTGCAATATTTTCACTGTACGAATTGTCCACAAAAATCTCTTTCGTCATACCGAAATAATAACAGCCTATGCTAAACAACGTTCTACAAAATGTCTCATATTTTAACTGCTTCATTTTGTTCCAAAAAGCGACTTTATCAATATCCTTTATATATGTATTGATATATAATACAATATCTGCAATTGTCTTTAGGGTACAACCATTATACGAAATATGCTTCGCTAAATGAAATATCAAAAACACGAGCTGTTGCTCATACCCTAACGTAACAACATCAAGCCCGCAGGCATTCACCTGCATCCTGGTGTCCTCTCTCGTCAAGTCCATGGCTTCTAACAGATCAATTCGTTTTCCTGTATAATCTTCATATAATCTGCAATGTACCTCAAGCATAAGGATATTGCTATAAACATATACAGGCACACATTCTTTGGAATGTTTGATATTCTTTTCATAGCCTAGTGAAACTAATAACTTTTCCATAGCCGCTACATCTTTTGGTTCCACATAAATGTCCAAATCGCAAGAATTACGAAGCAACGGCTCTGGATAAAGTGTTGCTAAAATCGGACCTTTAAAAACAATCACTTTTATGTCTCTTTTTTCTGCTTCTTGTAATAATTGTGCTAATAAATCATAGCATTGTAATTTTTTCATTCCCGTCTGCATGCTAAAATTTTTCAACCAAATCATCTTTTCTGCATCTGGTTGTTTATCCAACGGCAATTCTTCTATCTTTTTATATAATAAAGTAAGAATCTCACCAGCTCCTGCCGCTACAAAAATATTATCCCAATCATTTTCTTCGGTAGGAACTGGTGGCGTCTCATTATACAAAACGCTCTTTAATAAACAAAGCAAATATTTCACATCTGCATTCATAAATTTTCTCACCCCTATGCTTGACTCTATTTTTTCTGACCCTTTTTATTTTCTTTTTTCTTCTCTACTTTTCTTTCTTCCGTCTTTTTTTCCTTTGGCTTCTCTTGTTGCTGCTTTTTTTCAAGCTTCCTCTTTATTTTTCCCAACAAAGTTTCCTTTTGGTGTTCTGTATAGTAACCTGCATTTCTCATATAATCTTTATAACCGTAACGGTCCACACAATTGACAACAACGCCAAGCAAATTTCCCCCATATTTTTGAAACGTCTCATAGCTTTCTATCAACTGCTTTTTGTATGTCTTATAGGGTGCAGCCACCAGAATAATTTGATCTGAATAATTCATAACTGCAGTTGCATCTGCCGAAGCCCCCATGGAAGGAACATCCATCAATATCATATCATATTCCTTTTTAATAATTTCAAAAAAACCTTTCATTCTTGCGGAACACAAAAGCTGCACTGGATCTACCGCAATCCCCCCAGATATAAAATCCATATGCTCTATTGTTGTTTCAACGATAGCCTCGTCTAATGCACATTCGTCCATCAGGTAATTTGCCAATGTATGTTCGCAATCTTTTCCCACAAGCTTCTTTTGTCTGTTGCTTCTCATATCTATGTCTAAAAGAAGCACATGTTTTCCTGATTTTGCCAAACCTACTGCCAAATGTAACGCTACACTGCTCGTTCCAACAGAAGGGTCTGTTCCACAAATTAAAAATGTAGAACAGTTCTGCTCACAAATAACATCATTATCCTGCTGTCTCTCTTTGCATTTCTGCATATTATGCTGGTGTTGCAAATACATTTTTACTACAATTTTGTCATATTCATCTGCCACCTGCCTATTCTCTGGTAGAGAAACCGTCAGAAGTGTTTTATTACTCATTTTAAATCCTCCTTACTCTTCCTGTTCCGGTATCACACCCAGAAGTTCTATCGTTCCATCTAACGTACATTCTCCATAATCTTGTACCTTAGCTGAAAATATCGTGCGAAGCACCACTAACACACAAATCAAAAAGAAGCCTACCCCAGTATAAATAATCAATGTCAATTTTCGATTTGTAGCATCTCCACTATAATAAGTGGCATGGTCTGCCTTTTCAAACACCTGCACATTTTCTAATCCTGTTAAGTTTTTATACTCTACCACAAAAGCTTCTGCCACTGCATTTGCCACACTTACTGCAATATTCTTATCATTTGAATAGGTAGATACATATAAAAAGTTTCCACTGGTGGATATATTGTACATCGACTGTATATTCGCCTCTGTAATCCACTCAATATCTAACATCGCCACAGCTCTTTTGGCAACATTAGAACTTCCTACTACTTCCGAAAACTCATCAAGCCCAGTCTTCTGACTACTAGAAGTTCCCTCATCCGTTCCATAATTAAGCATACTATAAATGGATGCGGTTGCTGAATAATTTCCTACTTCCTCCACGTCTAACATCATGTATATGCCTACTAAAAAGCTTAAAAGAACAATTAATGCAATCAGCTTCTTTTTTTTCCACAATTCATAAAAACAACGCTTTATATTTATCTTCATTTCCATAAATGGCATTCCTCCTTTATCCACCTTGGTATTCCTTCTCTGGGTGTATTTTAAACTATCGTATACCAATTATTCTCTTTTCTTCCAATCTCTAAAAATACCAACACACACTCCAACAATAGCGAATAAAACAAGGATTTTTAAAATATTTTTTTTCAATTTGTCGTTTGTTTGTACCTGTGTATTATCATCCGTATCTTCTATTACCTGATCTGCTGCCATTACGTTTACCGTCTCATTGCATACTTCTTTGGTAATGGTCTTTCCTTCAGCATCTTTATAAGATATGGTTAACTCTACCGGTTGTTCCCCTGTTTTTGTAAAAGTAACGTACATATCTTTATATTTAGAAATACCTGTTTCTATATTTCCAAGTTCCACAGAAGTTCCCTCATCCTCTATGTTTCCTTCTATCTTTATTACCGCATCTCTCAAGGTTATATCGCTGCCATTTGCATAACTTACACTGATTAATGTTTTTGCTCCTACTTTTGCACTGTCCGCAACGGATACATTGTTTATTTCCAATTCACCTGTATTTTTGATTGGTATATATACCGTAGCCTGATTAGATTTGTCCTCACCTTTTGCATTTTCATATTCTATTTTTAACATTACTTCTGCCTTTTCTGTCTCAATAGTAGTAGGCACATCTACCTTAAACACCACTTCCACAGTTCTGCCTGCATCCAGCATATCTACATATTTTTGATTGCTTTCTCCATATACAGGTGTAATTCCACTATTAGAACTCATTTGAATATAAATATTTTTCATATTAACAGAACCACCTATATTTTTTAATTTAAAAGCAATGGTCGCTGTAGAACCCAGAGTAAAATCTCCTTTTTCAATATTGTAAGAATCAATAACAATACGATTACCTGCTGCATATACAGTTTTAGGGAACTTTCCCCAAATGCATCCACTAAATATACTTATAAAAAACAACAAAATCACAAGCATACTTACTTTTCTTTCTTTTTTCCTCCGTATATATAAATTCATAAATCCTCTGTCCTTTCACTCATGAATATATTCTCAATAACAGAACCGTCCGCTTATCAAGGAACCCATTTTTCTCCCTGCATCTTAATCTGTTTATTTGTCATTTTATCATAATACCAAAAATGCCATGGTGCAAAATCAATTTCTAAACTTTGCGACCATGGCAAACTCTTCACCAGTTCCACCGGTTACATAAAAAGAACCACATCGAAGCCACGCATGTGCAATCATCTGCTTTCCATCTTCCATTCCTACACCTAAGTATAATGTAGTCTTTACATTTCTACGTTTTAGTATTCTTCTAGCTGCCAATGCTCTTACAAAGCACTTACTGTCCCATGGTGTTTTATCTGCAATTCGGTTCACCTCATAGGAAACTCTCGTTGCCCAATAATAATCACATCTTTGCACTTCCATAGGACTTTCCCCATCTCGAACCCCTAAGTGTTTTTCCAAAAATTTCATTGGAATATGAAATATCACAAATCGATACCACATACAAAAAATCCAAGCTTCCAACGTAATCTTACGATTTTTATTGTATTTTATGTATTTGACTAGATTCATACAATTCCCTCTATAAATTCCAGTTCTTCTAATTGTTCTAAAAATTTAATTGTAGAACCTACACATTGTTCTTCCTCTACTTCATATTCTTGCAATAATCTTTCGATTATGGAATCTACCTCTATCTCATCCTCAAGCATTTCCCATATATCATTTCCAACACCTTTGAGCATGAAATACTTTCCATGCGTAAAGTCTACCATAACCTTTTCCCCTGCCAACTCTGTTACGTTTGGCATATTTTTAATCTTGACCCTTCCCTCTCTCTTAATCATTCCATCATCTTCCTTTCAAAATCATTTCAACTCACTCTTTTTATCCCGAATATCATTCTGTTTCTTTTACGTTTCTCTCCTATTCTTTATTATACTTTTTTTTGGGATAATTGCAAGAAAAATGTAAAGATTCTCCAAAAAACAATTAAACCATTAAAACTTTTTCACTCAAAATAATATTTTTAATAGCCCAATCACATCTTTTCTCCACATTCATCGTACAAAGAAAGACCACAACATTATATGCTGCGGCCTTTTGTATCAGTCCTATGTTATTTGCAATTATTTAACAATAACTTCTCCAGATGGAGTAGGCTTAGAGTCTTCACCACTGCAGAAACCTGCCCAATAATTACCATTCTGATCCACTCTAATCTCATCAAACTTTTCACAAATATGTTTTCCCTGTGCTGTACAGCTCATATCCAATGAAACCACTTCAGGATTATTCCACTTCTTCATTTCAATTCCTCCTATTCATCTTTTCTTCTTCTATAGGGTAGCACTCTTTCATTCCTTTGTAAACCTTTCTAACAATTTTGTAACATTGTTGTTATCCAGTCCACAACCTGATCAGAATAATATCCCTCTACCGGGCGAATTACCTGATAAACAGGAATCTGCTGTGCCACCTCATAAACGGTCCTGTGCATTTTTTCTGTAATTCCCATTACATCAAGCATAAAGCCCTGAAACACGTTTCGATAGACCAGTTTCAATTTCTCAATGCCTGTTATTTCTCTAAATTGCAGCTCTTTTCCATAGGTCAAAGTTAATTCTACAATCATCCCCAATGGCATATCATTCACACAATAGCCTTCCTTCAAAAACATGGCATATTTATCCTTCTCTGGATTGATATAGGTCAGTTCTTCCAAATCAATCCCCTGACGAAGTGCAGCATCTCTACATAATCTTTGTACAGGAAACGCAGGAGATACCATCACCTTTCCCTCTTTCAATTTCAATGGTGTAATATCATCGGAAACAAACTTTCCTCCCTGCTGCCTTAAGAGCATACTTGTGGTTGACTTTCCTGCTCCCGAACCACCGAGCAACACAACCGCCTTTCCAGCAATCTCCACGGTTCCACTATGCATAGGGATCACTTCTCTTTGAAACATAAGTAAAGAAAATGCAGAACCTAATAAATGATAGTTTCGAACCAGTGTTGTCATCTGTTCACTTTCTTTCCATATTATAATATGCCTTCCCTGTTCAATATAATACATACCTATCTCTCGCATGTAAAACCAAGCTATTTTACGGTCTACTCTGCAAGTCTCCCCTTTTTGGAGTGCATCTTTTACTTCTGTAGGAGGAAGCCCCAACTCGACAAGTACATCCCAGTCCTGTTCCTTAACTTCTACTGCTTCCTGTATCTCAAACGCACTTTTCACTACATAGCCAAAAATTTTATAATATTTCATACACATTCCCCCATATATTATCTCCCTATCTTTTTTCCAAGAAAATGGATAATGAACATACATTGAGCAATAATGCATACAGCGAAAATTCATCCCTCTGTTTTTCCTTCTGCTCATACTTATGCAATAAAACTTCCAGTTTTTGTTGATCTATATAGGAGAATAATTGCTTATTTTTACATAGTCTCTCAATTTGTTCATTATTTTTTTCTTTATTTCGCTTCATTCGTTCCATAAAATCTGCGCTTTGTTCTCCTCTATGATGAATCATCCCTGTAATTTTATCTGGAATAATTCCCTGCATATATTCTCTTGAAAGCCTGCGTTCCACTCCATTATGAACAAAACACTCGATTGGAAGACTAAGACAAAGCTCTATCATTCTTTTATCCTTTGTTGGATCTCTCACTAACACTCCATGTATCAGAGAAAAACGAGTATCGTAAAGCCCTAGTTGTGCAAAGTTAATATAATCAAACATAAAATTGCGCATCTGCACTTCATTATCTAAGATCCCGCCTCCTGAGTTATGAACCATAGCATTGATTGCATTATTTATTTCATATTTTTCAACTAAATCATTATGTAATATGGTTCTATCCACATAGTCTTCTGTTTGATGATTTTGTATCCATTCTTTAAAAAACGCTTTTATAATCCTTTTTTCCGATACTCCCATCATCTTTGCAAATGCCTTTCTCTCTTTTCCAGCCTTAAGAAAATGAAAATGCTTCATCTGGTAAAACAAATTCGTTAATATTTTTCCATAAGAAACTGTCGCATTCCCATTTTGCCCTTTTAACAAAATATAACATTCCTGCTCCCGACACTGTTTGTAAATCTCATCAATCCACATAACATTTGGGGCTGATTTCGTAGGAATCTCTAATAACGGTGTCAATTCTTCTAACTTTGTCAAACCGTCCATTCCAGCACAGGGAACTAAATTCACCTGAAAATTGGCATGTTGCTTTTTAATTTCTTCTGCTCCCCAAGCTTCATTGGCAATTGAATACTTATCTTTGCTTTGAAACTCCCCATCTGGAACGGAAGTATATCCATACAGTTTTTTCCCTTCTTTATTCAGTTGATTTGCAGCAATACAGGCTACCCCTGTAGAGTCTAATCCACTGCTGACCATTATTCCTGTATTTTTTCTGGAACGCAACACATCTTTTACGCACTGTTCATATGTCGAACGGAAAATCTCTCGGCAGTGGGTATCCTCAAATGGTAGTTTTTCCTTTTTCTTCAAGGGTTCCCAATACACTTTTTTCTCCCATTCATGCTCAGAAACTCTCAGATAAGTTCCTGCCTCCAGTTGAAAGATACCTTCATAGGGTGTAATCTCCCTAAAGATTTCCATGTCTGGTGAAATTGTTGCTTCACAGGCAGTAATCCATTTTTCATTATATCTGATCTGAGGAAATGCTTTTAAAATACAAGAAAATGTCGTAGCAAAGGCAAAACCTTCTTTTCCATTGTAATAATTTACGGCTCTACTTCCTGTATGGTCCGTATACAGAAACAAAATATTTTTCTGCATATCATAAATGGCAATTGCAAACACGCCACGAAGTAGTTTTACAAATTCTTCTCCCCACTTTGAGTATGCCAAATATACCAGTTCTCCGTCTGCTACACCAGGGTTACTGACCCCTAATTGACGCATCAATTCTGCACGATTGTCCAAAACAACATCTGCAGTCATAAGTATTCCCTGTCTCTCATCTTTAAATGGCAATATTTCACGTTCTGCCTCTTGCGTAAAATGCTGAATGCCACAACCAAATTCGGCAATCCCCATCTCCTCCGTATTATAACGATCAATTTTATATGGATATAATGCGGATTCCATCTTTTTTATTTGTGATTCATATTCCAAATTTTCCCAATGACACATTCCATACACAGCAGACATTTTTCATTCCCCCATAAGTTTTACATTTTTCCTGCCGCTTGAAGCAAACGGACACGTATTTTCGTTAAAACTAAAAATAACTATAATCCTTTTTATTATAATTTTTGCAAAAACAATTGTCAATGAAAACAAAAATAATATATAATAAAATAAGAAGTACCATATTTTATTTTTAAGGGGCTGATTATATGAAGCATAAGATTTTATTGGTTGATGATGATACTGAAGTGTTAGAAATGAACAAATCCTATTTTGAAGATGCAGGATACTTAGTTGCTATTGCCGCTTCTGCCAAAGAAGCAATGCGATATATCAAAAGTAACACGTTCTCCTGTATCATTTTGGATGTTATGTTACCCGAAACAGATGGCTTTACTTTTTGCAAAACCATTCGCAGTTTTTCTGATGTTCCTATTATCTTTTTATCTGGTAAAGTTACAGAAGAAGATCGAATCACTGGATTATTATCTGGTGCAGATGATTATATGATAAAACCTTACAGTTTAAGAGAACTGGCGGCACGTATTGAGGTAAATATCAGACGAAGCCAACAAATGAAAGCAAAGGAGGACAATTCTTCTGTTTTGGAGTTTCCGCCCCTTTGTATCCATTTGCTGGCTCATAAGGTTACTTGGCAGGAAACCGATATCCCACTGTCGAATAAAGAGTTTGACCTACTTTCATTTTTAGCGCAGAATGTTGGTAAAACTTGTACCTTTGAAGAAATTGGAACGGCAGTATGGGGTTCTTACCTTGACAGTGACAGACGTTCCATCATGGTTAATGTAAGTCGTCTTAGAAAAAAATTAGAAACTTATACAGGTTGCTCTACGTTGATTGAAAGTGTGTGGTCGAAAGGCTACTGTTTTAAATCCAAATAAGTCAGGCAACATGCAATCCTACATACTATTTTTATAACTATCCGCATACAACCAAATTCCTGCCGAACGATATTCTTTGTAATAACGAACAGCTAGGATAGAAAGGATACTATTTATGAATAAAAAGAAATTTGAAACTCCAGATTTATCTGTAGAAGAACTATCTGCTGAATTAATCATTGCGAATCTGGAACTTGCCAAGACACATAAACGTCTATTGGATGAGGAAAATGCACGAACCCAAATGTTTTCCAATATCTCCCATGACTTACGTTCCCCTATTACAGCAATAAAAAATGCGGTAGAAATGCTAAATACAATGGATTCTTACCCAGTGGAGAAAGTATCCCCACTGCTCAACATAATCAATAATCGCGTTTCTGTTTTGGAACAATTGATTAATGATATTTTTTTACTTGTTTCACTGGACAATCATTATCTAACTTTGAATATAGAACAACTTCCTGTGGGTTTCTTTTTGGAAGACTTTTTCTTTTCCAGACAGGCGGATGAAATGTATTCCTCTCGTCATCTGTTATTAGATGTGCCAGAGTATCTTTCTTCCTGTATAGCAGTCGATCCCCATCAATTAACGAGGGTACTGGATAATCTTTTTAGCAATGCATTGAAATATTCCAAGGAACATGATAGCATTTGCTTAAAAGCCAGACAGGAAGATACACAAATTATTATATCCGTAACAGATACAGGCATTGGAATTGCACCTGAACATATCGATAAAATCTTCGATCGCTGCTACATTGTAGAACAGGCTCGCACTCCCGGTGTCTCTTCTACGGGTCTAGGGCTCTCTATCTGTCGGGCAATTGTAGAAACCTTCTCTGGAAAAATATGGTGTGAAAGCACACCTGGTAAAGGCAGTACCTTTTCTTTTTCCCTTCCATCGGTTTCATAACAGCAACAAGTTCCGATTACTGTAACAGCCCAAGCTTCCATTTTGACTGAACCTGTTACATGATACTCATTAATTAGTTAAAACTTACTTTCTAGGAGGTTATTTTTTGTTCGATAAATATAAAAACTTCTATCATGATAGAGAAAATCAAAAAAATTATGCAAAATGGCTTTTTTCCTATACGAAGCCTTATATCCCCTCACTTTCTGTCATGCTACTCTTTCAAATTGCAGCAAGTCTGTTAAGTCTGGGGATGTCCTTAATCAGTAAAAACATTATTGATCGTGCTACTGCAGGAAAAGGGATTGCTTACAGTATTGCAGCCTTTGTCACTGTGTTAATCGTTTCACAAACAATTACAATTCTTACTTCACTGGTATCCGTTGTTATCAGTGAAAAATTTTCCTTTGGAATTCGAAGAAATGTATATGAAAAGATTTTACATACAAACTGGCTTTCCGTCAGTAAATACCATACAGGGGATCTTATGACTCGACTTACCAGTGATACCGATGCCGTTGCCAATGGTATTTCAGGTACAATCCCATCCATTCTTATTTTGATTGTACAACTGACCTCTAGTTTTATCACTTTATTTGTATTTGACCGTTTTCTGGCACTCTCTTCTCTTTTGATTGCACCTGTCGCATTTCTTGCCAGCGTTATTTTAGGAAAACGTCTGAAAAAATTACAGGTAAAAGTACAGGAATCGGAATCAAAATACCGTTCTTTCATCCACGAAAGTCTTAGCAACATTATGATTATAAAGTCTTTTTGCGATGAAGAATACTCCTCTGAACACTTGTATGAGTTACGAAACGAACGCTTATACTGGATTTTGAAAAAGAACCGCATGAGTCTTGCCACTTCAAGCACCATCAATGTAGGATTTCAATTTGCCTATATTTTGGCCTTTACCTGGGGTGCATTAGGAATTTCAAAGGGAAGCATTACTTATGGTACGATGTCTCTCTTTCTCTCTCTGGTAGGACAAGTACAGGCACCACTGATTTCCTTAGCCCAAACCATCCCAAAGATTGTATCCATTCTTGCCAGTGCGGGACGTATTATTGAAATTCAGGATTTGCCAGCAGAGGAACGTCCAAATCAAACAATAGAACAAACCTCGATCGGCGCCGACTTAGAACACATCACTTTTGGATATAATGAGGATTCCATTTTTGAGGATACATCCTTACACATCAATCCCGGTGAATTTGTTGCCATCGTTGGCGAATCAGGGATTGGAAAAACAACACTCATTCGACTGATTATGTCCTTTTTAAACAGTGATTCTGGTTCGATTTCCTTTTTTAACAGCATGGGACAAACCGAAAAATCTACTGCAACTTCCCGTCATTTCATTTCTTACGTCCCACAGGGAAATACCTTATTTAGTGGTACGATTGCAGATAATGTACGAATGGGAAATCGTAATGCAACAGAGGAGGAAATTATTGCCGCATTAAAGGCATCCAGTGCTTATGATTTTGTGCAGAATTTGCCAGATGGCATGAATACTGTGATTGGCGAAAAGGGACATGGCGTGTCCGAAGGACAGGCACAACGCATCTCTCTTGCAAGAGCGTTGGTTCGCAATGCTCCTTTTCTGGTTTTGGATGAAGCCACTGCCTCTTTAGATGAAAAAACAGAATTACGAGTGCTAGAAGGTATTCGTTCTCTAACACCAAAACCAACCTGTATTTTAATTACACATCGTCGCTCCGTATTAAATTACTGTGATAAGGAAATTAAAATTGAAGATAAGAAAATTAAAGAAATTCCACTAGGCGGAATGTAATGATAAGGCATAGATTGTGAACATATTCATACACGAAACAATCTATGCTATTTTTTTACTATCATTCCTGCCCCAATGGTATCATTTACTTACTAAGCAATGCTACAACGATCATTCAACCAGCTCCATCCCTCTTGATGAATACAATGCTGACAATTTGCACAAGTCCAATCTGCTGCATATTGATTTTTTTCTTTAGGACAAATTTGTTTTGTGCCTTTCTTATGCAAACTTCTTCCTTCTCGTTTCTTTTCTTTTTCGATAAGAATCGGTTCTTCATATTGTTTCATATGTCATATCCACCCTTCAATTACATACCGTATTTTTTTTCGTATCCTAGTGTATCATCTTTCATGATTATTTCAATACAAATATTCACATTTTAACAGATTTGTAACGATATTTAAAATTTTCTTATCTCTTTGTCTTACAATAGTAATATTCTATACTGTTTTGTAAAATAAGCCTTTTCATGCAAAGGAAGGAATACGAACCCTTGAAACCTATAACCAAAAAAGGACATCACACATTTGTGTAATGCCCTTTTGATGTCAACTAAAATGCACCTTTTCTACGAAATACCTGCCATACAGTCTTTAATAAAATCTGTATATCCAGTAATACATTCCAACGATCAATATACTGTGTATCCATCTCAACGATTTCATCAAAATCGGTAACAGAACTACGTCCGCTCACCTGCCACATTCCAGTAATTCCAGGTTTTATACTCATTCGTCTCCAATGTCCTCTTTCGTAAAGCTCCACTTCATCTACTGTAGGTGGTCTGGTCCCTACCAAACTCATCTCGCCTCGTAACACATTGAAAAACTGTGGTAATTCATCAATACTTGTCTTTCGCAAAATTCCTCCGATCCTAGTAATACGAGGATCATTCTGCATCTTAAACATAAACTGACTTTCCATTTCATTTTGTTCCATCAATTCCTTTTTCTTTTCTTCTGCGTCAACACACATACTACGGAATTTGAACATATAAAAATGTCTTCCATTTAGTCCTACACGCTCCTGCTTAAAAATAACATCTCCAGGAGAATCCAGCTTTATTGCAATGGCTGCAATTAACATAATCGGAGAAGACAAGATAATTCCAAATAAACTTCCAAAAATATCAATCAGACGTTTGAAAAAACGTTCTGTCGCATTCAAGGATACGGTATGATATGTCAATATTGGATATGTTCCTACACTGCTGACATAAGTCTGTGCTGCACCTGCATGAAACACATTCATAATAATCCGAACCGTCACTCCCATCTCCATACACATGTTTAAGTATGGTTGTATATCAATTTGGTTGCTTTTCCTCTGCATAATATACATCTGGTCAATACCATAAGCATGTATTAAATGCTCCAGTTCACTAAGTTTTCCAATATATTCTTCTTTGTTGTAATCCTCATCACTCACACTGACGTAACCAACTAATTCCATCTCCAGATTACTCTGCCTTACAAAGCGTTCAAATCTTTGAAACTTTTCTGGCTTTCCTATAATTATAGTCCTAGGAGCATGAGCGAAATGTTTCATCAGATAATATCGAACAAAAAACGCATTTCCCAATAAAAAAATGTAGGATATCGATAAATACATGATATAAAAATGTTGATCTACAGTGGCTCTTCCCACATAAAATAACAAGGTCGAAGTAACACTGGCTGAAATCAGGAATGACTTGGAAACTCGTTTTATAATTCGATCTACATAAAAAAAGGTGGTAACATTATACAATCTTGATTCTTTATTTGCCAAAACGAATATCAACAGAAATGCCAGACAAATCAAAAAATAATCTCGCTGCAAAAAAATGGAACCTATACCAGAAAATAATCCTGCTATAAAATAAGAAATCATACCAAAGATACAATCAGAAGCAATGTATACTAAATTTGTACTTGCATCACGATTAAATCTCCCCATTCTACATCAACCTCTCTATTCCTTCCTATACTCGTATAATACATGGCCTATCTTAATTGGGAAGAAATTACTTTTATCCAATTTAGTATATCATTTATTTCGACGTAAAGCAAGTTTTAAAGACAATTTAATTACAAAAATGTATTTGTCCATCCAATAGAACGATATCTTCTCACGCATTTTGTGTATACAAAACTTAACCATCAGATATTAAGCATTTTAACTAAGATACTTTCTCATGTTTTTTAACGCATTTTTTTCCAAACGAGACACCTGTGCCTGAGAGATATGCACCTCTCTTGCCACCTCCATTTGCGTTTTCCCCTGAAAGAAGCGCATTGCTATAATATCATATTCTCTTTGATTTAATTGTTTCAAAGCCTCTTTTACGGATATATCCTGCACCCATTTTTCCTCTTTATTCTTCTTATCACTAATCTGATCCATAATATACAGCGTGTCCCCGCCCTCTGTATATACAGGTTCATAAAGAGAAACTGGACTTTGCACCGCATCCATGGCATATACAATATCCTCACTTTTTACTCCTAACTCATTTGCAATGTCCTGGATGGTTGGTTCTTTGTCTGACTGCTTCATCATAGCCTCTTTTGTATATATCGCTTTATATGCAATGTCTCGCAGGGAACGACTCACACGGATACTATTATTATCCCTCAGATACCGTCTAATCTCTCCTATAATCATAGGTACCGCATATGTGCTAAATTTCACTCCCTGCGTTACATCAAAGTTGTCTACGGCCTTCATAAGCCCAATACAACCAATCTGAAATAAATCATCTACATTTTCATTGTTATTTGAAAAACGTTGTATAATACTTAATACCAATCTAAGATTTCCCTTAATATACGTTTCTCTTGCAACTTTATCTCCCTTTAATATCCTTTCAAATAGTTCTTCCTTCTCCTGATTTTTTAATAAAGGTAATTTTGATGTATTTACTCCACATATTTCCACTTTATATGACGCCATGGCAATCTTCCTCCATTTTCCTTTTGAAATAGGATTGCCATTTTTTCTATTTTTATGCTTCCATTCGCAACATTTCCCGTCGTAATCGTTTCATAATCTTTTTTTCCAGGCGCGAAATATAGGACTGTGAAATACCAAGCATATCTGCCACTTCTTTTTGTGTTTTTTCATATCCTTCACTACTGTTTAGTCCAAAGCGCATTTCTATAATGGAACGCTCTCTGTCTGTCAATTTTTCCAGTGCTTTCGCCAACAGACTCTTGTCCACTTCACTCTCAATATTCTGTGAAATTAAATTTTCATCTGTACCCAATATATCTGATAAAAGTAATTCATTTCCATCCCAATCTACATTTAAAGGTTCATCAATAGAAACCTCCAACTTCGTTTTATTGTTTCTACGCAAATACATTAAAATTTCGTTTTCAATGCAACGGGAAGCATAGGTGGCAAGCTTAATATTCTTCTCAATATTAAAGGTATTTATGGCTTTAATCAGCCCAATCGTTCCGATAGAAATTAAATCCTCCACATCTACGCCTGTATTATCAAATTTCTTTGAAATATACACTACAAGTCGCAAATTATGTTCTACCAGCGTTGCTCTTGCTTTCTGACTTTCCTCATTATTTTCCATAAGTGCTAAAACACATGCTCTTTCTTCTTCCGGTTCCAAAGGAGATGGTAATACCTCTGCCCCTCCTATATAATGTAAATCGCCTCTCTGCGGAAATAATACATTCCGAAAATCCGGAAGCATACGAAACTGAAATTTATGTTGCATTGACACTTTTAATAGCATTTTATTCCTCCATTTACAAAATTTACTCAATATAACTACTATGTAATATCATCTGATACTCTTCCCGGACCGATATTTTTTCCTTACAAAATGCCACTAATGCATTGGAATAATCCACACAGGATTTTCCCCGTTGTAACCGTAAATGCTCAAAGTGCATCCCCGGCATAAGCCCTTCCTGCTTTCCAACACTACAAAAGGGAATCCATATAATTCGCTCCTTGCATACTGCACAATCTACTCCATATCGCAACAATTCTTCCTGTTTTTCATATTCTTCTTCATCAAAAAAAGGACGTAAAAAACGATGCTCTGTTACCACTACCGGTTGTTTTGTCCATGGATGATATAAACAATTTCCAGTATCTAACAGTCCAATTCCTTTTTGAACGACACCATTCTTTTCCAGTTCAATTGGTATATATTGCTTTCCGTTCTGTATTGTTTTTTCAAAAAAGTATCTACAAATAGGAGCCAACAGCAATAATAAAATTGATTTTATACATAATGCAGGAAACGAAAGCATTACATTTTTCTGTCCAACGCTTTTTGTCATTGTCACACTAGGAATTCCTGTCATCAAAATACCCGCATAAAGAATTGTTCCTAAAAAAAATTTTAAAAGGCAACTTTTATATTCCCCACTTTTCATTTTTCCATATACAATCCACAACATAAGAAAAACGATTCCAAACAGGGAAATCAGTTGCAATAAAAAATCGCTATAAGTATATTTTTTTAGTATTGTGCAAATATATAGTTGCGTTACAACTGTGCCAAGACTACCAAACACCCCACCTAAAAATAGGCGAAGATATCTGCTCGTCTTACCAGTCACCAACCGTAACCATATAAGCAAGGTTTCACTAATTATAAAATTTGTCAGAAAAAATACATCCAAATATATAATTTGGTTCATCGTCACCTCCATTTATCTCAACTGACCTAATTGTAACTTGTAAATTTTGCAAATTTTGTCATAATATAGAAGTTCTTAGGTGAAACTTTACGACCTGATTCGTTATTTTTTTTACTTAAAAGCACCTCTCTTTTCCTATAAAAAAAGAGACTACATTATATTTCTATAATGTAGCCTCTTATTTATTATTTTTAGCTATTTTTATTTCTTTGGACTTTTTCTCTGCAAGAAATCAGGTATCTTAATTCCACCACCATTATCCATATTAGAGGACATACTTGGTGTATCGTTGATACGTTGTGTTTCATACGCAGATCTTGAAATATTAGACTGTGGTCTGCTAATTGCCTGTGGTCTTGCTGTCTGCACTGGTTTTACAGGACTAACAGGTCTTGCTGTCTGTACTGGCTTTACAGATGATTGTGTATTGAAGTTTGTCTTCATTGCATTATTCATCAATCTGCTTGCAGAACGAGCCTGTGGTGCCTCATTCTCCTCTAAGCCTGTAGCAATGACAGTAATAACAGCAGAATCAGGTGCAGTATCATCATACATAGCACCAAAGATGATATTTGCTTCTTCACCAGCTAACTCTTCCACATATGTAGCTGCGTCATTTGCTTCAATCAAACTGATGTCACCTGAAATATTGATAATTACATCCGATGCTCCCTCAATTGTTGTCTCTAACAATGGACTTGTAATGGCCTGCTTAACAGCATCCACGCACTTTTCATCACCTTTACCAATACCAATACCAATATGTGCAATTCCCTTATTTGACATAACGGTACTAATATCTGCAAAGTCCAAGTTAATCAATCCAGGTACATTAATCAAATCTGTAATTCCCTGCACACCTTGCTGTAATACTTCATCAGCTTTGCGTAATGCATCTGGCATTGTTGTTCTTCTATCTACGATTTCTAATAATTTGTCATTCGGTATCACAATAAGAGTATCCACGCTTGCTTTCAATTTCTCAATACCACCAATGGCATTGTTCATACGAGTCTTTGCTTCAAAACGGAAAGGTTTTGTAACAATTCCTACAGTTAAAATACCTAACTCTTTTGAAATTTGCGCAACAACTGGAGCTGCACCTGTTCCAGTTCCTCCGCCCATTCCGCAGGTAACAAAAACCATGTCTGCCCCACGAATAATGTCGGTCAATTCTTCGCGACTCTCTTCTGCAGCCTTTTCCCCAACTTCAGGCTGTGCTCCTGCTCCAAGTCCTTTTGTTAATTTTTCACCAATCTGTACGCATGTTGGTGCCTTACATGTTTGTAAATGCTGTCTATCTGTATTTACACAAACAAAATCAACACCAATAATATTCTCTTCGATCATTCTATTTACAGCGTTATTTCCTGCTCCACCAACACCAACAACTACAATCTTTGCTGCCGCATCAGCCTCATTCGTTCTTATTTCAAGCAAGGTTGTCTCCTCCTTTATATACTTACTCATATTATGACTATCTTAGTCCTACCATATATGATACTTTTTTTTCGAGAAATAATCAAGTTTTTTTTGCATGTTTTATAAACTTTCTTCATTTTTTTGTAACATATAATAAAAATTTTTACTGAATTTATTATTTTACATGGCGTAAGGAACAATAAAACACACCTTTTAGAAGCTTTTTCAAGCGGGAATCATTCCAGATAAATTTCATTTATTATTCATCTACCTTAAATATAATCTGATCCTGTCCCTCTTCAAAATATTCCATATCTAACACACCTTTTAATTTCTTTTTCTTTGCTTTTGGTAATAATTTGGAAAGTTCTGCAATTTGTTCCTCATAATCATTTCTTTTTCCTAAATTAACTCTAATTTTACCTGTATACAACATGACCTTTTTTTTGTTATCAAATACAATTTTATCGGACTCTATGTCGTACTTTGAAATTAACTGTGAAATTCCTGTGATACGCTCAAAAATATCCTTTTCTTCCTTTTCCACTTCCAACTGTTCATTCAAATTCATTTTTTTAAAATTAATTCCCTCAATCAATGGAATTGCTTTTTGCTTCTTAGTTGTACTTTCTACTACAACCCCATCCTGGTCAAAATAAATATATTCTCCCATGTATTTAATGCAACCCACTGCACTTTTTTCTTTTACATAGATAATGACCTTGTTTATTCCTTTTACTTCTACGGAAATACTATCCACAAATGGAAGCTCTTTTCCCTTTCCTGTGGCATAGGTATAGTATAATCCAAAGGTATTTTTTGTAATCTCACTATCCATAATCTGCTTTTCAATTTCTTCCTGGGTATAATACTCACATCCCACAACTTTTACATTCTTAATTCTTCCTAAAAATCCCACTCCAATAATGATTAAAAAAACAAGCATTAAAATTGTTATTAGAAAAACTTTTTTCTTTTTTCCCGCCATGTTCTATCCTCCAACACCATTTCCTGTTTCTGTGCCATTAGAAGCCTTCTCGCCATTTTCTTTGACTAAATTTCAAGGCAAGCCATACATATATGATAAATCCTGCAATCTGTGATATAACACATATGTATACTTGCCTCGTTCTTATATCGTAACTCGATTTGATACGCTTAATACGAATCCCATTTCCATAAGCAATACTGCCAAAGAGGTACCACCGTAACTTATAAACGGCAGCGCCACTCCTGTCGATGGTATTGTATTTGTTACAACCGCTATGTTCAGCAATACCTGTGCCGCTACGTGTATCAAAACACCCACACAAAGCATTCCTCCGAATAAGTCTGGTGAATTTACTGCGATTTGGAAAATACGGCAAAGTAATAAAATAAACAATAACATAACACAACAAGCACCAAAAACTCCTAATTCCTCACAAATGATAGTAAAAATCATATCATTTTGTGCCTCTGGAACATACCCTAGCTTTTGCATACTGTTTCCCAAACCTTTACCAAACATACCTCCAGAAGCAATCGCATATAACCCTTGTAATATCTGATATGCTTTTGAATCTGTTTCTACATTTTTCCATGCAATTACACGACTCATACGGAATCCTTCTCCGAAACGGATAAATAACACTCCCGCTATGACTGCCAATATAATGGCAAACACAAAATATCTTTTATTTCTGCTGGCGATAAAACACATTCCACCAAATACAAGGGTGATTACAATTGCCGTACTAAGGTTTTCTGCGGCAATCAAAATAATATCGACTCCTACTGGTATCGCAATCCTTATAAATCCACCTACTTTATCTAATAGTCTTGGATTTAAGTAAATATTGTATGCAGTATAGATAATAATGGCAATTTTAGCAAAATCGGAAGGCTGAAAAGTAATCACTCCTGCAATGGAAATCCACCTCTTCGCACCATTTATATCTTCACCTGCTATTAAAACGTATATTTGTAATAAAATTGAAACGAACAGGAGCATACCCGGCCAATATAGATTTGTCTTTGGTATCTTTTTTAAAAGAAATCTATAATCTATTTTAGAAACCAACAACATAACCGCAATTCCTAATATTGCGAAACTACCCTGCCTTTTCAAATAATACATCCCATCATTTTGATGTATAGATGCAGAATAGTAGCTGGTACTGTATAGCATAATTAACCCAAAGAATATCAAAAAAATAACTAAAAAAAGCATACTGTAATCATAAAAAATGCCGGTTTTTTTTTCACTTCTTTTTCTATTTCTTTTCCCAGCCATGTACTCCCTCGCTTTCCTAGCATCATTTCCACTATGTTTTCGCAGTTACTTATAAGTTACGAACATATTCTTTAAATAAGTCACCACGCTGCTCATAGTTCTTAAACATTCCCCAACTTGCACATGCCGGAGATAATAATACTGCTTCGCCCGGCTCTGCATTTTTCGCACAAACATCTACCGCTTCCTCTAAGGATCCCACCTTTACAATCTGGTCAAATCCATGCTTTCTGGCGCATTGTTCAATTTTGTCGCTGGTCTGTCCCAATAAAACTAAAAGCTTTACTTTTCCATCAAAAGCCTCTATCCATTCATCATACTCGGACCCTTTATCATAGCCTCCACCAATTAGTATCGTTTTTCTTACCATAGCACGAATACCCTGAATAGCCGCATCAGGATTGGTTCCCTTTGAGTCATTATAATACTTTACGCCATTCTTTTCTGTTACATACTCAATTCTATGTTCAACCGCCTTAAATTTCTTTATGACCTCACGAATGCATTCCATCGGTACATGCATAAAATAACCAATGGCAACACCAGCCATTACATTTTCATAGTTATGTTTTCCAAGCAGATTAAGTTCCTCTACATTACATACCAATTCCTTGTTTCCATTATATGCAAATATAATATTTTTCTGCTCATCCAGATAAATTCCTTCTTCTAATTTCTGTAAACTGCTAAAATAGAAAATTCGAGCTGGAATATCCTTCGCTTTTTCTCTTAAAATGGCATCTTCATAATTTAAAACACAAACCTGATCTGCTGTCTGGTTAGATGCAATTCTCAATTTTGTGTTTGCATAGTTTTCCATTGTATAATGTCGATTCAAATGATCTGGTGTAATATTTAATATAGCACTTACTTCAGGTTGAAAAGTATCTATTGTCTCTAACTGAAAACTACTGATTTCTGCTGCCACAACAGAATCCTCTTTTATTTGTGTTGCCATACGTGTATATGGGATTCCAATGTTTCCCACAACAAAACTAGATGCAAAATGTGCTTTTAGGATTTCCCCTACTAAAGCTGTGGTCGTTGTCTTTCCATTGGTTCCTGTAATCGCTGCTACTTTTCCTTTTGACAACAAATAAGCTAATTCCACTTCACCTAAAATCTTTTTACCAGCTTCCTGCAAAGAAACTACAAGTGGATTATCAATAGGAACTCCAGGACTAATAACAACACAATCCAACGAATCGATACATTCTTTTGGTAATTCCCCAAGGACAATTTCTACTCCCTTTGTATTTTTCAACTTTCCCCGAATCTCTTCTGGTACTAATTCCTTATTTCCATCAAACAATACCACATTGGCACCAACTTCAACTAATAAATCTGTTGCCGCAATTCCACTAACACCAGTTCCTACAACAAGAACCTTTTTTTCGCTCCATTCCATATCCCCTGTCATCTATCCTTTCTTTTCTCTATAAGCAATTCCTTCTAAATACAATCGTAAGAAGTTTTCCTCTTATTTATCTTTCACCAAATTTTAAAGTGCAAGCAATGCAACTAGGCAAAGCAATGCTGTTACACATGAAAATACTGCTACTACACGAGTCTCTGACCATCCGCATAATTCAAAATGATGATGGACAGGTGCCATTTTGAAAATTCTCTTTCCTTTTGTCAGTTTAAAATAGCTTACCTGAAGCATAACTGATACAATTTCAAACAAATAAATAAATCCAATAATTGGAATAAACACTGGAATTTTTAACATATATGCTGTGGCTGCCACGAAACCTCCCAATGCAAGAGAACCCGTATCTCCCATAAATACTTTGGCAGGATATACATTATACAGCAAAAAGCCTAATAAACTTCCTACTACTGCACATGTAATTGGTGCTACACCATTGCTGGTACCAACTGCTACAACAGAAAAGAAAGTAGCCACAATCACTGTTACACTAGATGCCAAACCATCTAATCCATCTGTAAAGTTTACTCCATTTACCGTTCCCAAGAATACAAAGAATAACATAATTACAAACAATGGTGTACTCATGTTTACTTCTCCGTAAAATGGTATATATGTGCCAGTTCCTAAATCTGTATATTTTAATAGATAGTAAGCAAAGACACCCGTCACTAAAAACTGTCCTAACATCTTTTGCCATGCACGTAATCCAAGAGACCGTTTCATAACAACCTTGATATAATCATCTAAAAAACCAATCAGACCAAAGCCCAATGTAACAAAAAGTACAGGCACTACCTCTTGGTTTCCCTTAATAAAGAAGATACAAGTCAATACAAGACTCAAAAGAAAGATCAATCCTCCCATTGTTGGCGTTCCTGCTTTTTTCAAATGGGACTCTGGTCCCTCTTCCCTAACATACTGTCCAAATTTCAATTTGTGTAAAAATGGAATTACAATTGGGCATAAAATTACACTAATTGCAAAAGAAATCAATACAGGAAGTACCAATTTTATCATTGACGAGTTTATTACCATCATGTCTTTCACCTCAAATATATTTTTTTGTAACATCAAAAGAGCGGTTAGTTTCTTGTCAACTTCCAGACTCTAATATATGGTTACTTTTTTCACTTGATTATGTATAACTTTTCTGCAACACATTTTTATACATAACGAAACCATTATATTCCATTCCCTGGCTGAATGCAAGGTTTCACACAAAAAATCTACTGATAAGAAGGCTCGATTCCCAAATAAGGTAACGCATTCTCAAAAATAGAGCGAACCGCTGGTGCAGCAATCGTTCCTCCATAATATACGCCTTCTGGCTCATCAATTAATAATAATGCCATGATTTTAGGATGATTTGCTGGCGCAAAGCCTAAAAAAGAAGAAATATATTTTCCACTTCTTCGTGGCAGTTTTTCTGAAGTTGCAGTTTTTCCACCTATGCGATACCCTTCAATATATGCATTCTTTCCTCCACCTTCTGCCACAACCGCTTCCAATAATTCTTTCATTGTATCCTGTGTTTCCTGTGATACAACCGCATCCTCTTCTTCGTAATCTAACTGTTTTACAGATGTGCCATCTCGACTTACTACTTTGATGCCAAAATGGGGAGTAATTTTTTTCCCTCCATTCACCACAGAACAGACCGCCCGAAGCAGTTGCAATGGCGTAATCTGAAACGACTGTCCAAATGACATAGTAGCTAACTCCACTTCTCCCACAGCTTTTTGTTTATGAAAAATAGAATTGGCTTCACCTGGTATATCTATTCCTGTTTTCTCCATCAAACCGAGTCGCTTATACCATTTATACATATCACTGACTCCTGTACGGGCACCAATTTCTATAAAAACAGGATTGCAGGAATTCATAATGCCCTCGCGAAATGTTTCCGCTCCATGTCCAATTGTTTTATGACATCGGATTCTTCGATCCTCTACCGTTTTATAACCTGGACAATAAAACGAATCATCCACCTTTACCTTTCCTTCGCTAAGTGCTGCCGTAGCCGNNNGCTAAGTGCTGCCGTAGCCGTTATAACCTTAAAGGTAGAACCTGGTTCATAGGTATCACTAATACAGGCATTTCTCCACATATTATTCAATTTATCATTTTCACTTTTTCCACTCTCTCCCTTCAGTTCCTCCAGTAATTGGTAAGGTTCATTCAAATTAAATTCAGGTTCATTTACCATGGCATAAATTTCCCCGCTTTCTGGATTGATTAGAATGACTTTCACATTCTTTGCATTCTTTTCTTCCCGAACCTTTTTTGCCACCTGTTCTGCATAAATTTGTAAATTCACATCCAAGCTGATATACAAGTCATCGCCAGGAACAGTTTCTTCTCTATGTTCCGCGACATTTTCGATTTCCACCCCTTTTGCAGTGGTCAGGGTAAGAATCTTTCCATTTTCCCCCTGTAAAACAGAGTCATATTTAACTTCCAGCCCAATGACTCCCTGATTATCACTACCTGTGAAGCCAATCACCTTAGATGCCAATGTCTCATATGGATAAAATCGTTTATAATCTTCATCAATCATAACACCGTCTAACTTGTATTTTCTAATGCGTTCTGCCAATTCTTTATCAACATTAGATTTAATTCTCTCGATAGAAGATTTTTTCTCTACTCTCCTGCGAACAAATGCCTCATCCATTCCCAATTCTTTTGTTAAAACGGATATTACCTTCTCTGGTTCCTTTACCTGACTATAAATAACAGATATGGTAGATACAGGCTTATTAGAAGCCAGTTCTACCCCATTTCTATCATATATACGTCCTCTCTCGGCTTTTATACTTCTTTCACGCTCTTGTATATCTTTTGCCATAACTCCAAAGTGATCTGCCCTTCCCACCATTAAATAGAGTAGTCTCCCAAATAGCCAAAGAAAAATCACAAATACCATAACTAACACAAAGAACAAGCTTCTTTTATGATAAGTGCGGACGGCATGTATCACTCTGCCGTCCGCACATTGTTCTTTGAGTTCTCTTTGTTTCTTCATAAACCGCCTCTATATAATCTATTTGTACCTATTGTATTATTCTAGATAGGCTGCTATTCCAAAACAGTAAAAAAACACAAAATCTTTTATTCCGTTGTTGCCGTTGTGGTTGCTTCTGGTGTTGGAGCTGTCTTTACGGTATCTGGAAGATCATATCCTTCCGTATCTTCTTCCTTTGCTGGCTGCTGTGTCGCCTGTGGTGTACTACTTGCCGGTGTATCTGTACTGGTTGGTGCTGTTGTGGCACCTGTTGTTGTATCTCCATTTTCTTTTTTATCTGCATTCTTTGCAGCTTTTTCATCTTTGTACACACCTAAAAATGGTAAAATATCTTTCATAATATTACGCACAACTTCCTGTGCATAGGTACTATGTGCCTGATCCTCTACATTTGGTTCATCTACAATTACATAAACGACAACTTCTGGATCATCCATTGGTGCTGCTCCAATAAAGGAAACCAGATATTTTCTAGCTTTTCTTGGAATTTTTTGTGCTGTACCTGTTTTTCCTCCAATTGAATATCCTGGAATAGCAGCAGTTGCGGCTGTTCCATCTTCCACCGTTGCTTTCAAATATTTTCGCAGATATGCACTTGTCTGTTCTGAAACAGTCTTTCTCACTAATGTTGGTTCAATATTTTCAACAATATTTCCATTATCATCTAACACCTGCTTTACTAAATGTGGCTTATAATAAGAACCACCATTTATTACAGAAGAAAACGCACTTGCAATTTGAACCATATTGGTCGTTAAACTCTGTCCAAAACTTGATGTAGCAAGTTCTGTTGGTCCCAATGTATCTTCATTATAGCAGGAACCACTGGTCTCACCTGGTAAATCAATTCCTGTCTTTCTTCCAATATTGAAAATACCTTGATACTTGTAAAATGTTTTCTTTCCCATCTTGGATGCAATTTGCATCATAACATCATTACAAGATTCCATTAAGGATTGCTCTAACGTTAGATTTCCATGTCCATATCGACTTACACAGGATATATGCACACCACTGATCGTCTCTCCACCATCACAGACAAAGGACTGTCCATCTTTTACAATATTTTCATCTAATGCTGCTGCTACGGTCATTGGTTTGTATGTCGATCCTGGTTCAAATGCATAACTTACACAGAAATTGCTCCACATTTCATTTAGCTTTTCTGTCTTTTCTTTCTCACTTAATTTTTTAATTTCCTTCTCCGAATAAACCTGCGATAAATCAAATGCATTATTTAAGTCATACTGCTTATTGGATGCCATCGCATAGATTTCTCCATTTTTCGGATTCATTACTAGAGCCGCTACATTTTTTGCTCCCGTCTCTTTCATAAATTTATTTATTTTTTTCTCTGTAATCGCCTGAATATTGGAATCTATTGTTGTGACAATTGAATTTCCATTTTGTGCAGACTTTACCGTCTTTACCAATTCCCCGTCCGCACTATAATAACCATAGGAACGTCCACAAACGCCATTTAACAAATCGTTATACTGATTTTCCAATCCCCATAATCCCTCATTATTTGCACTGGAAAAACCAACTACACTACATGCTTTTTCGTTCAATGGATAATTTCTTTTATAAACCTTTTCAAAGGTAACACCAACAATTCTGCATTGCTCCTTTTTTTTCTTCGCACGTTGTTTTTCTGCATCGACCTGTTCATTGAACTTTTCTACAGATGCCTTTTCTATGTTTTTTAGAAGAACATAATACTGTGACTTTGGTCTATCTTTGATAATCTTTTTTACCTCATCTGCTTCTACATCAAAGCATGATGTAAGTGCATTCACAGTCTCTTCCTCATATCCATCTTTCGATAAAATGGTCTTCGGGTCAATGATTACATTGTATAATAACTTACTGGTTGCTAATTTTGTATTATTTCGGTCTAGAATGTCTCCACGTTTATATTGTATGGCATTACTTACATAACTCTGCTGCGTTAATACCTTTTTTGCATATTTATTTCCGTTTTTTTCCATCCCATGTACAATCTGCCACAACAAAAATAAAAAACAAATGAATATCAATGCAAGTATTGATAACAACGTTCCCTGCATTCTAGGTGTAAATTTTTTTGTTCTTTTTCTTCGTCTTCCCTGTTCCATTTTTGTACCTGCTTTCACCCATAATAAAATGATACCATCCTCATAAAAGATAACACAAACCAACTACAAAGCTGATTTGTGTTATCTTTTCACATTTTATTTTTCTTTTCCTAAAATCTTATCTACAAGTCCCTTATCTGTTCCTTTTGGAATATCCCCATACTGTTTCACTGAATCGCTTGTTCCACTTTCATAAGTTACAACCTGATCCTTACTAGGATGAACCATTCCCAATTGCTTTGTTGCAATCTTATATATATAATCTAGGTCAATCTCGGATGTTATGCTTTCCTGTGCTGTCTTATTTTCTTCTTTCAAATTCATAATATCAGTTTCTAAAGAAGCAATTTGATTTTTCATATGTGTTGCATCTGCCTGTGCATTTAAGTATTTTACACAAGAAGCACCTGCAAAAATAAGTGCTACACACAAAAATAAAATAGAAAACAAATCCATTCCCTGTAATCTTTCTACTTTCGCTTTTTTATTTGCTGTTTTTGCTTTTTCCTTTTGTATCGGTTCCGTATGTCTTTCTGGTATAATTTCTTCCGCTACTTCCAATTTTCTTACCGTGTTCCCATCTACATAGCTGTATGCAGAGGAGGTATGATTCGTATACCTTCTGTTATTTTGTGTTCGCATTTTATTCTCCCCTTCCGTTATCTCTTTTCAAACACTCTTAATTTTGCACTCTTGGACCTTCGGTTTCTCTCCATCTCTTCTTCCGATGGTAAAATTGGTTTTCTTGTAATTACTTTGCCTTTCGATTTTTTCCCACACATACACACAGGGAAAGACGGTGGACAAGTACATGGATTTTCATTTTTCCTAAATATACTTTTTACAATTCGATCCTCCAATGAATGAAAGGTAATGATACAGATTCTTCCACCTTCATCCAGCAAATCTATCATATCCTGTAATGTATTATTAAGCACCTCTAATTCTTTGTTCAATTCAATTCGAATTGCCTGAAATGTTTTTTTAGAAGGATGCCCTGTGTTCTTTCTAATTTTCATAGGAATCGCAGCCTTAATTGCCTCATTTAACTCATAGGTAGTCGTAAGCTCCTTTTCCTCTCTCATGCGAACAATGTGTTTTGCAATATTTTTTGCAAATTTATCTTCTCCATAATCACGAATAATGCGATATAATTCCATCTCGCTATATCCATTTACAATATCTTTTGCTGTCAAAGTCTGTCGGTTGTCCATCCGCATATCCAATGGCCCGTCCTCTTTGTAGGAAAATCCTCGCTCCGCAGTATCTAACTGGTAAGAAGATACACCCAAATCTAGCACAATACCATTTACTTTTTCTACGCCAAGTTCTTTTAAGACTGTCGGCATATTGCAATAGTTATTTCGGACAATCGTCACTTTATCTCCAAATGGTGCCAGCCTCTCTTTTCCTGTCAAAATAGCAGCTTCATCTTGATCGATGCCTATAAATCTACCATTTTCTCCTAGTCTAGAACATACTTCATAGGCATGTCCTGCTCCGCCTAATGTTCCATCTACATATATACCATTCAGCTGAATATTCAGTTGTGCAACCGTTTCCTCTAATAGTACAGATACATGTTCAAATTTCATGTTTTTTCCTCCCAATTTTGTTAGAAACTAATTCCCAACTCAGACATATTCTCCGCAATGGATTCTACATCTCCAAAATCATTATTGGCATCCCACTGCTCTTTGCTCCATATTTCAATCTTTCCCAGCACACCTACAAACACAACTTCTTTTTCCAGTTTTGCATGTTCTCTTAGTTTTGCGGGAATCAAAATACGTCCCTGCTTGTCAACTTCACAATTTACTGCACCAGCAAGGAAATATCTCTGTAACTGTCTGGCCTGGCGGTTTCCAGGTAGTTGTTTTAATTGTGCGACAAACTCTTCCCACTCTGCATTTGGGTACAAAAACAAACACCCATCTAAGCCCAGAGTTACTACAAATTCGTCTCCCAATTCTTCTCTAAACTTAGCAGGCACGATAATTCTACCTTTTGCATCTATGGAATGGTTATATTCGCCCATAAACATATTGCCTGCACCTACCTATCTGATTATTTTGGGAAAGTAACCACTTACTCACCACTTTCCACCACATAATCCCACTTTCCACCACTTATGTTACTATTCTATCCCATTTTAGGGAAACTTTCAACCTTTTTTACCAGTTTCACAGAAAAGAGTTACAAAATTGATGGTAATATCCAATGCAAACAATCCGAAAAATAAAAAAAAGTAATACATACAGATATGCCTCTGTTATGTATTACTTTTCTATTTTACTTTATTTTTTATTCCAATTAAGGTCTTTGATACCCAAATCTTATAAACTAAATTTTAAACATTGAAACGGAATAAAATAATGTCACCATCCTGAACAACATATTCTTTTCCTTCCGAACGAACCAAACCTTTTTCTTTGGCTGCTGTCATAGAACCACATTCCATTAAATGCTCATAGCTTACTGTCTCAGCTCGAATAAATCCACGCTCAAAATCTGTATGAATTTTTCCTGCTGCCTGTGGTGCTTTTGTTCCCTTTGTGATTGTCCATGCGCGGCATTCATCTTCTCCTGCTGTAAGGAAACTAATTAGTCCCAGCAAATGATAACTTGCACGAATTAATTTTTCCAAACCAGATTCCTGTAATCCTAAATCCACTAAAAATTCTTTCTTTTCGTCCTCTTCTAATTCTGCAATTTCCTGCTCAATCTGTGCACAGATCACAAATGTTTCAGAATTTTCGGAAGCTGCATATTCCCTTACTTTCTGTACATATTCGTTGTCTGCACCATCATTTGCCAAATCATCCTCTGTTACATTGGCCGCATAAATTACAGGCTTAATAGTAAGCAGATTATAAGTTTTAATCAGTTCTTCCTCTTCTTCGTTTTGTACTTCAAAGCTTTTTGCCAACTTTCCAGCTTCCAAATGCGCCTTTAAACGATCTACTAAATCAAATTCTTTCGCAAGGCTCTTATCGCTTCTCGCACCTTTTCCAAGCTTTGTCAAACGACGGTCCAAAATTTCAATATCTGAAAAAATCAACTCTAAATTGATTGTTTCAATATCACGAAGTGGATCAATAGAACCATCTACATGCACAATATTGCTATCTTCAAAACAACGTACCACATGTACAATCGCATCTGTCTCACGAATGTTTGCTAAAAACTGGTTTCCAAGACCTTCTCCCTTGGATGCTCCTTTTACTAATCCCGCAATATCAACAAACTCAATCACAGCAGGTACCACTTTTTTTGTATGATACATTTCATCTAATTTATTTAAGCGTTCATCTGGTACTGCAACCACACCCACGTTTGGGTCGATTGTACAGAATGGATAGTTTGCTGATTCTGCTCCCGCTTTTGTCAATGAATTAAATAATGTACTTTTTCCTACATTTGGTAATCCAACAATTCCTAATTTCATAATTTATTATTCCTCCATCGTATTGTCTTTATTTTCTAATTCTTTTTTGCAAAAATCTCTTTAAATGCCTTCACATTCGCAGCCGCATCTCCACCAAATACAGCAGTTCCAGCTACTAATATGTTTGCTCCTGCATCTAAGACTTCCTCTGCATTTGTCAACTTAATTCCACCATCTACTTGAATATCTGTTTTTAAATTTCGCTGATCAATCATCTCTCGCAATTGGCGAATCTTTGTCAGGGAATATGGAATAAAGGATTGTCCACCAAATCCCGGATTTACACTCATAATCAGCACCATATCCAACTGATCAAGCACATAATCAAGCACATGTAAAGAAGTAGCTGGATTCAATGCTACACCTACTTTTAATCCCATTTCCTTTACCGCATTTACCGTACGATCTAAATGCTTACAAGCTTCTGCATGTACCGTAATTAAATCTGCACCTGCATCCTTAAAATCTTGCAAATAGCGAACCGGTTCCTCAATCATAAGATGTACATCAAATACACATTTTGACTGTTTTCGGATTGATTTCATAATAGGCATTCCAAAGGAAATACTAGGAACAAAGCTTCCGTCCATAACATCAATATGAACATATTCTGCCCCTGCCTGCTCAATTTTGTTAATTTCTTCTCCCAGCTTTGAAAAATCGGCCGAAAGGATCGATGGTGCTAATTTGTACATATTTCTTCCTCACTTTATCTTTTATTTACAATACTTTTCGTTTATTCCATACGCTGCTGTCTATTTGTATGTTTTTTTCTTATCTTTAATTTCTCCGTAAAAATTTTGATAATTTTCATATCGTTCTTTTGACAATTTTCCCGTTTCTACAGCCTCTTTCACCTTGCATGATGGCTCATGTACATGTACACATCCTTGGAAACGACACTTTCCTTCATATTCCGAAAATTCAGGAAAGTAAAAACGAAGTTGTTCTTTCTCCATATCCGTCACATACAGAGAAGTAAATCCAGGCGTATCCATAATATAAGTGTCTTTTGCTAAACGAAACAACTCCGAATGTCTGGTGGTATGTTTTCCACGCTCAATTTTCTGACTAATCTGTCCCGTTTCCATATTTGCTTCTGGAATAATGCAATTGATCGTGGATGATTTTCCAACCCCTGAAGGGCCTGCCAAAACACTGGTTTTGCCCTTCAACTGTTCCTTTAAAAGTTCAATACCTACACTATCCTTTACACTGGTAAACAATACCTGATAACTACTTTCATAAATACTCTTTAGTCGCTCCATTTCTTCCTCAGTAACTAAATCACACTTATTAAAGCAGATAATCGTCTCCACATTATATTGCTCCATTGATACCAAAAAACGATCCAACAGATTCAAGTTTGGCTGTGGCTTTGCACAGGAGAAAATTACAATTGCCTGATCTACATTCGCAACCGCAGGACGTATCAACTGGTTCTTTCTTTTTTCTACGGAGATTACATTTCCAATCTTCTTTTCTGAATCCAGCACTGTAATCTCCACGTTGTCACCTACAAGAGGCTTCATCTTTTTATTTCTGAATGCACCTTTTGCCTTACACTCAAATACACCCTGTTCTCCTGTATGAATGTAATAAAATCCTGCAATTCCTTTTATTATTTTTCCATTCATTATTCTGCTACCTTTGTAAATTTCACAGAGTATGGTCCTCCCACACACTTGCCATCCAGATACATATAAATCTCTCCAGTAGAAGTGCTGTATCCTTCTATTACACCGATGTTCAGTGGAAAATCACCTAAACTATGGCTTTCCTCATAAACCGTCTTACTCTTTCCATCCTGCTTTAGAATTAACTTAATTACTCCAGTCTCATCTTCTGAATTAAATGGGTTGTCTGAAATGGAAATTCGTGCTTCATAACGGTATTTTGGCTCTGCGCCAAGACTAATGACGATAGATACACTTGTACCTTTTTCTGCTTTACTTCCTACACTGTAGCCCTGAGAAATAACTTTTCCCTTAGCAACACTGTCACTATACTCTTCGGTCACACTTCCCAGTACCAGACCTTTCTCCTCCAACTTTTTCTTTGCTTCACTCTTCGTGCAGCCTCTTAAATCAGGTACTTCTACTGTAGTATCTTCTTTTCCTTTACTAATATAAATTGTGATTGTTTCTCCTTTTGCTACAGAAGTTCCTGCCGCTGGACTTGTTCTTATTACTTTTCCTTCTGCTGTCGTATCGCTATATTCGTATTCTTTTCTAACACTAAATCCCTGTCCGCTCAAAATGCTCTCTGCACTGCTTGCATCCTGACCAACCACATTTTCTACGCTGATTTTATTATTTCCTGTACTCACAACCAAATTGATTACCATACCATCTTCAATGGTTGTTCCTTCTTCCAAGTCCTGACTGATTATATAGCCTGCTTCTACTGTATCTGAAGACTGTTCCGTTACTTTAACTTCTAGTCCCAATTGTTCCAATTGACTCTGTACATCTGATAATTTTGTATTTACTACATTTGGAACGGTCTTTTTTTCTGCCTTTTCCGTTGCTTCTATCGTTACTTCTGGTGATGGTGTTGTTTCTTCTTTTTGCTGTGTACCTCCACCAAAACATCCACTTGCCTTAGCGATAATAAAGATGATAATAAAAACAATTAAGATAGCAGCAAGAACACCACCAATACTCATCAGTTTTTCTAACTTTGGATTTACATCTTCCTCCTCATCGTCTTCCTCGTCATCCTCTTCCGCTTTCTTTTCTACTACTGGATTTCTTCTATCACTTCTTTTTGCACCAAAATCCATAGTATCTTCCATTTTCTGTCTCTCATCATTGGAAGCTTGCTTAATTTGTTCTAAATCCTCTGAAGAAAGATTGATGGTAGGAGAATCCGCAATCATATCTGGTGTATAAAGCTGCACATATGCTCCATCTGGATTCGAAAGTGACTTTTTCAAATCCGAAATGAGCGCAGATGCAGATAAATAACGATGCTCTGGCTTCTTTTGCATACATTTTTGCACAATTCGATCTAAACTAACTGGCACCGTCGGTTCTAATGTTCGAATTGGAACGGCATCTTCCTGCAAATGACATAATGCAACCGAAACAGTATTATCGCCAATAAACGGTACTCGTCCTGTCAACATTTCATACATGGTAACGCCAAGTGAATAGATGTCACTTTTTTCATCACTAAAACCGCCCCTTGCCTGTTCTGGTGATAAATAATGTACGGAACCCATGGCATTTGATGTAATCGTATCCGAAGTAACTGCTTTTGCAATTCCAAAATCGGTTACTTTTACTTTTCCTTCTCTGGAAATAATAATATTTTGTGGTTTAATATCTCTGTGTACGATATGATTTCCATGCGCAGCTTCCATTCCCTGTGCAATCTGTATAGCAATTCCTACGGCTTCTTTTACATCAAGTTTTCCTTTTCGCTCAATAAAACTCTTTAATGTAATCCCCTCTACCAATTCCATTACAATATAATGCATATCTTCTTCATCACCAACATCATACACATTTACAACATTGGGATGAGATAATCCAGCAGCAGATTGTGCCTCCGCACGAAATTTTCCTAAAAATGTTTTATCATTGCTAAATTCCGCTTTTAAAATCTTGACTGCTACAAATCGATTGAGCCGATGATCTTTTGCTTTATAGACATCGGCTGTTCCGCCAGTGCCAACTTTATCAATAATTTCATACCGGTCATTTATAAATACTCCAGGTCGAATTATCATATTACTCCTCCTTATGCTTCTATCCTTTGCACTTATTCTATATTTCTACCAATACAATACCAATGTTATCTTTTCCTCCATTGGCATTCGCCACGCGTACCAATTCCTTGCCCGCTGCCTCTATATCTGTGCTGTTCTTTACAATGTCAAAGATGTCCTCATCTTCTACCATGTTAATCAATCCATCCGTACACATAAGCAAAACATCCCCTTTTTGCATACACAATTCAAAGAAATCTGCCTGTACTAACGCATTGGTACCAACTGCCCTTGTAATCACATTTTTATTTTTATGATGCCTTGCATCTTTTCTTTCTAATTCACCATTTCGAACCATTTCTTCTACCCAAGAATGGTCTTCTGTTATCTGATGCATTTCTTCTCGAATTAAATACGCTCTGGAATCTCCTATATTTGCTACATATAATTCCTGTCCCAATATAGTAGCGGCAACAATCGTTGTTCCCATACCATAAAGCGATGCATCTGCCTCCGCCTGACAAAATACGACTCTGTTCGCTTCCTGAATTGCATTCTCCAAAATACCAATTGGAGAACGAACCTGACTATTTTTCACACTTGTTGCAATCGTCTCTACGCAACATCTGGATGCATAATCTCCAGCCTGATGTCCGCCCATACCATCCGCAACAAGGAACAGATTTGGCAACTGTCCTACGGGATCTGTATAACAGAAAACATAATCCTGGTTCATTTCTCTAACCATTCCAACATCTGTAATGGAATATGCTTTCATGCTATTCCTCCTCTTTTTGCTTCATATAACTTCTTCTTAATTGTCCGCAGGCAGCATCTATATCTCTGCCCATTTCCCTTCTAATAGTAACATTTATTCCCAGCTTTTCAAGAGTTAATTTGAATTTTTCCACAAAATAACTGTCAGAATCTTTATAATCTCTTTCTTTGATTGGATTTACTGGTATTAAATTTACATGACAGTTCTTTCCTCGAAGTAATCTTCCAAGTTCCTGTGCAAAAGCCTCACTGTCATTCTGATCTTTCACTAGACTATACTCAAAACTAACTCTTCTACCTGTTTTTTCAAAGTAATAATCACAAGCTTCCATTATTTCTTTTATCGTATATGTATTCGCCACTGGCATCAACTTTCTTCTTGCCTCGTCATTTGGTGCATGTAGTGAAATTGCCAACGTAATCTGCAATTTCTCATCTGCCAGTTTTCGTATTTTTTCTACCAGTCCACAAGTAGATACGGTAATATTCCTCTGACTGATATGATATCCATGTTCGTCGGTCAACATATGGACAAACTTTACAAAATTATCGTAATTGTCCATAGGCTCGCCCGTTCCCATTACGACAACATTAGAAACACGTTCACCTGATATATTCTGAATCGCGTAAATCTGTCCAAGCATCTCTGATACTGTTAAATTTCGTTCCAAACCTCCCAAGGTGGAAGCACAAAACCGACATCCCATACGGCATCCCACCTGAGAAGAAATACAGACGCTGTTTCCATGTCGATATTTCATCAATACACTCTCAATGACACTGCCATCTCGCAAGGCAAACAAAAATTTTGTAGTTGCTCCATCTTTTGAAACCAACTTTTCCAATTTTTTCGTTTCTGCAATATAACATGTTTTGTCTAATTTTTCTCGCAATGCCTTGGATAGATTTGTCATCTCATCAAAACTCATGACTGCCTTTTTATGCAGCCATTCATAAATCTGTTTCCCACGAAATGGTTTCTCTCCCATCTCGACCATTGTCTGTATTAATTCATCATATGATAACGACTTTATATCTATCTGTTCCATTTTTTCCTCATTTCTTTTTCAGCTAACCGGCTTTTTAAATCTGGAAAGGAAAAATCCATCTGTTTGTTGTACGCCTGGTATCAACTGTAAAAATCCTTGTTTTGTTGTCTCACTATGCAACTTCTCTGGAATATAAGCATCTAAACTCTCTGGCTGTAATCCCAGTGTTTCTTCTATCCATTTTACATTTTCTTCGTTTTCCATCTGATTTACTGTACAGGTACTATAAATCAAAGTACCTCCCGGCTTTAGATAAGAAGAAACTATTTTTAATATGTCTCTTTGCAGGCGGACAAGTTCTCGGATTCCCTCCATACTGGCTTTATATTTTATATCATTTTTCTTTCCTATTACACCTAATCCAGAACAGGGTAAATCAGCAATTACAATATCTGCCTTTCCTAATACAGTATCATCCACCGTAAGTGCGTCCTGTACTTTTGGTTCCACATTTTTTAGTCCCAAACGCTCTGCATTTTCTCGGATACGCTCTACCTTCTGCTCGGATATATCTCTGGAGGACACCCTTCCTGTTCCTTGTAATCGTTCTGCTACATGCATACTCTTTCCACCTGGTGCTGCACAGACATCAATTACAAAATCCTCTTTTTTAACATCTGCTGCAAGTGCTACTAACATAGAACTTTCATCCTGAATGGTGAACTCACCCTTCTTGAATGCTTCTATCTTCTTTAAGTAATTATACCCAGAGATATATAATGCAGTATCCACATAAGCCCCTGGCTCTACCCGTATATTTTCCTGACAAAGACTGGTAGTAAGCTGTTCTACTGTAGTTTTCTCACAATTACAACGGATTGTAGTTGGGCGCTCATTAAATGCCGCTTTAAGCATAGTTTCTGTCAATGCCAAGCCATATTGTTGCTTCCACATCTGTACAATCCACTCTGGCATAGAATAACACACACTCAGATAGGTAACTGGCTGCTTTTTTTTATCCGGATATATAATGTCTTCTTTTTTTCTTTCAATATTGCGGAGTACACCATTTACAAAACCTTTTAGGTTGTAAAATCCTTTTTTCTGAGCCAGTTTAACCGCCTCATTACAAGTTGCTCTGGCTGGAATATTTTCCATGTATTTTAATTCATAAACACCTAGACGAAGAATATTTCGTATCACTGGTTTCATCTTTTTTACTTTTACCTTTGAAAATTGGTTTAAGATATAATCCAATTCAATTTTACGCTCAATGGTACCTTCACAAAGTCTCGTTAAGAATGCACGATCCTGTTTTTCCAGATATTGGTATGTTGTAAGCACCTGTTGCAGTACCACATTACTGTATTCTTCCTGTTCCAATACTTTTAACAGAATTTCCAGTGCAAGCTCTCGCATATTTACCTGATTGTTTGTCATCGATCTCTATCTCCTCCAAATAAAAGGATTAAACGTAACAGTTGTAAAATCATAGCTGCTGCGGATGCCACATAAGTAAGTGCTGCTGCCGTCAATACCTTTCTTGCCTTTCCTACTTCATTCTGTGTAAGCATTCCTGTGCCTCCCAGTATTTTCAAGGCTCTATGTGATGCATCAAATTCCACTGGTAACGTAACCAAACTAAAGAGTACGGCTGCTGAAAAAAATAGAATTCCTAACGTAATCAAAGCCTGATTCCAACTTAAAATAATTCCTAAAAAAATTGCTGGCCATGTAAGAGTAGAACAAATATTTACCACTGGTACCATAGCCGAACGCAAATTAAGCGGTGCATATTCTTTCGCATGCTGAATGGCATGTCCACATTCATGTGCGGCTACACCAATTGCAGCTACCGATGTATTATTATATACGGCATCTGACAAACTAAGAATTTTGGTTTTAGGATTGTAGTTATCTGTTAAATCTCCAGCAATGTGCTGTATCTGCACATCATAGATCCCAGCCTGATGTAAAATTCTTTCTGCTACTTGTGCTCCTGTCATACCTGACATACTATGCACTTTCTTATATTTTGCATAGGTGCTTTTCACCAACGCAGAAGCCATTAAAGTCAATAATAAACCAATAATGACCAACATATAAGTCGGGTCAAAATAATATCTATAGAACATAATATTTTCCTCCTTTTTCACGCAAGATGGTATGGTACAATTATCCCAATTTTGTTCCTGCTTCTATCTGATTTCCTCTTAAAAAGGCATCAATTTCCATTCGTTTTTTTCCTTCTAATTGTAATTCCTTTAAAGAAAGCATTCCTTTTCCTGTCTTTACAAGTAATTCTTTTTTATTCACTTCCACAACCTCTCCAACTGCACCATCTACCTGTCGCTCTATTACATCTGCATCCCAGATCTTTAATGTCTTTCCATTATAAGTAGTATACGCACTTGGCCATGGATTTAAACCGCGAACTAAACGCTCGATTTCTTCGGCTGATTTTGAAAAATCAATTTTTCCAAGCTTTTTGTCCAACATTTTTGCATAGGTAGACAACGCATGATCCTGTTTTGTCCGCGTGCATGTTCCCTGCTCTAACTCCTCTAAAGTAGCTAACAACAATTCTGCACCACTCTGTGCAAGTTTATCAAACAAACTTCCGCCTGTTTCCTTTTCCTCCAATGGTACTACAACTTTCTTTAGCATATCTCCTGTGTCTAGACCTTCATCCATCAGCATTGTAGTAACACCTGTTTCCTTTTCTCCGTCAATTACCGCCCATTGGATTGGTGCTGCGCCACGATACTTTGGTAAAAGGGAAGCATGTACATTGATACATCCATATTTTGGAAGAGAAAGTATAGATTGTGGTAATATTTGTCCAAAAGCCACGACCACAATCACTTCTGGATTAATCTTCTCCAATACTTGCTGAAATGCCTCCTCCTTTACTTTCACTGGTTGATATACTGGAATGTCATATTTCAATGCTACTTCTTTTACTGGAGGAAATTGCATATTTTTTCCTCTTCCCTTCGGCTTATCTGGCTGCGTCACTACCGCTTCTACCTGATGTCCTGCCTTAATTATAGCCTCCAATGTACCGACTGCAAAATCTGGAGTTCCCATAAATACAACTCGCATCGTACCACATCCTTTCTTATGCTGCTTCTTATTCTTCCTCTTCTTCCATCATAGCAGATAATTCTTCATTTGATAATAAGTCACCTTCTACTTTTTCCACATACAAATGTCCACCTAAATGATCAATTTCGTGGCAAAGGCATCTTGCCAACAATTCCTCTCCTTCAATGATAAATTCTTCCATGTTGATGTCCAATGCCTTAACCTTAGCATAGTTTGGACGCGTCACAAGACCAGATTTCCCCGGCACACTAAGACAGCCCTCATATCCTGTTTGCTCCCCAGAAGTTTCTAATATCACTGGATTGATTAATATAATTGGATCTGGCTCTTCTTCCATAGAAACATCAATTACAACGATACGTTTCAACACTCCTACCTGTGGTGCTGCCAATCCAACACCTTGTGCATCATACATAGTTTCTATCATATCTTCTATTAATGTTTCTATTCTAGGTGTCATCTCCTTTACTTCTCTACACTGCTTATTTAAAATTTCGTCTCCTATTTCTCTAATATTTCTCAACGCCATAATTCTTTTTCCTTTCCTCTAATATTTTTATTTATGCCTTGCAAAATTAAATTTACACTTTTATTCTTGTATGATACATCCAATTTCTGCTAATATCCATTCATTGGATTCAAATCATAATATACACTTACCTGGCGAAAACATTCTGAATAATGTACAAATCCTTCCACAAAAGATTTTATCTCCATTAATGTCTCCATTTTTTTTGACTTTATATAAAGCAACCTGCGGTAACGGTCACTTACCCGATACACCGTCGCGTTTGCCGGACCAATAATCGTCGTATCGTCTTTCGCCTTTTCCAACGCTGCTCCTTTTAAAAGTTCAGAAGCTTGCTTTACCCTTGGTTCTGATTTTGATACTACCAAGATAGCTAAGATAGAACCAAAGGGCGGATATTCCAATAGCTTTCGATAGGAAAGTTCCTTTTCATAGAAACCTTCGTAATCCTGCTTTTCTACCATCTCCAAACTATAATGGTTCGGTTGATAGGTTTGAATAATCATTTCTCCCGTACTTTTCCGTCGTCCAGCACGCCCTGCCGCCTGATAAAGCAATTGAAATGTCCGTTCCGCACTTCGAAAATCATTCATGTTTAAAGATAAATCTGCCGCCATGGCAGCCACCAATGCAACATTTTCAAAATCATGACCTTTGACAACCATCTGGGTACCAATTAAAATGTCTGCATCACCACTGTTAAAATGATGTAAAATCCTGCTATATTCTCCTTTTTTTACGGTAGTATCCCCATCCATCCGAAGAATACGGGCATTTGGAAACTCCTGTTTTGCGTATTCCTCTACCTTTTGGGTACCAATTCCAAATGCGGCAATATAGCTAGAACCACAGGTAGGACACTTGGCAGTTTTCTTTTGTATATACCCACAATAATGACACATAAGCGTGTTGTTTTTGTGTTCTGTAAGTGAAACATCACAATGCGGGCAGCGCATAACCTGACCACAAGCTCGACAGGAGACAAAACCTGCATATCCGCGACGATTGATAAACAATAATACCTGTCTCTTATGTTCTAAACATTGCTGAATTTTTTCTGCCAATTTTCTGCTGAAAATAGATGTGTTCCTGTTTTTAAGTTCCTCCCGTAAATCTACGATTGAAACATCCGTATCGGTACTTCCATTGGCTCTCTCTTCCAAAGTAAACAAGCGATACTCTCCACATTTTGCCTTATAATAACTTTCTACCGAAGGTGTTGCAGATCCCATAACAACCAAAGCATCGCACATAGCTGCTCTTTGTATCGCAACCTCCCTTGCATGGTATTTAGGCTGGTTTTCGTTTTGATACCCTGGCTCATGTTCCTCGTCCAGCACAATCAACCCCAGCCTTTCAAAAGGGGTAAATAATGCAGAACGCGGACCAATCACAATATCAACTTCACCATTTTTCGCTCGATTATACTGATCGGATCTTTCACCCTCAGAAAGTTTTGAGTGCAATATTGTAATCCGATCTCCAAATCGTTGATAAAACCGCTCTATCATAGATACTGTCAATGCAATTTCAGGAATAAGAAAAATAACCTGTCTTTTTTGTGCAATCACTCGCTTCATAAGTTCCATATAAATTTCTGTTTTTCCACTTCCTGTCACTCCACGAATCAGACACGGTTTTCTGTTTTCCTGCAAATAACCATCCCAGATATTTTCTACGATTGCTTGTTGGGATACTGTAAGTGTAATATTGTATTCCTCACAAATGTGAGACTGTACTGGATTTCGATAGGTTCTCTCCGTAGAAATCGTCAAAATTCCCAACTGCTCTAACGCCTTTATAGCATCTCTGCTCGCCTGATGTTCTTTGATTGCCTGAGACATTTCTATATCTGGATATTCCTGTAAAGCCATTGCAACACGTAACCGCGCCTTGTTACTCTTTCTCTCACATTTTTCTATAAATAGAGTCAGTCGCTCCAAATCTACAGCTAAATGCAAATATTTTTTCTGTTTTTCTCTTACCTTTTTCTTGACTGGTAAAACCACACGTAAGGCATCATTCATAGTAGAACCATATCGTTCTCTCATCCATACTGCCAGTTGTATAAAATGGCTTTCTAAAATCATACCATCCATCATCACACTGGAAATGGGTTTGATTTTTGCTGGGTCAAATTCTGAAGTAGCTGATAATCCTAACACAAAGCCTTTAATCTGTCTGTTTCCTGCACCAAAAGGAATGAGTACCTGTGTACCAATCTGTACATAGGGTTCCCATTCCTTTGGCACTGCATATTCATATACTTTGTCCAGATTTTCATGCGAAATATTCACAATCACACTTGCATACTTCATCTATTACTCCATTTATTTTTTTAATGCTTCTACAACTTCTTCCATATGCATTCCCCGAGAACCCTTTACAAGTATGGCATCTCCTTTTTTTACCTGCGAAAGTAGATAATGAATGGCTTCTTCTTTCTTCTCAAAGGCATTGGCAATAATGCTGCTACCACAATCTTTTATGGCTTCGCAAATTGCCTTGGCTTCCGTTCCAACCGTTACTACCATATCAATTTGATATCCATGCTTTTTAGTCTCCGCCAAAAATGTTCCCACACCATAATGACACTCTCTGGAGGAGTCACCTAATTCCAATACATCTGCAAAAACTAAAATTCTCCTTTGAACCCCTTCCATATCCAGTAACATTAAGGCACCACTTTTCATGGAATCTGGACTAGCATTATAGGTATCATCAATAATCTTCTTTCCTTCACAATCATAAATCTGTCCACGCATGGAAATCGGTTTATATGCTTCCAAACCCTTTTTAGCATCAGACGGTGCAATTCCCAATTCTTCTGCCACTGCCAATGCAACCGTAGCATTAAATACATTGTGTTCTCCAAGAACAGATAAGGTAATTGTCTCTGTTAAAGCGCCCGATTTGTACTTAAATTGCTGTCCTTCTCCTTCTATAGTGATATTCATTGCCTGAAATTCACAAGAATCGTTTAATCCAAACTCCTTGACAACACAATTTTCAAACTTAACAATTGTTTTACGGTCAAAGAGATTCGAATCTACCTCATTTCCCTTCTTTACATCTGCAACGTAATCTTTCATTTCATGAAGCAATCGGTCTTCTCCATTCAAATATAAAGAACATTCTCCCGAAAAGTTATCAATAATATTTAATTTCTCCTTGCGAATGTTTTCCTGAGAACCCAGTTGTCCAATATGGGACACTCCAATGTTGGTCATAACTGCCATATCTGGCTTTGCAATAGCTGCCAGCCGTTCCATCTCTCCAACTTCACTCATTCCCATTTCAATTACCGCAACCTGAATATCTTCTTCTAAATAAAACATCATCAGCGGCAATCCAATCTGGCTGTTCATATTTCCTTTTGTCTTTAATACGTTATATTTGGTACTTAAAGCGGCTGCAATCATTTCTTTTGTTGTGGTTTTTCCCACACTGCCAGTAATGCCTACAATCTTTACATCAAACAAACTTCGATACCAAGTTGCCGCCTGTTGCAATGCTTTTGTCGTATCCTCCACCTGAATATAAACTTTTCCTGGAAGAAATTCGCTGCATTTTCTAGCAGTAAACGTAGCTACTGCCCCTGCCTCCAATGCCATATCAATAAAATCATGTGCATCCACACGTTCTCCCACAATCGGAACAAATAATGCTCCTGCTTCAATTTCTTTTGAATTTGTACTAACAGAGGTAATGAGCGTATCTTCTGAACCAGAAAGAATCGTTCCATTTACTGCCTTTGCCAGCTCATATGCATGAATCTCCTTCATGTTTTCCTCCTTACTGAATATTCTCTTCTTCCTTGACCTGTGCTACCAATTCTCTCTCGTCCATATGGTGCTTCTTTCCTTTAATTTCCTGATAATCCTCATGTCCCTTTCCAGCCAGCACAATCACATCACCATCCTGCGCATGTACCATACAGTAACGAATTGCTTCTTTTCGATCCTCAATCATTACATACTTTCCGTCTGCCTTTTTTACACCGATTAGAATATCATCCATAATCGCCTGTGGCTCTTCATTTCTAGGATTATCTGATGTAATCACGGTAAGGTCTGCAAGCTTAGAAGATACCTCTCCCATCTCATAGCGACGAAGTTTTGAACGATTTCCACCACAGCCAAACATACATACCAAACGTTTTGGGTTGTATGCCTTTAAGGTAGTAAGAAGGCTCTCTAAACTCATAGCATTATGCGCATAATCAATCATAAGTGTAAAACGCTTTGATACTGGAAGTAATTCTACTCTTCCCTTTACACGTATTCCTTCTAATGCAGTCTGTATCGCATCTTCTTTTACTCCAAAATGACGACAGATTGCAATCGCTGCCAGCGAATTATATACACTAAATTTACCAGGAACATCAATTTCCACGGGCATATTCAAATTGCCTGTTACATGATAGGAAACTCCTAAAAATCCTGGTCTGTGAATTAGCTTTACATCTTCTGCACGAAGGTCTGCCTTTTCAGAGAAGCCAAAGCTTTCCACCTGGCAAGTATGCCCTTCCAGCACTCTTTCGGTATGTGCATCGTCTATATTAACAATTCCAACCTTGCACTGTTTGAACAACATGCCCTTACAATGTAAATATTCATCAAAGTCTTTATGCTCATTTGGTCCGATATGATCTGGCTCTAAGTTTGTAAAAATACCATAGTCAAACTGAAATCCTCCAACTCTATGTAACATTAACCCTTGAGAGGAAACTTCCATCACTACACACTCAATCCCTGCATCCACCATCTCACGAAATGTTTTCTGTACAATATATGATTCTGGTGTGGTATTTACTGCTGGAATGTGCTTATCACCAATAATGGTTTCAATGGTTCCAATCAATCCAGTCTTAAACCCAGTTTTTTCCAAAATTGATTTTACCATATAAGAGGTAGTTGTTTTTCCTTTTGTACCTGTAATACCAATTGTTTTTAATTGCTCGGCTGGATTTCCAAAATAAGCAGCCGACATACATGCTAATGCAAGGCGGGTACTCTCTACCTTTACCACTGTAACTCCTTCGGGTGCAGTTACCTCTTTTTTTACAATTACCGTAGTAACCCCTTTTTGCACTACTTCTTCTACAAAAGTATGTCCATCTACTACGGCACCGCTAATGCAAACAAAAACTGCATCTTTACATGCCTTTCTGGAATCAAAAACCAATTCGCTTACCGTTCTGTCAATGGTACCCTGTACAACTTCATATGTCATTTTCTTTAATAAATCTGCTACTACCATCTTTTTCCTCCTACTCTCATCAGGTTTCTGTCACTTTTTTGTTATACTACAGCAATCTCTCCGTCAAACACGGTGGTTGCTGGCCCTGTCATAAATACATGATTCGTCTTTTTATCATATTGAATCTTTAAATCTCCACCAAGCAAATGGATTACAACTTCTTCCTCTGTCTTTCCATTTAGGATACAAGCCACTGCGGTAGCACATGCTCCAGTACCACAGGCAAGGGTCTCCCCTGATCCTCTCTCCCAAACTCGCATATTTACTTCTTTTTTATTTAAGATTTGAACAAATTCTGTATTTACACGTTCTGGAAACATCGGATGTGTTTCAAACACAGGTCCAATCTTTTCCAAAGGTAGTGACGCTGTGTCCTCCACCCAAACAACTGCATGTGGATTTCCCATAGATACACAAGTCATTTCATATTCTTGTCCATCTATCGTCACTTTTTCCCCAATCATTTTTTCTGCTTTCCAATCCACAGGAATCTCTTTTGCATTTAAAATTGGTTCTCCCATATCTACTTTTACAGTCTGCACTTTTCCATCTTCTACATGAAGTTCCAAATACTTGATACCGCCTTTTGTCTCAATGGAAATTGTAGTCTTATCTGTCAAGCCATAATCATATACATACTTGGCAATACAACGTACACCATTTCCGCACATTTTACCTTCCGAACCATCTGCATTAAACATACGCATACGAAAATCTGCCTGCTCGGATGGACAGATTAAAATTAATCCATCCGATCCAATACCAAAATGACGGTCACTAACCTGAATTGCTAACTGTGAAGGATCTGCGACCTGCTCTTTAAAACAGTTGACATATACATAATCATTTCCGCAACCATGCATTTTTGTAAACTTCATAAACTCCCTCTCTTTCTTTACATACGGTCTGGTGCTTCCATACCTAATAAATCAACACAAACTTCCAATACACCCTTTGTAAGACAAATAAGTGATATCCATGATTTCTGACGTTCCTTATCTTCTTCCGCAATAATTTTATTCTCATGATAAAATCTTGCAAATGCATTGGATAACTCATAAATATATTGACACATTTTATGTGGTGCATTTTCTTCAAATGCGTTCTCCATCATATCATTAAACTTAGCAAGTTCAAGCATTAGTCCTGTTTCACTGTCACTGGCTGCCGCTAATAAGGTAGTCTCCTCAGGCAATGTTCCGACTTTTTCTTCATACTTTGCCAAAATAGATTTGATACGAACAATTGTATATAAAATATATGGACCTGTATTTCCTTCAAACGAAGAGAAACGCTCAATATCAAATACATAATCTTTTGATGCCTGGTTAGATAAGTCACCATACTTTAATGCTGCCACTCCAACTTTTCTCGCAATTTCCTTTGCTTCTTCCTCAGAGACATTTCGATCAGCTACTTTGTCATAAACAGCGTCTGTAATGAGCTGAATCAATGTCTCCAGTCTCATAACACCGCCTTCTCTTGTCTTAAATGGTTTTCCATCTTTTCCATTCATCGTACCAAATCCAAGGAATGTAAGTTTTGTGTCATCACCTACCAACTTTGTTTTCTTTGCACAACGAAATACCTGTTCAAAATATAGTTCCTGTCTCTTGTCTACCACATAAGTAATTGCATCTGGTTGAAAGAGTTTCATACGCTCTACGATAGTTGCTAAATCTGTTGTATTATAAAGAGTCGCTCCATCTGATTTTAAAATCATACATGGTGGAATTTCCTTTTTGTCCGTTTCTTCTTTTACATCTACTACTAATGCGCCATCGCTCACATAAGCATATCCGTTCTTCTTCATATCTTCTACCATGTCCGCAATATATGGCTGTGCATCACTTTCCTTTTTCCACAGATCAAACTCCACATTAAGCTTTTCGTAGTTCTTTTTCAAATCATTTACAGATACATTTAATATATGCTCCCACAAAGCATGGTATCCACGTTTTCCGTTCTGTAAAAGGAAGGTTGCATTTTGTGCTTCCTCACGATATTCTGGATGCTCTTTGGAATATGCATTAGCATATGGATAAATCTCCTCTAACTCTGCCATTGTAAAAGGAGCTTCTTTTGGATATTCTCCCTCAAAGTTATCATCAAAATATACCCAGTCAGGATTTCTCTTTTTACATTCTGTAATAATCAATCCCATCTGAAGTCCCCAGTCTCCTAAATGAGCATCTCCGATTACTTTATGTCCCATAAATTTGCCGAAACGTTTGATACTTTCTCCAATGATAGCAGAACGTAAATGTCCTACATGTAATGGTTTTGCAATATTTGGTCCACCATAATCTATAATAATTGTCTTTGGATTTTTCGCTTCTTCTACACCGTATTTTTTACTGGCTGCCATAGCTGACACATATTTTGCCAAATAGGCTCCACTAAGCGTAATATTTATGAAACCTGGTGCTACTGCCTCAATTGTCTGGAAACTTTCACTTTCTTCTAAGAAAGCTACTACCTCCTGTGCAATCATAATTGGTGCCTTTTTATATTGTTTTGCAGCCGCTAATGCTCCATTACACTGATATTGACATAAGTCAGGGCGATTCGAAACGGTAACATTTCCATACTTCTCCTCATACCCTGCTTTTACAAAAGCCTGAGTCACTTCCTGTTTTATCTCGTTGATTAGCTTTTCCATTACTCTTTGTCCTATCCTTTCTCTATTTTCTAGCCAGATTTAGAAAAAATGAACACGTTCTATCCTCTAAACCTATTACAAAAGTTCATAGTTATTACAACTATACCACATTTCTTCTATAAAGTAAAACAACCCGAAAAAAACAATCCTGTTTTTTCCGAGTTGTCTCTATCGACGCATCTGTTACTTATCGAAACCAAAATCCCTTAAAATCCTGTTTTTCCACATTCGAAACATTCGGTATAGAATGACTGAATTTTCGAATCAGTTTTCCTTTTTTATCATATTCTGCATATTCCTTGGCACTACCAAAATTATATATGCTTTGTGTTCCATAAAATTGCATACTTCCATTCTTCGGTGTGTAAGCCACTTGTTTATTTTCCTCCTGATTGTACTGTGCAGCCGTTTCGTCTATCAAATATTTTTCAACATAGGAGCATTTTGCTTCCCGTTGTTTTGTGCCAACTCCTTTAAATCCTGTCCATTTTATTTTGGGTCTGGTAGCACTGTAACCATAATTACTGTTCCAGACATATAAATAATACTGGCCATCTGATAATTTATCTGAACTCTCTTGTTGTATACAAGTTTGTCCAAATGGTGCATAGAATACTTCTGCTGCACTACCTAAATCCACAAGACTGTTTGCCTGCGCATCCGCCTGTGCCTGATTTGCTTCTGCCTGTCCTGCTTTTGCCAGAAGCTTCTTCTCATAGCCACTACCTTTCCAAACTTTTGATTCCCCTATAATAAATGTAATCCTTGGCGAACGGCTATTGATATTTATAACTTTAAAAATAGAAGATAACTCACGGGAACTTACCAGTATTTCATCACTATTCACCTGTGTCAAACTGTTTAAATCAATCCAGTTAAGTTCCTTTTGTTTTTTTGTCTTTTTTGCGGTTTTCATCATTTTAGGCAATAGTGTTTCCATTGAAAACAATTCCTTAATATCTCCATTTTGTAAGTTCAACGAAATCACCGTATCTTTTACAGATTTGCTCTTTTTACCTTTCTCGGTTGCTAATATCCACAAATCTCCATATCCATTGTATATAAAGTCCTCATACTGACTATATTTACCCAATGTATATACTTTTTCTACCTGACCCAATGGACCAATTGCCACAACATGATTTGCATCAATTCCATAGTACATTTTATTTTCCTCTATAAAAAGTTTCTGTGAGGACACATGATTGTAAGGAATTTCTCCTCGAAGCACACCGCTATTATCATACAATAAAATAGATTGCTGTCCAAAAACCGTATAAAGTCCATTGCTAATCTGTTCTTCACTTCGTCCAGAGGATACCGATAACTTTGTCTCTGCCCCCGACTGTAATGCAGGCACATTGATTTCAAATACTTTTTGATTACGCAACTTGTCATCTTTTCCATACATGTCCAAAATCAACAGGTTTTTCATACCTGGTACAAAACCAGTTATTTGATATTCATGTTCTCTGGTTAGATTATTAGCTTCTCCATTGTATAAGGTTCTCGTAAAATTAGGTATCCTGTCATCCTCAACCTGTATCGTATAACGAATGTATGTATCTTCTGATGCCTTAAAATACAAATACATGGAGAGATTGTTTGTACCATACAAATTCCACTCCATCAAAGGACTATCGAAATCATACAAATTCTTCTTTTTGCACTTTTTAATATAGGCATTCTTAGCCTCTGTATAACTTCTGGAATATATCGTCTTTGCCTTTTTTGGCTTTGTGTCCAACGAGGTAACTGTAATCTGCCTTTCGTCAAACACTTGTTTTTCAGAATTATCCAGAAAAATATCCAATTCCTGCTGCTTTAATTCTTTCTGTGCATTCTGCAATTTCTTATTTTGCCTATACACAAAAAAACAAACTCCCCCTAATGCCAACACCATAATAAGACTTGTTATTAAAATTGTAGTCAGCCTTTTCCTCATCTTGATCCCTCTCTCTCTAATCACCTTGCTGAAAACCAATGCGAAGTAAGTTTAGTATTGTTCGATTTGCGTTCTCCTCATATAATGCATTCCGAATATATGCCGGACGATCTGTAATAATATTATCTACCCCCAACTGGCTCATATACAATGCATCTTGCTTTGAATTGACCGTCCATACATAAACTTCCTTACCATATTTGTGTGCCAACAACACGATTCGTTCCGTAACCATGGTAACACGCATGCTCAAAAAATCAATATCCTTGTCTAAATAATATCGGCCATATGCGGAAGATAATATATACCCTGTCACAATTTCTTTATTGTATTTTTTTACTTCACATAATGCTTTTTTATATACAGACGTTACCACACATTGTCTGGTAAAGTCATATTCCTCGATTAAGTCAACCACTTTTTCTATCAATCCAGGTGTTTTATCACTTGCCTTAACCTCGATATTCAGTTTGCATTTTCCCTTGCAAAATCGCAACACTTCCCGCAATGTTGGAATGGTTGTTCCTGCATATTCTGGAGAATACCACTTTCCTGCATCTAACTGTTTGATTTCCTCATACGTCATTTCATATACATGTTTACTTACTCCCGCGGTCCTTGTCATCAATGAATCATGCATTAAAACAACTTCTCCATCTTTTGTTTGTTGCACATCAATCTCAATATAATCGGTTGCCTGTGAAATTGCATTTTCCATCGCTGGAATTGTATTCTCTGGTGCATAAAAGGAAGCTCCCCTGTGAGAAGTAATTTCCGCATTTCCATTCTTTCCCCAATTGCTGCTTTTACCATTCTGTATTGTATCATAAATTGCAACGCTATCTAAAATAAGAACCAAAATAATGCCACTTATAAAAAGTTTTTTATTCAGTAACTTTGTTCCTGCATATTTTTCCTTTGTACTAATCTTTTCACTTTCTTCGTATTTCTCAGACTTTTCCTTAACCCAATCAAAAAACTGTAGATTTCCCGTTATCTGTAATGTAATAGAAAACAGAAGCGATAAAGAAAAACCCATAAAATAAAGTTTTTCCTGCACTGTACAAAAAACTGCCACATGCAGATTATTCGAAACAAATAACAAGATTAGTAAAATTGTAATCCCTATTATAATCGTATAACAAATGCCACAAAAGCCAACGGACACCAAATTCCAAAACAAGATCCCCACTACTGTTCGTATAGGTCTTCTTAAAAATATTTTTTTACTCGTTTCTTTTGCTTTTTTGAATGAACTCTCTCCTTCAAAAAAAGAAGATAATGTATAAGTATGTCGCAGCATAACCCCCAAAAAGAGCACCATGCCTATATATAACATTCTTTTCAACTCTTTTATCTTCAGAAATGATTTTACAACATAATGAACGGATGGAATGTTTTTCATGGCAAAGAAAATAATCGGCATTGCATATAACAAGCCCGTTCCAATCACTAAAAAAACAGCACTATATTGCCGTTCCAGTAACAATCTTTTTACATCTTTATATGTGGACAATACATTAGAAAAACAATTGACATTTTTTCTATGACAAACATCACTAATATAGCGATATATATACATTAATGCCAAAAAAGAAAACAGCGCAAAGAGCAATAGCAGCAATAAAAGTGCGCCTATCACTGGTAGTTTACCAAAAAAGAGCAACATATTTTCCGAAGTAATATAACTATACCCATATAGACGTAATAATTTTCTTATCACAAAATTACATAAAGGGCGAAACAATAAAATCGAAGTAATCGCATATATCACCTGAAATACATATAACCACTTCAATCCTTCTACCTGCATTGCCCATGTGTGCTTTATTCTTCTTCCACATTCCCTTTTTTTCTTCATATAAAATACCTTTTCTCTCTACCATAATCTTCTTTTTTCATTATAGCACGCTGTCAATCTTTTCTCAATTTTGTAGAAAAAAAGGGATTTCAGAACAACAATCAAGCGTTGTTCTAAAATCCCTTTTACATTATCTTACAACTTTAACTTTCTTTACAGTCTTTGTTACAACAGTTCCTGTTGCATCTTTTACTGTAAATTTAATTCTAAATGTTCCAGTTGTTTTTGCCTTCCAATTCCATGAGGTCTTTGTTGTGTATCCTGATTTTTTAACGGTCTTTCCTTTTGCATTGATAATGGTAAAATTATACTTATATGCTTTTTTACCACCAACTGCTTTTACCGTGAATTTCACTTTACTGTTCTTTTTCACAGTAGCTTTTCCAATCTTTACAGAGGAAATTGCCAATTTCTTTGATACAACCACATAGGATTTTGTTACAGTGCGTACTACGCCATCCTCATCCATTGCAGAAACTTTAAATCGATAAGTACCTGCTTTCGTAGGCTTATACTTTAAGGTACGACTGCTACCATAATTCTTTGCTAATACCTGTTTACTTCCTAAATAAACTTCGTATTTATACTTGTATGTTCCAACACCACCTTTTGCAGCTACAGATAATATAATATTTTTATTTACCACCTGGCACAATCTTGGACTAAACTTAACGGATGAAATCTTAAAATCACTTTCTACTGCTGGTGAAGCGGTTGGAGCAACTGTTGCAGTAACTGATGGAGCCGCAGTTGCATCATCAATACCTGGCTGTACAGTTTCTACTGGGTTTGTAGGATTGGTTGTTGCCTCTGGTGTATTTTGTACATCTGTTGGACTTGGTGTACTAGACTGTTCTGGTGCAGATGAGCTATCTGGCGCACTACTCTGATTTGGCTGTGGTGTACTTGTTGCTTCTGCTGTTGGTTCTGTTGATGCAGTAGCAGCAGGCGTTGGCTCTACAACGTTTCCTTGCTTCTTTACAATGTTAAGAATAGCTGCTCGAAGCACTCTGGTTGTCTGGTTAATCTCTAGCTGTGTAGCACTTTCCTTATCATTGACTTTGGATGCTGTCTCTATAGCCTCTTTTAATACAGCATAACTTTCTTCTGTGTAGTCCTCTTCTTTATAAGTTTCAGCATCTTTTATTACTGCCTGTAAACTTTTCTTTGTAATTTCTGGTGTTGTTGCAGAAACAGGCTCGCTAGTTGCCTTTGCATTGTAAACCTTATTTCCATTTTGCGTACCAGAACTTGTAGCATCTACTGTTACCGTTACTTTTCCACTTACATCTTCAATGTCTTTTGTCTGTGAAGTAGAACCATCATTGATAATTAAATTAAACTTAGAATCTGCCGCAACATCATCTAATTCAATCACATAGTTTCCATCTGAATCTTTTTCTGTCAACTGTTTTCCAGGCCATGCTCCTAACAATTTCTCAGCGGAAGTACCTGTGCCAGTCCATGCATATGCATACACTTTACTAAACGCAGATGCAGATACATGCAAGCTGGTTTTTCCTGAACCTACAACTAATGCATTCACACTATCCTCTAAATTGCTTTTAGCAACATTGTATGCCTCTTTCGTTGCAACACCATCCAACAATGTCTTTGCTTCTTCTAATACGGTCTTTGCATCTGAAATGATTGAAGCATCATTGCTTTCATTTGCTGCGGCAATTGTCGTTTCTGCCTCTTTTACATATGTCTGTAATCCTTCTCTTGCTTCTTTTTCAGCTAATACTGCATCGTATGCATTCTGTAACGTTGTTACTGCATTCGTAATTTCCTCCTGCGATGCATCTTCCTTTGCTGTAACCTGCTTTGCCTGCTCTAAAGCATTCTGTAAAGCATTCCAAACATTTTCTGTATAGTCATCCTTTGAAAGTCCTGCTGCTTCTACTTCTGCAATTAACTTTTCTAATGCTTCGCTAGCAGAAGTTACTTTGATTGTAACTGTCTTTGTTGTTTTGTCTTTTCCATCACTAGCTGTAAATGTTACGGTATATTCACCTTTCTTTGCACTTTCCCATGTAAAGGTTCCATTTTCAAAAGTTGCACCTTCTGGTAAACCAGAGGCTGTCAATGTAACAGTATCTCCATCCTTGTCTGATGCCTTTACTTCAAATTCAACTTTCTGACCAGGTGTTGTTTCAATAGATGTCTGTGCAATTGAAATTGTAGGTGCTGTATTTCTGTTTCCTACATCTGGGTTTGCATCAAATGTATCCTTTGGTACTGCCACAACAACTGATTTTCCTGCTGCTTTTACCGAACCATCACATTCTGAAATCTTAGTAAGACCTGCTGTATTTCCATCTGCAATCACTACCCATTTTGAACTATATTTAGATAAATCTACTGTTGCATCTGTTGTTTTATTGTTGATAATAACTGCAACACGATCCCATTCTCCCTTTACATTATTTGTCTCTGTAAAAGCAGATACTCCGTAAACATCCTGTGCAATCCACTCAAGATTGTTATTGTTTGGATGCCAGTTATCTCCACTTCTTGTAGTAATCTGTGTAAATCCAGAGAATGCCTGACGAATACTTAACATACCTTCATAATACTTCCAAATATTTTCATGTGTATTCAAACGATTCCAATCAATCTTGTTTACGGAATCTGCACTCTTATAACTGTTATCGTCTCCATGCTTTGTACGGGCAAACTCTTCACCAGCCTGCATAAAGGCTCCTCCTTTTGATACAAGCACAGTAGCTCCTGCCATCTTATTCATACGAAGCAGTTTGTCATCTGTAGAATCGTACTGTTTGCCAAATTTCTCTGTTAATTTATCCCATAAAGTCAAGTTATCATGAGCCGATGTATAGCTAAGAGAACAATTGGAAGATTTTGACCAAAATGGTCTCCACATTCCCCATGTTCCACTGGTTTTTCCTACAGAACCCATAATTCCACCAAACACATTGTTTGGCCATTTTTCTCCTGGCTCTAAGTAGTCACCTGTTGTATAGTTTGTCTGAACCAGACCAATTGTTCCATCAAATTTGTGCTCACCTTTAATCGCATCGCGGATTTGGTCATTAAAGTATCCAATTCCATCATCTAATTGCGACTCATTTGCTTTATGTGCACTGTTAGAATCATAGTTTCCATCACCAGTCCAACCTTCTCCATAAAGAACAATCGTATCTTCACCAAATTTTTCATCTAATGTTTTACGAATCTGGTTCATTGTAGTTACATCATGAATTCCCATCAAGTCAAAGCGGAAACCGTCTAAGTTATACTCATCTGCCCAATAAGAAATAGAATCAATCATAAATTTACGATACATTGCGCTATCACTTCTTGTAGCATTTCCACATCCTGATTGATTGTTGTAAGTCAAATCAGAATTTAACTTATAGTAATAATCTGGCATAATCTTATTGAAGTTTGAATCTGCTGTATCATATGTATGGTTGTAAACCACATCCATAATTACCTTAATTCCAGCATCATGTAATGCCTGAATCATTTCTTTCATCTCAGTAATACGAACATTTCCATCATATGGGTTACTAGAGTAAGAACCTTCTGGTACGTTGTAATTTAGAGGGTCATATCCCCAGTTATAATTACTTCCTAAATCACTTGTTACCTTTGTCTCATCTACAGATGCATAATCATACATTGGCATAATCTGTACATGTGTCACACCCAATTCTTTCAGATAGTCCACACAAGAGGCTACCTTTCCCTCTCCGTTTACTGTTGTACTCTCTGTAAATGCCTTATATTTACCACGATTTTCTTTTGATACACCAGAACTTACATCAATGGAGAAATCGCGAACATGTACTTCCCATACATCAATATCACTCAACAATGTCTTTTCTCTCTTGTAATTCTTATCCCAATTTGCAGGATCTGTACTGTCCAGATCAACAACCATGGCACGCTGTCCATTTACACCTGCTGCTTTTGCATAAATGTCAACCGCCTCTTTTGTCTCTCCATTGG
>FR899729.1 GCA_000437275.1 Clostridium sp. CAG:411 | reverse complement strand
TGTTGGATTTTTTGTGCCATTCTCTTTAGGGCATCCGTACAGGAACGAATTTCTCTTTCTACACCGTCCCGAAATTCCAATATCGCTTGGTTATCTATGATGGTATTTTCATAATTCATTAATGTAACTCTTTTATTCCTTTCTCCCACTTTCTATTTTGCTATCTCACTTGCCAATTCAGCATCTGTCTGTGCAGTTTTCTCTATGGCTTTCTTTTCCCTTTTATGGTCTATCCCTTCATTTTTTTCGTCATTTCAATAAATTCTTTATTGCTTTTTGTCTTTACAAACAAATCAATATATCTTTCCAGCATTTCCTCTGAACGCATACCACTCAGTGCCTTTCGCATCGTGCGGTTTGCTTCTACTTCCTCTGGACTTAAAAGCAAATCGTCTCTTCTTGTACTGGATTTTAACAAATCAATCGCAGGGAAGATACGTTTTTCTGATAAGGAACGATCTAGTACCAATTCCATATTACCGGTTCCCTTAAATTCCTCAAATACAACATCATCCATGCGGCTTCCTGTCTCAACCAAAGCAGTTGCCAAAATAGTAAGGCTTCCTCCCTCACGCATATTTCTGGCAGCTCCAAAAAATTTCTTTGGCATATGCAACGCAGCCGGGTCCAAACCACCGGAAAGTGTTCTTCCGCTTGCCTGTACTGTCAAATTGTAAGCTCTGGCAAGTCTTGTAATACTATCAAGCAAAATAATAACATCCTTTTTGTGTTCTACCAAACGGCGTCCACGTTCAATTACCATCTCAGAAACACGTTTATGATTTTCTGGAAGTTCATCAAAAGTAGAATAAATCACCTCTACATTTTTTCCTTCTATGGATTCTTTAATATCCGTAACCTCTTCCGGACGTTCATCAATTAACAAAATAATCATATGCATATCTGGATGATTTTTTGTGATTGCTTTGGCAACCTGTTTTAATAAGGTAGTTTTTCCTGCTTTTGGTGGAGATACGATCATACCTCTTTGTCCTTTACCAATTGGAGATACTAAATCCATCATACGCATACCTACGCTACAATTTGGAGTTTCTAAATGAATTCTTTCATTTGGAAAAATTGGTGTCAGATCCTCAAATTTCTTCCTCTTGGAAGCTTCTGAAGGATGAAAGCCATTCACACTTTTTACATACAATAATGCACTAAATTTTTCATTCTGATTCTTAACCTTTGTATTTCCTACAATAATGTCACCTGTTTTTAAGTTAAAACGACGAATCTGTGCTGGTGAAACATACACATCATTTTCCCCTGGCAAAAAATTATCACAACGAATAAATCCATATCCATCTGCCAGCACTTCCAAAATTCCCTCTTTTGTCTCTCCACTGTCCAATTGCTCTGTATCATGAGTGGAATGATTCTTTTGAGAAGCATCTGCTTCAGCCTCATGTTCATGATTATGTACATGACTAGAATGCTTTTTCTCCTCATTCTGTTCTTTCTTTCCTTTTCCAACCTTTTCCTCTATCTTTGCTAAAAGCTCTATCAATTCCTGTTTTTTCATTCCAGAAATATTTTTTAATCCAAATTCCTTGGCTTTTTGTTTCAGTTCTGCAACTGTCATACGCTCATATTTTTCTATCATTATTCACTTCTCTCCTTTTCGGGAAATTCAATTACTCGATTGCATTCAACGCTCGGTAATTTTGATGTTATAGATAAGTATAATTATGGAAACCTTCTTTCAAAATATAACTATACATTATATAGACTTTTAGAAACTGGTTCTATTCTACACTATTTATTTCTAAAAGAAAAGTCCTTTTTTATAATCATTCTTCATTTTTTCCGATCTAAATGCAGTAAAATATCCAATCTTCTCTTTTTGCCTCATAAATAGGATTAAATTCTTTGTTATTTTTTCCCAAAACTGGTAATATATTTTATGCACTTTAACGAAATTGTTAATTTCAGTTAATATTTTTGAAATTTATTCTTGCTTTTTTTGTAATTATTTTGTATGATGGTATTAACAAATAATGTAAATTAAAAATCGTACTAGAGAAGCCAAGCATAATCAATGTAAACATAACACAGCATTTTTTATTCTTGGCTTTTCTTTCCCTTTTTTAGTTTACAAAGCGTAGAAGATACGAATTTCACGCTTACCATTTGCTACTAAATAAAAAAACAAAAAAATAGTTAAAAGGAGGAATTTTCGTGAGAAAATTTGCAAAAAAAGTAGTCTGTTTTGCTCTTACTTCTATTGTAACAGTTTCTTCCGCATTTGGTACCGTTCCATTTACCAAACAGGTAGATACAAAAATTACAGCATATGCAGCACAGACAAGTACTTACACAGTAAACTTTACTGCTCCAACTGATGAAGATTGGACTGGTACTACCGTATATGCATACGCATATTATGATGTAACAACTAACGGTAAAACAACAACAGAGAAACCTTTAGGTTCTTGGCCTGGTACACCAGCCACAAAAAATGCAGATGGAACATACTCTGCTAATGTAACTACAACAACTGGTTCTGCCAAAATCATTTTTGCAAGTATTGATGGTGTAGTTGGCGAAGAAAGAGAAGATGCTAATGGAAATACATATCATGAGTGTACTACAAAGGCACAGCTTCCAAGCGGTTGGGAATTAGATGCAGAGGGAAATCCTATACAGGATGAACATGGTAACTACATTCCAGTTGACGGATATGCCATTTCAAGCAATGCTTGGATCGTAGATGGTAAGGTTTCTACTACAAATCCAAATCAGACCGTAGCTCCTACTGCTACTCCTACACAGAAACCAACCACAGCACCTACTGCTACTCCTACTACAGTTCCTACCGTAGCACCTACTGCTGTTCCTACTGTTGAACCTGTTTCAGGTCCTCAGGTTTATGTAAACAAAGAAAACGGTACTTCTTTCTATGAAGAAAACGGAGACTATATGACTGTAGAACTTCGTCCAGTAGCTGGTGCAACAAGCATCACTTATTCTGTAGACAATGGTCCTGCTAAAACTGCTACAGGTACTACACAGGTTAAAGTCGGAGAAGGAAAAATTGCAAACTCTCCTATTACTTTAAAAGTAACTTCTACAAACGGAACAGTTACAAATACACAGACATTTAATTACTTCAAGAAAACAAAAGCATTGGATGCCAACGCAGCTACATCTAAACAAACTACTGTTGCTAAATCTATGGTTTCTTTATTTAGTACTGTAAGAACTGCTGCTGTTTCACAGACAAGAAAACTTAAAGTTCATTTCAATCTTCCAACTACAGATAGAGATAAATGGACTGGTAATGATGTTCACATTTATTGTTATGCATATTATGATGAAACTATAAATGGAAAAACAACAACTCAGAAACCTTTTGGTGCTTGGCCTGGTACAGAGATGACAAAAGACTCTGATGGTTCTTATTATCAGGAAGTTACTACATCCGTACCTTATGCAAAGGTTATGTTTGTAAGCGTAAAAGGTGGAAAAGGAAGCTATACATACAATAATCAGGGTGAAGACTACTATGCATGTGACGAACTTGCTAAACTTCCTTACGGATGGGTTACAGACAGTGAAGGAAATGCAATCACTGATGGTTATGGAAACTGGATTCCTGTAGATGGTTATATTGTGACAAGTGAAACATGGTTCACAGGTGGTTCTATTACAAGTACAGCTACTGCAACACCTACAGTTACTGCTACTCCTTCCGTAACTCCTACTTCTGAGGTTACTGCTACTCCTACTGCACAACCTGCAACATTAGATGGTTACTTTGGTGCTTCTTTATCTGCACCACAGTTAAACACAACAGCACAAACTCTTTCTGCTGTTGCTGTAAATGCAGTTGGTGATGTAACTTACAAATTTACTGTTGATGGAAAAGAAATTTATTCTGGTAAGAATAACTCTGTTGCATGGGATACAAGTTCTTTAACTGCTGGTACACATGTAATTGCAGCCGAAATTTCTGATAAAAATAATACTTGGGCTGATCAGAAGGTTTATACAATCGAAACTCCTGTTGTAGAACCTACTGCTACTGCTGAGGTTACTGCTACTCCTTCTGCAGTTCCTACTGCTGAGGTTACTGCTACTCCTTCCGCAGTTCCTACTGCTGAAGTTACTGTAGCTCCTACTACAGTTCCTACTGCTGAAGTTACTGCTACTCCTACTGTAGCTCCTACTTCTACACCTGATATTGTAATTATTCCAGATCCAACTGCAGTACCTAACAACCCTGTATTAGCAGTTTCCTTTGATAAGGCTGGAAAATCTCTTGGTGAGACAGTTAAGGTAAAGGCTAAACTTACAAATTATAAATCAGCTTATACATATACTTATGTTGTATATAAAGGTTCAAAGAAAGTAAAAACACTTGCTTCTAAGACAAAGAAAAATGCTGTAAACTGGACACCTACCAAAACAGGTACTTATAAAGTAAAAGTAACAGCTTACAACCAAAAGAAGAAAGCAATTACAACTACAACTAAGAAATACACTGTTAAGAAACGTATTATTACAATTAAGAAATTCAAGTTTAACAAGAAAACAATCAAAGCTAAGAAAACTCTTACAATTACAGTAAAGGCTACTGCTACAAAAGGAAAACCACAATACAAAATTGTAGTAAAGAACAGCAAAGGAAAAACTGTTGCTACTAAGAGTTATTCTAAGAAAACAGTGAAAAAATGGAAAACAACAAAGAAAGGTACTTACAAGATTACATTGTATGTAAAGAACGGAAAAGGTGTTGTTGTTTCTAAGACAAAAACTTACAAAGTAAAATAATCAGTTTTCAATGGAAGTGCGATACTACTATTCGCACTTCTTTTTTTCTTGAATTTTATGACGTATTCTTTAAATTTATATTAAAAAATTATTGCTTTTTTTTGTTTTTTTTCTTATTATGGTAGTAGGTAATTCTTTTTAAATTTAGCATTATATTTAATGAAAAAAGGAGGTATTTTCGTGAAAAAATTTACGAAAAAAGTGATTAGCGTTACCGTTGCTGCTTTACTATCAATAACAACCATTTTTAGTAGCAATGCAATTAACGTGAAAGCTGCACAAACACAAGCAACTGTTGATGCTGCACAAACAGCCACGGACACAAAAGCTTCTAGCATTCGTGTTCATTTTACCCCACCAAATTCAGCAGAGGATTTGGCAACATGGACTACAGATAATTCTCATATCTATGCCTATGCCTACTATATGGATGATGAAAAAACAAGCGTTCCTCTTTTAGGAAAATGGCCTGGTGCAAGAATGACTGAAAAAGATGCAGATGGATATTACTATGTAGATGTTCCTACTGCACCAGAAGGAAAAACAATCGAAGTTATCTTTTCCAGTGTAAAAGATAGCGCAGAATATTCTGATGATGATATTATTGTTCAAATTCCTGCAAAAAATCAGGGTGGTCTTGAACTACCAAAGGAACGCTGGTTTGAAGGAGGTACTTTAAGACGCGAGGAAGCCACTCCTGCTCCTAGTACAACTCCTACTATAGCTACAACTCCTACTATAGCTACAACTCCTGCTGTCACAGCTACTACCCCTGCTGTTACAGCTACCGTAAACCCTACTGCAGTTCCTACTGTTGAACCAGTAGAAGGTGCACAAGTAGCTGTAGATGTTCCAAACGGCACTGCTTATTACGAAGAAGATTCTGATACTTTAACCGTACAGATTTCCCCAATTAACGGTGCAACAAGTGCTACTTATTCCATTGACAATGGTCCAGCAAAAACAATTACAGAAGCTACTGCTGTTAAAATTGGAGAAGGTAAAATTGCAAATTCTCCTATTACTTTAAAAGTAACTTCTACCGATGGAACAGTATCAAACACACAAACATTTACCTATTACAAAGCTACCAAAGTAGGAAGTTATACATCTGTATCTTTGAAATCTTCCCTAACAAAATTATTTGGACTTGTAAAGAAAACTGCGGAAGAAAGCAAAACTACATTAAAGGTAACTTATAAAATTCCAAGTAATGATGACAGTTCTATTAAAAATTACAAACGAAGCAACTGGACTGGTGATGATGTACATATTTATGCATACGCATACTATGATACTCCTGAAACTGCTGCCGATCCAGATAGCCTTCCAATCTACCCATTAGGTGATTGGCCTGGTACAGAGATGCAGTCAGAAGGAAATGATACCTATAGTATTGATGTTTCTACAACAACAGGCGAAGCTAAGATTATTTTCACTTCTGTACAAGGAGAAGTAGCTCCAACCTCTACTGTATTAGTAGATGAAAACGGAAACTCCGGACTTCCATTCAGACCATGTAACTCTATCGTACAGCTTCCAGATTCTTTGGGTGGCTATACAATTAAGGGTACCACTGGAACAACCATCAACTTTGATGCAGCTGCTATGCCAACAGTAGAACCAACAACAGTTCCTACAGCTACTCCTGCAGAAGCTACGGAAACTCCAATTGTTTCTTCTACACCTACGGTTGACCCAAATAACACACCTTTTGTTGAACCTACAGCTACTCCAACAACTGCACCTACGGCTACTCCTGTAGTAAAAATGGATGCTTACTTTGGTGCTTCTTTATCTGCACCACAGTTAAATACAACAAAGCAAACACTTTCTGCTGTTGTTGTAAACCCTCAGGGTACTGTTACTTATACATTTGCAGTAGATGGAACTATTATCTATAACGGTAACAATGCAAGTGTGGAATGGAATCCTGAAGAATTGGAAGCTGGCTCACACATCATTACAGTTTCTATTACAGATGGAAAAACATTAAAGTCACTTTCCAAACCATATACAATTGAACGTGTAGCTGCACCAGACACCACAGAAACTGCTCCTGTAGTATCTACTACACCTAATGTAGATGTTACAACCGCTCCTGCGATTACTACTTCCCCTGCAGTATCTGCGACTCCTGATGTAGATGTTACAACTGCTCCTGCAATTACTACTTCCCCTGCAGTATCTGCGACTCCAGTTATTGAGCCAACAGCTACTCCTGTAGTTACTTCTTCACCAGCAGTTACCTCTACACCATTAACTGCTTCTATTAAAATAACTTCTGGAAAAACAGCAGGAGAAACAATTCCAGTTCATTTGAATTTTGCTAAAAAATCACAGGATCCAAAAGTAAAATATGTTTACTCTTACTCTGTGACAAAAAGCAAAAAAACTAAAACACTGGCTTCAAAAACGACCAAAACAACTGTAAACTGGACTCCTTCTGCAAGTGGTACCTATTTAGTCAAAGTTAAGATTATAAATAAGTCCACCGGAAAAGTATTGAAAACAGTTTCTAAGAAATATACAGTTAAGAAACGTGTTATTACAATCAAGAAATTAACAACAAATAAAAAGTCCGGTCAGAAAAAAGGAACAAAAATTATAATTACTGCAAGAGCAGTCACAACCAAAGGAAAAGTTTCTTATAAAATTGTAGTACGCAACAGTGCAGGAAAAACAGTTGCTACTAAGAATTATTCAAAAACAAATAAAACAACTTGGAAAACAAAACAGAAAGGTACTTACAAAATTACCGCTTACGTGAAAAACGGAAAGGGTGTTGTCGTTTCTAAAACAATCACCTTTAAAGTTAAGTAATTTCAAATTTCAAGGATATAACAATAGGCGTGTTGCATTAAGCAACACGCCTATTGTTTGTTATTAGTAAAATGCCTAAAAACATTTCTCTAATAAATCCAGTATTAAAAAACTTCTTTAAAATTGAAACAACAAATCGAAATTACGCAACACCTTAAAATCTCCCTTGGCAGTTACTGCTCCCGACATAAATGCACGTTGCAATGTCATTTCTCCATCTAAAATATCTTGTAACACTTCTGCTGTAATCTTTACAGATACCTCTGCTTCATCCGAATCTACATAATTACAACTAAGCTTTTCCCCTTTTACTTCTAGCAAAAGATGAGCATCTTCTTCCTCAATGTTAAAACAATACGTAGCCTTTAATCCCATTTGTCCATGAAAATGACTTCTAAATGCTGGAATTCGGGTTTCTACAACTTCATCCTCTTTTGCCACACTTTCCTCTTGCTCTTCTTCCCCTAACATTCCTTTAAACATCTGTGCCAATTCCTGTATGTCCTCTTTTTGTTTCTTTACATAACTATCGTCAGACACATAAATAGACAACTGTTCACTTTCCTGCGGGGTTAATTCCAATGCATTTCCCTGTAATACGGTTTCTGTCACGATATTAATGCTAGTTGGAAAACTCTGTTGTTTGTGGCTAATCAATCGGTATATTTCTTCTGCTTTCTTTTCAATTAAAAAAGCATATCCCTCATTTGTTTCAAACTCCACATGATTTTTTACATAAGCACAGATACCTTCACAAGGTACTCCTCCAAGAAGTTCCCAGGCTTTTATCAAAGTGTACTGTGCATCCCGTTCTCCACAGGTAGAAGAAAGTACAACGGGAAGCATACGCATCCCATTTAATTTACCTTTATCTCCATATAACCAACAAGCATCCAGAAATTGCTGCATTAACCCGCCAATACCAAACCATTCAACCGTAGTAGCTAGAATAACACCATCTGCCTCTTTTATGGTATTTGGCAATATATTAATTCCCTTTTTATCTTCATACAAATTGTATCGAACAACTTCCACACGTAATTCTTCCAATACTTCAGTTAATTTATCCATCACATAAATAGTTGGATCTTCAATTAAGCCTCTTCCGCCATAATAGATATTAATTCTCATGACGCTCCATCCTCCTTGTCTATTCCTCTGTAAAGCACTATTGCCAATAAAAATCCTCCTATAAGCCCACCAATGTGTGCCGCATTTCCTACTGTGGAATCTGCCATTCCCACATATATATTTAATAAAATAAGAAATGCAATCTGTACCCATGAGATATCCTCTATTCTTCCATGATTACAGATAATTACCCACAGTAAAGCTCCTGTTAAGCCAAAAATCGCACCAGATGCCCCAGCGCATACCACATCCACATTTCCGGTTCCAATGTAATAATACAGTGACACAATATTCCCAATCAGTCCTGCACCCAGATATATGGTCATATACTTCCATTTTTCCATTCTCTTTTCCAGATAAGAACCCATAACAAGAAGCATAAACATATTATTTAACAAATGAGAGACTCCAAAATGTAAAAACATACTGGTTACCATCTGTGTCTGCCATAGGCCATGCCCTACCTGTGAAATTACTAAGGCTCCATGCTTTTCCATAAACATTACATTTTCGGTATTTCCTATCATGGATAATACTAAAAACACAAGGCAGTTGATAAGAACCAAGGAATATGTGCAATAATTATCTTTCAGTATCGAAAGAAAGTTCGCTCTCTTTTCTACCTGCTCAATTACCACTTCATCTCCGTACAATAAAACCTCTTCTATCACTTCTTTCGTATTTAAAAAGGATGCAATCTGATTCTCATAAATTAGCAAACGATTTTCACTCATATCGACAACCCAATGCTCTCCAAATGCTTCCACCAAATTCTTTACCCGCTTTGGGTCTTTGGTGCAAAGAACATTTAACATACGAACCTCTTGAAAATCATACTGATACAAAGAACTCCGAACACCTCTTTGCAAATTTTCGTAATCTTCCACCGTCATATTTTCAAAGCAATCACAATCCACCATAACTACTGCATATGCATCTCTTGCCTGCACCTGCAATAAAACCTCTACATGACTTCCATTGACCACCGCTCGTGTAAAGCCAGAATGAACCATGTGCTTTGTAATCTGTTCCATCTGCATAGACAATTTGTATTTCCTTTCCTTTTTCATAAAAATTCTTTTTCATTCTATTATAACAAGATTGAGTAGGAGATACAAGGTAGAGAAACGAGTCCCCCAACGAATTTCACCTATTATATTCTTTTATATATGTGCTGGCAATGTAAACCGATACTGGATATCTGCAAGTGAAATCACATCCCCTTCTTTTACTTCCTCTTTTCCTTCTCCTTCTAGTCTTTTTTGATTTATATACGTTCCATTGGTCGAATGTAGATCGGATAGGAAAAAACGTCCATTTTGTTTTTCTAATTTACAATGCATCCGACTTATGTTCACTTGTTCTTTCAATTGATCGGTATCTTTTTGAAATCTTCCAATAAAAAACGGAAACTCTGCCACTTCAATTTTAATTTGTTCCTCATTTTCAGGCACTAGATAGCACTGCGGTCTCTGCATCTCATTTTTTCTTCCAAACAAAGGCGCAGGCTGTACAATTGTTTTTTCAGAATCAATCATATCTGTCTTTTCATAAGAATAAAAATTTGCTGTAGAAACCTTTTTTATTTCTTTTGGCTCTTGCATCTCCTGTTTTTGTTTTATTTCCTGTTCTTCTTCATGCCAAACAGGATCTCTTTCTTCCTCCTCTTTAAAGACATTAGATAAAGTATACCAATCTAATATCCCACATATTAATAAGCATCCCCCCATTTTTGTATAAGACAATTGTCCATACTGCCAAAACACTCCATATTTTGCTCCTACAGACAATGCCAACAAAACGGCAATCTGTAACACTACCGCTACCACTATTTTTTCTACAGATATTTTCACAGCCTGCTTCTTCTCTTTATAGTCTTTGTTTTCCTTTTGCATGCTTTTCGTTTTCTTAATTTTTTGTACTCCCGTTTCTGCCTTATCTTTGTCTCTTCGTATATTTTTCTTATTTGGCAAAGGTCCCTCTTCTTTTCTTTTCACATCTATTAACCCTTTTCTACCTTTTTCTCCACATTGGCACCCTTTATTTTCTTTACCTACCATAGGAGCTTGTGCATACTGCCTCTGACTCTCCTTTGGTTTTTGTTGAATTTCTTTTCTATCCATAGAAAATCCACTCCATAAACGCTGTAACGTACAGTTTTCCTCCCTGCTGATATCATAAAGCCTATACACAAGCTCTACTGCTTCCCTATCCGCATAATCTACCTGCTCTAAAAAATAAGAAAACAGTTCTGTCAACTGTTCATTTATATTCCGTTCATAACTCCAGGTATAGCAAAGGAATACTTCTCCCGTCTCTATTTGTCGATACATATATTCTGGTTTCAATACAAAATGATCCGGCCATAGCAAATATTCTCTCGCTCTTCCAATGGCATCCAATATATTGGATACCGCCTGAATGACATCCCGTTTTTTCCACTTTGCTTTTGATGATTTTTGCACCAATGTTTCTTTTCCCGTAATATCATAATAATATTGACGCTTATTATCCAGTATACGAACATCTAATTCCAGCAAACCCTTTACACTATTTCCATCCAACATTTGTATCATATACTGTTTTTCTTCTGTTCCCTGAATTACAAGATAATTCTTTTTAATGTCATGTACTACCTCCGCTTCTAACATTTTCTACTCCTTTCAATCATTTTCGTGGCTGTTTTTACTTTTTCCTTTTATCTCTCTTAATTTCTTTTTTATACTTTTTTCTCCCTTTCCCTCGTCCATTGTACCCGCTAAAGCAGTGTAGGCACGAATAAACTCTTCTGGATTATGTACCGGTATTTTTGTATCAATCGTATATTCTAAGGGAGTCCCTGTAAAAAATTCTTTTACTCTGCTAATCCCAATGGTAAGTTTTATTTTCGCAGTAATTATTATAGAATTATATGATACTTTTGCTGCAACACTACTAACCTCCCCCATTAGTAGTGACTCTGCTAACTGCTCTCTTACCTGTTTGTCTAACTCTGTTTCCTCTTTTGTTAAAGAGGATAAATAAAAATAGACACCCTTTTCTAGAATTTTCGTATAATTCTGACTTGTTCCCAACGGATATTGTCCCTTCAAACATAACGCCTGTTCCTGTGCATATAAATCAATAATTGATTGTCCTTTGCACTTATCTGCCATATAATGGCTCATATATAAAATTGCGATTAACACAAAAATTATAATAGGAAATACAAAAACTGCCTCCACTGTCATACTACCTTGTTCTAATTTCTGTTTCTTCATTGATACCTCTTGCCTTTCTTTTACTCCCCACAACGACTACATGATCGATAGCCAGACAGTGTCGATAATTTGACTTCCGAAACATTCCTTGTAAGTCCAGAACAACTTAATTGACTATGATACCGATTTCCATCTGTCGTCACATAGATTGTTTTCTCCTCTGCAATAGCCGCATTTTTCACACATTTCTCACAAGGTTTGTACTTTCCTCCATATTGATTTCGCATAGATGTAGCCTGTGAAGGCGTTGTAGTTAAAATTTTTAAATCTAAATGGCTACAGGTAATCACCCTGTGATAAATTTTATTATTTATTCCTGTTTTTGTTATATAAACCGTACAGTCATCCGCATCCTCTTCTCCCTCTTTTAAACCAATCTCTGTTGTTCCCACAAAAAGTCTGGTCTTTACTTGTTGCACATAATGCATAGAAGGCAATACAAACCGATACAACGGCAATTGTACATCATAGGAGGCCTTCAAATACACCTCTTTATCCACATTCCCGACTTCAGTTAAGTAAGTTATCCCCCGACTTTTTCCCTTTATGCACGACTGTTCTAACAAAAAGTCTGGTACATATGTTTTCATTTTTTCTTCTGTCAGAAAACCACCAAGCAATTTTCTAGTCATAGACATATAATAATCAGATTCCATTTCCTCCATTCCGTAAGCATCATAGGTATAACCATATTTTGAAATTTCTTTTGCAGTTTCCCAAAGTCCTATACTTACTCTCTCTTGTATAAGCATAATTTGAAAGAAATATAGAAAGAATAAAATTACACTTAAAAATACTGGCATGATCAACGATGCCTCCACCGTTATGGAGCCTTTTTCATTCTGCTTTTTCAACTTTTCCTCCTGCTTTTACAGACTGATGAAAAATACTCTTTCAAGTATGGATTTTTCGATAAACACAAATGGATTACAATAAAAAAATAAATAGCTACACTTGCAATCCTTATTTTGTATCTATCCTTATTTCTAAGAGGTAATATACTTTCTGCTGTGTAATCATAATAATTAAACAGTAACGTTTCCTGAAAGAGTATTTTTCACCAGTCCGTATTTTCTTGTAGTATCATATGTTATGAATTCAATATCGTTTTATGTAGTAATATAAACTGCTACTTCCGTAATCTTACTAATAAGAATATTCCTGCTCCAACTCAAAATTCCATTGACCACTGGCATATTCCCAATCAGTCAAAAAGGACAATGCTGCAAATTTTGCAGGTATCTGAATGTCAGTCTTAACCTTCATACTATAAATACATTTTTCAAAAGAAAACAACTTACTATGACGCAGTTTCATGTTTTCCTCAATCATATCCATGGTACGATATGTTTTTTGTATCTGCTTTTCAAACAATAAAAATAGGGTTAGATACTCCTCATAATTCATAGCACCTTTTACACTTTTTCCCCCAAGTTGTTTTGCTTTTCTTTGTATGGTATTTTTATTGAAATTTAGGATGTCCGAATAAGAAAGCATAAACGTATCTCTAGTCTTATAAAGAGGAACTTTGTTTCCCTGCATCAATGCGGCAACATCCACCAGACTTTCTTCATATGCCCATACTGTTAAAATAGTAATCTGCGTAGCTCGAATCAGCGGTTCCAAACCAGTAAATCCTACCAATGCCGCAGCAGTTGCATATGCTTTTTTCATTCCTACACTATCTGTCAGCAAATAAGAAAAATTTGTCACAGTACGCAACAGCAAAAGACGATTGACTACCTGCGTTAGATTTTCTTCATCTGATTTTTGTCCGCATAGTATATATTCCTGTTCGTATTCCAATGGCGTTTTTTCAAATACGCTCTCCTTAGTAACAAAGCTTTTAAAATATTGCCTAATATATGCCTGATATAGTATTGCATTTGTAACATCTTTTCCCAAATTTGAAACGCTCTTTTCTCCCCCAAAAAACTTCCCTACTGTTTGAAAGAGTCCTTTTTTATCACCCGTTATAACATAATTTCCTGTATTAACATTTTCTACCGCAGTTGTATTCCCCTTATATGTTTTAAAATAGTAATCAGGATTAGAAGTACTTTTTTTAGATACCTTCTTTCCTTCAGGCATTGTTAAATTCATCGCTGAACCTTTCAACTTTTTCAGGGTGTCCACAGGATTTTTTACCCTTTCGCTGCCAATGGTTCCATAAGAAAAAACCATAGAATGTATACTATACTGTTCTAATGTTACAAGCTGACTAGCTATTCCCTCTCTCTTTTTTTCATACTCCTCTCTTGTATTTCCCACTTCTCTTTTGAGTTCTTTCTCTAATCCTTCTAATATCACCAAATTTTTTTGAAGTTGGCTTTTCATATTTACGACCTGTTTTATTTTGGAAATATCGTTCTTTACCGCTGTTACATTTTGTTGTAAACTGCCATTCTGCTTGTTTGTAATTTTATCTTTTTGTTCTCCCACCCTTTTTTCATAACTGGAAATTTGAGAAGAAAGTTCTGGAATAGTCCTTTGTAACTGCTCTATTGTTTGAATTGACATTTTTGTTTCCTCTATTGTATTAGAAACAATCTTTTGTAATGCATTCTGCTTTTGAACAATTTGTTTTTTCTCTCTCTTGAAATCATCTAATGCTGGCTGGTCCTTCTGTTTTTTCGCTTTTCTATCTGTCTTTTCTTTTTCCTTTTCTATGTCTACCTGATTTTCTGACTGTTCTGCACTTTTCTCTAACATTGTATTTAATAGTTTATCTATTTCTACTAAACTTGCAGAAGCATTTACATAATGCCCTTTTAAAGATTGCCATACGGTTTCATTTGTAACTCCCACACTTTCCTTGGTAGGCACATCTGTACATATTTTCTTCGCAAAACAATCCCTTACTTTGATCCTTCCGTTTGATTGAACTTCCAATCCGTTTTTTCCGTAAGTGATTCCCTCTACCTGTTCCATTAACTTTATCAATAATTCGCTGGAGACTGAAAATGCCTGCTCCACCCCATCTTCTATTTCCATGACCTCCGAAAATTCCTGTGTGTCTTTTGCTAATTTTGTATACGATGAAACCAATGGTAGCTCCTTAACCGATGCCGCATATTTCATATATTGCAGCACTTCATCCACTACCAGATTTCCTTCATAATCTGTCGCACGAACAACCGAATCCACCTGTACAGAATGTAACCCGATTTTATATAAATCGATACCATTTTCCTTACAATTGTTTTTTTCATATGTAGTGGATAACGCAGCATCCAGATATTGCATTAGTGTTTTTTCTATCTTTCGATATTCCAATGCATCAGCTTCAATCCCTTTATCCATAAAAAGTAAACGATAGTCCTCATACAAAGGTCTATAATATTCTGTTAAGACCGCATCCATTCCACCTTTCAGACAGCGTTCCATATGCAGGGACGCTGTCTGTACTCTGGCATTTTCCAAGCATGCCGCAATTAGTGACACTATAACAAGCAATACCATGGACAAAAATACGGTAATACTTCCTTTCGTTTTTCCTCTCTGCCAAGACATGCTCTCCTCCTTTTTAATATCCACCACTAATCGTAACCTTTTTATTCACATTTGTAGAATCTGATTTTATCTGCTTAAATGCATTTTCAACAATTTTTGTAACTTGATTACGAAAAATAAGCACTAGCCCTACCAGAATGACTAAAATTAAAATAATTTCCACACTTCCCATTCCATCTTCCTGATCACAAAAATCCTTCCATACCTGCTTCAATTTTCCTATTGTCTTTTTTCCCTTGTTCCATTTCTTAGTTATTGTTTTCATTTTATTTTTCCTCCTTGTATTCCATTTTGTAATAAAAAACTTATATGCTTATTCCTCTTTATCCTATAGAGGTAAAAATATAAACTATTTTCTTATCCTATTTCCATCTATATAATCAATAGTTGCCTTTTCAATCTGTTATACCCTGTATGGCAAACTTTTTATAAGGATTGAAATGCTGGTGTCATAATAATTACCATAACAAGTATTAGCATAATCATCATTGGTGCTAACAGCTTTGTTCCTGCCTCTTCTGCAAGTCGTTTGGTCATCTGTTTTCGATTTTCAAACGCATCCATTGCCTCATATTCTAAAAGGGCTAACAGTCCTTTGGAACCTTTTCTTAAATTTTGAGCAAGTAATGTAGAAAATTTCAAATATGGCATTAGTTTTGTTCGCTGTCCAAAATGCTCCAATGCAGCCAATTCTGACACTCCGTTTGACATTTCTATCCAAGTTAGCTCCCACTCTTCATAGGCAAACCGTTTTTTCTTTCTCCCCTCCTCCACTTTTTTTCTATATTCCGTAGCAATCTTTCCCCAAGCCATATTTACTGTCATTCCAGCACTTAATAATAACGTAAATTTATTTATCAACTCTGGATAATCCACTAGCATCTGTTGTTCTCGCTTTTCGATACTTCGTTTCAATTCCTGTGAAAAACTTATCCATAACAACACAGCAATTCCTATCGTAAATAAAAATACTATTCCACTCTGACTTTTCTTCTTTGCCTCCGCATATGTTACCATCTTTCCATTAATAGCTTTGGGAAGTTCTATTTTTTTACGGGATAAATTATTCTGTACAACCTCCTCTATTGTAGTATTTAATACATCTCTCCACTCTTCCTGTGTCATATCATCTGCTGGATTCACCATCACGGAAAAGTTCAATTCTTCTGCCCTATCCCCATACATCAATGTAGCTGTAAGTTCACAGAGTTCTATTTTCTGTATCAATCCATTATGTAAACTTCCATCTTCCCCAATTACACGATCATTCCAACTGGTCCAAGTAACAGAAATGGAACTATTTGGAATCTGATTCATCAAATATAGGGACGAACAAATTTCCTGTTCATTTTTGTTGTTTCCTAAGTAATTTTTTGTTACATATTTTTTTGCCTCCTCCATTTTTTTCTGAAGTTCTTTGTCTGTATAGGTCTGTTCTGGCACTTCTACTTGGACTTCTTCTGCATCCTTTCCCTCTGTATCTACGGAAATAACAATCTGTCTATTCCCTTGCCCCACATCTTCCCTTTCTAAATACCCTTTATTTAGTAACGATTTTGCACCACTGCCCCCAAACTCCAACGCCAAAATCAACAGGATACTTCCTACAAATACCGTTATCAGAACAGATAGTTTCTTACACCAATATAAAAGCTGTACCTCACAAGCATCCTCTCCTATATGCAATTGTTTTAATAGTTCCTGTTCTTCCTTTTTCCTTTCCAGCACATTATATAATTTTGTTTCCAACAATAGATATAAGCACAGGGAATACAACAAACGAAAAGGATGCTCTTTTGAGGGCAATTGTTTCACATACACTTTCTGATATGCCCTTGTTTTAAGAAAAAGAACTGCAATCAGTAACAAACCTACCACGCATACGATACAAGTCAGTATTTTTCTCACCTCCTATCTTATAAGTGAATGTTTGTAATTTTCTTCATCAAACAATATGCTCCCGCATAAATCAGCAACATTACTGTCATAAAAATGCAACCAAACAAATTTCCATATAATATATCTAAAAATCCAGGCGATGCAATCCACATATATACAATGATCCCCAACGGAACCACAGACATAATATTTGCCTCTAGCTTTTTCTGTGCTATCATGGTCTCCATTTCACGCATGATTTCGAAGCGTTCTTCAATATTTTTCCCTGTTTGCCTGATGATTTTCATAATATCTCCACCTGTACGTTTTGCTGTCTGAAAAATCTCTGCGAAGTTCTCAATATCCTCAATTTCTGTGCGAACTGCCAAATCAGATAGTGCCTCTTCCACTGGTCGATTCATCGATATTTGACTACTAATCCATGAAAACTCCCGAATAATATCTGCATCTTCCTCATACATAAGCAGCAGATCTCTCACTGCCTCCTTAAAGGCATTTTCAATCGAATATCCCGCATTTAATGCTGCTGAAAGACTTAAAATTCCCTGCTTAAATTGTTGATTTAACTCCCACTTACGCTTTTTTATTTTGTTTCTTTCCTGCCACTTTAAAAGAATACATGCACCTGGTGCAAATAAAAGTACCGCAAAAAAACTTCTATAAAAAAGCCACGCAATTGCACTGGTCAAAAGAAAACCTCTACATAAAAATTTTCTTTTTTCTGCTCCTTTTGCCTGATATTCTCCATAATTTATTGTCATACGCTTCTCTCCTACCTAATCTGTCTCTATAGCAAACCTACTGATCTACAAAGTTATCCCTGCTCTTTGCAATTTTTCCGTCTGCTGCAAACAATACTTTGTAGGCTGTAATGTTCCCAATACCCGCCCTCTTGCATCCTCACCTTCCTCTACAAATTCAAAAAGTGGCTGTGTTACAATAGTTCTATTTTCCACTTGCAAAACCTCTACAATCTGTAACACTCGACGGCTTTTATCCCGCAGCCTTCCTAAATGCACGATAATTTCAATCGCTGAAGCAATCTGCCTTCTTACCGCCTCTAAGGGAATATCCATCCCCATAAGAACCAACGTTTCTAATCTGGATAACATATCCTCTGGAGAATTTGCATGTCCAGTACTAAGAGAGCCATCATGCCCAGTATTCAATGCCGTCAACATATCAATGGCTGCTGCATCACGCACCTCTCCTACAATGATTCTATCAGGCCTCATTCTTAATGCACATTTAATCAATTCTCGAATAGTAATCGCATTTTTTCCTTCCACATTTGCATTTCTCGTTTCCAGCTTTACTAAATTGGGGATTTCCTGATTTGCAACTCCGCAGAATCTTCAATCGTAATAATTCGCTCATCCTTTGGAATTGCATTTGATAAGATATTTAGAAATGTAGTTTTTCCCGAACCGGTTCCGCCACTGATAAATATATTCATTCCTGCTTTGACAAGCTGCTCCATAAATCGGGCAGCTTCTTCCGTAATGGAGTTCATCGCAATTAACTGCCCCATGTCTATCGCCTTTTCCGGAAATTTTCTTATGGTAACGATTGGTCCATTATTTAATGCCACTGGCGGCAATACAATATTTACACGAGAACCATCTTCCAATCGAGTGTCCACAATGGGTGACGCTTCATTGACAATACGATTTGCTTTCGATACAATCTGTTGTACTACATCCTCCAGTTTTTCTTTGCTGGAAAACTGCTTGTCCAAGCGGTGTATTTTTCCCGCCTGCTCAATAAAAATATCTTCCACTCCATTTATCATAATCTCCGTAATACTGGAATCTTCCACCAAATCCTGTAATACATCCAGACCTCTAAGACTGTTAAAAATATCACGGTGCAACTGTATCTTATCCCAGACTGCAATGCCCCTACATTCCTCTCTCTTAAAAATCTCTCCATCAATCAACTGCTTTATCTCTTCATCCGAAATATCCTTTACCAAATTGGTTTGTTTTACCACACATTCACGGATTTGCTCCTTTAGTTCTCTCATCCTAATCCTTCCCTCTGAATCAATTCGCTTACAGCCGCTCCCAAAACTCCCTGACTGATATATTCAACACTGGTATATCTCTCCTGTATTTCAGGCATTACAATGGTTCTTCTTTTTTCCTCTATATGCTTCCACTCCTTTTCAGACATGCAGTTTGCCCATTCTGGCGTATTTTCATAATTTTCTTGCAAAACAGGCTCTAGAATAACATCACATCTTTTACATACACTCCATATGCCCTCACTTACAAATGACATATCATATATAATTACGTCATAATCCGAATATTGCTCCAACGCCGTCAATATTTTATCCATTTGTTCCATTTCAATTGCCTGCAAATCCAAATAGTGCGTCACTCCACAAAGATAGGAAGCATTTCCTACTGACACAACCATAGATGCCAATTTGATCTCTAACTCCGAATATCCCTGCAACACATAATAAAATAACTGAGACATTCCCGCTTCACAATTTGAAGGTAACCAGTGATACCGCTTTGAAAACGCTTCTAAATTAACAATCAGTACTTTTTTTCCTCTACCCAATAAATGTCCCAACACTAAGGATACCGTTGTCTTTCCAATCCCTCCGTAAGGCGAAAACACACCATATTGTCTTGCTCCTCTTCCCTTATGGGCTACATAGTCGCAGACCTGTCCTTCTTTATTTTGTATGCAGATTTTACATACTTCCTGTAAAATACGCTCTGCTGACTGAAACTTGTAAATATGCCTTTTATCACAGTCTTCTGCTTTTTTCTTATTTTCCACTAAGATAATAATTCTTGAAACCATGCCTTCCAGTGCCTTATAATTGCTCCGTTCTGCCGCTAATAATACGTCCACTGTAGCTTCCTTCAAAAATTCCTGTAATGCCTGTTCCTTTGTAAAAACCCGAATTTTATAGGGAAGTTCCTGCTTTTCTTCTAAAAAACTCAAAAATAAATTGGCATATTCTTTCTCTGGTTCTAAAATTGCTAGTATTTTTTCTGACATTTTTTCATCCTACCTTACCAATACTTTATCATTAAAATATCTATGCCATAAGCAAGTCCCATAGGAACTGCAAACGGTATAATCGTATCTTCCTTTTTTCTGTCAATTTCATATGTCTGAATCACTCTTCCAGCCATTAATATATAGAGATAACTTGCGAGATACCGCAAACGAGAAAAAAGATTTTGATGCTTACACATCTTACATACAGAATAAATTGCACCTACGATCAGGGCAATCACGAAATATTTTATAACGAAATGCCATCCATGTATTCCGCCTATCATAATAAATAATTTTATATCTCCTGCTCCAAACATCCGAAGATAAAAAAGAGGAAACAACACAATTCCAGTTAATATCACACTAGAAAAATAAATCATCCATCCTCTCCAGCCATGTAAATTTATCTGATTAAAAAGCCCTACCACTAGACCGAAAATAATAATCCAATTCGGAATTCGATAGTATTTCCAATCATAAAACATAGCTATACCTAATAGCAAACCTACAATCCACTCAACTCCAATCTTCTCACCTCCCAAAAATTCATTTACCTATTTCCCAAATACATTTCACCATGCAAGTATTAGTAACAGATTTAGATTGTAACACATGACCTGCCTTCACACCCTGCCACTTCTAGCAATGCATAGCATGTAACATACGACATCGCATCAAAGACATGTCCGAAAACATGCCCTAGTTTACTTCAAAAAATAGTTGCGGTCAACCCCCATAAATTCGATTTAATAAATTGTTTATTTTCTTATTTTTACCGCACTTCCTACCTTTTAGTTGAAATTACAAACCTTCAAAATCCTGTGACACAAAAAGTATAAACTTTTTATAAAACAGGAAAAGGCCCTTATCCACAACCTGCTGCCCAATAGCAAACTATACCATACAAATAAACACAATCCAAATGAACTATTTTTTACCATATGCTTTTATTTTTTATAACCAAAGCATAATACCTCCACACGCGTACAACAAAACAACGCCTGGCACCCCCAAAATTGAGGAACAGGCAATCGTAAATAGATTTAAGCCAACCACTGTATCGTATCCCCACTGTTCTAACAAAAGATTTACACCATAAATCAACACGGTCCCTACACACGCCCTCGCCAGAAAACCGAATACGATTTCTAATTTTCTAGCAAATAAAATAAGACCTACCAACCCAGTAACTCCCAGAATACATACACTACCTACTTCCAGCATAATCCCTTTCTCTCCTTATTTTTGTAATTACATTACCCTTTTTATTCTGCAATTTCGGTTCAAAACTTTTTGATCCCTTATTGTTACTATATGTTTTGACAGATTATACTATTCCACTTCTTTATTCTTGTACAGAATTACTATTGCCTTTTTTCCCAAATAATTCTAAAATAAATATGAATATTACATTATAATTTCCTACTTGTTACAAAAATAAGGCGAAATAGTAATATCATTCAGACTATAATAGGCGTGGTGTGTATTTTGTAACAGTTTTAGATTATATGCAAACTGTTACAGCTATTTTCAAGGATAGCAACTGTTATCTTGAGATTACACAAAACTAACGATTGAAAATAAAAATGAAAGGATGCCACCACTCTTCAATCGCTATATGTGGCAGGAAATGCAATACATTTCCTTGGATACCATTATGAAAAAAGTAATTAGTACGATTCTAACAACAACTCTACTCGTAACCTCAGTTTTATCTTCTGTTGTAGCTTCTCCGCTTACAACAGACAAGGCCCTCGCTGCACAAAAACAATCATCTGACGAATCAGTAACGGATATTTCTAAATATGATTCTAATGAAGTAATTGTTGTCTACAAAAAAGATTCCAATGCGACAAAAAAAAAGACTTTAAGTATTGCTTCTTTAACAAAACAGCAGGAACAAGATGCCAGTGTAGATACTTTGACTGACAATTCTGTTATTCTCCGTCTAGACTCAAAAGATGCATTAGAAGATGCGGTTGAAGCTTTAAGTACAGATAGTAGAGTAGATTATGTCCAACCAAACTATGTATACTATGCAACCGCAGAAAGCAATGATACACTTTCTGTAATCAATTCTTTGCAAAATAACCCTGGTTTTTCAAAGCAATGGGGATTGTATAACGACGGAACATTAGCTTATGAAGAGGAAGACTATCGAAACCAAAATAATGGAAACGACTGGACATGGCCTTTTTCTTCTTATTCCATAAAATCTCAGGCAGCTTCTACCTCTAATACAATTAGTGTACAGGCAAAAGCAGGTGTAGATATTCAATATCCTGAAGCAATGGCTGCATGCAAAAGCACAGGAAACAGAAAAACCATTGTTGCAATTGTGGATACTGGTGTCATGTATGACCACGAGGACCTGAAAGATCATATGTGGGTAAATGAAGGTGAGATTCCCGGAAATGGTATTGATGATGATGGAAATGGCTACATAGATGATGTATATGGATGGAATTTCTATGGCAGTGGCTCTTTTAGCTGGTGGGGTTCCGATTATGATAGCACCAAAGCACGTCCCGGTTCTTCTAACACATCTTCAGATGGAAATAACACTTGCTACAATGCAAACAGTGCAACAGAAGATTCACACGGAACACACGGTGCAGGTACCATCGCAGCACTTAACAACGATACAGGTGTTGTAGGAATTGCTTCAGATGCTAACGTACAAATTATGACAGTAAAAGCACTTGGCGGTACTATGGGATATGGTACAACGGAAAGTGTTGTAAAGGGGATTCAATACGCTATTGATAACGGTGCTACCATTATCAATCTAAGTCTTGGCGGCGATGATGATGATACAACCCTACGCAATATCATTGCCAACAACCCTAATGTTTTATTTACAATTGCCGCTGGTAATGGTGACAGCAATTATAATGGTGTCGATAATGACTCTACTCCTACCTATCCAGCTTGCTATGATTATGATAATGTGTTATCTGTTGCAAATATACAGTGTGATGGAACTCTACATTATTCATCTAACTATGGTGCTAAAACCGTACAACTTGCCGCACCAGGTTCAAATATTTACAGTACAAGTACAGAAAATGATGGTGATACCAGCAGTTCCTTTAACAGTACAGCAAAATCAGGTTATGAAACAATGACTGGTACCTCTATGGCAGCTCCAATGGTAGCTGGTGTAGCAGCTATGCTCTACTCTAAATATGAGAATTATTCTATCTTAGATATTAAAAATGCAATTTTAAATTCTGTATCTAAAATGGATACGTTAGAGGGAAAAGTTTCCTCCGATGGAATGTTAAATGCATTAGGTGCTGTAGAACTTTTAGAAAATGGTACTATTACAGCTTCCACACCTGTTCCTACCACTAACACAACAGTTGCACCAACTTCCACCGTAAGACCAACCAATACTCCAAAAACGTCTTCGGGACCTAGTGTTACAGCTACTGTTTCACCAACCAAAACACCAGTTACAAGTGTTCGCCCAGTACGTCCAACTGCTACCGTTTCGACTACGATGCCACCAAAAACAACTGCAGTGCCTAGTACAAGCAATCCGCCTGCAACAAAAGCTCCAGCAGTCACCAACACTCCAGTAGTAGCGACACCAACCCCAACTGCTACTGTTTCACCAATTAAAATTGACCGTATTGGCATCACAAGTTCAAACATTAATATTGGTAAAAAATATTCCGTTATTATAAATGCAAGTGGCGGCACTGGTGATTACACCTATGATGTTTACTTTAGTCAAAGTAGTAATGTGACTACCAAAAGCAGCAAAACGGGAAGTGTAAACTGGACACCTACTAAATCAGGTACTTGTTTAATTCTTGTATATGTTACCGATAAGGACGGCAATACTACACACAATTATACAACCTGCAAAGTCAATCCATTAAAAATAACAAAACTAACAAAGAATAAAGTAATGAAAAAAGGACGCACTGTAAAGTTTACAGCTAAAGTAAACGCTGGTGTTGCACCAATTTACTATACTTATTCTATTTATCGCAATGGAAAACGACTTGCCAAAAAGACTACCACAAGCAGTTCCGTAAACTACAAAGTAAAAAATACTGGTACTTATAAACTAACTGTAGTAGCAAAAGATGCTTATGGAAACAAAGCAACAAAATCAATTACACAGAAGGTGAAGAAATAAGACTGTTACATAGCATGTGAAAATTAAAAACACCTCTCCTGACTAGCATATTAATCTGCTGTCAGGAGAGGTGTTTTTAATTACTTTCAATCATTTTTTGTTTAAACTTATATTCAAATATAATTGACACATACGCTTTTATTTCACCATAAGTATAATCGGCTGTGACTCTTCACCATGATCCTCATACATACTTACCTCATAGGTAACTATTACCTTCCCTGTCTTTTTAGGTTTCCAATCGGTTGTATATGTATAGGTTCCCGTTTTGGTAAAAATATCTGTATAACCATTTACCTCCGAAGAATAAAGGGTTTCTGTTGTTCCATCTTCATAAGTAAAATGTAAACTGCGAGAGTTTTTATAATTACCATTTTCATATACTGATTTCATAATAAAGCTTACCGTATCATCTACAGAAATGGTAGTCTTTGCTGCAACAACTGATGGCACTATGCTGTTTCTTTCTTTCAATACCGTTGATTTTCCCCAACTTCCGTTGGTACCTTTCTGTGCGCTAGTTGGCGTAAAGCATTTGTCTGTATAATCAGTAGTATATGCAGGAAGTTTCAAATCTGCAGTTTGTTGCTCCCAAGTATCTTTATAATGGCTCAGTTGTCAAGACAA
>FR899728.1:78722-78996 GCA_000437275.1 Clostridium sp. CAG:411 | reverse complement strand
TTCAACGGATTGAATATCTCTTCTTTTTTAAGTTCTATGTGTAAAGCAAATCGAACTACTTCTCATCACTTACGACACAATTTTATAGCAAATTAAACTATTATTTGATTTCTCTTAACCATCCTTCAGGAGCTTCAATATGTCCCATCTGGATACCTGTTAATGTATCATATAATTTCTTAGTGATAGGTCCCATCTCTTTGTTACCATTCTTCATAACAATTTCTTTTCCATGGTCATTGATAATACCAACTGGTGAAATAACAGCGGCTGG
>FR899728.1:44390-78717 GCA_000437275.1 Clostridium sp. CAG:411 | reverse complement strand
TGAAATAACAGCGGCTGTACCACAAAGTCCACATTCTACAAAATCTTTTACTTCGTCAAAGTATACTTCTCTTTCTTCTACTTCTAATCCTAAGTATTCTTTTGCAACATACATCAAAGAACGACGTGTGATAGATGGTAAGATACTATTTGACTTAGGAGTTACAACCTTATTATCTGCAGTTACAAAAATAAAGTTTGCTCCACCTGTCTCTTCTACTTTTGTTCTTGTAGCAGCATCCAAATACATATTTTCATCAAATCCCTGTTCGTGTGCTTCTACAATCGCATGTAAACTCATAGCATAGTTAAGACCTGCTTTAATATGTCCTGTTCCGTTAGGTGCTGCACGATCATAATCACTTACGCGGATTGTAATTGGCTTTGCACCGCCCTTAAAGTAAGGACCAACTGGTGTACAAAATGTTCTAAACTGATACTCTTCTGCTGGTTTTACACCAATTACAGCGCTACTTCCAAACATATAAGGTCTGATATATAAAGTTGCTCCTGATCCATATGGAGGTACAAATTCCTTATTTGCAGCAACTACTTTATCAATCGCATCAAGAAAACGATCCTCTGGGAACGCTGGCATCTCCAATCTTCTTGCAGAATCTGCCATTCTCTTTGCATTTAAATCCGGGCGGAATGTTACAATACGTCCATCCTCTGTACGATATGCCTTCATTCCTTCAAAACAAGCCTGACAATACTGTAACACGCCTGCGCATTCACTAATTGTGACTGTATCATCTGCGGTCATCACACCATCATCCCACGCTCCATTTTTAAAGTTTGATACATATCTCTTATTTGTCTGGCGATATCCAAATCCCAATTTTCCCCAGTCTAAATTACTGTCCATATTAACGCTTCCTTTCTTTTCGCTTAATGCTTCTTCTGACGTCTATACATAGTTTACTACTTGACATTTCCTACGTCAAGTTTTGTATGAAATATATTTTCAATAATCATAGCCGGAAAAATGAAAACTAATGCGCAACAGGCTTGTACTATGCCTTGTTATACAACAAATTTCTATCACTTTTTACTCATCCTTTTCAATCCATTGAACCACACATGCCTTTTCAGGATTCAACAAATCTGCACTATTGGATGAATAAAATGATTTTCCTACTTCTTCAAACGTAATATTCTCATCATTTGTCAATACAATGTACGTTGTCGTCCCTTCTGCACTAGGTAATTTTCCTGTCAACATAACTTTGTGTTGATATATTCTACCGTCTGCTGACCATGTTCCATCACTGTTTTCTCTATAATCACACAGCACCCCCTTGGGTTCTAAGATTTGTTTATCCAATAGTACACTCTGTTTTTTCGACTTGGTTTCCATTTGACTTTTCTTTCCTTTATTTTGATAGAAAAATACCGCCATAGCACAAATCACTAATAACAATCCTACTCCTGCAATCCATAACGTCTTCTTTTTTACCATTATCCTTCCCTCTTATCGCACATTTCCATCTACAATTTTTAGCATTCGTTCACATTCTTTTGCTAATTCCAAATCGTGTGTAACCATCACTATCGTTTTCCCCATTCGATGTAATTTATGTAACTGTTCCATAAACATTTTTGCATTTTCTGTATCCAAGGCGCCCGTTGGTTCATCCGCCAGTATATAATCAGGATCTTTTACCAATGCTCGTGCAATTGCCACTCTCTGTTTTTCTCCACCAGATAACGTAGCTACCTTTTGATGCAACTGTTTTTCCATGCCCACTAACTTCAATTTTTCTACCGCTTTTTCTTTTACTTTTGCCAAATTAGTTCTATCAAACATCATCGGTAAAATTACATTTTCCAGAACTGTATCATCGGATAGCAAACCAAAATCCTGCAGAATAAATCCAATTTTACTACTACGCAGTTCTGCCTGCTTTTTGTTACTCAACGAGTCTACTTGTATCCCATCTAAATAATACGTTCCACTTGAAATCGTATCCATGCATCCAAGGATATGCAATAATGTAGATTTTCCTGAACCCGATTTACCAATCACCGCAACCATTTCCCCTTTTTTTATTTCAAAGGATACATCATTCAATACACACTTCTCATTTTTTTGATTTTTGTCATATATCTTTTTTACGTTTTTTATTTGCATACCATCCATTTTTCTTTTTGTCCTCCTAATTCTGCACTTGTCTATTTGGTAATCTAACAAAGTTGTAAAACAGTTTGCATTAACTTTTCAATTTGTATGCATTGATCCAATTCGTATGTGCCAACCGTCTTATATACCACAACGACGTAATGGTGCAAATAAAGGTAATCATTAAAAACACAATAGCGATTGTCTGCCAGGAGATACGATTTAACTGGTTTGCAGAATAGGTAAATAATCCCATCTTTTTATAACTAAGTGCAAATACTCCAAAGCTCATAATCACTACCAAACTATTTTTCAATATTTCTATCAGGATAAAATCTCTATTTCTCCCGCCTAATAAATGATATATCAAATAACTTCTTTCCTGTTTGGCACTCTGTATCCCATTAAATCCGATCAAACCTGTTATGCTTAAAATTGTAAATACAACTAAAATGGTTCCATTCATAATAAAATCATTTTTTATGTCCGTATCATAATTGTCCTTCATGACGCTAACATCTGTCATGGCACCATAGTCATGGCATTCCTTTAATAATTTTGAAGTCACGGAAGGATTTTTTACAAACACCATTTTTTGCTTACACATTTCTGTATATACCGTCTGTTTTTCCGTTATAGATTTTTTTTGCTTACTTTGATACGGAAGAATTAATTGAAAATCCGGATGCGATACAAATTCTTCTAAACTCCCCATACCATTTCCAGAACCTCCATGGAAATTAATCACATATGCATTTTTATTCATGTAACCAATCACTTCTATTTTATCCATGTCACCACCATTTTTCACGGTAATATAGGTTCCTATTGGTATATCTTTATCCGTTGAAATGGCAGGAATATTTTTGCCCTTGTAGTCCGAAAGCCATTTTCCCTTTGTCATATCATACTGACAGGCTTCCATCAAGGAATCCGTATATCCACATGCTACATATTCTTTTCCTTTAGAATCCGCTATCGCCATCAACGGCATCTCCGTAATTTCTACTTTATCCAATACATCTTTGCTTAAAATCTCTTTCAGAGACTGATTTGTATAGCGGTATTGCGTATAATAATACATATTTTGATTATTAAATGCATTACACACTTTTCTTGATTCATGCACTCCCTGTAGCTTACTTGCAAAACTCAATAACAATATTTCAACTAAAATCAATTCAATGCTCAACACAACATATGCCCATCTATGTTTCCATATATCTTTTCCTGCCAATATGATTAACTTTATTATCTTCATCTTTTATTCCTCAACTTGGTATATTTCTAAATTCTGTCTCATTTTCCATTCAAGTATACAGGAAGTTACTACTTGAATGATGATTATTAACACAAATATCCACATATAAAAGTACCAATTTCCTCCATATAACCATTCAACATTTCCTAGTATTAACTTAAAAACTCGAAAAAGAATCCAACCAGGCACTGTTCCCAACAACATATGAATAAAAATTTGATTAAATATTATGGTATGAATATCCCGATCAGCTCCACCACATATAGAATAAATACAATACTTTCGCTTATTTCTATACAGTAAGTATTGTATTAAGACAACCACATTGATGCCAATACAAATAAATACACCTAATAACTGCACAAAATTTAACATAAATTCTGTTTGTTCCCAAGGTTGTTTCAAAGCAGTCCAGTTTACCTCTAACAAATCATCAAATTCAAAAAGCTTCTCAATTTTTTCTTTTTCCTGACTAGATAAAGTATGCTGAAAACTAATTTTAACTTGATTTGTAGGATAATGCTTCAAATAAAAAAGAACTGGTACAATCAGTTCATCTTCCTCTGTAGTAGAACAAATTCCGCTAACCGTATACTCTTTTCCATCCATATTTAGTTTATATCCAATCAGCTTTCGTCCTTTTGGAATGGTATCCGCTATGTTTTCTGCCTGAAATTCATCTAACACAACTTTAGCATTCTTTTCATTCCATGCAGGTAACTTTCCCGATAGCATTCTTTGCTCAAAATTATTATGAAATTCGCCTTTTATTACACAGTTTTCTCCATTCAGTTGAATTTGTGTGTCACCACAAATAATTTCAGAAACCTGAGTTAATTTCAATTTTTTTATTCCATTAATAAGCTGTGGCTTACATTCTTCCTTTAAATTTCCTTCTATATATAGGCAATCTCCCATTTGACTTTCTATATTTTTATAATATTCTGCCAAATAATCTCCAAAAAAGAAAATGCCAAAAGTAGAAATTGCCGTGCTAATAATTACCAATAGAAATAGTGCTTTTTTCTCTACATACATCCGTTTCAAGTTGAATAGCACTAACATTATTTGTTTTCTTATCATCATATTTCTTTCATTCCTTAATAAATAAAGTAGTGGTACATGTACTCTACTTTATCAATCCAAGTATGTATATGTACCACATTTATTCCTTATTTTTTCCAACTTGTCGTTGTTTTCACATAATTAGAAACTGTTCCATTTTTTCCTTGATGACTTCCTTTCGCTTTAACCATTGCTCTCATGGTTGCCTTTACCTGTCCTCCCCATCCTTCCATTGCACCTGCACCAGAAGCGGTGGCTGAGTCAGTTGTATACTCACCCTTTGAATTGTATGCATATACAGTAGTTTTATTTTTTATCTTAGAAACAGCACTTCCACCAGATGTAACTGCTGTATGTGCTTCCGCTGTATCTTTCACTATTGGAACAATATGTGCTGACGTATTTAAATATCCATATACAGTACAACTTGCATGTATGCATGGTGATGTAACTCCTACTGCAATTAACGAACATCCTATCATCCCCATAACCTTTTTAATATTTTTTCTCATTTTCCTTGTCTCATTTTCCTTAGTCAATCTTTAGTAGCTACTTAAGTATATGATAGTTGAATTAAGTCCTTTTGTCAACCTTTTCCTTAGTCAATCTTTAGTAGCTACTGTCATATATAACCACAATAACTTCTTTATTATACTATTTCCTATGCAGTAAACAATACCACTTACATATTTTACAACATTTTCTGCGCATTTTGTAATAGTCCTCCTTATGCAAATTTTTTATTCCCAAAGAATCGTCAGTGTTTTTTTGTGAAATAAATAAAATGCGTGAAAATTCTATCCAAATCCGCAACTCATCTAGACAATTCACCAAAATTCGACTATGAATATTTTGTCTAGATAATACACAAAGTATATACGGAAAGGATAAAAATTGTTTGAACATTTCGCTAAACTATGGCGTTATCTTTTTAGATAAATAGATTTTGAATCCACTTTCTCATTTGCAAATATACTGCTATAATATAACTTGTTTCGTTCATTAAACTATATTGCAAGTGAAAGGTGGATTCAAATGTTTCATACAATAAGTGACATTTTAGGCCTATTAAAATTTTTTATTGTCGGTGACTACTTTTTTTCATTGCCAAAAAGAAAATCAGCACCTACCATATTCTTTTTTATTATTTTAACAGGTGCTATATCAATCATATTTTCAAAAATAGCAAATCCTGTTCTACTCTTTTTCCTGTATATTTTATTCATATATATAGCCATGTGCATGTACTATAGAACTTCTAAACAGCTACTATTGATTTATACTTGTATCATGGATATTGTTTTTAGTTTCTTGGATCAAATGGGATATATCCTGATTAAATCGGCGTTACAATTGTGCAAATGCAAGATACCTAATTCCATTTTAGAAATACTAACATCCTGCACACTACTGATCCTATTATATTTTCTTGGAAAATTTTTTCACAAGAAACTAAATACAAGATTGCAATCTATAGAAAAAAAATATATTTTTCTATTCCTATTTGTACTTGTAGTAGATAGTGCAATCGTTACCACACTAGGTGATTTCGCATTAAATACATATATAAAGAAAAATCATATCCTTTTTGAAATCATTTATTTGGGAGTTGTGATTGGTATTTTCTTCCAACTTTTCTTGGTCATTGCACTCATTGTTTCTCGCAACACCTATCGCGAAAAGGAAGCGCTGGCAACACAATTTTTAAACGAGCAACAACAACATTATGCATACTTAAAAAACCGAGAACGAGAAACCCGTAAGTTTCGACATGACTTGAAAAACCATATGTTTGTGCTAACCAGCCTATATGAAAAGCAAGAATTTGATCAATTTGGACATTATCTGGAAACTATGAAAGAGAAAATCAATACTTTAAATACTCCAATCCAGGTACACAATGAAATTGCAGATGCCATCCTAAACAAGTTTTACTATGAAGGTAAAGAAAAAAATATTTCCTTGCATGTGCAAGGGCATTTTCCAACACCTTGCAAAATTTCAGCATTTGACCTATGCACTATTCTGTCAAATCTTTTAAGCAATGCTATGCAAGCACAAACAAAATGCGAAGGTGGAGAAATTAACATAGGCATCCACTACTCCACTACAGAAATCTTTCTTACAATAGAAAATCAATATTTTCAAGAGCCACTACAAGAGAAAGGGACTTTTCGCACAAGAAAAAAAGATATCCAAAACCATGGTTTCGGACTGGAAAATGTAAAAGAATGTGTAGAAAAAAATCATGGCACTATTACCATTGAAACAGAACACAACCAATTTAAAGTTTTACTATCCTTATACAACAATTAACACCGATGAAAAGGAGCAAAAGAAATGAATATTGCAATCATAGACGACGAAAAGGAATGGCGCATCAAAACCAAAGAGGTAGTAATCCAAAACCTAAAAGGTATGAAACATAATGCCTCCATATCCGTCTATTCCTCAGGAGACGTATTCTTACAAGACGAAAAAACATTTGATATGGTCTTTATGGATATTGAAATGAATGGAACAGATGGGTTTGAAACAACGCAAGCCTATAAAAAGTGTTTTCCCAAATGTTTGGTATGCATTTTAACTACCCACAGTGAACTTTCCCGCTTAGGTTATCGAGTAGATGCCTTTCGCTATATTAACAAGGACAGTATGGTAGAAGAAATCTCCGAAGCACTCTCTTCTGGCATTAAAGTGCTTGGAAAAAATAAAAAAATAGCATTTCACGTTGTAAATGTTGGAGAAATTCAATTACCAATTAATGAAATCTTATATGTCGAAACAATCAAACGCAATGTGCGAATATATACCAGAGAACAAGAATATTTAAGTAATCGTACTATTACCAGTTTCGAAAAAGAGCTTCATACATATGGTTTTTATTCTGTTCACAAATCCACTTTAGTAAATTTAGATGCCATCACATCTATTGATACCAAAAAACGGGAATTAGGATTTCCAAATGGAAAAAGCGTCACCATAGCTGGTAAAAAAATGCCAGAGGTAAAACAAAAGTATTTAGAAATTAAATTTATGTATGCCAACGGATAAACTTTTTATAATGCATTTTCCCTAATAACACATTTTTATTTTGTATACATCAAAAGAGGCACCCATGCTTGAGTGCCTCTTTTGCTTTGTAATTTTTCTATTTCAAATGTCTCTGATTTACCTTCAAACGGTTCATAGCCTTATTAAGAGCAACCTGTGTATGATAATATTCCATAATACTCTGCTTTTGACGAAGTCTTTCTTCCGCACGAATCTTAGCTTCCTCCGCACGTTTTACATCGATTTCCTCTGGCTTTTCTACCGTATCCGCAATAATTACCACATGGTCTCCTGAAACCTCTGCATAACCATCGCTGATTGCTGCATAATACCATTCTCCATCAATCTTATACTTCACTTCGCCTGCGTTGATACAGGTAACCGTTCTCTCGTGATTCGCCAGGACTCCGCGTTCTCCATCCATACCTGGAAAAATCAAACTTTCACATTGTCCTGTAAAGAATACACGGTCACTGGCAATAATCTCAAGTAAAAATGTCTTTGCCATGTTACCTCCATTCTGCTAAATCTGCTATAGCCTGCATATATCTTTGCAAACCAGAACCAGACAACCATTCGTGGTTTAATTAGCTTTTTCCATCTCTTTTGCTTTTGCCTTTACATCCTCGATTGTACCAACCATAAGAAATGCAGCTTCTGGATATTCATCCATCTCACCATCAAGAATTGCCTTAAATCCTGCAATTGTATCCTGCAAGGAAACAAATCTACCAGGAATACTTGTAAACTGTTCTCCTACGAAGAATGGCTGTGATAAGAATTTCTGAATCTTTCTTGCACGATATACGGCAATCTTATCATCTTCATCCAATTCCTCCATACCAAGAATTGCGATAATATCCTGTAATTCTTTGTATTTTTGCAGTAATTCCTGCACTCTACGGGCTACCTTGTAATGTTCTTCTCCAACAATATCTGGCTCAAGAATACGTGAAGTAGACTCCAATGGATCTACAGCCGGATAAATACCTTGCTCAACAATCTTTCTTGAAAGTACTGTTGTGGCATCCAAATGGGCAAATGTATTTGCTGGAGCTGGGTCAGTCAAGTCATCCGCTGGTACATATACAGCCTGTACAGATGTAATAGAACCATTCTTTGTAGAAGTAATTCTTTCCTGTAATTCACCAACCTCATTTGCCAATGTTGGCTGATAACCTACGGCTGATGGCATACGACCTAATAAAGCTGAAACTTCAGAACCAGCCTGCACATAACGGAAAATATTATCAATGAATAACAATACGTCCTGATTTTCTTGATCACGGAAGTATTCAGCCATTGTAAGTCCTGTCTGTGCAACACGCATACGTGCTCCAGGTGGCTCGTTCATCTGACCAAACACTAAGGCTGTCTTTTTGATAACGCCAGAATCTTTCATTTCATGCCATAAATCGTTTCCTTCACGAGAACGCTCTCCAACACCGGTAAAGATAGAATATCCACCATGCTCGGTAGCAACGTTACGAATCAATTCCTGAATCAATACCGTCTTACCTACACCAGCACCGCCGAACAAACCAATCTTACCACCCTTTGCATAAGGGGCTAATAAGTCGATAACTTTAATACCTGTTTCCAAAATCTCAACAACAGGACTCTGTTCTTCAAATGTAGGTGGCTTTCTGTGAATTGGCCACTTTTCTCCATCTACTGGTGCATCCTTATCAATGGTATCTCCAATTACGTTAAACATTCTTCCTAATGTTTGTTCTCCAACAGGTACCTGAATACAAGATCCGGTTGCTACTACTTCCATTCCTTTTGAAAGACCCTCACTAGAAGCCAGTAAGATACAACGGACTACATTGTTTCCTATATGGCTGGAAACTTCCATTACAAGACGTTTTCCGTTCATGTTTACTTCAAGGGCATCCTTGATCATAGGAAGTTTTCCGCTCTCAAATTCTACATCCACAACAGGTCCTAAAACCTGTACGATTTTTCCTCGTTCCATATTTGTAGAATCTCCTTTCTTTTCATATTTCTGCTCTATCTGCTCACCAAAGACTTAAGATTGTTTTTGTTTCTTAAGTGCTTTCGCTCCCGCAGCTACTTCCGTAATTTCCTGTGTAATTGCTCCCTGACGGGCACGATTATACATCAAATCCAAGTCATGTAACATTTCCTTCGCACTCTTTGTAGCTGCCTCCATAGCAATCATTCGATCGTTTTGCTCACTGGAGAAAGACTCTACCATACATCCAAAAATCAAACCTTTTAAATAGTTTGGTACCAGACGGTCCATAACTACTTCTGGTGATGGTTCAAATTTTGCGTGTAATGCACCTGCTTTACGACGCTCAAATTTACGACGTTCTAACGGTAAAATCTTTGTACAAACAGGCTCTGATTTAATCGGTGTAACCATTTTTGTATAAATCAGATACACATCATCAAGCTGTCTTGTCTGAAATAAATTTAAAATGGTTTCCGAAATCTCACGAGCACGATACATCGTTGGATTTTGTGCGGTATATAAAAATTCACAATCTACAGTAACACCTTTTCTCAAAAAATACTGACGTCCTACCTGTCCAACAACAAATAGCATTGTATTTTGGGAATTGTGTTTTGCCATCTCATTTTCTGCAGCCTTAATCACATTGTGATTGTAAGAACCTGCAAGTCCTTTATCCGCAGTAATTACAAGATAGCCGATTTTTCTATCTTCCTCTGGTATTTCTTCTCTTCTTTCAAAGAAAACTTCATGCATATGAGGTGCATAGAATAAAATATCATGAATCGTCTCCTGCAATTTCACAAAATAAGGTTCGGTAGCAAGCAGAGTTTTTCTCGCCTTCTTAAGTTTTGAAGAAGAGATTAAATACATGGCATTGGTTATTTTCATAATGTCCTGTATTCCCTTGATTCGATTACGAATCTCTCTCATATTTGCCATAATCCTGCCTCCAAACTATTTCTTAAACGCCTTCACTGCATCAATAATCTGTTGAATCAATTCATCTGTCAATACTTTTTCTGTATCAATTTTTTCAACGATATCTGCATGTTTTGCTTCAAAATAATTCAACATATCGTTTACATATGCTTTTACTTCTTTTGGATCAATATCCAGTAAAAGCTTATTATTTGCAGCAATCAATGTAATTACCTGCTGATGAAGAGATAATGGTTTAGAAAGAGGCTGTTTTAATAATTCCATCAAAATCTTACCATGTTGTAGCAATTCTTTTGTGTTGGAATCAAGCTCTGAACTAAACTGTGTAAATACTTCCATCTCTCGATACTGTGCAAGGTCAATACGAAGACTTCCTGACGCCTTTTTCATAGCTTTTGTCTGTGCATCTCCACCTACACGGGACACGGATAAACCAACGTTTACAGCAGGACGCTGACCTGCGAAGAACAATTCACTCTCTAAGAAAATCTGTCCATCTGTAATAGAAATAACGTTTGTTGGTATGTATGCAGATACATCACCAGCCTGTGTCTCAATAATAGGCAACGCAGTAATAGAACCACCGCCATGCTCATCATCCAAACGGCAAGAACGCTCCAATAATCTAGAATGTAAATAGAATACATCACCAGGATATGCCTCACGACCTGGAGAACGCTCCAACAATAAGGACATTGTACGGTATGCTACCGCATGTTTTGATAAATCATCATAAATAATCAAAACATCTTTTCCTTTTTCCATAAAATACTCTGCAATCGCTGTACCAGAATATGGCGCAATATACTGAAGTGGTGCCACATCACTGGCTGTGGAGTTTACAATAATTGTATAATCCATAGCACCATGTGCTGTTAATGTAGACACTAATTTTGCAACTGTAGATGCTTTCTGACCGATTGCAACGTAAATACAGATAACATCCTGTCCCTTTTGATTGATAATCGTATCTGTTGCAATAGCTGTTTTACCTGTCTGACGGTCTCCGATAATCAACTCTCTTTGTCCTCTACCAATTGGGAACATAGAGTCGATAGCAAGAATACCTGTCTGTAATGGTGTACTTACAGATTTACGATCACATACACCCGCTGCTTCACGCTCAATTGGGTAAAATGCATCTGCTGTAATATCACCTTTTCCATCAATTGGAGTTCCAAGTGCATTTACAACTCTTCCAAGCATCTGGTCTGAAACTGGGATACCTGCTCTTTTCTTTGTACGAACAACTTTGCTGCCTTCTGTTATTCCATAATCGGAACCTAACAATACGCAACTAATACTTTTCATTTCCAAGTTCTGAACAATACCACGTACTCCTGTCTCAAATTCCACAAGCTCACCATACATAGCTTCATCTAAGCCATATACTGTTACAATACCATCACTGATATTTGTTACTCTACCAGTCTCTTTTACGACTGTTTTTAAATCAAAATCTTCAATTTCACTTTTAAGTACGGAAATAATTTCATCCTGATTAAAGCTTGCCAATTGTTTCACCTACCTTCTAACAAGGGACTTCTGCATTTCATCCAAGGTTCCCTTTATACTCTTATCATACTCTGTATCGTTTACTTTTAACACCATACCGCCGATTAGAGAAGGATCCTCGATCAAATCCAGTTCCACTCCTGCCTTGTTATATTTTTTACATATCATCTCTTTTACTTGTTCAATATCTTCATTATCCATTCGCATCGCATAACGAAGGGTTGCTTTTACTTTATTTTCTTTTTCCAGCATAAAACCATCGTATGCTTCAAAGATATCTTTCCAAATTCCTATAGCGTTATGTTCGCATAATAAACGCATAAATTTTGTCATGCTTTCTGGAAATAAGGATTTAATCACACTTACTTTTTCCTCACTTCGCACTAAGGGATTTGCAAGTACATCTGCTACTATGGGTGCTTCTTCCAATAAAGCTTTTGTATTAGAAATATCTTCTTTTGAAACGGAAAGATCTTCCAATACTCTTGCATAATTCATTGATCTCTGGGTTATCATTCTGCCCCACCTGCTTCCTGTAAGAAGTCACCAATGAGCTTTTTATTTGCATCCTCATCCACATTTTTCTGAATGACTTTCTGTGCTGCTAACAATGCAATGCCAGCAATTTCTGACTGTGCCTGTTCCATAGATTTCTTTTTCTCCAATTCGATGGAACGTTTCGCCTCATCCATGATTCTGCTTGCTTCTGCACGAGATTCTTCTACCTGTTTTGTATACTCAATCTTCGCACGTTCCTTTGCATCTTTCATGATTTTTACCGTTTCTTCTTCTGCATCATCTAATACCTGCTGATATTCCTTCTTTAAAGCCTGGGCATCTGTCTTTTCTTTTTCTGCTGCCTCGATATTGTCTGCAATCATTTTCTTACGTTTGTCCAATATCTCATTCACCGGCTTGAATAAAAAGAAACGGAAGAAAAGGAACAAAATCAAGATATTGATAATTGTGTATACAACATATGGGCTTATGCTCATGATATTGATTTCTGCTACCATCATATCCAAATTCACCTCTATCTGCTCTTTATTTCTTCTTCATAAACTTATAAGTCAAAATTGCTGTAACGATAGAAACCACTATAAATATAGCTATACATGCTATTATTGCTTCTGTTGTCATCGTTTTCGCTCCTATCTCTTATTTATTTTAAGAAGAAAATAATCAATACTGCTACTACGAAACCATAAATAGCAGTTGCTTCTGCCAACGCACATCCAAGTAATAATACTTTGTTGATGTCACCTGATGCTTCTGGCTGTCTGGCAATGGCCTCTGATGCCTTTGATGTTGCTACACCAATACCAATTCCTGCTCCAATACCTGTTAATACTGCTAATCCAGCTCCTAATGCTATCATATTCTACCTCTTTTCCGCGCCCTGCGCTATTTTATAAAATAATATCACATTCATTCTTCATTCGTAACCATTTTTATTGGTCCTTAATTCATTCTTTTACTTCAAGAAGAAAATAATCAATACTGCTACTACGAAACCATAAATAGCAGTTGCCTCTGCCAACGCACATCCAAGTAACAATACTTTGTTGATATCACCTGATGCTTCCGGCTGTCTGGCAATGGCCTCTGATGCCTTTGATGTTGCTACACCAATACCAATTCCTGCTCCAATACCTGTTAATACTGCTAATCCAGCTCCTAATGCTATCATATTCTACCTCTTTTCTGCGCCCTGCGCTATTTTTGCAGCATATACTCATATTCATATGCTGTTTTTATCTGTTATCCTTCCATCTTCTCTTGCATGAATAATGAAGTAAGGAAAACAAATACATACGCCTGTATTCCACCATCAAATACGTCAAAGTACATACTAAATACCATTGGTACAAAAATCGGAACAACCATCTTGATCAATTCCATAACGATATATGCACCTAAAACATTACCAAACAATCGCATACATAGCGAAAGTGGTCGAATGAATACTTCCAAAATGTTAATCGGAAGTAATACTGGCATTGGTTCTGCAAAACTTTTCAACCAGCCTTTGACGCCTTTCTTGCGAATACCAGACCACTCGATGAGAAAAATACTCATAAAGGCCAATCCTGCTGTTACATTCAAATCTTTTGTAGGCGGTGTGATACCAAACAAGCCTATTACGTTGGCCACAGCAAGATAAATCAACACTGTACCCAAATACGGAATATAACACTTGCCTTCTTCACCTAAAATGCCAGTGAAAAAGTTATTGATAAATTCCACCAATGCTTCAATGACCATCTGTATCTTACTTGTGGGTTGTACTTTTAAGTTCCGCACAAATACTAACGTCAAGATCATCAAAATCAACATGATAAGCCATGTAACTGCGATAGCCGTTGGAACCGTAAATTTTCCAAAGAATGTAGTATTTCCACAATCCATGGATTGTTTCAGTTCCTCAACGAACTCATCAACGTTCATCCTACTTTCACCTCCTAAAGTAAAAGTTCGTACTTCGTATTTGCAGTAAGATTTCACTTTCGTCAGAAATTTATGCGTTTCTACTATCCTTTTCGCCTACGCTACTTCTAAAGCATAACTATTCTGCCTATTACTGCAAAAGCAACTCGTTTACCAAGCACGATTCTTTATTGGATTTTTTCAAAAAAATACAGGTGTATTTTTCCAAAAAACCAACCACTGAAATAATACACCCTTTTTCATCAAATATCTAGCATTTCCATCTCATTTTTGCTTTTTTGTCGAATTTTTAATCTTTTCTTATTAATAATATAAATTATATATCAGATGTGTAAATATTCCTTTCGAATTGTGTCTTTTTTTTGTCATTTTTCCTATTAAGACTGGTTTATTTTACCAAAAAAAACATTTCACAAGGCTTACTTTTCTGTCCTTCTTAGGCATCTTTCCATACCCATATCTCTCCCATATACGGACCTATTTTATAGTGCTTTTATATCCTTTATAATGCTATTCATTTCATACTCTTTGAGTACCTTTTCCAGTTCCTCTCTATCCACCTTAAAGGCAAAGTCCTCCAGTGTATATGGAATAGGAATATCCCGCTTCATCTGTGCTAATTTTTGACTTAGAAATACTTCTTCCTTTCCTGCCTTCAGCTTTTTCAGAGGGCTTACTTTCACTCCAATCTCTTTCCAAAATGTAGTCAATTCTTTTTCCTTTTTGGTATCATTTTCGCATTCTTCTATTGCGGCATAGATTTCCTCTATCGCTCCATATTCATTGAGCAATGGTATTGCAGCGGATTTGACTCCCTTACAACCTGGTATGCCATCTCCAGGGTCTCCCTGAATCGCCAGCAATGGTACAATAAGCTCTGGTAATACTCCTTCCTCTCCCAACACAATCTGTGGCGTGTATTCAAATACATTGGTAGGAATCCCTTCATACACTTCTTTCCCCATATAACTTTTTCCGTATTTCTTTTCTAGTTCCTCTCTCTTTTTCCGATCTACCACTCGCCACATTCTCGTATACTTGCTGACAAGCTGAAAATAGTCATGATCCTTTGTAATAACATATACTTCTTGCTCTGGGCCTTCAAATCGCTCTACCAACGAAGCTGCAAAATCGTCTGCCTCATATCGGTCATCCATCAATACCTTAAACCCAATTCGTTCCAAAATATTTTCCATTGCAATATACTGTTCTTTCAATGGTTCTGGCGTAGCCGAACGATTCGCCTTATAAAAATCAGCCCCCAGCTCGGTTCTACGGAAGGTATCTCTCGATTTATCAAACACAAAAGCAATATAGTCTGGTCTCACTTTTTTATACATAGCAAGCATTGTCTTTAACATAGTAAAAATCGCATTTGTATATCTTCCATCCGATGTATGTAAAATTTCATCATAATGGGTCTTTCTTTTTTCTTCATCCCTCTCAAATAGAATTGTTCTGGGTAAATTGCCATAGTAAGAGGTACTAAGCATAGAGGACCCATCAATAATCATAAACTTTGCCATAGTTTTTCTTCCTTTCCGTCACTTATCTTTTCAGGTGTTTGCAAAATTTTCATATCTCAACTTTATTTATGCAATCGCCAACTTTTCTTGTATATTATCCCATATTATATCTGAATTGAAAACATTATATGTGTTTTTTTTGAGATTTTAATTTTCTGTAACATATTTCTACTATTCTTCCGATGAATTATAGCGGGTGGTGTTTCATAAACAGTTTTCAAGCCCCCATATAGAAAACGACAGACGATACATTACAATTTTAAAGGACAACAATAAAGGAGATTTTCATGGGCAGATATCAAAAAATAGGCGAAATTAAATCTACGAACAAAGATTTCATTGAATATATTGAAAAAAATTTTATATTAGTTGGAGAATCCGAAGACGAAGGCTGCGATACTTTTCATGTTGTAGTAGATACCGCACCCCCAGAACCTGAACCAGAACCAAGTCGTGGTTTCTTTTTCCGTCGCAAATAACTAAAACGGTATTTTCTTTCACATCGCGAAATTTTTTTGCAAGTATTTACTCTTTTTTGTGTATAAGTAAATGTGGAAACTCGACGTTTCTGGAATGAAAAGGAAATGGTGGTAAAGACAAATGACATCTGAAATATTAGGAACTGGCAGTGCATTGCCTAAAAAAATTGTGACAAATGATGATTTAGCAAAGATTGTAGACACAAATGACGAATGGATTTCTGGAAGAACCGGAATTTGTGCCAGACGAATTGCTATTGATGAAACAACAGAAACTATGTCTATTGAAGCGGCAAACTATGCTTTAGAAGACGCAGCTATTGACGCTTCGCAAATTGATTTAATCATAGTTGCAACATTGACACCAGACGGCAGTATGCCAAATACTTCTTGTAAAGTACAGGCAGCCATCGGCGCAGTGAATGCTATGTGTTATGAAATCAACGCTGCTTGTTCCGGTTTTATGTATGCCATGCAAACTGCACACGCATTTATTTCTTCTGGTTTAATAAAGTATGCACTAATTATTGGTGCTGAGACACTTTCTAAGATTATGGACTGGACAGATCGAAGCACCTGTGTACTTTTTGGTGATGGTGCTGGTGCAGCGGTTCTAGGTCCTTCCAACGAAGGTATTTTATACATAGAGGGCGGTTCTGATGGAACAAAAGGCTCTGTACTTTCTCTCGGTAATGCACCACTTGTAAATCCGTATACTTCTCATGCTGCAACCAAACAATATGTGGAAATGGATGGACAGGAAGTATTCAAATTTGCAGTCCGCAAAATTCCTGCAATTATAACAAATCTATTAGAAAAAGCTTCGCTTACTCTTTCTGATTTAGACTTGATTTTATTGCATCAGGCAAACAAACGAATCATTCAATCCGCAGCCAGACGTTTGAAAGCAGACGAAGCACTTTTCCCTATTAACTTAGACAAATATGGAAATACTTCCGCTGCAAGTGTTGCAATCTTACTTGACGAAGTAAACAAAAATGACAGCCTAAAAAAAGGCGACACAATTGCTTTAGCTGGTTTTGGCGGCGGTTTGACCTGGGCAGGGGTACTGCTCACATGGACAAAAAATCGTTAATATTTATTTTTAGGTGGTACTAAAAATTTTATTCATGCATTACCTCTATAATAATTAAAATTCTATTTCTCTGTTGGGAAACTTTTCAATGCTAAACAAGGCAATTGCCTTTACAACTAAAGAGAGTTGTTCTTAAATAAGAACAACTCTCTTATATTATTAAACCAACTTATTAACAGTTTTCTGACTATCGAATCGTACAATAACTGGTTCCATTTTTTAATTTTGCTTTCTTATAGGTAGCAAGTTCTGATACTGTTACAAGCTGATATCCTTCCTTAACAAGCGCTGGAATAATACGTTCTGCTGCACTTGCTGTCTGGTCGTAAACATCATGCATTAGTACAATATCGCCATCTTTTACATGTCCTAATACACTGTCTACTGTCTTATCCGCATTTCTTGTCTGCCAGTCTCTCGTATCAATAGACCACAAAATAAGCGGTGTATGTATTGCACTTTTTACAGTATCGTTCATACTACCATATGGCGGTCTGGTCAATGTCGGTACAACACCTGTAACCTTTTTTATCAACTGTTCTGTTCTAGACACCTCTGTCTGGATTTCATTTACTGACAATGTAGCAAGATTTTTGTGATTATAGGTATGAGATGCAATTTCGTTTCCATATTTTGCGGATGCTTTCACTATTTTTTGCACATCCTGACTTTTTTCTAAATTACATCCAAGCACAAAAAAGGTTGCTCTTGCATCATATTTTTTTAATTGCTGATACACTCGCTTCGTATATAATACAGATGGTCCATCATCAAAGGTCAATGCTATGATTGGTTTCTTCAAGTCAATAATGCGTAATTTATACGTCGCTTCCGCACCAAATCCATCTGTTGCTTTTGCTGTAATTATTACAGTTTTCCCTGCTCCCGCAGACTTTGGAGTCACAACCCCATTTTTACTTACTGTTGCATATTTTATATTGCTACTCTTCCACACGACCTTGTGGGAGGTCGCTTTTGCAGGTTTATTCATTACCTTTAATTTTATTTTTTTACCAACAAACACATAATTTTTGCTGGCTGTTATTTTTATTTTTTTTACAGGTACGGACCCTTTCAAAAGATAGGTAACTGTTTTGCTCTGCTTCTTTCCATTCCTATGGTACGAAATCTTAGCACTCACCATTACCTTCTTTCCTGCTCCTGCCGTCTTTAAGCTTACTCTTCCCTCTTGTGTAACACTAGCGTATTTGCGATTTCCCACCGTCCACTTTATACTGTCATATGCACCATTAATTACTAATTTATTGTATGACGATTTCCCTGGATATAAATAGATTACCTTTTTGTGGAAATGTGCGGTCAAATCCTTTTCCGGACTTTCTGTAATTGCTCCCGCAGATGCCGCCTTTACCTCTTCAAAACCATCATAAGACGCTCCAATGCCTTTTCCATTTCCGAAAAGATTCCCTCCAAGCAAAAATAGCCCCAAAAGAATGCCCCCCGTCAAAGCGATTACCCATTTTTTCATAATACCCTCTCCCTCAATCCTTCTTAATTGCATACTTGCATATAGGCTTAGTATAACAAAGAACACAAAAACAGGCAAGCACCCAAAGGGTACTTTCCTGCCTTATTTATAAGAATGATTATACTTCAAATAATAAATCTGCGTAACATGGTACTGGCCAATATTCTTTTCCAACGATTACTTCTAATTCATCAATTGGAGTTCTAAGTGCGTCCATGTCAGCCTTAACAACATCCTTGAAGAAGTTTGCCTGAACAGTTCCCTCTTCTTTTGTTGCTGCTTCTGCAATAGATGTCTCTAATGCAATCTTAGCCTTCTGTGCCTGTGCTAATAGATCAGAAGCCTTCTTTAATAAATCAGACTGTACATCTACATTTACACCGCCACAAGCTGCGTTAATTTCGTTGATAGATGCAGCAAGGTCTGTTACATAATTGATAACGGCTGGGATAAACTTCTTACCTGCCATATCAACCATAGTCTTAGCCTCAATATTGATTGCCTTAGAGTATGACTCATAATCAATTTCTGCACGAGCCTCTAATTCAACCTTATCCATAACACCTAATCTACCAAACATCTCAACGGTCTTCTCTGATGTTAATTCTGGAATAGCATCTACCATAGTCTTCATGTTTGGAAGACCTCTCTTCTCTGCCTCTGCTACCCAACCATCAGAATATCCGTCACCGTTAAAGATAACCTTTTGATGATCTGTTAAAGTCTTTTTAATAATCTCATGTAATGTCTTTTCTACATCATCTGATTTTTCTAACTGATCTGCAAAATCAGATAATACATCTGCTACGATTGTATTTAAAATCGTATTTGGTCCTGCAACAGATAAAGCAGATGCAACCATACGGAACTCAAATTTATTTCCTGTAAATGCAAATGGAGATGTTCTATTTCTATCTGTAGCATCTTTCATGAAATCAGGTAATGTACTAACACCTGTTACAAGCTTTTCTCCTGAAATACTGCTTGTTGCATCACCATTTTTTATAATCTGATCCACAACATCCTGCAACTGTTCTCCTAAGAAAATAGAAATGATTGCTGGTGGTGCTTCATTTGCTCCTAATCTATGGTCATTTCCTGGGTTAGATGCAGACAATCGAAGCAATCCTGCATTGTCATCAACTGCACGGATTACTGCAGCAAGGAACAACTGGAACTGTGTATTTTCATGAGGATTCTTTCCAGGATCTAATAGATTCTCACCCTGATCGGTAACTAATGACCAGTTATCATGCTTACCAGAACCATTTACACCAGCAAATGGTTTTTCATGCAATAAGCACTCCATACCATGACGCTTCGCAACCTTCTTCATAATTTCCATAACTAACTGGTTATGATCTGTTGCAATATTAGCTGTTGCATAAATTGGTGCTAACTCATGCTGTGCAGGAGCAACTTCATTATGCTGAGTCTTTGCAAGAATACCAAGTTTCCATAATTCTTCATTTAACTCTTTCATGTATGCTGCAATTTTTTCTTTCAAAGTTCCAAAATAATGATCATCTAATTCCTGTCCCTTTGGAGGCATTGCACCAAATAAAGTACGACCAGTGAAGATTAAATCATCTCTCTGCAAATATTTTTCTCTATCAACTAAGAAATATTCCTGTTCTGGTCCTACGGAGCAACTTACATTCTTTACATCCTCTTTTCCCAAAACATGTAATACACGAACAGCTTGATTACTGATTGCTTCCATAGAACGAAGTAATGGAGTTTTCTTATCCAAGGCTTCTCCTGTATAAGAACAGAATGCTGTTGGGATACAAAGAATTACACCTGCTGCATCTTCCTTTAAGAATGCTGGTGATGTACAATCCCATGTTGTATATCCTCTTGCCTCAAATGTGGCACGAATACCACCGTTAGGGAATGAAGAAGCATCTGGCTCACCCTTTACCAATTCCTTACCAGAGAATTCTAACATTATTCCACCTTCACCTGCTGGCTGAATAAAAGAATCATGCTTCTCTGCTGTAATACCTGTCATTGGCTGGAACCAATGTGTATAATGTGTAGCACCTCTCTCCAATGCCCACTCTTTCATAGCGTGTGCAACTGCATTTGCTACTTCCATGTCCAAGTCCTGTCCCTCAGCCATAATCTTTTTAAGTTTCTTGTAGATTGGCTTTGGTAAACGTTCTCTCATAACGCTGTCATTAAATACGTCTTTTGCGAATACATTTTCAATTACATTCTGTCCCATATGATTTCTACATCCTTTCTTTTTTCGTAACTCCATATTGGAAGTATACGATATCTTTCATTTTGTGTCAAATGACTTTGATGCTTATTCTTTTCTTTAATCGCGAAGTTTTTTCAATAGATTTTAATTGGATTCTTTCATAACGTAAAAAAAGCGTCCTCAAATAAACATTTGAGAACGCCTTTGTTCTTCACGAATTTTTTCATCGAAATAAGCATAACATATTTCAACATTAATTGCAAGCACTTTTTTAATTTGATTCTTTTCCTAACATTTTTACATCTACTCTATCGTATGGTATCGAAATATGATTCTTGTCAAACATAAGTTTTATCTGTTCCTGCAAATCCCATTTTGCCTTCCAGTAATCGTCTGTGCTAACCCAGACACGCATACCCATAGAAATTGCACTGGAGTCAAAATCATTTACAAATACATCAATACTTTGATCCTGTAAAACAAGTGGATATTGATGTGCTAATTCTAATAGCACTTCTTTTACCTGTCGAATATCCGATTCATAATCCACCCCAACTAAAATATCAATTCTTCGCATCGTATCATGCGTAATATTCACAATGTTGGTATTCGCCAGATTTCCATTTGGTAATACTACTTTTCGATTGTCTGGCATTAAAAGCGTAGTATAGACAATATCAATATTAACAACTGTACCCTCATTTCCAAGTGCACATATATAGTCACCTACACGAAATGGTTTTGTATATAATAATAAAATTCCTCCTGCAAAATTTGCAAGACTCCCTTGCAGCGCCAGACCAAGTGCCAGACCAGCCGAACCAAGCATCGCTACAATGGCACCTATGCCAAAGTTTAAATAATATGCTACAAGAAAAATCAGTATAACTTGTCCGCCTCCATTTGCTATAGAGCATAAAAAGCGTTTTGTTCCTTCTTCTACATTATTCTTTTCTAATGCACGATTTAGAAATTTCACCAGTTTCTTTAATATAAATTTTCCTATCTGAAAAATAATGATGGCAATAATAATCTTTATTGCCAGTGGCAATATTACATCTATCGCGTACTTTTTTATCCAGTTAAACATACTCTGTACCCAAGTTACCGTATCTTTTACGGATGATATTTGTTCTGCCGCCGGTGGCGTATCTTCTGGTAACAGATCCATTCCTTGCTTGTCACTAAATGCTACAATCCAGTTTGTCATAGCCAACTTCACATTCATGTCTATTGTTTCCTTTCTATTCTATTTATTTTTTTGATTTCCCTCTTTTGGACTTCTTTTTTTCTACTTCTTCTTTAGAAGTTTCTGTTTTTATTTCAATAATATTCGTTTGTCTCTTTAAATCTTCTGCAATATCTTCTATCTTCTTCGTTGCTTTCTCTGCTTTTTTCTTTTCTATACGAATGCCTTGGGTCTGTTCTGACAAAGTTTGCTCAAATACAGCCTTTTTTGCCAATGCCTTTTCCATTTCATTGACAACGACCTTTTCTTCTACCTCCTCTTTCTTTTTTGCCCGATTCTCTTCCAGCGCTTTCAGGCTGACTTTTTTTGCCTTCGTTTTCCGTTTTTCCGGTGCAGCCGCCTGTTTTTTGGTTGTTCGTTTCACTTTCTCATCCTTTACAGAAAGAGGTGTACAACGAAATACTGAAATTCCCAACGGCGGCACTGTTATAGTAATGGACTGCTCCCGTTCATCAAAACTCTCTGACTTTGATTGTTTCAAACGTGGATTTACATTTCCATCTCCGCCATATTCCCTTCGGTCACTATTAAAAATCTCCTTATATTTTCCTTTAAATGGCACCCCAATCTGAAATGCTTCATAGGTTACAGGCGTAAAGTTGCATATTACTAATAAAGTGTCTTCCTCTTTTCCATCTTTACGAAGGAAGGAAATAATACTATGTTCTGAATCAATACAGTTAATCCATTCAAAGCCATCCGGTTCCCCATCCATTTGATATAATGCTGGATTCTCTAAATAGAACTGATTCAATGCTTTCGTATACTCCTGCATCTTTTTATGCATTTCATATTCTTCAATTAGATTCCATTGCAGACCTTCTTTTTCATTCCATTCATCAAACTGTCCAAAGTCTTGTCCCATAAACAATAGCTTTTTCCCCTGATGTGTCATAGTATACCCCAATAAGCATCGAAGATTTGCAAACTTTTGCTCATAGGTTCCATACATTTTCTGTATCATAGAACCCTTTCCATGTGTCACTTCATCATGAGAAAATACAAGCATGAAATTCTCTGTATACTGATAAATCATACCAAATGTCAATGCATTGTGATTTCCTTTACGGAATAATGGATCAATTTTCATATAACCAAGCATATCATTCATCCACCCCATATTCCATTTAAAGTCAAACCCAAGTCCATCTTCCTCTACACTTCCAGTAACCTTAGGCCACGCGGTAGATTCTTCTGCAATCATAAGCACTCCTTTATGCTTTTTATGCATAAGAGAATTTAGTTTTTTTAGTAACTGTTCTACTTCCAGATTTTCGTTTCCACCATAAATATTAGGTAACCATTCCCCATCTTTTCTACCGTAATCCAAATATAACATAGACGCAACCGCATCCATCCGCAATCCATCTGCATGGAATTTCTCTACCCAGAACAATGCATTGGAAATCAAAAAGTTGTTCACCTGTGGTTTTCCAAAATCAAAAATTAATGTTCCCCAATCCGGATGTGCTCCGCGTCTCGGGTCTGGATTCTCATACAAACAACTTCCATCAAAATTTGCAAGTCCAAATGTATCTCTTGGAAAATGAGCAGGTACCCAGTCTAATATCACGCCAATACCTTGCTTGTGCATATAATCCACAAAATACATAAAATCTTGCGGTGTTCCATAACGAGCAGTAGCCGCATAATAACCTGTTACCTGATACCCCCATGACTCATCCAGTGGATGCTCCATAATTGGCATAAGTTCAATATGGGTATAATGCATCTTTTTGATATATTTAGAAAGCATTGGCGCTAACTCTCGGTAATTGTAAAATTCTTCTTCCGAAGCTTCACTTTCCTTTTTCATCCATGAGCCTAGATGTACCTCATATACATTGATAGGTTCTGCAAAAAAATCCTTTTTCTCCCGATCCTTTAACCATGATTCGTCTTTCCATTGAAATGTATTTAAGTCCGTAACAATGCTGGCAGTATCCGGTCTTACTTCTGCTGCATTTGCATAAGGGTCTGCTTTTAAAAATGTAATATCTCCACGCAATTTTATTTCGTATTTGTACAAACTGCCTACTTCTACTCCCGGAATAAATAATTCAAAGATCCCTGAGTCAGGCAGTCTTCGCATCTGGTGTATCTTTCCGTTCCACTGATTGAAACTTCCCACTACACTTACTCGAAGTGCATTCGGTGCCCATACCGCAAATGCCACACCCGCTATTCCATCTATCTCCATAGGATGTGCCCCTAGCTTCTCATATACTTCATAATGAATCCCATTTAAGAAGCGTGTCTCATCTTCTGCATCTACGGTTGATTCAAACATATATGGATCAACAATTTCTATTTTTTCTCCTGTTTTTGTTTCAACTACATACCTATATTTTGGAATGCGTTTTCCTTTCAAAAGTGTAGCAAAAAATCCCGCTTCATCCTCTAAAAACATCTCTGTCTCTTTTCCTGTGCGAACATTTTTCACCCATACCTTTTGTGCATCTGGTAAAAATGCCTGCACAAGAATTCCTTCTTCTATTACATGTGCACCCAAAAATTCATGCGGTTGATCTTCTTCCGAATAAACTACCGCTTCAATTCTTGCCCAATCCATTAATTCGTAAACCTGATCCTCTAATGTCATATCACTCATACCCTCCATTTTTCCTTCTGTCTATAGATGTTCACAAACTTGTATTACCTATCTGACAACTTCTCCTGATTGCCAAAAAATTCACACCCGCAACAGGTTTGTATGTAACTAAATCTACCATTTTATCGTCTACTAAAATAATACCATTTTTTACTTTTCAAGTAAAGAATGAGCTAACACAGTTCCTCCTGAAATAGGCAACTACATAACGCTTTCTCCTATGAAAAGTTAAAAAAATTTTTACTTTTTTTCATAAGCCATTACTATACATATTAGCTAAAAATCTATACTATAGTTTGGCATTTTACTTATATGGATTTTGTCCACACCTATCTACAGTATACAAATTGCCCTGTTTGTCAAAAGCATCTACCACATGTTGCACATAATTTCATGTTTAAACAACCATCTGCCATATTTTTACTTTGTATACAAAGTATGGTACAATAATACAATACGAAGGGTCATCACAAAAGGGAGGATTTGTCCATGTTTGAAAAAGAATACATAACACAGAAAATATTGCTTTTTATCGCAATGATTTTTATTCTAGGCTTCGCTTATAACCATTATCTTTCTGAAAAAAATGGTATTTCCTTTCAAGAAGGTGAAAATTTTACCATCGCAAATTCCTCTGAAAATTCAGATGATAATCCCTATCATACAAATGTATATAATACAGAAGATATACAGGAAAACTTTTTTGACACTCCCTGTATTCTATCTCTAATTAATTCTTTTCAATTATTGAACGAAATAGAAAAAAATCCAAATCATAATTCCGTATTAGCCACTTCCACTTCTGAAAACAATCAACAGATTTGGTTAAATGATACCTATTATACGAATCTGTTATCTGTTTCTAATGGCAATACCTTTCAGTATAAACAAGTAACTAAAAATTGTATTTTAAGCCAGAAAGCACCCCTCTACTATTATATTTTGCATACCATCAGTTCCTTTTTAGACGGCTTTCATTTACACCGTCTTGGCTTTTTTATCAACGCAATCTTTCTATTCCTATCTTCCTATTTGCTGTTAGGAATCGCAAAACGATATTTACATGCATCCTGGGCAGGACTGGCAGGTTCTTTCCTCTTTGCACTTAGTATCGGATGTCTTTCTACCCTGTTATGTTCTACCCCTTATATTATGCTACTTTTCTTTATTCTTTTCATTACAGAAATGCATCTTTCCGCTTTACGCAGAAACTCTATTCCAATCTTTTTGTTGGAAGCAATGGGAATCATAAATATATTGGCACTTCTTACCGACTACAGCTACCTCCTCTTCTTCTGTACAATTGGAATCTGCCTTTTGATTACTTTACTTTTCATGAAACGCTTTAAAGATTGCCTACTCTATCTGTTACAATGCATCCTTTCCTTGCTTATTACTTCGCTTATTTACCCTGCATTTGTATTACACATAGGCACAATCTTTTTCACGCAAAAAACTAACGTTAATGCTATGTTTCAAGTACCGTTTCTTCAACAGAACTGTTCTTCCATTTTAACCATTATAGCAAACCAACTTTTTACACATACTAAAATGTTAGTAGTTCTTTTTATGTTACTTCTTATTGTATTGGCAAGTTGCTTAAAAAAAGGAAGTTTTCGTGAGCATTTATCCATTTTTACAGAACGACTCCGTACTGGTGATTTGACTGATTTATTTATTGGTGGCGTACTTGTTCTTTCTTTTTTCACGCTATCCACTATCTATCAGGACGAAAACTACTTTATTCTTATTACACTTTTGCCTTTTATAACCCTAATGTTGTCCTACTTGTGCTACCGACTCCTTAATGCTGCTATTCATTCAGAATATAATAGTGGCATATTTAGCATTGTCATCGCCCTGATTTTTTGCTTCCTTAACCTATTCACCACGCCTCTCGATTATACTTACAGCACTTATATCGAGCAAACTACTTTAGCTGCTGCACATCAAAAAGATTATTGCATTTTTCTTGCCTCAGATAATTTTCAAACATCCGATCATATTTTAGAATTGCAACAATACGCACATTCTCTTATTTTGAAAAAAGAAGATATAAAATCACTCAAAAAGAACACAGCTTTTCTTTCCCAAACGCGAATGATTGTATATGTTACGGATGAAGATTACATAAACTCTACTATAGATAAGATTGCAAAAATAGGGCAATTTAACCTTGTAGATGAACTTACCAACTACCGAGATGCAAACGAAAACCGCATTTATGTATACCAATTACGGCAAATGAAGTCCAATGATCTGGAGGAATAACGTTTTCCCTAAATAAATCACTTGGATAAACTTTTCTTAAATAAATATTTCTCCACAAAAAAGGTGCCTAAGTTATCCCTTCTAATTAGGGTAACTCAGACACCTTATTTTTCTAATCCTCAAATTATTTCAATGTAATTTTTTTCACACTGCTATATGCTCCATATACCTTTTTGCCATCTACAACTTTATATGCGCGAACTTTTACATAATAAGTTTTGTTCTTTTTCAACTTACCAAGTACCACTTTTGTTCCTGTTTTCGTTGTATATTTTGTCGTATTACCTTTAAAATTCTTATTGGTAGAATATACAATTCTGTACCCCTTTGCATTTTCCACTTTACTCCAGGTAACCTTTATCTTTTTACTTCCTACCTTTTTTACTACGACCTTAGAAACCTTATTTACCTTTGTATTTTCAGGTTTTACAGTAGGTTGTACAGTTATCTGTGGAGTTTGTGTTGGCACTGGAGTAATGCTTACTTCTGGTATATTCGTTTCTGTTGGAACCATCGTTGATACTGGCGTAATTGTTACCTCTGGTACCTTCGTTAAAACTGGCATTTTCGTTTCTGCTGGTTTTGCAGTTACTTCTGGTGCCTTTGTAAGTATCGGTGTCTTAGTTGGCTCTTGTGTTGGCATTGCAGTTGGTTCAATGCCTGGCATTGTAGTAACTTGTGGTGCTTCAGTTGCACCAATCGCTGGACCTGTTGTTACCTCTGGTCCTACCATCGAATCGTCCAAACTTTCATACCATGCTGACATAGAAACGTAACCATCTTTTTTCGGTAGTGTAAGCAGCTCACCTTCTGCATAACATCCACCTTCTGAGCACTTCCATCCTTTAAATTTAATGTGTTTATCATTTGAAGTAACACTTGGAAGTACAATCGTATAAGTCCGTTCATTTGCATTCCATTTTTCTGTAAAAGCATTGCAGGTAACCTTATTTTCTACTTCACTTGTATCAAATTGGAAAAATGTTTTTCCTACCATTTTATCATTTTCCTGTGTTTCAAGTGTATAGGTATCTGTCAATGCAGGATCTCCATTTATGCATGCAGAAATCTCTAGTTTTTCCGAATAACCATATGGAGCATAAATTTCTAAATCCGTACCATCGTTGCTTACATCATATACCGCCTGCATAGGAGTTCCATCTTTCTTTGTTACTTTCCAATCGATTTTCATATCTCCCTTAGTAGACTCAGACTTACATATACGCAAAGAAAACTTCATACTGGAGCCACACATTAAATGTCCCTCATCTGATCCATTTTTGGGAATCGTGCTTACATAAATTTGTAAATTATTATGGTCTGCCTTTGCTACAAATGGTATAAATAGCATCGGGAAAACTACAGCCATACACATAAGCAACATTCTGAATTTTTTTTTCATTCCATTACCCTCTTTCTTAATTTTTATTTTGTGGAATACACTGTTTTCTATGTATTCCACAAAAATATCTTATGTCACAAAATCAATCGTTATCCTACCTTTGACAAAGAAATTCGCATTTTCAAATACCTAGCGTTTAATATCTCCCACCAATTACCATGCTATCATTTTCTGGATAAACAACAATATGCTGTTGTGAAGAAGATTCTGATAAAATCAATGGATATGCATAAGTGTAAAGTTCATTCATCGTAACACGAGCATCTGCATTTGCATCTGCCATTAAACTTGTGCTTACAGAAGACTGTTCTAACCATCCACATCCCTTTTCCCAATATCTTGTAGCCAAGCTGGAAGTTCCTCCATAAGATGTTTCACTTTTATTTGAGGAACACAATACATGAAAACGGCTGGATGCCAATTCTCCGCTGTTTACACCGACATCATCTGATAAAAAGTCCTTCAAGAAAGCCTCTGCAAATTCAGTGTTACCTTCCTCCTCTTTATCAATTGATGCACCTGCATAACAACAATCAATCATAAGTACAACCTGACCTTTTACATAACGATCCAAGATACTTCTCAACTGACCACCAGAATAGCTTCCATCTGATCCAATATAAATATAACCACTTCTCGAACCATGACAAGTCATATAAATATAGCTAATGTCATCTTCTGTTGTATTTGCAAACATTGTTTGTATTTTTGTTGAAATATCAGAAATTGTACGGTCATTATATTGTGTAATCTGATCCATTGCTTTTCCATCAAAGGTAAAATTTTCAAATGTTTTTACCATACTTGTTACGTCCAAAAGTGGTACTGCACTTGTAGAAGTCTCTCCCAGTACCAATGCTCTTCTCTTTGTCTTATTTTCTTTCCATGATCCACCAGTTCTGTTATATCCACCATCTGTTACATAGGTATATCCACTTGATGCCGGAATATCTGTATCTGCTGTCTGCTGATCCCAACTGGTTGTTCCTGGTGTATTTTTAAATAATATATTTTTATATGTACCTGCTACATCAAATGCATACACATTATTATAAGTTGAAGTTGCCGCAAGAACTTCTGGTGTCACACTGTTGTTTCCCTCCACCCATACATATGCATATACATTCGACCAATTTGTCTTACTATTGTCATAATATACTGTTTTATTAGTTGCTGGAATTTCCCAATTTCCTTCTGTTCTATTTGCTCCACTATTTGTAACAAATGTATAACCAGACTGGCTTGGCAAAGTCGTATCCGCTGTTTGTTGATCCCAATTATCGGTTCCCGGTGTATTTTTAAATAATACATTTTTATATGTATTTGATACATTAAAAGAATATTTATCACCAGAATGTGCACTGCTGGCTATCACTACGGGTGTAACACTACTATTTCCCTCTACCCAAGCATACACGTATACATTTGCCCATTTCGTTTTACTATTATCATAGTGAATAGAAATAGAAGTTACTGGCTCAGAACTAGGTGTTGGAGTTGGAGTGGGTGCTGTATAAGTTTTCCAACTACCATCTGTCCTGTTGTAAGAATTATTCGGAGTAAATATTTTTTCAGACTGTGGTGCGCCTGCATCTGCTGTCTGCTGATCCCAGTTATCTATTCCTGCTGTATTTTTAAATAACACATTCTGATAATCACTGGAAACAGAAAATGTGTATATATTTTTTTCTGTTACAGTCCCCTTGACTGTAGTTGTGGTGTCTCCACCCCATACATACGCATATACCTCCGACCAATTCGTCTTACTGTTGTCATAGTAGAATTTTACCATTGTGCTCTTTTCATCTGTTTCTGCTGTTTCTTTGGCAACTTTGCCATTTCGTTCATTACCAGCTACCGCCGCCTGTATCTGCACACCTGTAATCGGTAATACTGAAATCACCATTGCCAACGCTAAAAAGAACGCTAACACTTTTTTGATTTTCCTCATATGGTTCCCTTCTTTCCCTTTTTTTGCTATTTCTAGTATCTAATTATAATTCATAATAATAACAGTCTTAAAAACTCTTGATAAATCAAGCTGCGCATTTGTTTTCACTGTACAATGATGCTGTTACATTACAAATACATATTACTACAGTATTTTAGAAATGTCAATATGTTCTAATTTCGTGTTTCTTTTTGTATTCTTATACTTTTCAATGCAACTAGATTGTTTCTCACAAAAATATCCTTTCAAATAGCAGACACACATTGATAAAGCAATTTTAAAATCGGATTCTTTTAGGGTGATTTACATTACAATTTTCTATGCTGTCTTATGATTATTTTTTTATATGTATGCTTCTTGACACGCATACGCATAGTGTGTATATTATATAATAAACCGAAATCAAGGTATAGTATCACTAGAACTTGAAAGCTATTTTCGAAGATGGTCCATTTTTTGTAAAACAGGTCCATTCACATTTATCTAGTAAACATCTGAGTTCACTAAAACGTTGCCTACCAATTCATTAAGAATAACAATGACAAAGACACTATCGTTCTTCGGCAGCTCCGGACTCCTGCTAAACAAACAGAGGGTTTGAAATATGAAGCTTATTTACCCAGCCATTTTTACTCCATTTCTAGAAAAAAATGGATATACTGTTTTTATTCCTGATTTACCAGGATGTGTATCTGAAGGTGATTCTTTAATTGCAGCTATTGATATGGGGACAGATGCAGCCTGTGGTTGGATTTTAGGAGAATTAGAAGCTGGGAACTCCATCCCTGCTCCTACACCACATGAAAAAGTACAAGTAAAAGAAGGAAGTTTTGCCAATTTGCTTGTGTTAGATATGGATAGTTATACCGAAAAATACGGTAGCAAAACTGTACGGAAAAATATAACGATTCCTGCATGGCTCAACACATACGGAGAAACACACAATATTAATTTTTCTAAATTACTTCAGGATGCTTTACTGTGTATGGCACAAAATTCATAAATACTACATCGTTATTATCTTTACAACAGTTACTATTACGGTCTCGTTTATAAGTCACACTATTTCTCACTCAAGAATTTTTCTTCCTTCTATTTTTCTAATAGAAAAATGCTACTAACTTCACCTCAGTTAGTAGCATTTTTTATCATTCTTCCATATTCACTTTTTTAATAAAACTTTGCATCAACTCAGTTAATGCACTGGCCTGACTTCCATTTGCAGTTCTGCAAGCTTTCTCAAACTGTTCCACTAATTCTCTTTTTAATTTGTAGCTCTTAGACATATATCCTGCTTTACTTTGATATTTCTGTGATGCAATCGTTTGTGATTTTGGCGCTCCTTTTGGCATACCATTTAATCTCCTTTTTTATTTTTAAATTTAGAAAGTATTTCGCATATTGCGTATGCACTAGCACACATCAACAATATAGCAGAATATATATCTCCTTTAAAAGCTATGAATACAATCCAAGAAAATAGTAGAAACATTTGATAAAACTTTATTTTCTTCATTTTTAATGGTAGATGTGCAATACTATTATAAGCGGTTAGTGCTTTTGCTCTTTTCCTTCTGCTACTCTACCCCTCACCTCCTTGCAAATATATTATGTCGTTTAATCCCCCAAGTCAAGCTTTTTCAACTAACTAATATGAATTTCTCACTGTTACTTTTTATTCATACTACATTGGTACATTTTCTGTCTTGACAATTCTCCACCTATTAATCTTCATAATTCTTTTATCTATTTTGCTTCCTATCTTATCTCGATAACAAGCATTATTGCATTAATAATGCCAGTCAATAAGCATGCAGAAATGTATATTGAAAAATGAAAATCTATGTGTACAGATTACAAGAGCATCTTTTCGTTTATAATAACACTTTCACCTTTTTCTTAAATTTTCTATCTATTTCAATCCCTTGCACCCCATGTTTTACATTATCAAGACTATGACGAAACTTTTACCAATAGAACCGAAAATAATTGAGATGTCCATAAATACAATTTTTAAAAGTTAATTTATTACATACCAAAAAGGCTACTTTTTGTATATTTTTTATGTATTCTTTTCCTGCCTTTTGTGTAATGTAATTAGATAGAGATAGAAAGTATGAAACAGTATGATTTGATAAAAAAGCTTCCGGCACCATCTGCAAGAGAAAAGACTACCTTTATGTGGTATCTCTCAAAAAGGTAAACTTTTATTGCGTAACAGATTTTTGTCTATTACGCATTTTTTATGTAACCCTTTTAAATAAAATTCAATTGATTAAATTGCCATTTGAAAAATCGCATCAGTACAACAAAAGTCTCCTGATTCATGTAATCAATCCTCTGTTTTTTCAGAGAGTCTCTTGCGTTGCTCTTTCTCAATTTGCTTGATACTTTTTTCTGGAGTAGGAAGGTCTTCTGGCATTGTTCCACCTAAGTCTGTAATTGTTTGGCGCACTTTAGAACCAACTTCATAATGTGCTTGCCCAGCCTCTTTTTTCCCTTGAATATTTTCCCTTCTAAGTTTTTCTTCGGTCTGTGTCGCACGAAAAAGATTTGCGGCAAGTTCAGTACTACCCATATGATCAAGAATGCGTTGACTTTTCTTCAAGCCCTTTTTGGCATGGATTTCTTTTACACCAAGACCACCATAAAGTCCTTGATAACCTTTATTCTGAAAGATTGCATAATCTCTAGGTTCGATTATACCAGCATCATGTGCAGCATTAGCAAGATTTGTATTATGGTCTTTCAGTTCATTTCTAATTGCCAATCTTTTTTTATCTTCTGTATAATCTTCAAAGTTTTCTACAATTTCCTGCCGTCTCGTTTTTATAGCAAAATAAGTTTGCCCAAGAGCAATCACTTTCTTCCGCGAATCACCATTTTGAACGATTAAATAACACGCATAGCGGGAGAGTTCGTAATCATCTACTTCTCGTTGAGCTCCTTTAGCTAGATTTATCATTTTGTTGATCTCAACAAAATGATCTGTTGTAGTATTTTGACTATTTTCGCAGGCCTGTATTGCTTTATTGAGTACTTTTTTGAAATTTCTCCATTCGCTATACTCCAAAACTTCCTGTAATTCTCTTGCATACCAAAATTCTTGTCCGTATTCATTTATATGTTTAATATCCTCGAAAATGGATTGTGTTTCATCTAACGAAGTTTCCATTTCGCTATCATTATCAAAAGTAAAAAAGAACATACATAAAACTCCTTTCGTTTATTGAATTTAGATTATATAAAAATTTTATAATTAATAAAAAATAATGTCAATGAAATACTTAAAATCATTTCAAAATAAAAAATAATTCTAGTGCAAAGGCAATCACAGCCACTTACAGGCATAGTTCACCACTATACAATATATCATTTACCGTTATTACAATTACAAATATGCGTGATACGATTAATAATGCAGATGTAGGAACGTGTACGAAATCACGCATGAAATCAATGTATAATCTTATGTATGATTTTGCGGTAGAAACACAATTAGTTCCAATCAATCTTGCGCGGCAATTCAATTTAAAAAATATACAAACAAAATCAAAAAAGAAAGGATAAAATTCCTTTTAGCCACAAACATATTCAATTGTTATGGAAAAATCTTGATTATAGATTTACAAAGATGATTCTTGTTGGAATTTACAC
>FR899728.1:9273-44329 GCA_000437275.1 Clostridium sp. CAG:411 | reverse complement strand
AGAATTATGTTTATTGAAAACTAAGAATGTTAATTTAGACGAACGTTATATTATTGATAAAATTTCTAAAATAAAGTAGATCGATATGTATCATACCGACCTACTTCTATATTATTCTAAATGCTTATTTTAAGCCATTTCTTAGAACTTACCTGCCTTAGCTGCTTCTTCAATAGAAACGGCTAAGGCTTGTAAGCTCTATATTTTATATGTTTTGTATCATACATGTGTCATACTCCCAAAAAATTCTCTTTAAATATCAGTATTTAATCCTTTTTAGTTGCACTGGTGCAACTTTTAATAAAGTTAATCTTATTTGACCGTTCGCATTTTCGGTCTGCCGATTAGTTACTATTGTATAAAAACTTATTGATAAAATACTGCTGCCCTTTACCAGTTACTTTAGTTGTTTTACGGATAGATACGTGACCGTCAGAATGTTGTATTGTCACCTCTTTTACTTCAAACAATTCTTTTTCCATGCTTTTCTGGGTCGGACTATTCCAGTCAGCCCCTCTCCTCTTAATTAAATATCCATTTTCACGCAACCAACTAAAGAGTCTTTTCTGTCCAATCTCTATATTATTTTGCTTTAGTATCTTCGCTAAATCACCAACTAAAATAGAGGTGTGACTTGCTGCCACTGCATCTGCAAAAATTTCTTTTGGTTTCATTCTTTCATTGTCGGCAATCAAAGCCTTGTTTTTCTCTCTTTCTACTTTCAACTCTTGTGCTACACTGATAAGTAAGTCTGGATTATCTAACAATTCTTGTTTTGCATACATCCCGTGTTTCCGAATAGAAGGAAGCACCTCTACTGTTACCCAATGCTTGAACTTTTTCGCATTAGGCATTTTGCTGGAAAGGATAAGGCTGTAAAGACCTGACTCATTAATAAGCCAACCTCCACGCTGACCTAAACTCGATAACGAATCGTTATTGAGTTTATCCTCCTTATCAACATGATCAGCTAATGCCTTACTTGGATTTGTATAACCAAGAATGTCTGCTACATCCTTTCCTACAAAATATGGCTCTCCATCAATTGAAGTTGTACGAATAGAACCAATTTCATCTTTTTTGAACACTGTAATGTTTTTCATTTTAAACATCTCCTTTTTTTTGGAACTAATTGTTTTCGGTTTCATAGGTAATATGAGTTTTTTTCAAAAAAAAGCGTAATTTTTTAATTTTTTTTATTTTCCAATTCCAGTAGCAATCAGTTTAGCGATTTTTTCTTTGTTTGCATTACCTTTTTTCCACTCCGCTCTATTTGTACAAAAGAATACTTCTATTAAAATCGCGGGTGCCTTTGTTTGGTTCAGGATGTATAAATTATCTCTTTTCACTATACCTCTATCCTTAAACATTTTGGACAACTGTTTTTGCACCTTGCTTGCATATTTCTTTCCAGTTACGCTTTTATACAGAACTTCACAGCCTTGTGCTGTTGCAGATGCAGCATTAAGATGTAATTCGATTACCAGGTCATAGCGTGTTGCGTGTTCAATCGCAAGCTTATACTGCTTTTCCTGTGATGATGATGTAAATGTTTTTTCCGGACACACGACCTTGTCTACCTCGTGGCCGTTTGCCTGGAGTGCCTTTTTTAAATAGGTAGAAAGTGATTTACAATACTCATACTCGTTTCCACCTCCGAATTTTGTTCCATCGGCACTTGTAATTGATCCGTTTTTTAACATACTGTGTCCAACTGTTAGTAAAATTCTCATACTAATCATCCTTTCTTTCTGTTTTTTTCTGTAAAATATCAATTGCTTTGGTTATGACTGCTGGAAGTGGTACGCCCATTAGCCCAGCGTTTTCTACAAGAGAAATTGTTTCGTTGGCAATGAACGCAATAACAACTGTATTTCGTATGTAATCTACATTTAGCACCAAATCTAACCGATACGAAACCGCCACAAAAATAAGCGTCATGCATTTTCTACAAAGCCCTTTCCAACCAGCTCTTGACTCCAATGCTCCTGTGCTTGTCTTGCTTGAATTTTTAAATACAGCGGCTACAATCAATCCACTTACATAATCTAAAATCATAAACAATACAAGCGTTCCAGTGTTAATGTCCCAGCCACCAAAAAAGGAAGCGATTACGCTTCCTATAAAACCAATCATTGTACATAATATTTCTTTCATCTCTATACCTCCTCGTATGTATCACCTGTAATCTCTTGATACTGCTCTGCTGTAATCTTACCTGCTCTTACGAATGTTGCTACATTTTCTTTTGAGTAGATTCCTTTGTCGTAATATCTTTTTACAATTTTAAACATTTTCATTACCTCCTACCTGTGCTTGATTTAATAAAATTTCTGCTAATACTTCATCTTGTGCCTGCTGATTTTCTAAAATCGTCGCCTGATTTAGTAATAGTTCTGCGTTTAGTTGGTCCTGTTCTGATATGACTTCTTCTTCAACTGTTTCTGATATAATCTCCTGAACAATTGCACTTATATGCGTACCATTTCCAAAATATTTTTTCACAGTCTTTGTTCCGTCATCATTTTCCATTGTTTCTTTTTTTATTAAAGCCATATTTTTACTCATCCCCTTCTAATAATAAAAGATATATTAGACTTCCATTATTGCCGCTATTATAATAATAAATTGTCATGCTAACGCTTTCTTCAAACTCAATCACTGGGAGCTGTGTATTATTTTCTCCTCCATCAAAAATGGTAACACTGTCAACTACCAATTTTGCCATTTTTGTTGTTTGTCCATAATAACTCGTGCCTCCATTTGTCATATATTGATCCAACGGAATAATCTTGCCTTTTCCGGTAACTTCTAATGTTCTTGTTGTTGAATTTAATTTTCCAACAGTGCAATCCCTATAGCCATTGACGTTTAAACCACTGCTTATGCTCTTATTCGCTAATGCTTCCAATCCATATCCACTATTTTCTAGTAATTCCTTGACTTCATCTAAAGTGGGCTTATCTGCAATTTGTATTGTTTGTTTCATGTTTAATCAACTCCTTCCTCTGTACCATCATCATAGGTTACGCATAGTATTCCGTTCGAAATGGAAAATTCGATTCCTGCGCCTTTTGCATAAGTGTTACTTAGACTAGCTATTGTATTCTCTATACTTATTACCTGATCCATCGTAGCATAAATTCCATTTTCTACTACGATTTGTGTATTATTGGCATTACTTACTTGCACAATGTAATTCTGTATTATTTGTGCAGGATTGTATCCATTATAAGCCGGCATAAAATCTCCTGTTGTTGATGTAACAACTGCTACGCTATACAACACCTCATCTTCCGTTCCTTCTTCTCTTGCAAATACCGCAATCTCGTTTAAATAAAATCCTTTTGTTATCAATGGTCTTTCTTCTGTGCTATCATAATTCGATATTACAGTTTTTAACATTATTGCATTCTCATCTACTTTTTCTTTTGCGTAAATGCTGTAACTTTTTCTTTCGTTTTTTAGCTCTGTCATTTTAGCTAACGTTTCTCTATTTTTTTCCGCTTTTGTATATGTTCCATCCCCAACCGCTATCCTTGTGAACTCAATTATGCACTCTCCTAACTGCGAACGATTAATCAATTCTAGTCCGCTATTCGTAATTACCGCATTGCTAAATGGTTGCGCCATGCATTATTACCTCCTAACATTTTAATTTGCAATTATTACTGGTGCTATTGTGTGTGATGTTTCTCCTGCTGCCAGATATATCGTACTTTCTGTAGTCCGTTCCGTTGTTATCAAATCAAGATGTGATCTTGCATTTTTCATGGACTTTATCAATTTTGTAAATGTCTCATTTTTTTCTCCTGACAAAATTTCCGTTGTACTAACTTTAAAATGAAAAGGCTCTCCTTCATAATCAAACCATTCTGTTACTTTTCCGCCACCAAACACGTATTCAACCATTTCTTCAACGGCAGAAACCGTTCCAGCTTTGCCATGCAAATAAAGTGTATTTTTTATAATTTCGCGTTTTTTAGATAATTCCATTTTTTCATCATAAAATTGTGCTCTTAATTCTACCGCAAGTACATCCAAGATTTTTTCTTGCAAATTATCAATTCCAGCATATACCATCGACTGATTTATTAAATTTAAAATTCTTTGGTTTGATTGACTTAATGCATATCCTATCGCTTGTACCTCCGGTAAATCAGATTGCCATTCTGGTACAAGTTTATCTATTGTGGAATCTTGCAATTTAACCATTTTCAACGCCTCCGTATAATGCAGTTTTACTTGTATTTTGTGCTACGCTAGTTTCGCCGACTTCTGTAAAAACAGGTGCCGTTATCTCTACTCTTTTTGCTCCAGCTTTCATAACTCTGTATGTTAGTTCGGACGGGTTTACATCTCTGCCAATCGCCGAATTTTGCCAATCTATGTACTCTTGTATTGCAGTCTGTATTTGCTCTTGTATTGCCGATGCTATGTTTCTTTTGTCTTCAGCAATCCAATATTTCAAATTAATGTCATATGTTACAATTTCAGGCGAGGCAACTTTCACATTGTCTGTTAGTGGCCTTCTATTTTTGTCACTTATGTACTCTGTCACTGCTTCAGTTATTTCTTTTGTCGGTAGTAAGCCACCATTCATTATAAAACGTATATCAACGGTTCCAGGCTCTGTGGATGTTACAGATACATCCGAAATTGCAGCGTCTGATTCTTTTACAAAATATTTATATGCATCCGCCGGTCCTGCTACGCTATATCCTGCCGTTGCTAAGTAAATTCTGTCTGAAAAATTTTCATCGCTTTCTATGTCTTCTCCGCCTTCTGTTTTCGTTAAATTTACCGCAGATGCAATAAATGCTACCGAATCAACGATAGCATTTACTTCTCCAGCCCCAAAACCATTTCCATCCGTACCAATTTCTGTACACATTGACAAAACATCTACATATGTGTTTCCTGGTTCTATTTCTGCATATTCAGTTGTTTCAAAATATACATCTTCCGCCGCTACTCTAACTCCTTTTGGAATTGCAGTAACATCTTCTCTCGCCTCTTCCAAATTAAAACGTATCGTTGTTATTGCTTTACTGCCTTGTAACCTTTTTACGCCTCGCAAGGCACCGATTTGATCTAAAAAAACTCCTTCTGCATATTTCAGCAAATTTTGTTTACCCATTTCATCGAGGAATTTTAACATTTGATATTGTTGCAAACTGCAAGCTTGTAATATGATTCTGTACGGATCTGATTTAGCTAACGTTATGCTATCGCCTGTAACCTCTTCATATTTTGCCTGGAAATCTTGTATCATTTGCTCAAGAATATCATTCACTTCGCAATCATCAACAAATGTAACATCTTGTAGATTTTCTAATTCAGCAATCATTCGTCGTCATCATCCTTTAACTCAATTTTTATATGCGGAATCAATTTTTCTTTCACTGCTTCAAAGGTTACTTCTTTTACACTTACTCTACTCTCGTATTTTTCTGTTTTTTCAGTAACATCTAAAGCATATAAATTTTTTGCAATAGGAAGCGGCTGATCAACACATTCAATCGATAGCCCAAAATCTCTATCAAGAGCGCATGTCCCTTCGATTGTAGAATATAGGCAATTTAAACATCTTAAAATCTCGCTGCTTATATGTGTCTCACTTTCGATTACAGCACGATTTAATTGTATATTCATTCAATCACCTCTATTCAACATATTCTTCAAATGTAACTGTTACTGTCGCTCGATATAACCCGCCATTGCGAATAATTGTATCCCAACTTTCTGAAAGATCAGTTATTCTATATTTGTTTACTCCTATTTTTTTGCCACCTATTACCAAATTTTCTACAGTTCCGCTGCATACAGCCTTTTCCAATTTTGATATTACACTTCTCGGTTTTACGCCCAGTGAATAATCAAGCATCACATTCATCGTGATTTTTGCTAGGTCTGGCCCAAGAAATTCTGTTTTTTCTCGTTTTTTGATTGCTGGATGTGTTGTCCATCTGGCAGCTACACTTCTATTCATTTCAGAAAATGTTAGTGTTTCTTTTTCGCTTACAACAAAAGTAATTGTTTTGCCAAAGTTTCCAATCCTCCCTAGAAAATCTGTAGGTAACTTTATTGTCCTTGTTGCAGTTTTTGTTTTCTTTTTGGAATCAAAATTTTTGATTTTCCCTTTTTTTTTAGTGCTTTTTACTTTTCTTAATTTTCCAAGTTTTGTCCCCTTTTTTTTAGTGCTTTTCTTTTCGCTTTTTTTTGCCATTTTAAACACCCGATTCATAAATTTTTCCTAAGCAAACGCCTTCTCCGTCCTCGTCACAGAGAACAGCAACAGTATCTTCTACTTTTGGCACTCCTATTTTTTCAAGACACATAATATCTCCACTTACGCTTTCATCCATGTCAGAATACAGTACCCTTATAGTTCCTTCTTTTTTATTTACACTTGAAACTTCTCCAATTCGCAGCATAAAAATCACCTTATCCTTTTTCCTATTTTTCTGCATTCGATTTGAACTTTGTATCCATTCGAAATCGTGTGGCGGACTCTTGTAACGAAATATTTTCCGTTCAGCTTTGCTAGACCAGTAATGTTTATGGTTGATGTTGCTGATACAAAATCCGGAGAACGCAACGTAAAACGTAATGTGGTAGTATCTGCATTTTCTTTATTTACTCTAGCCAGCGCAATTCTTACAGCATCCGCTTTACTATCTGCCTTTTCTGTTAGCCTTAGTAATCGCTTTGTACTGCCATGCATCGTTTCTATTTTTTTGCCATTTGTTTTTTTGTATGTCAATTTAACTCCTGTATAATTGCCGTTTATTGTAGATTGCCAAGTCCATCCTGGCTCCATTTGACTAACATTTATTGTTTTCACAGCTTTTTTGTTCTCGTAACGCTCAATACTGTATACAACAATTTTATTTGCATATATTTTTACTCCACAACCATATTTTTCTGCCAGGCTTTTTAGTAAAGAGCTATCTGTCTGTTTAGACTGTTCCAATGCGGCGATTGGAATTACCGGAGCATCATACACTACTTTTAAACTTTTGTATGTTTTTGATATATCCTTGCAGATTTGTAAAAAAGTAGTGTGTTTCCATGTTCTATTGCGTTGCGCTGTTTTAAACGCATAACTAACAGGATCAGACACCGCCGAAAAAGTTGCACTTGACGGATAGCCAGTAAATTCTATTTGATCTAAATGAAAAGTTCCGCATGGATACGTTTTTGTATTTTCTCCAGTCTTTTTTATTTTTGCAATAACTCTCGATGCAGCTTTTGGCATTTTTGAATTATGCCATTTTCCACTAATATCACTAAGCGTAATTGATACAGAATCGCTTGATCCATCCGCTTCATCTGTATAACTAAAACTCTCTAACTGTTCTGAATAATCTGTAGCTCCAATTTTTACAACAGCTCCATATCGTGTCGGCTTCATTATTCATCATCCTCTTCGTCATCGTCATATCTCCAGTCTGGAAATTCTTCTGCATCTTCTTCATTGTCTGATAATTCAGGAACATATATAAGTGTTCCTGAATCAAATACTACTATGTCTATGCAATCCAAATTATTTTCCAATAAAATTCCAATTTTGGTTTCATCTCCGTAAACATTCTTTGCTATTTGGTCCCACGTATCTCCTTGAACAGTTCTATAAAACTCGCCCATAACATCGCTCCTTTAAAACTAAAACGCTACTCGCGCCTTATCTTTGAAATACTTTTCAATCATTCGTTCGAATTTTTCTTGTGCTATTGTATTAGCTTCAATTGCGTCTTCTTTACTTGCATTCCCTTTGATTATTATGCTTGGAGAATAAGTAATTACTGTACTTTCTCTTTCTTGCACATCTTTACTTTTTGCAGGCTGTTGTGTATCATCTGCATTTAGCATTTTTTCAGCTTTCAATGCAAGAGTCGTCTGTGTGTCCCTTTTTTGATACATTCCAAGCAATTCGCCAGCCTGTTTCCATAGCATTTTTGAACGTTCCGAGCCATCAAGCGGAATTGCCGCTTCTGGACCATCTTCTGCGAAATAGGATAGTGTAGGTTTAGTTATAATAGAGCCTTTTGCGTTATGTGCAGGCTTAACAGCCGCTCCACCAGCATTAGATACAGATGCTTTTATTTTTGCTGCAACACTAAACGGAGCTTCAAATTTTGTACCTAAAATCTGTGAAAACAAACTTCTTGTGTTTGAAACTTGTGTTATTATTTCAGATTTCGTACTCTCATTATTAGTATTCAGTTTGATTCCGATGTTAAATGGTCCTTTAAATTCATTTTGCAAAGCATCATTTGTTGTGCTTTTTACATATGTTGCTGCCGTTTTTGCACTTTCTCTAGCTGTTGACTGCATTCCTGCTTTGATTTCTTTTGGAATATATCCCCCTGCCTCATTTATTTTGTTTAGCAAATCTGTATACTCTCCATCCTCCAGCAATTTCTTTTGGATAGCATTCCAAATCGACGTTTCATCTCCAGAAAACATTTTTAACATTTCTATTTGTTGTAGTCCCTCTGAAATTGCCGTCGGTATTTTTTCTCCTGCAGCAGTATATTGATCAGCAACTTCTTGCAATTGTTCTTCTGTAGGTTCTAGCTGTTTTAATAAATCTTTTATTGCATTTCTCGTTGAACTATCTAACATCTTTCCGTCAAATTGTTCAACAAATCCGTCCCACATCAAGCCAGCACTAGATGTCCACTCCGTTTCTCTTGACATATAATCTTGCATTATTTTATCAAAAGAACTGCTTGCATCCTTCAATTCATCATTATATTGTCCCATTATTGTATTTAATGAAAATTCAGCGGCTTTCGACTCTGCTTCTCCAACTTTTTTCCTGTATCCGTCCCACAACTTATCAACTCCGCTGTCATATTCTGCCTGTGAAATATCTCCTTGACTCAATTGATAATTAAGAGCTGCAATGCTTTTTTGCAACGACTCTTTGTAGTTCTTTTCAGCTTCCGTAACCTTGCTACTTAATTCTTTCTGCAAATCCTTAAAACTATCTGGTGTCAAATTCCCGCCAGAATATTGCTTACTGATAACCTCCATGTCCGCATTAAAATTACTTTGAGATATACCGTCAGAAATATCTTGCATTTGCTTCTGTATCTGCTGTATTTTCTTTTCTTCGTCAACTGTAAGCAATCCATCTCCGAATGCCTTATTTACTGTTTTTTGTAGCTTTTTACCTAGCTTTTCTAGTTCCGTTTGCTTTCCTGCCAAAAAATTATCCAAAGAATTTCCGATTGAGCTGTTTTCATCTTCAGTCAATAGTTTAATGTTTAATGCTAAAGCGTATCTTTCCTGACTAACCAAATTCTGTGTTTGCTCAATATACGATTTTATATCGCTTTTGTATTGTTGCTTTTCGCTTTTCGACAGCTTTAATCCGACCGAAACTTTCCAGTTCATTTTATTAACACTCTTTACAGTATCCTGAATTTCTTCTGCAATGCTGTCTACTTTGCTAAATTCTTCTAATGCCGTATTTAATTTTGTCAAGCTTCCGTCATCCAAAATTCGATTTGCAACATCCTGTAATTCTTCCAGTGACAAAGAAATCGTCCCAAAATGCTGTGCTAAGTTTTGTTTTTTAGCTTCATTTTCACAGATTTTAATATATGTAGCCAATCCTGCTGCTCCTCCAATTGCCGCTCCTACTCCTAAAATAGCAACTGCAAATGGATTTGTTAAAACGCTTGCCAGACCGCCAAACGCAGTTGCTGCATCTTTAACCTTTGATGCAATTTTAAAAGATACAATAGTAGCTCCGATTCCCGTTAATTCAGACGTAATTATCTTCGGATGTGCAATGATCCATTTTGCTAAACCAAAAAATGGACTACTAAACTCCTTTATACTTCCAGCCAATTCTTGTAGCTCTCTTATTGTTGTCGGAGCCTGTTTAGAAATATTAGAAAGTGCATTTCCAAACATTTTTGAACCTTTTTCGATAATTTTACTTTTTGAAAGATATTTCGTTAAGGCACTCACTCCTTCTGTACCTAATTGTACAGTTTGTCTTAATTGACTTTTCATTTGGTCGTATGCTTCTATTCCGAGTCCTTGCGCAGCCGAAACAAATAATGTTGAATCCCCTTTTAAGTTATCCAACTTTATATCTGCCATTTCTTTTGCTGCTCCAGATGCGTTGTCAATTTCTTTGGTTAGCTTTGCGAAATCTTTATCAGATGCATTTACTATTGCAAGTAAACCAGACATCCCTTGTTTTCCTGCTAAAGTGGATGCTTCTGCCGCTTTTTCTGATTTGGATAAACCAGAAAAGCTTTTTCTTGTACGCTCTAAAATTTCCATAAGCGAATACATATTTCCTTTTTGATCTGTAAGCGAAATACCTAACTTTTTCATCGAGGTTGCAACCGCATCTGTTGGCGATGCCATGCGAGATAACCAACTTCTCAACGATGTTCCTGCGCTGCTCGCTTTGATTCCGCTGTTTGCCATCAATCCAATTGCGACAGATGTATCTTTGATGTTGTATCCAAGTGAACCAGCTACAGGAGCTACATATTTAAACGTTTCGCCCATCAAGCCGACATTTGTGTTGGCGGATGCGGCGGTTTTTGCCAAAATATCTGAAAAATATGTAGCATTTGCAACACCGTTTGTCATGCCATCTGCTGCCATTCCAAAGGCTGTCATTGCATCTGTTACAATATCCGAAACAGAACCTAAATCTTCTCCTGATGCGGCAGCTAAATTCATTACTCCGTCTATGCCGTTAAGCATATCTTTCGTCTTCCAGCCGGCCATTGCCATGTACTCCATCGCTTCTCCTGCCTCTTTTGCCGAAAAAGCGGTGTTCTCGCCAATATCTTTCGCTTTATCCGTCAATTTTATAAATTGATTTTCTGTTGCGCCTGATATAGCTTTTACAGTAGACATTTGTGCTTCAAAATCAGCTCCAACTTTCGTTGCCGCGGCTCCAATTCCAGCAGCCGCAGTTCCAGTAACCGCCGCAGCCTTCGCAACCGCTTTTAAAGCTTTTGTTGCTCCGTTCGAAAAACTTTCAACCGTTTTATTTGCTTTGTCGAAACCTGAACCGAGTGAGCTTTTTGTTGCTTTTTCTGTTTTTGCAGCTTCTCTCGCAATTGCCTTTAACTGCCTTTCAGTAAGTCCCATTGAATTTTTAAACGACTGCTCTACTTTTCCAGCGATTTTAATAGCCATTTCATAATCTTTACTTCTTGGCAAGTTTCGACACCTCACTTACGATTTCAAACAATTCAAAAACGGACAAGTTCGAAAGATATTCGATACTTGTCCGCAATCTAATTGATAACTGTATTATTATTTTTCTTATTGTTTTTCCGTCGTCAGGACTTAGTCCTGTGTGAAGAAAAAACTTGTAACCTTATTTTTAATTCTCATTGCATCTACTGGAGGTAATCCATAAAACAGCTCAATCGGCTTGTTTGTTGCCTTAGATGCAATAATAAATGCATATTCCATAGAAAGCTCAGGCATAATAGAAAAGCCTCCAGAACGATCGTACAATTTGTTTGCCTCTATCATATCGATTGCCTTTATATTTCCTAATCCTGACAAATCAATTTCTGTATATGTCTTTTCTTCAAAAATATACGGCTTACTTAATTTAAGTAAGCCGTCAAGTTCAGTAATTTCTCCATTTTCAATTACAACTGCTTCATCTTTCATTTTTCAGTTCTCCTTTTCTAAATAAGATTTTTAATCTCCGCTAACATGTCCTCTCCATCAACAATATAGACATTATTTAATTTGTCTAGTTCCAAACCAACAACATCATCATATACAATTTTGATATATGTAAGCTCGAGTGAAATAGAGCAATCCATCTGTTCTCCAGACTTTACTTTTCCTGGATTAATCGATGAAACTTTACCTTTGACGCTAACTTTCATTTGTTTAAATGTCGCTTGAGAAGTTTCTGTATCGAACCCCTGCACACCTCCTCTGAGAACAACCCCGGTCGGCTTATTAGTTTTCATTAATTTGAAAATGTCGGTTGAAATTACTCGAAATGGAATGTCCATTTTTATGGAATTGAACTGACCAACAACGCTTTCTTCAATGTCTCCAAGAATGCCGGCACCGTTAATAGTGCTGGTTTTGCTCTCTATGGTCGGCAATGTAATTTCTCCTGTCGTTCCGACAATTTCTGCCGACTCTTCGCTGTCATATACCTTAAATTGATTTATTACGCTAGGATAATTCATTATCATTTCCTCCTTTATTCAAACGCGGCTGTATATGCTGCTTCAATTGTTTTTACGTCCATTTCGAACTTTGATTCGATATATTCCATCGGTGTGTAAGGTGCTAACATAAAATGAAATACAAATTTTCCATCTGAAATATTTGAAATTGGATTTTCAGACAAATTAAAAAAAATCTTATCTCCAGCGCAACAGCCTTCATTTGAATATGAGTTGCCCTTCATATTTTCATTTTCAACAATATTTTCAATTTGCTTTCGATCTGGAATGCCATCTACTTTGTCATGCACACCAATAATAAAATTATTTTCTCTCCAATTGAAATATCTTCTGCAATTTATCCATCTATCTTTCGGATCTGTGTTTGACGGATAACATGCTGTATTATTTCCCCAGCTTCGCCACCCGCCATAATTAGTTGACGTCACTACTCCAATCGCATTAAGCGTATTCGCTTGTTTTTCGTCCAGATTTACTTCGGTTCCGTCATACAAGCAAATTGCATCCGCTCCTAAAAGTTCATTTGATGGCGATTTTGCAGGAATGCCTTTGTTTTTAACATCAACACACTGTATCAGTGCAGCCATTACAGCAGAATAAGATACAATGCTGTCACCGTATTTCATTTGTGGCCAAAGCAAAACAGCATTCTCGCTTGTTATTCCAAGATTACTCTTTTCTGCTTCTACGTCTGTGTATTTAGATGCCGATGCTGTATCAATGTCAATCAATGCCATCGCTTTAAACATGCCATTGATTTCTTGGCTTTTGCTCTGTAATACAGCTGCAACAGTTTTATCTTTTGAAAATTTCGGAGCTAAAATTGTTCCAGGCGGAACCTGAAATTTAGGAAATACTGTTCTGATAAGCTGTGTTCCTGTCTCTTCTCCTGTTTCCTCATTATATCCGCCAATTACATCGCTCGCTGTAACCTGTGTTGCATCTAAAACATATCCTGACACATTTATTTTTTTTACATCTGTCGTAAGTGTAATCAAAGTAGTTAAATCATCTTTGTAGCTTGCAATATAATCTACTCCATTTTTTAACTTTGCTTTGCTTTCTGTGTTTGTCACGATTAAAGAATCCAAAATTACATCCTTTTGTTCAATCGCCACTTGCTTGCCTGTAACATCATAATCTGTTGCCTTCAATTCTGTCTTGTGTTGTTCAGGATCGAGAACGTTAATAAATACAACTGGTGCTACTCCAAATTTAATAAAATGTGTGAAAATGCTCTGGCAAAGAGTATACTTTTCAAACTCATTTGAATAGCCTAGATATTTTACTGCATCCTCATAACTCTCTACATAAACCGCCTCGTTTATTTTGGGTTCTGTTGCCAAATGCACAGGTGCCGTTCCAATCACTATCGGCACTCCAGATAATGTAGTTTGAGGTTTTGCGTATTGCGTTGGCACTTCTGTTGCTCTTGCTCCATGAAAATACATATTACTTTCCTCCTTCATTTTTTACTCTGTTATAAATAACATTTAAAACGCTGTCTTTTGTTTCAACTTCTTTTTTCTTATCTGCGTATTCGCTTAATGGCACAAATAATTTTTGAATAAGTGGCTGACTAGCTACTAATTCTTTAGCTATTTGCGGATAACCATTTGTAAAAATAGTTCCTTCATCGATCTTGTTTTTTATTGTAGGTCCGATGTACGCAAATGATTCTTTTCTTTTTTTTGCATTTACAGTCATATAAATATATCACTCCTTCTTTGTATGTGCGCTGGCGCAAATTCAAGTGTCATTCCACCAAAAAAATATGGATAAGTGTCTTCATCATCAATTACCCATTCAATTTTTCCGACTTGATAAAAAGTCTTCAACACATTGTTTTCACTTAATCTAATAACAATCCTGTTGATTAGATTAAGCATAATATCTCCTTGATTTTCTTCTGCATTGTCATGTATTCCGAAAATCAATAATACCCTGATTTTATTTTCTGCATCATTTATTGCATTATGACTTCCATCTATAAGTCGAATTATGCAATATGGAAACGGATCATCTTCATCTGTTTCTTTTTTTGGTAAATTCTGCTTAAAGATTTCTAAATTCGTTTGATCTCCATCTAGATTTTTCCAAGTAATATCTTTTGACACTTCTATAAGCATTTCTTTGATTTCATCTTGCAAATTTTGTGGTGTCATTTTCTCACCTCTGCAATGTTCTTTCTACTTCTTGTTTTATATTTTTTTGTAACAGTTCTTTTATTTGTGGCTCAATTTTGTTGTAAACCTTCTTTTCATTTCCTAGCATTTGAGGTAAAGAAGGACTTAGCAATTTTTTTAACGCACTTTTTTTGGGATTTGAAGCCATTTTTTTATCTGGATTCCTTTCTACAACTGCTACATGTCCACTTTTAAATCTAGCTACGAAAGCTTTTGTATCTCCTTTTACAAGTGCTTTCATCGAACTAGCTGTTAAAACTTTTGCTTTTATTTCTTTAGGCCTATCTTTTCCATTTGCATAACGAAAAGGAGAAGCTCTAAATTTCCCAATTTCTAAAGCCTCTCCTTCTGATTTAATTATTGCCTCTGTTTTTGAAACTGTTGCAGATTTTATTGTCATGCTTTTGTTAAAGCCTGAAATTTTAACCGCATATGTTTCTTTGGCGGTTTTAGCTAACTGTTTTCTTGCCTCTTTTGCAGTTTTGTTTATTGCCTTTTTTAATATTGTCTTGCTATCTTTCTTAATTCCAGACAATGCTTTTTCGATTGTATCTATTTGTTCTTTGTCTACCTCAAAAGTTAGCAACTGCTCTTCACCGCCTTTAAACTAATCGAAAATATTCCATTTTCATTAATAGCATCTGTTACTGTGTAACTTTTTTTATCAAAACGCATAATTCTTCCAATCGTTGGCAAGTTTCCAAAGCTTTCCTCGGCTACATAAAAAAGAACTTCTTTCAAGAAAATACCGTTTGAATTTGACGGAATACGTTTTTGTCTTTCAATCTGCTCGTTATTATCGATAATAACCATTACAGTTTTTCCGTCAATTTCATGTTCTTCTCCAAATTCTTCCGGATTTATAAATACTTTTTTCGTGTCCTGCGCCACTAACTCTTTGAAATTCATTTCTTTTTCGGTAGCTTTCCAATCAGGTCATCTTCGCTTGTTTTAGGCACAGATTTGCCAGTTAAGCCCGCAGGAGCTGTAACTGGCTTTGCTTTCGCTTTTTTCTTCTGTTTTCCTTCTATAATTTCTACGCTTTCATCATTCTGTAATTTTGCAGTTCCAGCTTCTAACCATGCATTTTTCATCGCTACATCATTTTGTGGAAGTTCATCGCCTGGCTTGTATTGTTTTGATAGATACAAAATGTAATTTATTGCTATAAGCTTTTGCATATCTTACCCACTTCCTATCCAAGCAATTTTACTAACACTGTTGTAGCTGTAGTGCCTGCCTCTGATGCAGCATAACCAGCCACTGCGTTGCCAGATGATGTTTTTGTGATTTCCCCTGCCGTTTTATTAAAATAAACGGTATCTCCAAACTTAATTTCATCGCTCGCTGTCTTTACCATTTCAAACACACCGGCAACGTGTAGTGATCCTGTTTCTCCTGGATTAATATCTGTTCCAATAACTCCAACAAGGCTTCCTTCTGCTACAACGGTATTTGCTTCAATCACGCTTGACGTTGTATTCTTGTAATCTAATGCCTCTCCTCTTTGCCAAAATGTTGCTTTCATCTTTCACGCCTCCTTTTCTACGCTAACGGATTTGTAATTGTGGTTCCTGGATTTTTAACAGCTCCGCGATAGTCCATTACTGTAATTCCCCAATCCAAATAAATATCCCAAACAAAACCAAGCTGTCCAGCTGCTTCCATTCTACGAATTGTTGGAATCTCTTGTCCGTTCAAATAGTCCACTTCAATAAAATCTGTGTCTTCTTTTGCTCCAAGCACAAACCAAGGCGCGGCATTTGCTCCAGCCAAAACATTTAGTGTAGGGTCTTCTATAACTTCAATGCTGTTTCTATATGCGTACAGCGGATTGGCTGCTTGTGTATTATCGCTTGTTTGAATCGTAGCGCTGTTAAAGATTGCATAAAAATCAAAACTGTATCCAACAGGGCAAACGATAATTGCAGGTCTTATAATAATCGCTTCGCCAAATTCATCTTTTTGCATTTGCAATCCTAGAAACATTTTTTGTAAAGCTTCTCTTGTAATTCCTGTTCCTTCCGCTAATACATTGCCATGTGCAGTCGAGAACAATGTTGTTCCGTCATATACGGCAGGATTATTTACAAGAATTTGGCAACATTGTTTATTGAGTGTCTTTCTTGCTGACGCTGCGTATTTTGCAGGAATTTTAGAGAGAAAGTCAATGTCATCATTAATAAATGCCTGTCTTGTCATTGAGAACTGGCGTCCGTATGTTTTTAATTTTCTTGTTGGACGCTTTTCATCTTTTGGCGAATCCGCTTTTAGCTCTGCCCCCTCTGGAACTTCCAAAAATTCTCCTGCTGGTCCTGCAAGATAATTGTTGTCATGTGTCTTGAAATCTTTTAATGTGCCTTTTTTTGTCCATTTATCGAATGTAACTGGTGCTGTTCTATGCCCTTCAACATAAGCTTTATTAATTGCTTGATCCAAAATTGAAGGAAATGCCGCCGTAGGGTTCATGTATTGTCTTTGTAATGTGTCCAAAACTTGATCTGGAGTCTGTCTTAATAATTTACTTGTATTTGCTCCATCTCTTCCCATTGTATCAATCGCAAGGTCTCTTAATGACATTCCCATAAATTCTCTTGAACCTTCTGCCGGCTTTTCAATGTTCACTCCGCCTCGTACAACAAGGGCATCTGCCGCCGCTCGTCTATACTTATCTTCTGTATCTGCCGTTACCGTAACATCTGCTGTTCCTTTCGAATTAACTGGTTCATGTGTTTTCATTAGGCTATCCAGAATAATCTGTCTTACTTCTTCAACCGTATTTTCTCCGGCAATATATTGTTCTGGCTCAATGTTAAAACTTCTACATATGCTTGTGATTTCGGAAATTCTCGTTCTTTCATCTGCTGCCGCTCTCTGCGCAATCTGTTCATTTTTTTCTTGCTGTGTAGCGTTTGTTGGGTTGCTCTGCGCTCTTTTTAATTCTTCTTCGCACTGTTCAATTTCTCTTTGCAAATTCTCAAATTCTGTTTTTTCTTCTGTCGTCAAATCTCTCTGCTCATTTTTTGCAGCATCTACAATCGCTTGTTGTCTAAGCATTGCCTTTTCTTTTTTTTCTTTTGGTCCCATTTTTATGCCTCCTATAATTTATTTTTATTTATTTGCAGTTGCTTTTCGTATAAATTTAAAAGCGACTGTTTATTTGTTTCTTCCATTTCTCTTCCTACTCCAACCGTTGCGTCAGCAGGAACAGATACAATCGAAATCTCGTATGGACTCCACTTTTTGGCAATTGAACACGGTCCTGTAAATCTTCCGTCGCTTGATTGTTTGTTTGATACTACTTCCTCCCAGACATCGACTATGTAGCCAACCGACACACCTTTTAGCGTTCCTGATTTTACTTTTTGATAAATCTTTTCGGATTCTTCATCTGTATCAAATTCTATCTCTGCCTCTCCTCGATTATTTTCTATCCAGGCCTTTACAACTTTTCCAACAACATAATCTCTGTTATGGTTGTATAACACACATCCAATCGACTGCAATCGAGTAAGATCAGCACATCCATCCGAATGGTCTAAAATTTCTTGGCCAAACCAGCGTTTGTACGGCTCTTCTGACGAAAAACTTAATCTGAATTTTCTTTCTTCGCCATCAATCGCTCGTATGGAATTTACTACCAAAACTCTTGTTAATCTATTTTTGTTTGTTGTACTTTTCGCCAAACATTACACCTCCAATCTCAACATTTTTTTCTTTGCCATATTCCAATACTGCTGCCATTTCGTCTATGCACTCTCGCCAATCCATACCATTTTCAGCGCAAATTTGTTTAAACGTCTTTTGTCCTGTTTGCATTGCAATTTTGTTAGCATTACTTTCTTTCAGCGGATCAATCCATCGCTTCGGAGCTTGTATCCATGTGTGTTCAAAATAAGCCTCCTTATTGCTCCAAAAATCTTTTATTTCAATTAAACCACTTAAAACAAGGCTTATTATAAACGTTTCATAGATTTCATCCATCACTTGTAACAGGCTTTCTTTGTCTTCTTCATATGTTAAATCATCTTCAATTGCTCCTTGTCTGGCAGAAGAATAATTCGCCTCGGACATATCGCGGCTTGTTGCTTCATAGCTCACTCCTTGTCCAGCGCCAATCATTCGCTGCTGTAGTTTTATGTAACTCGATGCATCCGCCGCCTGTCCACTTGGATTTACCGTTTGTACTTCATCGCCGGGATTTAGATTCATAATCATTCCAGGCGTTAGCGTCTTGCCTTGATAATTGTGTTTCTCTCCTTCATTTCCAATTGCCGAACCGCGTCCAATTGTATTGCCAGAAGGCACATTCTTTTTTATAAAAACAGACAAACAAGCTTCTATTCTTTGTTTTACTGAAACGGCTGTCATAAATTCATTCGTGTCTCGGATTCTTGGCATCGTTTGTGTCATGTCGGAGATTTCTCTAACTTGTGAAGGTCTCACTTTTTTGTAAACATAGATCATATCTTTGGCAGGTATGTATTTTGGCAAATTCATTGCTAGTCCATCAATATCATATTGCCGTATCCAATAACCGACTGGTTTATTAAATGCATTCATTTCGATACCGCCAACCACTTTGTTTCCTTTTTCTTTTGCATTCATAACGCTTGCATCTAATTCGTCAACTTCCAAACATTGCAGTTTGAACGGTATCAATCCATCTTTCGTGTAAACTTTGTGTACTAAAATCCCGCCATCAATTTTTTTTCTTTTTACAAGCATTCTAAGAATTTGTTGAAATGACTGTGTTCCAGTAACATCACAATTTTTCTTTTTGCACCACAATTTCCAAAAATATTCGATTTGGACATTAAGTTCTTCGCTACTTGTTCTTGCTTGTAATGTATAGCCTCCTCCAATTACATTTCTCACAAATGTACTTGTTATAGAGTTCATTATATCTGAATTTCGCTCTAAATCTCTTGCTCTGGCTCTTATATTGTCTCTATATGGTCTGTCTGTTAATTCAGCACTTTGATTTAGCACTCGCCAGTTTGCGTTTAGTCTGCCGTAATCTCCTGCATCATAATTTTTTGTAAGTTCTAATTCTTGTCGCCAAACCGCTCTTTCGTAACCTTTTCGTGGAGATACTATACCAATAATATTGTCAATCCAATTCATAATTACCTCCCATCAAAAACTGAAACAAATGTATTGCCAAACAATTCACACGGTTCTTCATTCACTTGTACTTGCAATTCTTTTTTTAATGTGCGCAGTTCGCTCAAATCTGCTCGTGTTAGTTGTCTGGAGCCAATTTTATATGACTGACCGCCTACCAGAACTGTATTGATTGCATTGTCTACTTCTTGAAGTAATTCTTGTGTTGTCATTTTTTAGCCTCCAATCCAACTTTCGTTACTTTTTATCCAGTTTTCTTCTCTTTCTTCTTGTTGCACTGGTGCAACTTCCTCATCTATCGCTGTATCTTGCAAATGAAACATTCTGGCTCCAAGCGTATCAGCGGCAGCTATACAATATACTTCTGTATCCAAATAATGATTATCTGCGTGTGACGTCTTTTGAACCCATACTAACTGACTTTTCCCGCCTTTTTTTACGGAAACTTTATGTTCCGCTGTTACTTGTGTCGCATATTCTTCATCACAATCTGCGTATACCATCCAGCTTCCAGTTCCGTTTTCTTTGCGCATTCTTGACGCTATCATATCTTTGTATTTTCCACCATCAACAATAACAAGATTCATACCGTGCGCCTTCGATGTACTTTTGTTTACGGTTGAAAACTTAAAATGAGATTGCATAGGATTACTCGATCCTTTGACTGGCAAAGCCCAGTCCGAATTTCTTGCGCAGAAATCGTAAACTTCGTCCGCATTGTAACCAGAATCAATCAAACACAGTGCAACAACCATTTGATCTTTATTTTCTTTGTAATAAGCCAAATTCATTACCTGTTCAATCTCATTTAACGAGAAAACTTGTCCGTGAGCAATGTTTTGTGATGTCAAAAAATTTCCCCAGGCGCGAATCGAATAATATAAACAGTTTTCTTGGACATCTACTCCACCCGTCAATATTTTTGTCCATGGCGGAACCATTAATGCAGGAAGCTCTGTTTGTCTTTCTAATACAAGCTCTGTGCTTGTTTTTAGCTTTGTATCCTCCCATGGCTCTGCCAGCCATGAATTTACAAAGTTTTGCAATTCTTCCGGATCATCTTTACTGTTTAAAAATTCGAGAGCAATATCATGCCATGTTAAAAATCTGGAATATAATGCATTTAACCAAAAGGACACCTTCCGCGCTTTTCCAGTGCAGGTGCCTTTTACATCTCGCCATTCTCCAGCTCGCAGCATTTTTATTTTATCTTTATCAGTAATAAAGCAGCCGCAATGTTCACAAACATATATTGCCGTTTTTGCTCTTTCTTCATTTGTCATTCCGTCTTCATTATCAAATTTTATTTGTTTCCACTTAAACGTAAAAAATTCGCCACAATGAGGACATGGAACAAAATAATTTCTTTGCTCGTCTGCATCTTCATGTATTCTCCAAACGTAATTTGTTTTTAATGTTGGCGTAGAGCAGGTATATATCTTTCTCGAATAGTTAAATGTTTTTGTTCTTTCTTTTGCCAGCTTATAAGGCGATGCTTCTTTCTTGCTAGCGCCATCCATTTTGTCAATTTCATCGAAAAGCAAATATTTTATTGCTTTTGATGCAAGTTTTCCAGGAGAGTGTGATCCTCTTAGATAGATTGACATTCCACGAAATTTTAAATTTAATTCTTTTGAAGAATTTCTGTAAAATCTATCATTTATCTCTTTTGTTTTTGTAAGAGACGGCTTCAATCTGTCATTGGATGTATCTTTTGCTAAATCATCATCTGGATAAATTATCATTGTTGGAGATGGATTTTGTGTGATTGTCCAGCCAAGCATGTTTAGCATAGCTTCTGTTCCGCCAACTTGCGTTGGCTTGCAAAAATTTATTTCCTGAATATAAGGATCGTTAAATGCATCCATAATTCCAACTAGATAAGGCGTTATATCATTAGACCATTTACCAGAAAAGTTGCTTGTTTCGTCGAGTATTCTGTATTTTTCAGCCCACTCGCTAACTGTCAATTTCTCTGGTCGCTTCAAATTCGAACTAATTACACTTACAAAAAGATTCCTTGTCCGTTTTCTTGACCTTTGTTTTTCTATTGACGACATATGCAATCACCTTACTCGTTTTCTTCATCCTCATCTTCATCTTCGAACAGTTGAGCTACTGTCTCCTTATCGATTTTATACGGATCGTATTCAGAAAGCTCGTCTAGTGCCGCAAGAACTTCTTTTTCAAGCAATTTTGTTACCACGTTTATATCATCTTCACCTGTTATAAGTGGTGCTGTTTTTTGCGGGAGGTTAAGCAGTTTATTTTTAAAATTGACTAACATATCTGTTAAAAATTCTTCAACATCTCGTGCCTCGTGCAACTCTCTTCTTAATTTTCTTAATTTTAGCATCGATATTTTTTTCTTGATCTGTTCATGCTCTGCCTGTTCCTTTTCACGATTACAACTTGTACCCTGCTGCATTTCCGCATCCAGTTTGTAATTTATATATTCTGGAACGCATTTTTCAAGACAGTAGTTTTTTTTGGCTTTTCCAGCCGACATGCTTTGTTCAAACAAGCCAAATTCTTGCTTTAGCTGTCGAATGCGTCTGTCTGTTACGCCTAGAATTGCAGCAAGTTCTTTCTGATTAACATCCATTTTTTCTTGATCACCTCGTTATTATGCCGCAAATGAGGAAGGAAGTGTCTATAAAATTTTGATTTTATAGGCAAAAATACCGGGCGTCGTTAGCCCCGCACAGGGGTGTAGGTCTGTAAAGTACCTACAAAAAACGGGATACATACAAAAAATATATGTATCCCGTTTTGTAAAGGGTTGGGGGGCTGCATACGCAGCGTGGTATTACTTCATTTCCACTCTATCAGTATAACACATTAAGATGTAAACCTGTGTAAAGACTTATTCTTCTTCTAATCTTTTTTGTTTTTCAACTATCGTCCGTATTTTTTTTAAGCTTAGCAACTTGTCTAATCCATTATTCAAATGTTTGTTTGCCGCTTGCCTGGTCATATGCTCGATAGATTCAATATTTTTCCAATCCTTCCCATCAATATATCTGTATTCCATAATTCTTCTGTCTACATCTTCTTCATCAAGGAAATTCATTGCATCCATGATCTCAATCATAGAACGCTCCATTTCTTCATTTTGCTTCAATATTCTCTCTTCTATCTCTGCCATCTTGATTGTAAAACCAGCCGCGCCAGGTCCAATTTTATTCGTTGCACTATGTGGTGTTGGCGAATATCCAATTCCTCCAATTGGCATAGACATTTCACGCTGTATGTCTTTTAATCTTGTCTCTAGCTGTTTCTTTCTTTTTTTGCAGTCGTTATATTTCCACAAAAAACTTCTTAAAATTTTCCTCTCTTCTTCTAATTTTTTCTTCATAATACTCCCTTCTTTTTATGCGGGCTATTTATCCATCTTTTAAAACAAAAAAGCTACTAGCTTTTTATTCTACCCGAAAATAGAATAAATGTTAGTAGCTTTTTTAGTCATGTATACCAATAATAACTTTTTTGATTACACTCGTCGCCATGAAAAGATTTATTGATTATATTCTCATGTGCCTGTTCGTTTTTTTACATTATTTTGATATTCCTAGTTTTTCTATTAGTGCCTCTTTTAATGTTCTTGAAACATTAATGCCAGCCTTTTCCACCTCCTTATTTAACCAATTTGGAATTGTTACGTTCCTCCGTACCGATCTGTTATCATTTTTTCTTCTGTATTCCGCAAAATCCACATCAATAAAAGTTACTGTTCCTACAGAATAATCAAAAATATCTGTATCCATCTTGACTTTTCTTGTCGCTTCCTCTATCGATGAGCTTTGCGGAATTTCAATTTCTTCGTCTTCTAAGCTAATCCCTTTTAATCCAATAGCGTCTCTTGCCATTTCAATTGCATTTACAAAATCAAATCCTTCTGTAAATATTTTCATATCTGGAACACTAACCAAGAAAGTTTTTTGATATTCTGCTATAAATGCCGGATATGCCCTTTTCATATATCTCTCCACCTTTCTATAAATAATATAATAAGAATTGTTAAATCGTCCGAGAAAGTGGGAGCTTAAAGCCCCCATTTCTTCAAGATTTGTTTCGCAGTAATCTCATTTATTTCTTTATGTCTTGGAACCTGTTCTGTGTCAGTCCCTCTCTTGTATGTATCATGATTTCCGCCATGTTCTTTGAAAACAAATCCTGCCTTCTCTAAACGTTTTACTAATTCTCGCCTCTTCACAAGGAAGCCTCCTTTCTTTTTTGTTATCTTTAATTATATTATACACACTTTATACACACTTGTCAAGGTGTTTATGTGTATAAATACACATTTGCTACTTCATTATTCATTTGTCAATGTACATACTTACTTTTTTACTGTTTCATTTTGTGTAGAGCGTAGATAAGAAAATTCTATGATTTTAATTTCAATTGTGTACTTTCTCATTTTCTATAATCTATTTATTACTTTGTTTTTTTCTTAAACACCTCCAACTGCAAAATAGTTTTACTCTTCCTGCCGCCTTTATTTTGTATGCATAATCGTTACCTAGCGTTATGTAAAATTCTTTCCCGCATAAACTACATTTTTTCTTTTGTAGTCCAGATGGATAATGTATGCTAACCATTTATTTCACTCCTTATTACCAATTCGACGCTTCATTAAATGCCTTTATTTGTTCTTCTTCGATTGATGCTTTATCTTTATAAACTGCCATTTATTTCACCTCTTTTTCGTTGCACTGGTGCAACTTTTTCATTTTCGACAAATTCTTTATCTAATAATCTCAGAAATTCCTTTTGCATACCCAGTGGAATTTCTGAATGTTTTAATGCTAGTGTCATTTCCTTATATTCTTGTTCTGTCATCTGCTGCCGCCTTTCTCGCTCCAATCTATCCTTTGACCGCATTCACTACAAAATTTGTGCTTTCTTTGATCGTGTGTTAGTTGCGTAGAATTGTATCTTTGTCCAACAAAACAACCGCATGTAGGACATGTCCAGTCTTGGTATTTACTTTTTGTTAGCTCGTTAGGCCCTTTTTCTCTGTCTACATGTATAACTTCTGTACCGCTTTTAAGGATAGGCTTCTTTGCTATCTGCTTTTCTCTCGCTTCTAGTAGACTTTTTAGCGTAAAATTCTTCTTTACACATTCATCCTCAAATTTCATGTAGTTTTCTAAATCCGATAATGTGATTTTGTGTTTTTTTATCTCAATTATATTTTCTAATGCATTATCCAAAACTTTCACTAATTCTTTCATTTCTGCATCGGAAAGCCACTGATCATCCATGTTCCAGTTTGGAAAATTCTGTACTATTTGTCTAGCCTCTTGATTTGTCATTGTTCTGTTCGCCTCCTTTAATTGTTCATGCATAGAACATTTTTTACATTTAATCGTCATTCTACGTCACCTTTCTTGTTTTTAGTCAAGCCATTCGTTGTCTAAATAATAGAAAACAAACACAACTACACAAATTAAAATAATCCAAACTATCCAAAATATAGCCGTACCGATGTCTGACTCTAAGTAATCAACCGTTTCATCAATAGTTCGATTATTATAGAATTTTGTGTTATTTTGAATTGTCTTATTTCTTAAATTGGCAAATATAGTACCTTTGTATTTATCGCTGACTCCATAATATTTATATCTTATGTGTAACGACTTTCTAATCGTGCTAATATATCTCGCGGTAGGCAAAACAATTTTATTGCTTGAAAATTCAATTCCGCAAAATGATATTCTTTTACATTTAATTGCGGAACTGTTGATCTTATCCCAGGTCCAATACTCTTCTGTTGTATAATAAGTTTCTGTCTTTCCATTAACTGTCCTTGTGTGTGCAACCTGTCTTGTGTGCATTGTGTACTTTTCTTTAACTTTTTTCACATACATATATTCCCCGCCAATTTCAGTGTATGTAACTGTATCAATTGCTTTTAACTCTCCATACACAAAAGCATTGCCAATATTTGTGTCCATGCCGTACTGGAACATTTCCTGACTATCTATCTTAACAGCTTTGTTATATATTTCATTTTTATCCATTTGGCATTCTGAAATCTTAGACGAAATCAGAACGCCAAACAAAATCATAACTGCAATAATAGAAATACTAGCCAAGATTTCACGCTTTGTTATTTCAAAATCTCCAAAATCGAAACCTTTTTTAGTTTTTCTCATAAGCTACTCCTTAAATAAATCTTGTGGTGCTGTTTCTGGTGCGTCATATGTAAGATATTGATAATCCTGCATTTCATATCCAAGCATACTTAGAAACTGTCTTGTAGGAAACTTTCTGACATACCTCTTGTATTCTTTGATCTGTTTATTGTAATTACTGCGATACTCTGCGATAAGATTTTCAGTCATGGACAGTTCATTCATAAGCGTTTTGTAATTTTCATTTGACTTTAATTCAGGATATGCTTCCGCAATTGCCTCAATAGTTGTTGTTGCATTCTCAATATTTTCTGTTGTTTTTCTTCCACTAGCAATTGATTTTAATGTGTCACTCTCGTGCTTATCATACTGTTTTACGCAATCAGCGAGATTATATACAAGGTCAATTCTTCGCTTTTCTTGTACTTTAATATCCGACTGTGCTGCGTTTACCTGTTCTTCAAATGCAATAGCTTTGTTCTGCGAACTTTGAATACCAAAGACAAACATCAAAATAACTGCTACTACTCCTACTGTAATAATCATTGCTACCTTCCAATTTGTGTTTTTCATATTCTTTTTTTCTCCCTTCTAACTAAATGGTAATCCATCCTCTAGACCGTCTGGAATATTCACAAATCCATCTGCATCTACTTCCGTATTGTTTTCTTGCGCCTTTTTACTTTCTGCAAACTCAAGTTCCTCAATAACAACATCAGTGCTGTAAACTCTCTGACCTTCTTTGTTTGTATAGCTGCTGGTTTGGATACGTCCACAACCAACAACCTTAGTTCCCTGTTTTAAATATCCTTCTGCAAATTCTGCTGTCTTGCCAAACGCAACACAATTAATAAAATCCGCTGCCTGGTCATCGTCTTGACGTTTAAATCTTCTATCAACAGCTAGGGTAAATCTTGCTACTGCTGTTTGCTGTGCATTCTGCGAATAACGTACCTCTGGATCTCTAGTCAAACGTCCCATTAAAATTACTTTATTCATCTACTCCACCTTCTTCCTTAAATGAAAAACTATTGATTTCATATAGTCTTATAATTTTTTTCTTTTCACCTTGAAAAATAGTCATTTTGCTTTCAAAATTATCAAATGCAACAGAACAATCTACTTTTGTTACATTATCATAAATTACTTTTCTGCCATCACATTGGACAATTACTTTCATCTTCCTCACGCTCCTTTTTAAAATCAAATAAATTCATCTGCTTATCTGTCTCAACTTTATCTCTCCACTTAACCCCTATGTAATCCAGCACTCTTCCCCATCCGTATTTTTCTCCAGTATCAGGATCCGTGCAGCATCTATACATCCAAAATTCCCACTCTTTTTCGTTTCGTTCTCGTAGCTTGTCAAATCTATGCGGTCTTTTTTCCATGTGTACACCAAAGCCACACATTTGGCACCCTGTTCTTTGTGCTTTTGTAGTATACAACGTCCCATCTTCTTTACGTTCAATGGTTCCGTATATTTCCGGTACTGGTACATCGAGGTCTAATGCAAGTTGTAATAAATCTTGTCTCAAGAATGGAGCAAAAGGTGCACTTCTAATTACTGTTTTTCCGAAGTAGTTACATCCATGTTCTACAAGCGCATCCTCGCGCTGGCCTCCCTCAGATGCCATTAGTCCAAGAAATGGTTTGCTGTTATGTTCTTTCGCCCATTGATCGCAAGGTTTTTCTTTCATGTATAGACAGCACTTATTTGACACCTTAAAATTTGGAATTTTATAGTTTGTATCTTCATTCTCGTTTTCGTATCCGCCAAAAAGTTCAAGCCACTTTTTCGGTAGTTTCATTCTGCTGTTCTTTGCAAAATGCCCTTGCGCTCCACATTCACCAGTTATTATTGCGTGCCTTACTGTCTTATTTTTGTCCGTCGGATTTTGTAATTTTTCTATCTTTCCTGCCGCCTTTTTACTTATTACCGGAAAACCAAATTCCTGCAAAACCTCCGTTTTGGTTTTTCCTGGTTTTAACATGGTAACGCCAATTTTTCTATGCGTTTCAATTATGCTTTTGTCCTCAAGCGCGCTTACCGATATAGCAGGAATGTCATAGCCAAGACTGCGAATAAAATACAATAGTGTTATACTGTCTAATCCTCCTACCGAAACATGTGTGTTAAATCCTCTATTATCACATTCCTTTATAAATTCTTCTACTCTAACAGCAGCTCTTTTCACTTTTACCTTGTATGGCAGATTTTGCATTGCTGTCATTTGTGCCTTTTTCTGTTTCTTTTTGTTTCTAAATTCTTCTAATTCCTTTTCTGGATTATTCATTTTTCTTCATCTTTCCTCCTTCTGCAATAATAAACGCTACAGCTCGTCTGTTATACTCTCTTCAGCAAATCCTCAATCTCTTGCGCGGTTTCAGTAAATTCTCCTTGCGCTAAGCTCACGATTTCTCTCTGTGCTTTTGATAACAAATTCTTATATTTCTCTTGCTGTATGTATGCTTCATATCTTTTAAGCATTCTTTCATTTAATAAATGTGCCGCCTTTGGATAGACTGGTTTAAATTCAGCTTCGTACATTTCTGCAATTTTGTCCGCGTATACTTCTGCTTCGCCAATCTCCATAATAAGATTTTTAATTTCTTCTGGTTTTAATGTTTTTTCTTCCATTCCTGGGTCTAGCAACATTTTATAAATGCTATCTGCTAATTTGTATTCTATTTTTTCTGTTAAACCCTCCGAATCTGTAGCGTAAAAAATCATTTCTTCAAATTTTATTCTTTCTTCTGTAGCTGTTAGCACTGGTATCGTACCAAAACCTAATTCCATCAAATTGTGATCCGGCTCTTTTGCATCTTTTGTATAGAATAATATACGTTCCATCTCTACCGTTCTATTTTCAAAAGCTGGCCAAATAAATCCTTCCGTTGGCTTCTGTACTACCCAGTCCCTTTCTCTGTTTTTAAATGCTCTAGTTGCTTCGTCGTATTCTATGCCTGGCGCGGTCAGGCTCACAGGGCAAATAGCACCTAAAATGTATTCGTAAACTTCGTCACCGTCCTCTAACTCCTTGCCATCTGCTGCCACCTTCGGCACATCGTACACATCATGAAACAGCAATATTAGATAATTTCCTGCAATTGCTTTGTTCTGTATGATTAAATTGTATAAAGCATCAAGCTTTCGTTCTTTTTCTGGATTTAATTTGCTTTCCAGTGCATCTGCTAAAGCGTACTTTTGTGTTCTGTTTTCTTCACATATTGTAAGACCTAGCATTCTATCTTCTACTTTTCTGCTCAACACTTCTTTTGCAATATCTAAATACTTATATACTTCTTCTTCCGGAAGATTCAGAAATCTTTCATTCAAACTTGTCATACGTTCCTTTTCATTGCTAACGTAAATTCCTGCTAATCGTGTGATATTTGTGCCCTTCAAAGTCATTCTTTTTCTTAATTCTGATATATCCTTACTACTCAACATGTTCGTTTCCCTTCCTTTCAATTTCTTGTAGTTTTTCTAAGAAACTCCATTTGCTATACACTAATTTCTTTTCCTCCCAATTTGGATAATGCTTTTTAAGATAATTTTGGAATATAGTAAGCATTTCTTCTCTATTTCCTTTGTTTCCGTTGTCCAGCATATTATGGTGATACTGGCATCCTACCGCTCCATTCTCCGGAATACCCAATCCGTTTTTCGAACGAGGTATGTAGTGCATTATTGATTTCATTTCTGCTGCCAGTTCATTATTGCAAGGCATGTAGCCCATTGCGCAAAATATACATTGGCCATTATCTCTTGCGACTATTTCTCTTCTTGCTTTTAACGTAAATTCTCTTTTTCTGGATTGCTTTGATTTTTTCATTTTATCTTCTCCTGTTAAATCTGTTGTAGAAGTGCAAGATTGCCTCTACATTTAATCCGCTTTGCGCCATTTCAATTGCCTGGCAATTTGGCATCCCTGCATCAAGTAAAGTTTTTAGCTTTTGTAATATGCTTATGTATTCCTCAAAATCATATAAATGCTTTTTGGAATCCAATTCATCTGCTGCCTGTTCTGCAAATTCTACGGATGTTATTTTTGCAATTTCTTGTAATAGCCGCTGTTCTTCTTTTCTTATTTGTGTTCCTCTTGCTTGCATTTCCTTAATTATTTTTTGTATGCTCATGCTCACTCTCCAAATCTGTCTAGTTCTTTTTCTAATATCTTCGCTGTGCTACCTGTTGATAATTTTGCATATGCACTTAGCTCGTTGCATTGTGCTATTTCTTTAAGTTTGGTTATTACTTCTTCTATTTCCTCTTTTGAATACGTCTCACACTTAATCTTTTCAGCATTTTCCGAGATTCCTTCCTCCACAATTTCCGCAATTTCTTCCACATTCGGTATTTCTTCTGTCGATTCCTCCTCGCACTTAATCTTTTCAACGTTTTTTTCGCTTTCGGTCTGTGTGTTATCCACAACTTGTCCACCCCCTGGAATCGTTTCAGGAAAATCGTTTACATTCATTTGCCCCGGAATTTGATCTATTTCTTCTATTTCTGGTGAAATGTATTCTTTTTTTGGTTGCACTGGTGCAACTTCTTCAAATTGTTCTTTATAAAACTGCTGCCATCCTTCTTTCTTATAGACAGCATCCGCAAACATATCTTTGATAGTCGTTATCAGCTCTGACCATGTATGTGTTTCTTTTTCATTTTGTCTTACATCTACAAGCTCTAAGTCTCTCTCTATGCCCTGAATCGATAGCATCAGCTTTCCTACTCCTGATACACGTACCGTTTTTACTGCAATTCCGGAAGGTGCCAGTATATCAAGTAAATCCTCTATCGCAGGAGTTTGTAAATCTATTTTCCATAGTGCAATATAGTCCTGTTTATTTTCCTTGAAATATTGGTATATAAACTTTTGCAGGCGGTTCATTTCTTCATTTTCTTTCGGTTCTAACATCACCTCAATGTCAGTCTTTTTTTGTTCTTCTCTTACTTCTCGTTTGATTTCCTGTATTTCGGCTCTTGTCATTTCTGGTTCTATTATGTCTTCTACCACCTCTGGCAAAGTCAACATTTCAGCCAACTTTGCCACTCCGTAGCCTTCGTACTTTTCTTGCAGGCGGTCCGAATATCCATCAATCGAATACTTATCGTTGATTGCAATAAAGCGCGAAACCTGATCTTTGCTCAAGTTATATTCAGCTTTGGCAAATTCTTGCATGTTCGAATAGCCACTTTCGTATAGAATATCCGTATCTCGTGCAACTTTTAATAAATATCCAATTCTTACAAAGCTTTCTACTGATTTCTTTAATTCGTTGTCCAGTTCCGTTTTAAAATCTTTATAGCTTTTTTTAGCTTGCAATTCTTCCATATTCCTTCTCTCCTCGCATTCTCTTTTCAATCTCCTGTTTCCACTTATTCAGTTCTTTCTTTACACTTTGATAGTTTGGCTGCCTGTCATATGCCGCATAAGCCTGTAATATTTTTGTGTCTTTGATTTCTACTGTATAATATGATTTTGCGGGTTCTTTTTTCTTTCGCATAAACACTATAAAGCTAATACCTTCGTCCATTCTTTTAAAGTATGTGTCTGAAGCTGCAACGCAATGATGTAAGCGCTGCCCTTCCTGGATAATATCTTCTGCGCAGCTTGCTACCCTGAATATGTACTCTTCCGTTTCAAAATCATACATTTTTCTGTTTTTCTCATAATTTTTCTTTATATTTTTAAATTTTTTATTCAGTTCTTCTGCTCTCTTTTTATTCTCTTCTCTGTTTTTTTCATCCACATAGTGTTGATGAAATTCAAGCATTCTTGCATTCACCCTTACAATATCATCGTGCAAGTTCATACCTTTCTCTGCTGCCATATCTAAATAGTCAGAATACGTTTGATGTGTATGTTGATATGAATTTCCTAATCCCATTTGCCGCCGAAAAAAATTTACAGCCTTATTTACTGTCAATCCTGTGCGTTGTATTTGTAAATCCTCCATGTCAACTTCATATTTGTTTATGAACGTCAAGTTCTCCTGCGAAATTTTTTGCCCTGTTCTTTTTTCAAATTGCAAAGCTAATAAAGTTTTTACATTTCCGTCCATATCTCTTAGGCGGTTTGCTCTCTGCTTGTCCAGGCGTAATAACTCATGTGGCGTATTTGCCTGCGTATTTAACCAGTCCGGTGCTTCTCTCCACATGCCCCACTCTATTAGCTTTTTCGCTATATTAAAATATCTTCCTCGAAGCAAATACTCTAAATATTTACGTTCTGTTGCAATTCTAATCATAGTGTTGTAGTCTAGCGTTACGTTTCCTTGTATTGCTGCATCAATGCACCTTTTTGTTTCAATTGGCAAATCTGTTTCTTTATAACCGTAGGGATATACAACTGTTTCTTTGTCAAATACCGTTCCATTTTTTGTATTCCACCAGTCTTGATTTTCTAGTCTCATACGTTCTTGTCCATAATAAATATCAGTCCTATGCTTTTCTACATCCTCAAACAGCCGGATTCTTTCTTCTCCGTATATTCTGTGGTGTGCTTTTTTTGTATTTGTAGGAGCGAATAAATCAACCTTATCCTCTCTGTAAAATCTAAAGTGCCTGTGTAATATAACGCCGTCTTTATATTTTTGTATCGCAATCACATTTTTTTGTTCGGTTACTGCTTGTACTCTTGTCTTTATTTTTAAATTTTCTTTACAATGCTTGCATATCATTTCTGCGTTGTGCTTTGGTTTTTTTGTCTCATACCAATTTTTTGAACATGCTGAACATTTGCACTTGTAACCTCTTTTGGTTTTATGTGGGTCCGCAAATATAAATCCTTTTGTAAAAAGATTTTCAAGCCATTCTTTGAAATCGTCTGTGATTGGTTCTACTTCATCCATCAAAGCTTGAATTCTGTGTGCTTTTCTCATTTGTTTATTCTTGCTTCGCGAAAAATTTATATCATCTTCGCAGCTTGAAACTAGATATATCGCTTTGTTGTGTTCGCTGCCAAAATACTGTTTTATGTTTTTTTCTGTCTGTGTAGAGCATTTTACGTCACTACCAAAATAGTAATAACATTGTGTATCTCCTTCATTCACTATCGTTGCAAAACTCATTTCTGACCATTCGCCTGCTTCATAAGATTTATGTGTAGCCTGCATTTTTGTACATAGCAACGTTGCATAATCTTTGGAGGTCTTGTCCAAGAAATGCCTTGCGTATAGTCGTTCTTCTTCGTATAAGGCAAGTTCTAAAACTTTTCTTCCTCCGCCTTCATGTACAAATGCGACTGCTGCCTTTTCATTTTTCTTTATTTTAACGTCAAGCTTTGGTGGAACGGTCCTTTCTAATATTTTCTTCTTCATTTCTACGCCTCCGCTTTTTTGTATAATTGCTCTATTTTCTCTTTTGCATTTCCGGAAACATAATATGCACGTATAATCTCTTGCAATTCTCTATCCGTTCCACACGAACAACCACAATTTCCGCTTTTGTGTTTTCTGGCTCCTCCCTCTATAGCTTTATAGATTCCTTCAATTCTTTTTTTCATTATGCCTTTTTGAATTTCCGGTTCTGCTGCCATTGCCTGAACAAAGTTCCAGATCGTTAAGCAAATCATTTTTTTATTTGTATCTCCACTTTTTGAAAACTCTTCCTTTTCTATCTGCAATCTTCCTAATGCCGCCATTACAGGCGTTGCAAGTTCTTCTGTATCTCCTGCCACATAATCTTCACAGTCTTCTTTATCGATTCCGTTTTCTTTTGCTAAGGCAAATAGAGATTTCATATCTCCCTCTTTTTTAAATCCTTCCGCTGCTTTATTTAATTCTTCCACAGAGTTAAATTCTCCAAATTTATCAAACATGCTGTTTCCTCCTTATTTCTTCCGAAAAAAATACCTTGTTTACATTTTTCTTTCTAACTTCAAAACTGTATCTATGTTTTGCAAGCAATCTGTCCAACTCTTGCCATTCCTTTGCATTTGCTACTATATTTCCTTTCGCATTTACCCAGTTTCGTACTCTCCAGGTATCTACCCACTTATTTTCTAAACAGGATACGAGATATTTGCTTTCTGTATGTATACATAACACGCATGGTCGGTTCATTCGTTTTAACGCTTCAATTAACGCAATTAGTTCAGATTTATTTTCAGTTATATTTGTAACTTCGCGATACCCATCCAATACGTGTATGGTTCCTTCCCTTTTAATAGTCAGCGCATACTGTACCGTTCCGCTCCCTTTCTTAAATCCTTTTAGATTACTGTGCGTGTAAACGTTTACATGTTCCAATCATCTTCATCCTCTCCGTATCCAATTCGAAATTCCGTATATCTTAGGTAACTCATTCCTGTATATGCATTTACCCCGAAGACAATCGAATTTTTATCAATATAAAATCCTTTTTTGGGTGTTGGACCGTTTTCGATTGCTTTTTTTAGGGTTCTACGTTTGTAGAACTTTCTTTTTGGTTTCTTCCTTTTTAAATTTCTAGAACAGGAATACTTCACTAAGTGTTTTTGTTCTTCTTCTGAAAACAAGGACATTTGTTCATAAATTTCTTCTGTTGGTTTTTTTACGATATAACTGGCCAGTTTTTTCATGCCGCCTTTTTCGTAAATATGTACAAAGTACACCTTTCCATATTTCCATTTTTCTGTTATGTATACATCCGCATCTGGAATCCGATTTATGACCATGTGGATATGTATGCCGCCCAACTTTCCAATTTCTATCCGTCGTATCCACTTAAGCTCATATCCCATTTTTTTATATTTATTTCTTAAATTTCTTCTGAAGTTCTCTACTGCCTTTAAAACTTGCTGCATTGACATTTTTGTTCCTTTCGGAAATGTCAGCGTACACCAGTAATCTCCTTTGACAAAATTCCAGCGTAACAAATGCCGAATTCTCTTTTCTCTATTTGCCTGGTTCTGTTTTTTTATCTGTTCTGGAGTTGGTTTTCTTTTCTTTTGTCGTTTTTCTCCCTTGGCTCCATACTTACCAGCAAACTTAATCTCATTTTCAACACAGTAGTCAAACTCATATTCATCTTTCCAATACATTACACACCTTCTTTTGTTACAACTTTAATATACTAATTGTTGTACTTAAGAGGGTTTCCCCTCTTGCTTTTTTTGTGTGATATGCTATAATGAAATCAGTGTTTTGTGTGGCTAATTTCATTTGCATAGCACTGCCGGCATCCGTTAAATGCCGGCTCTTTTTTTTTGTTGCAAATCGAATTCTTCGCTTGCTGTTTCGTTCCCTTTCTTTCTGCCAGTTCAAGATGTCCAATTTCCATTTTCTTCCTCTTGTGGTTTCATAATAGATATTTCCGTCTGAATCGGCATAATATTCGTATAACTGGCCGTTTCTTTGTTCTTCTGCTACTTTTGCCGCTCCGTTTGGCGGTGTA
>FR899728.1:0-9265 GCA_000437275.1 Clostridium sp. CAG:411 | reverse complement strand
GCCGCTCCGTTTGGCGGTGTAAGCCCTTGAAACGTCCATGCTTTAGCTCTTAGCTCGTCTGTTGTCATATTCTTTCTGCCCTCCTTAAATCAATAATTGCCTTTGTTAAAATGTTTTTAACGCGCTCTGTATCAACGTCAGAATGTTCTTCCAATTCCTCTGCTAAATATTTTGCTAACTTTTGATTTGATATTGGACCTGTCTCTTTCAGTTCTACTTTATGTCTGATTTTCTTTGTAACTTTATCCCATTCTTCCAGCAAAGCTCTGCATTCATTTCTTGTAACCAAAACTCTACTCCTTTCTACTGCACGAAAATCCTACAACATGTCCTGCCTTGATAATTGTTTCTGTTCCTTCTAACATAAAACGTCTAATACAATCTTCTAATGTTATTGCTTCTAAATTCATCACTTTTCTCTCCTTTCCGTTGCCCAGTGCAACTTCCAATCTCTGCCTCTACTGCCAAAGCACCCTACTATCTATTCAAAAAAATACAAATGTAAGGAAGGGTTTTAACATAGAATGCTTTTCTAGTAGAGTGCCTTGGCAATAGAGGCAGAATAAAAGCGTTTTATCACCACAGTATCAGCTTCTTACTCCTTGCTTTCCTTTCTTAATTGTCCGACTTTATCAAGTATTTCCTCTCTTGTCACTCCAAGAAATTTCGCCAGCTTTCCCGCCGAAATTATGTATGTCCACGTCGTGCTATCCTCTTGTTTGAATGCGGCACCTATATCTAAGGCACCGCATTTCATTCCCTGTTGTATTGTCAACGCACAAACACCCAATATCGTTCCCGCCTCTTGTACTGTTACTTCTCTTTTCTTTGTCATCCTTTCCCTATGCTCCTTTCTTTTTCCTGCTTGCCGATGCAGCAATTACACCTTGCGCAAACAAGCAAATCTTTTCAATGTTTTCTGGAGATTGACGTGCAATTTCCTTTACTAATTTTTCAAATTCCTTTGACATATTTCTCACCTCGCTTTCCTTTCCTTGTTTTTCTTCCATAATTCTCCTATAATTTGTTTGCAGGCATCTGCCAATGCTGAGTACAAAAGAAAGGAGAAATTACACTATGACCGAGTTGTCAAAAAAACAAACGAATATTTTACGCTACATATATTTTGAAGGAAAAACAGTTTCTCAAATAATGGAAAAATTTCATCTCAATCAAAAAAAGTTAAAACTTGTTATGTCCTCAAATAATATGGAAGATTACTATTATTCAAAGCAAGATAATACTGTGCCATTCGAACAAAAGGTACTCAATATCACTCTCGAAGGCATCTCTTATGTTGATGCCAAAAACCAAAGTAGGTTTCGTTTTTGTTTGCCAAATGTTCTATCAACTATCGCTTTGATAATAAGTGTTATTGCATTGATTGTGTCGATTGTGTCCTAACTATTGCATGTGTTTCAGTAACATAATTAGCAACGCTATTACATCAATTACTATTGCACACGCAGAAACATATATTGAAAAATTGGGGTGCATTTGCCAAAAACATAAATGCCCTTTTCTGTTTATGCAAATGTATTCACCCTCTTTTTTCAATTCTTCTATTCGTTTAAGTTCCTTTTCACTGTGTTCTACATCCTCAAACTCAACTTCTTCTCTTCTATGCCAAAGCATTCTTCTCACCTCGCTTTTCTTTTCTTGCAAATAATTTACAATAACATTATTCTTCTAATAATTAAGTTCCATTCCTGCTTGATTTTTTCCCATTTTTCTCCTATAATTTACATGCAAACTGTTTTACTTATATATAGAAAGGAGCGATTTTATGGCTACTTATAATTTGAATGAACTTATTAACTTTTTGAAAAGCTTCCAACAGGATGGTATTCGTTATGTAGATATATCCGAAATAGAACCTGATGAAGATTGTGGCTTTTCTCTGTGTGTTAAAACCGTCGTTGACGATTCTGATATTCCATCAGAAGATTCTTTTGACTCATGTCAGGTAGATTACGGTAATCTTTATACAGATTCCGTAAAACCTAACTTATCTTTCTCTGATGATGAAGTTTCAACTATTTACAATGCAATTAAGCAAGCTTCTGAAGTTTATAAATCTGATATTGATACCTTCAAAAACGAAGCTTCTGCATGTCAAAAACTTAAAGCTAAAATAAGGAAGCATCTTCTTTAATATTGCATTCCACGTAATAGCTAGTTTTGCTACGAATGGCACTTTTTTTTATCATTGCCATTCGTAGTGCCTCTGCAACCTCTGCTAATTCTTCTAGATTTTCATTTCCTGTAATTCTTATTTCTACATGTATTTGTTTTCTTTTTCTGCTTTTAAAACGAAAACTATTTTTCTTTGCTCTTTTTGCTATTTCATATATTGCTTTCACTCTTCTCACCTCACTTTCGTGTTTCGTTTGAATACATCTTAATACAGTTTGAAAACTTTGTCAATGCTTTTTTGTTTCATTTGAAAACTTTTTTTATTGACTTCTTTTTTTTTACGTGCTATTCTATAGTTGAAAGGAGGGCTTACTATGTATGCGATTGCATTCGATCTTAAGATTGATGATTTAAAAAAGAACTATGGCGAGCCTTACAACGGAGCCTACGACGAAGTTAGACAAGAGTTAGAAACTCTCGGCTTTGAATGGACACAAGGAAGCGTTTATATCAATTCAGATAGTAATAACAGCTTAACAACTGTTTATAAAGCGATTAATCGACTTTCACAAATTGATTGGTTCAAAAAGAGCGTTCGTGATATTCGAGCATTTAAAGTTGAGGATTGGTCAGACTTTACAGAAATCGTAAAAGGCTAAACAAAAAGAGAGTAGCGTATTCTGCTATTCTCTTTTTATTGAAAGAAGGTGATATATTGAACGAAAGAGTAAAAGAGCTTCGTAAATTTCTTGGACTTTCTGGTGAAAAATTTGGCGAACGAATTAGAGTTGCAAAATCTACAATTTCTAATATCGAAAACGGTAACAGAAGTGTTACTGAGCAACAAATAAAATTAATTTGCACTGAATTTGGCGTAAGCGAAGAATGGCTTCGTACTGGTGAAGGTGAAATGCTTATTCCCGTCACTCAAAATCAAAAAATATCTAGGTTTGTGGCACAAAGCATGAAAACAAATAATCAATTTGTTTTAAATACAATTGAAGCTATGTCACAGCTTTCACCAGAAGAACTGAAGACTATTGAGAAGTTCGTGAATACAATTTCTACAAATTAGATATTTACATACTTAAAAAGGTTGCCTTTGTGCAACCTTTTTTTGTGTAAATAGATTGATTATTTTACAAAAAACATCCTTTTTCTTTTTAATACGTATTGATATAATACGTATTGTTTGATATAATATAAAATGTAAGGAGGCATTTATATGTTATCTATTTATCCAGCATGTTTTTTTAAAGAAGAAAATGGTTATTCCGTTGTTTTTCCAGATTTAAACTGGTTAGCTACACAAGGAGATACACTTGATGAAGCTATGTCCATGGCTGTGGATTGTCTCGCTGGTTATCTCTATTCTTGCAAAAAAGATGGTGATGTAATCTCTGCACCATCCAAGCTTTCTGATATCGATATAGAAGCTATCGGCAAAGAACTTGATCCAGGCACTCCAGTTGATGGATCATTTGTGAATATGGTATCCGTCGATGTTGAAGCATACGCAAAACAACACTTTGAAAAATCCGTTAAAAAAACACTTACCATTCCATCTTGGCTGAACGAAGAAGCCCTTGCACTTGATATAAACTTTTCTCAAACACTGCAAGAAGCTCTTATTCAAAAAATACATGCAACTAAATAAACCTCGCAATATCTAAGCGGTAATAAACATGAAGTATCAACTTTTTCGCGTGCTGCAAGAAGCACTTATGAAAACGCTGAATGTGTCTCGTAATCTATAATTTCAAAAAAGGCTACCTCGTGTAGCCTTTTGCATATAATCGAATATGACCCCATACAGTTCTATATAAATACATATTTTTTAGAAACAGTTGACTTTTTCATTGATATGCTATATTATATTGTTATAGACAATAATGAGTGCTTTTGTTGTACTCTTTTTCATTTATTTGCATATAATATATTGGAACGTACTCCGGTGACCTTCGGGCCCGGGGTCTTTTAATTCTACGGGGGAATTATCTATGGAAAAACCTTTCAAAACATATGATGAACAAATTCAATTACTTATATCTAGGGGAATTGAAATATCGAATCCACAACAAAAAAGTAATGCAAAAAAATTACTGCAACACGAAGGATATTACAATCTAATCAACGGATATAGTATACTTTTCTTAAATGCTCCTAATTACTATAAAACTGGTACTACTATGGAGGAGATTTCTGCTCTTTACAAATTTGATATAAAACTACGTGAAATATTTCTAAAAAACATTTTGCATCTAGAAACTAACATCAAGAGTCTAATGTCTTACTACTTTTCGCGTGCACATAAAGAGGCTAATTATCTTATTTACTCTAATTTTAACACTTGTAAAAGAAATGCATCGAAACATATTACTAGTTTATTTTCTGAAATTCAGCGACAAATTGCTTCTCATGCTTCGGATCCAAATATATCACATTATTTATCTAGACATGGTTATATTCCATTATGGGTTTTGAACAATATTCTTACGATGGGGACTATAAGTAAATTTTATAGCTTAATGCTCCAACCAGAAAGGCAAGAAATTTCAAAAACATTTCACCTATCTGACAATGAATTAGAAAACATTTTATTTTACATATCAAAAATAAGAAACTTTTGTGCTCACGGGAACCGTTTATATTGTTACAGAAGTAAAGATCCTTTATGTGACTTTGAAATTCATAGAAGGGTAAACGAAACGGAAAATTCGGAATTTATTTATGGAAAACGTGATTTATTCGCTTGTGCAATTGCACTAAAATACACCCTGTCAAAATCAGAATTTAGAAAATTTGTTAAGGAAATTGATATTGCTTTAAAAAACCTCAAAGGTCGAATGTCTGTATTATCCGAAACCGATGTTCTCTCATCAATGGGTTTCCCAAACGATTGGAAAGATCAACTATTGCTTTAGTTTCTAACTAATTCCACTATTATACAAAAAGTAGGTGTTTTTAACCTACTTTTTTTGTTGCACCAGTGCAACTCTTCAAATAAAAATGCGCGCACCCCTTTCCATGATACTCGAATACTCGTTAGCTACGCAACTTTTTTTCGACTAAAATTTTATTTATATTTTTGTATATATTTACATCTATTCAATTTTATTTGTTTGTATTATAATCAGTTTATAGCAAACAAACGTTCTGTACAGAATTAAAATGGAGGTGTTATTATTATCAAAGATACAATTATACATATTATTGAAAGTATTGATCCTGAAATATACGATGATCAACTTCGTTCAATTTATGAATTTATCAAAAATTTAATTTAAAAAAGACCATCTTTATTAACTAAAGATGGTCCCAAAGCTATTTCACAAGACGTGCCTATGATATAATAGCCCCTAGCAAAGTTATTATATCATATTAGGCACCTCTTAACAATAATGTAGGTGTCTTTTTTGCGCTCAAAATTAAGGAAGGAAGTGATGCTATGGCACGAGGTAGAAAGCCAGTCACAACAAAACAAAACGAAATGAAACGTGCCAACGGAACCGGATGCGTTCGTAAATTATCCGGAAACAGAAGAAAGCCCTGGCAAGTGCTTGTTACTCTCAATCTTTACTATGATAGAGAAAAAGAACGAGGATGCCAAAAAACAAAAACGCTCGGAACCTATTCTACAAAGGAAGAAGCAATACTTGCATTAGAAACATATAATTCTAATCCCTATGATCTTCTTTTGCAATGTAAAACTTTTTCGCAGGTTTATAACGAATGGTCGCAACGATATTTTGCAGAACTGAAAAGCAATTCCAGCGCAAGAACAATTACAGCCGCTTACAAGCATAGTTCACCATTGCATAATATGTCCTTTGCAGCTATTACAATTACAAATATGCGTGATACGATTAATAATGCAGATGTAGGAACGTGTACGAAATCACGCATGAAATCAATGTATAATCTTATGTATGATTTTGCGGTAGAAACACAATTAGTTCCAATCAATCTTGCGCGGCAATTCAATTTAAAAAATATACAAAACAAAATCAAAAAAGAAAGAAAGGATAAAATTCCTTTTAGTCAAGAGCATATTCAATTGTTATGGAAAAATCTTGATTATGGATTTACAAAGATGATTCTTGTTGGAATTTACACCGGATTTCGCCCACAAGAATTATGTTTATTGAAAACTGAAAATGTTAATTTAGACGAATGTTATATAATTGGTGGCATGAAAACCGATGCAGGAACGGACCGATACGTCCCCATACATCCAAAAATATTTGAAATAGTAAAATCTTGCTACAAAGATGCTGTTGCGCATGACAGCCCTACTTTATTTTTTGAACTTGAAAAGAAAAAATCTGTGTCTCTTACTTACGATAAGTACAGAGGGCGTTTTAAAAAAGTATTGTCGTATGTTGAATTGGATGGTTATTCTCCTCATTGCACAAGACATACATTCATTACGCTTGCCAAAAACTACGGCATGAACGAGTATGCTATCAAAATGATTTGTGGTCATGAAGTATCTGACATAACCGAAGCAGTTTACACACATAGAGATAAACACTTTCTGCATGATGAAATTTCTAAAATAAAGTAGATCGGTATGTATCATACTTGTATCATACGTGTGTATCATACCTGTATCATACTTGTATCATACCGACCTACTTTTGTATCATTTCATATTATTCTAAATGCTTATTTTAAGCCATTTCTTAGAACTTACCTGCCTTAGCTGCTTCCTCGATCGAAACGGCAACGGCAACTGTAGCTCCAACCATTGGGTTATTTCCCATTCCGATTAATCCCATCATTTCTACATGGGCTGGAACAGAAGAAGAACCTGCGAACTGTGCATCAGAATGCATACGTCCCATAGTATCTGTCATACCATAAGAAGCTGGACCTGCTGCCATGTTATCTGGATGAAGTGTTCTACCTGTACCACCACCAGATGCTACTGAGAAGTATTTCTTACCCTGCTCGATACATTCTTTCTTGTATGTACCAGCTACTGGATGCTGGAAACGAGTTGGGTTTGTAGAGTTACCTGTAATAGAAACATCTACTTTTTCTTTGTGCATGATAGCAACACCTTCTGTTACATCATTTGCACCATAGCAGTTTACCTTAGAACGAAGACCATCTGAGTAAGCTTTTCTAGAGATTTCTTTTACTTCGCCTGTGCTGTAATCCATCTCTGTCTCAACAAATGTAAATCCGTTAATTCTTGAAATAATCTGTGCAGCATCTTTTCCAAGACCATTTAAGATAACTCTTAAAGGTTTCTTACGAACCTTATTAGCCTTTTCTGCAATACCAATTGCACCTTCTGCTGCTGCGAAAGACTCATGTCCTGCTAAGAATGCGAAACAATCTGTCTCTTCCTCTAATAACATCTTTCCTAAGTTACCATGTCCTAAACCAACCTTTCTCTGGTCAGCTACTGAACCTGGGATACAGAAAGACTGTAAACCTTCACCTAATGCTGCTGCTGCATCTGCAGCTCTTCTACAATCCTTTTTAATTGCAATTGCTGCACCTACTGTGTAAGCCCAACAAGCGTTTTCAAAACAAATTGGCTGAATACCCTTTACCATCTTGTAAACGTCTAATCCAGCGTCCTTTGTAATCTTTTCTGCTTCTTCAATGGAAGCAATTCCATAGCTATTTAAAACAGAATTGATTTTGTCAATTCTTCTCTCGTATGATTCAAATAAAGCCATTCTATGTATCCTCCTTATTTTTTCCTATCTTATTTGCATAATTTATGCCAAGCGCGATTACTCTTTTCTTGGGTCAACGATCTTAACAGCGTCATCCACACGACCATACTGGCCCTGTGCCTTTTCAAATGCTGTGTTAGCATCATCACCAGCTTTGATGAAGTCCATCATCTTACCAAAGTTTACAAACTTGTATCCGATGATTTCATCATCTTCGTTTAATGCAAGACCTGTAACGTATCCGTCTGTCATTTCCAAATAACGAGGACCTTTCTTTAATGTTCCGTACATTGTACCAACCTGAGATCTAAGTCCCTTACCTAAATCTTCAAGACCAGCACCGATTGTAAGACCACCTTCAGAGAACGCAGACTGTGTTCTACCGTAAACGATCTGTAAGAATAATTCTCTCATTGCTGTATTGATAGCATCACAAACTAAGTCAGTGTTTAATGCTTCTAAAATAGTTCTTCCTGGAAGAATTTCGGATGCCATAGCTGCTGAATGTGTCATTCCTGAACATCCAATTGTTTCAACTAATGCTTCCTGAATCACACCTTCCTTTACATTAAGGGTTAATTTACATGTACCCTGCTGAGGTGCACACCAACCAATACCATGAGTAAATCCGGAAATATCCTTGATTTCTTTTGCTTTCACCCATTTTCCTTCTTCTGGGATTGGTGCAGCTCCATGCTGTCCGCCAGTTGCTGCAATTGGGCACATCTGTTCTACTTCATTCGTATAAATCATGTTGAGACTCCTTTCAATCTTACATTTTTTATTGCGCTATACATATGCTGAGTTCGTACAACGCATTTACTACATTTTCGCACAAAATGACAAATTAGTCTATAGTTTTTGGTGAATTTTTTTCAAAACATTTATCAAAGCAAAAAATATGTGGTATAGCAATCCTTCACCATACCACATACTTTTCTCTTTCTTTCATTCACAAACTATCTTTGCCTCTAAATCATTCTGCCTGCCCTGCAAAACAATATTAAAAGCAACTTTATTGTAACATGAAAAAGAGAATTTCTACTTTTTTTAGACAGATAACCAGTTTTTGATCTTATTGGTTTGGGAAGATAAGCTTGACGGAGCTTTTTTCTTATCATATAATGGTTACGAATATTTTTTAAAACAGCGGGTACATTACAAAATGGATTAAAATTTATTTTTAGAATACAAGAAGAATGGAGGATTTTATTATGGCAAACATTTCAAAAGACATGCTAATCAGTGAAATTTTAGAGGTAGATCAAAGAGTGGTTCCTGTATTATTAGATGCAGGTATGCATTGCCTTGGTTGCCCATCCCATCAATTTGAAAGTTTAGAAGAAGCATGTGCCGTACATGGTATTGATGTAGATGAATTAATCGTTAAATTAAACGAAACAATTAGCAATCGAGTAGGAGGCGGTGCCTAA
>FR899727.1:2628-4936 GCA_000437275.1 Clostridium sp. CAG:411 | reverse complement strand
CGATACATTTTCAAAGTTATATTACTTAATCCGTCAAGACAGATTTCTGGGTCAAGATTTTTTTCCTGCATGTTTTCTTCTACATGCTCGTTCTCCATCGAACTCTTTTCCACGTTTTCTTCCACCACGGACTGTTCTGGCATTTCTCTCCATTCTGTCTCACTGGTATTTTCCATTGGAATCTCATCATCAAAAACACCTTTTAAATCCAACTCTGGAAGTTTCATTTCTTCTGAATGACTTTCCTGCTCTTGAGACAATTCTGGATTTTGCTGTATTTCTACCGTTTCATCCAATTCAACTTTTGTTCCGCATTCGGTGCAAAATTTATTTCCACTTCCCAACTTTGCTCCACAATTTTTACAATACATACATTTCCCCTTTTCCTTGCAAGAATCTTTTGTTTATCCATCTACTTTTTTCTTTATTTTACACGTCTGGTATTTTGTCAAGCCCTTCTAACCACTTAAATAATTCATTAAACACCAGTCATTTATCTACAAAAAAACAATGTTATTATACCTTTCAAAATCATTCTTTGTCAACAGATTGTCTCTTATAAAACAACACCTTTATAACATTTTAGCAGAATATAGACTAAACCAAATAAACATTTTCCCAGTTTCCACACTCATAAAGGACTTACTCCGTTTTGCGTGCCAGATTTGGGTTGCACACGTTTTACAACCACCTTTTTCACATCTTTACGCATCTGACAAAATATTTTTTCTCTTACAAATTTTCTACAGAGAAAAAGGCACCGGAAAATCCTATTTCCGATGCCTAATTGCCTCATTCTACAATATACTCAAATTGTTTTTTCTCTTTTTATTTTATATAAATGCGTGCTTCATATGGACGAAGAATAGATGCATCCTTGCTTTCTTTATAGTTTCCAAGTAGGAGTTCCATGTCCTTGCACATTTCTTCTAACGGCATGTTTACGGTTTTATCAAAGAAGTTACAAACAATCACCATTGTCTGATTTGCATTTTTTCTCTGGTAAGCAAAAATATTTTCATCGTTTTCCAACAGCAATGTAAAGTTACCATCTACGAATACTGGATACTGTTTTCGCAACTGGATTAGTTTCTTGTAACAACTAAAAATGGAATCTGGGTCTTTCACCTGACTTTTTGCATTGATTTCCTTATAGTTGCTGTTTACTTTCATCCATGGTGTACCATCTGTAAATCCAGCATGTTCTGTATCATCCCACTGCATTGGCGTTCTCGCATTGTCACGTCCCTTTGCATAAATAGAACGCATAATATCCTCTTTTGCATATCCTTTCTTCCGTCGTTCCTGATACATATTAAGAATTTCCACATCTCGATAATCCTCTATTTCATACTGTACATTTGTCATTCCCAATTCTTCTCCCTGATAAATATAAGGAGTTCCTTGCATTCCATGTAACAAAATTGCCAGCATTTTTGCAGACTCTACTCTGTACTCTTTGTCATTTCCCCATCTGGAGACAATACGTGGCAAATCGTGATTATTCCAAAACAAACTGTTCCAGCCGCAATTATGCAGTTCTGTCTGCCAGCGTGTCAAGATTTGTTTTAATTTTAAAAATGGCAATGGCGCTAAATCCCATTTTTCTTTTCCTTCCTGCTGGTCCAGTCCGATATGCTCAAACTGAAATACCATGGAAAACTCACTTCCATCTGGATTGCTGTAAAGTTTGGCTAATTCCGGTGTTGCTCCCCAAGCTTCTCCCACTGTAATCAAATCTCCCTTTTGGAAGGTTTCTTTACTCATTTCACGAATGTATTCATGCAGTCTTGGACCATTTTGTGTGATTTTAAGGTCTGGCTCTTTTGCAATCTGATCGATAACATCCAAACGGAACCCACCAACACCTTTATCCATCCACCACAAAATCATATCATAGATTTCTTTTCTTGCCTGTGGATTTTCCCAATTCAAATCCGGCTGTTCTGGCAAAAATTGATGAAAATAATATTGCTGCAATTCTGGCACCCATTCCCATGCACTTCCGCCAAAAACAGCCTTGCAATCATTTGGTAATACGCCCTCTTCTCCGTCTCTCCATACATAAAAATCATGATACGGATTTTCTTTGCTTTTCTTTGCTTCCTCAAACCATCGATGCTTGTTTGATGTATGGTTTAAAACCAAATCCATAATAATGCGAATATTATATTTTTTAGCCTCTGCAATCAATGCTTCCATGTCATCTACGCATCCAAACATCGGCTCAATATCCTGATAATCTGAAATATCGTATCCATTATCATCCTGAGGTGATTTGCATACAGGAGATAACCAGATTGCATCG
>FR899727.1:2351-2568 GCA_000437275.1 Clostridium sp. CAG:411 | reverse complement strand
AATAATTCCCCTTAAATCACCAATTCCATCTCCATTGCTATCCTGAAAACTTCTTGGATAAATCTGATATACCACTGCATTCTTCCACCATTTATCGTTCTTTCTATTCTGTCCCATAATCCTTTTCCTCCTTATGACTTGTTATGATTCACAAATATGTGAACGGTAACATTACGATTTTTCTATACCATTTATTTATTCCTGCTTCTTGTTGCGA
>FR899727.1:0-2343 GCA_000437275.1 Clostridium sp. CAG:411 | reverse complement strand
TTTATTCCTGCTTCTTGTTGCGAGATTGCTTTTGATGTATTATACTGCCATTATAAGATATTTTTCACGTAAAATCTTGCAGTATTTTTTCATTCTATGACACAATACTGCTATCTGCACAGGAGGAATCATTTATGAAAGAAGGGCAATCACTTACACCAGAACAAAAAGAAAACGCCAAACATGGCGAGGTCTTTTTTCCCATTCAAAAATATATTACCAGACTAGCGGACGATTACCCTGTGATTACGACCCACTGGCATGATGAAGCCGAACTTACCCTGATTACAAAAGGCTCTTGTGTCTATCAAATTGATTTGGTGGAATATGAGGCAAAAGCGGGAGATTTATTATTTATTCCACCGTTACTTCTACATGCCATTACCCTTGGCAATTGCGAGGAATTTTTTTCAGAAACTTATGTTTTTCATATGAATTTTCTTGGTGGAAATGCCACTGATGTATGTTCGACCCGTTATTTGACACCCATGATGAATCAGGAAATTTCCATGCCTTACCTGATTACACCGGAACATCCTGCTTATGCCTCTGTGCATAAATGTTTTCAGCAGATTACCACTTTGTATCGTGAAAAAGTAGTCGGATATGAACTGGCATTAAAATCTTTGCTTCTGCAAGTTATTTTTCTGCTGCTTCAATATAGTAGTAAACATATGTCCTCTGTTTCAAAAACTTCGTCAGACAAATTGAAAGGTGTTTTGGATTATATTGAGCTTCATTATGCAGAACCAATTTCTGTTTCTGAATTGGCAAAACTGTGCTATTTCAGTGAATATCACTTTATGCGTTTTTTCAAAAAGCATATGAACATGACTTGCGTGCAGTATATCAACAATCTCCGTCTGGAAAAGTCCGTAGAACAGTTTGAACGTGGAAACACTTCCATACTGGAAGTCTCTATGTCTGTAGGTTTCCACAACCTCTCTTATTTTCATCGGGCATTTAAGAAAAAATATCATATGACACCGCTTTCTTTTATCAAGCGGTTGGAGGAATGAGACTAATCTTCTTCTGTTTCATATCCACCTTTGCCATAACACCATACTGCAATGCACATCTTGGCGTGGCATGTCCGAAATTCACATTATAAACAATGGGAAGTTTCCTATTATCTATCACTTTTACAAGGATTTCTGCGTATTCCTGATAGTATGCCTCATCTTGGGGTTTTCCAACCAAAACTCCATTTACAACATCAAATACACCTTTCTCTTTCAGTAGTGAAATTTCCTTTTCAAAAAGTTCTGGCACAGGCTTTTCTTCACAGGTTTCTATAAATAAAATTTTATTTTTCCATTCTTCTATACTTGGAAATAGCCCATATTTTTCACATACCGCCTTTTCACCCTGATATCTAGTCGTTGTCAATATATCATATAAACTTTCTAAGCATCCGCCTAATAATTGACCTTGAAAAATTTCACTTCCCTGTAAAAGTTCAAAACCCCGTTCCTCCTTATGGGCTATTCGATCTGTTCCAATCGCATTTGCTGAAAAATCATTCCTTTCTTCATACCAAATTTCACTAGCTACAATCTCTTTATAATCCTCTCCTTCTAAATAACTTTCAAACGCTCTTTTACTATAGGGCAACATCTCATCCGAAATTTCCCCCAAATCACAGATAAATGTAGGACCATAATAAGTAGACAGTCCCAGTTTATAAAACATCAAATGATTAATTGTAGTATCGGAAAAGCCAGTAAATAATTTAGGATGCTCCTCTACCGCCCGAATGAACTCTGCATCTTCCATCAAATAGGGCAACAACCTGTATGTATCATCCCCACCTATTGCACAAATAATTCCTGCAATAGAATTGTCGAAAAAAGCATCCTTTAAGTCTTTCGCTCTGGCTTCCGGATGCTCCTTTACATATGCAATACCTTTCAATGCATTAGGCATAAATACTGGTTCTAGTCCATATTCTTTTAACCTCTTTACTCCTATTTCTATATTATGACTGCAAAATTCTTCCCCTAACATTCCACTGGACAAGCTGACAATAGCTACCTTGTCACCTTTTCTCAACTTTCTTGCGTATTGCATATTCATAATCCTTTCATTTAAAATAGTATTACTTCTTATCTGCACGCTAATTAACCTTGAATTCTTTCTCTATATAACAATGTTCCTGCTTACCAACCAACTCATTGTCCTCAAAATCCAATTCAATTATATATGGCATCCAATCTATAATCCTTAAAAAATCTTCACAGGCGAAATCACTATTATAAAAATTCAATATAGTACTAAGAGCAGTACCATGTGTCCCAACAACAATCTCCTTATCGATATTTTCTGATAAAATTTCATTCAACG
>FR899726.1 GCA_000437275.1 Clostridium sp. CAG:411 | reverse complement strand
TGGAGTAGAGGTGAGAGTGGTAGTAATAAAATAGCTAGTAATGGATTGAAAATAATTAATGGGAAGGTAGACGGTAAGATTCCATTGGATGAATATCAAGATATTTTTAGAAAAAGTGTTCATAATGAAAATTCGGATACAATGACTTTAGGTAAATTTAGACCTACTATTAATCCAGATGGTAGCGAAAATTGGAAAATTGCAGGCAACGATTCATACAATGTAATAGCGCATAGTAATGGGGATATGTATTTTGACATGAAGGATGGTTTATACGATGCTACGCTTGATAATTATAATTTGTCATATCAAAATATGTTTGATGATTTTAATGTACCAGCATTAGACATGGCTGCAAATGCAGGAAAAACTATTAGATTTACACATAATCCAGAGTTGAAAGAGTATGCAGGGACATTTACCGATAAGGAATGGAAGTATTTGCAGAAAAAATGGGGATACTTATATTTAAGAGAAGAAGGAGGATTTTGGTATGCAGAAAAGTAATGCAAATGAAACTGCCAAGGAGATAATTAGAAGTGCAAAGCTAATATTTGGAGATAGGATAAATCACATAACCCTTTCTTCGGTTACAGATGAACCCTATAAAATGTTTAGTATAAAATTTACACTTTATAATTACTACATTATTACATATAACTATGATAGAGGTCATTTTGGGTGTAGTATTTTATATGGAGAAGATACTGTGCCATTACAAAGCAATATAGAATGGGATGATGAGTGTAATTATGAGATATATTGGAAAGAGATAGATAAGTTGGTTAGATTGAGGATACCAGATAAATATTTGGAGAAATATGGGTGGTTATGATTTTAAGAGGAGTAGGGCAGCTGGTTAAGTGTGGTTTCCGAAGAATTGGACATAAATAGACACAAGGAATGCGGGGGAATATGTTGCAAAGATTTTAAAAACGTAAATAACCTGAAGTGCTAAAAGAAAAGATGATATCTGTTTCCTATGATTGAGAAAATGTTGTAAAAAGTGCTATGTCAATGGGAAGCATATCGGTTTGCTAGAGCATTGAGAAGAGGTCAGGAGTATATTAAAGGAAAGCGTAGACAAGATTGACCGAATAAATTTTGACTATGCGATGGA
>FR899725.1 GCA_000437275.1 Clostridium sp. CAG:411 | reverse complement strand
TATAATGGCTCAGTTGTCAAGACAAAAATCAAAGATTTTTATAATGAACCGATATGCATGGTTGTAGGAGGATAGAAGCCTCCCAATGACAAATTCCAATTAGGCTACTTTTTTAGCAGCTTCATAAAGCATTGCTGGATAATACAACGATGCTGGAGGAACATTACCGATTGCAGAATGGCAACGCTCAAAGTTGTACTTATGAATATAAGCAGCGATAGCTTGGCGTGCTTCTTTGATATTTTTCCATTCGGTAAGATATGCTTCTTCGTACTTGAAGGTACGGAACCAGCGTTCAATCATGATGTTGTCAGCCCAGCGGCTTTTTCCATCCATGCTCTGCCTGATATGATGTGCCTTTAGAAAATCTTTGTATTGTTGACTTGTAAATTGACATCCCTGGTCTGAATTTAAAATTTCTGGTTTGGCAACTTTGAATGCTTTTTCACATGCTTCTATGCATGCACGTGTGCCCAAAGTATCATCCAGTTCCCAACCCACAATACAACGAGTGTGCCAATCTATGATAGCCGTTAAATACAAAAAACCATGCTTCATTGGAATATATGTAATGTCGATAGACCATGCCTGATTCGCACGATCTATGACGGCATTTCTAAGTAAATATGGAACTACCTGCGCTTGTTTCAGACGTTTCGATAAATTAGGCTTTGGGTATATAGGATTAATATCCATCTCATCCATGTATTTACGTGCCTTGCATCTACCGACTTTGTAACCACGTTGTTTTAGCTGTGATGACATTTGTCTTGCACCCCAAGTTGGATTATCTGTATGAATACGGTCTATAATGCGTTTGCATTCTAGTTCTTCATCAGAAAAGGATGTTCCGTTGTAATAAATGCTTGTTCTGTTGATACTTGCAAGATTTGCAACAACAGAGAGCGAAAGCTTACTTTCCTTAATCTTCGAATGGTTTTTTACTAAATTTACTCTCGTAGTCAGGTCCAAGCAATTCTTCAGATTTTTTTTTGAGCCAATCCACCTGCATGGTGAGTTGACCTACTTTTTTCGCATATGCAGCTTTTTCCTTGCGTTCTGTGGCAAGTTTTTCCTTGACGTTTTCCTCTCTTTTTTCATCAAAAACAAGAGAAGCATTGTCTAGGAATTCCTTCTTCCAGTTGCGCAGTAGATTGGGCTGAATATCATTTTCTGTTGCGATTGTATTTATATCTTTCTCACCTTTAAGCACTTCCAATACGAGTTTTGCTTTAAATTGAGCAGTAAAATTTCTTCTTGTGCGAGACATGTTTTTTCCTTCTTTCTGTTTGATAATAAGAGTATATCAAATTCATTAAGAATTGTCTCTGAAAGTGTCTTAAATTATGATACCATTATA
>FR899724.1:95630-108849 GCA_000437275.1 Clostridium sp. CAG:411 | reverse complement strand
TTCTATTGCGTAGAGCAATAAGTGGTGGAGAGGACTTGTTTGTATCAGGGGGGGACAAGCACCTTCTGATCTGCTGCGCTAGCAGCGAATCGTGTTATAAGCAAGTAGCAGAGCGGATTGCGAATATCCGATTGACTCGAATGGGATGATGTTGTAGTCAAGCTATATCTTTGTGTTACATTTGTAAGTACAACCTAGTTTTGGATATTTGGCTTTGACATCATTCCTTTTGAATGTATGATTTTTTGGAAAGCGGATAGAAAGGTAGGGGATACTATGAGTGAAACTAGAAATGGAATGTCGGATGCATTACCGGAAGGATTGGGGTTTTCATTGGCAATGCATATGGATGCCATGAAAAACTTTTCTAATATGAGTGAGAGGGAGAAAACAGAATTTATTGAAAAAAGTAAGCAGGTAAAATCCAAAGAGGAAATGACAAAATTGATTGATGCATTAGGAAAAAGTAACAAATGCATATAAAGTTCAAAAATAAGTCAGAAAAGACAGTTGTATTATCATACGGCTGTCTTTCTTGCTTTTACGGAAGATGGTATGTTATGCTAGAAGTGAGAACGAAAAATGAAGAATTAAATAGGAAAATATACATAAGACGTGTTTTGGAGAGAGAAGGTGAGAACATGGCTGATTTAGTTATTGATGAAAGATATTATAATTCTCTTGATATTGAGGGATTTTCAAGAATGATGAAAAATCCTACTTATTGTTATAAATTTTATTGGCTTGAGGCAATCGTTCAGTTAATTGCGGAAAATAAAAAACAGGTCACATATGATGAGATTATAAATGAAATGATTTACAATGCCTGGTATTCTGTATTGGAGTTTCATATTCATTTAAGTGGTTTATTTGGGGAAGGAGAGCTAAAAGACAATCTTGAAAAGGCTGTTCTTAGATTACAAGAATTAAGTCAATTACCAAATCACGCGGATAAGATAGAGATAAAAAATGAACTGACCGAATATAGCGGAGATAAGAAATTACATAAATATAAAATGGAACTTACAAAGTATGTACCATATAAGGTATTATCGGGATTTGCAAATCGTGGGGCAGAGAAGATAGATTTAAACAGTACGGCAGGAAGAATGATGGCATACTACAACAAGTTAAGCGGAACAGAGATACTTTTGCCCTATGTATTTGGTGATGGCACAGGATTGAATCGGACAATTTTTTTTAATGATGGGTGGATACAAATGATTCAGGATAATACAGTGGCAATATTAGGATGGATACAATTGGAGAAAGTAAAGTGGCTGCAAAATAATAATCCAGAGATGCCAGGTTTGGTTTACAAAATGGTACCGTTGGACGAAAAAATGCGTAAACTGGATCATGTTAGAAAACTTTGGGAAGGTGTCTTGAATAGGAAACCCGTTATAGATGTCTTTACAAATGAAAGAATAGATAAAAATCATTATGATGTAGATCATTTTATTCCTTGGTCGTTTGTGATGAATAACGAATTGTGGAATTTAATGCCAATGGATTCTACTTGGAATTCGAAAAAAAGTAATAAGCTTCCGTTATGGGATTCCTTTTTCAAAAAATTTGCAGCTAATCAATATATACTGTATGAGCTGTTACATACTAAGCCAGAAATTCATAAATTGTATGAAGCCTGTTACAGGGACAACCTGCATTCTATTTGGGCAAATAAAGAGTTGTATCGGAAAGGGAATACATGTGAAGAGTTTTATAAAATATTAGAGAAAAATATGCGTCCGGTTTATGATTCAGCAAAAAGACAGGGGTACGAAGTTTGGAATATTGTGTAAAAGTGGATACTTCATTACATTTGGACATAATAAAGCATGGGAACAAGTTTCAATCTTAATGGTAACAGTATCATGCATGGTGGTAGAATAAAAATGAAAAACAGATTTTCTAGGTTAGGGAAAAAATAGCATAGAGTTTCGTTAAAAATATAAAAACAGGCAGGTGAGACGAGTGGGTGAAGAAAAAGATTTTGGTCAGGCAAGAGAGATTTTACGCACGTTACTGGATTTAGGACAGGCATTATTGGAATACGGTGGGGAAGTCAATCGAGTGGAGGATACGCTGGAACGAATGGGAAGAGCATATGGAGCAAAGGGGATGAATGTGTTTGTGATTACAACCAGTATGGTGGTAACTATGCTTCATAAGGATGGAGAGGAAATCACACTTACTCGTCGTATCCGTAAACCGATTGGCAATGATTTTACAAAATTAGAGCAATTAAATGCACTTAGTAGAAAATGTTGCCAGGAACCAATGAAAGTTGCAGAACTTCAGGAAAAAATACAAGAAATAAAGAATCAGCCCTATTCTTTTAAAAAGTATTTGCTTGGCGCAATGTTAAGTGCGGCAAGTTTTTCGGTGTTTTTTGGTGGCAGTTTGCTGGACGGACTATTTTCTATGGTGTTTGCCATTTTTATTTGCTTGTTGCAAAGGTATGTTCAAAAATATTGTACGAACATGGCGGTATTTCAATTGTTCTGTTCGTTTGTAATTGGAATCGGAATATCGGTTGTTACCAAATGTGTTCCCTTCCTTCATTTAGATTATATTATGATTGGAGATATTATGTTGTTGATTCCAGGCTTAGCGATGACAAACTCTGTGCGTGATATTCTAGTGGGAGATACGATTTCAGGTTTCCTTCGCTTGGCGGAAAGTCTTTTGTGGGCGGGGGCATTGGCATGTGGATTTATGACCGCAATCTGGTTGTCCTTTTCTCTTTGAGTGCAGAGTAGCATTTTCATACCGTCAAGGCATTGGTATGGGAAAAGAAGATGGTTGAAAAAAGACTAAAACTCTTGTAGAGCTAGGATTATAGAACAGAACCAATTTCATTTACTTAAGTCCAAGCGAAAGCGTTTTTTTGAAAGCTATGTTGGTATTGTCACTCTTTCGTAAAAGTTCAAGAATTAAGGAAACGGCATTGGAACAGAACAGGAGGTAGAATATGATACAATTGCTTAGTGTTTTTATCGGATGCATTGGTTTTGGAATGTTATTTCATCTGCAAAGCAGACATTACTTGCGTGCTGCTTTGGGAGGTGTATGCACCTATTTGGTATATATGATTTGCAGTATCTATATAAAAAATGGATTTATTCCCGTATTTTTAGCTAGTGCCAGTGGAGCCTTGTATGCAGAGGTGTTAGCTAGAATACAGCGGGCACCGACAACATTGTATCTTATCATAGCCGTTATTTCCCTTGTACCGGGAAGTAGTTTGTTTTATACAATGAGTGCCTTTGTAAGAGAGGATTGGGATTTGGTACATTCCTATGGACTAGAAACTGCTATTTTCGCCGTTGCTATTGCTTTGGGAATGAGTCTTGTATGGGCTATTTTTGGTACGTTTGGAAAAGTAAAAAAAGAAATTTAAAGGGTGTCTTACATGAAAAAATAAAATGTATGACCAATATATTCAAAAACGAAAAAGAAGAAAACTATTTGAAAAGGGGTGTAACGCAGGATGGTTGCACCTCTTTTGGCATTTTGCTATAATACACAATAATGAAAGCAAGTTTGAGGAGGCTCATCATGACAAAGAATGAGAATACAAAGGATAGCAGTTTACAAAAGGACATATCCCACAATAACCAGAAAAAAATAGCAGTAATCAATGATATGTCGGGATTTGGACGCTGTTCTATTGCTGTTGCACTTCCTGTTATTTCTACATTGCGGATTCAGTGTTGTCCATTGCCAACCTCTATATTTTCCAATCATACAGGATATGCTTCTTTTTTTTATAGAGATTTTACGGAGAACATGGAACCGTATATGGAAGAATGGAAGAAACTTAACTTAACCTTTAATGGAATCTGTACAGGTTTTTTAGGGTCCGCAGATCAAATTCAGATTGTGGGACATTTTATGAAACTGTTTAAAACAAAGGACACCTTGGCTATTATCGACCCTGTGATTGGGGATTATGGGGAACCATATCCAACCTATACACAAGAGATGTGTCAGCGAATGAAAGAGTTAATCGAATATGCAGATATTTTGACACCAAATTTGACGGAGGCGTGTATTCTCACAGAAACGCCATACAAAGAAGACTGGAAAGTAGCAGAGTTGGTGCAATTGGCAGAAAAATTGTTAGAGAAAGGACCGGAAAAAGTAGTGATTACTGGTTTTTCTCAGAAAAGTTATATTTGCAATCTGTGCTATGAAAAAGGGAAAGAGCCAGCGATTGTAAAGACCCATAAAGTAGGAACGGAACGTTCTGGAACGGGGGATATCTTTACAGCCATCATTGCGGCAGATGCAGTAAATGGAGTGGACTTTTATACATCGGTAAAGAAAGCGTCTACTTTCATAAAAAAATGTATTTTACGTTCCATCGAGTTGGGGATTCCTACTACAGATGGAGTTTGTTTTGAAGAAGTATTACACACATTGAAAAAATAGGAATAGGTAAGTTCTGTACAAAAAGTCTCAGAGTAAATTGCGTTTTGCAAGTACCTAAAAAAGAAGTGAGGAGAATTTAGATGAAAAAGGCAATGACGATTGTATATAAAGTACACAATAATTTATATGTGAATCTGACAAATCGCTGTTCTTGTTCATGTGTATTTTGTTTAAGGCAAAATAGGGACCATATGGAAGAATCAGATTCTTTATGGTTGGATCATGAGCCGACTTTACAGGAAGTGAAGGATGCATTTGCGAAGGAAGATATGAGCCAGTATGAGGAAGTTGTATTTTGCGGATTTGGAGAACCGACAGAACGAATGGATCTATTGCTTGAAGTGGCTACATTTGTGAAGGAAAACTATCAAAAGCCAATTCGTATCAACACAAATGGACAAGCCAATTTAATCAATGGACGTGATGTAGCACCAGAACTGAAGGGACTGGTTGATACTATTTCTATTAGTTTAAATACGCCGAATGAGGAAAAATATAATGAAATGGTGCGCAGTATCTATGGCGACAAAGCCTACGGTGCTATGTTAGATTTTGCAAGAGAAGCCAAAAAATATGTGCCAAATGTAGTATTGTCAACGGTAGATACTACTCTTTCCAAAGAGGAGGAGGAGCAATGCAGGCAGATTTGTGAAAAGCTTGCGGTAACCTATCGTATTCGCCCGTGGGAAGATTAGAAAAAGTATCTTGTTCAAGGTTTTGTTTTTATATATTTTGGTATGTTCGAAACAATACTGGTTGAATGGTTCCGTCTTTTTTTGTAGAGGCATATATTGTAAGAAAAGCCGGAGCATAGATATGGCATATCGTAGATTGGATTTTGAACAGTATTTTATTGATAATAGCGAAGATTATAATCATACTGGGAAGGCAAGCAAAGAATTACATTACAAGGCAGTCATCTATCAATGTACAGGTTTGGAAAAACTGTTTCGATTTCAACATGAAATGAATTATGAAATCCATTATGAAAAAGAGCGGGATGTCATTCAGATTAATTTCCAGAAAACCAATGGTTTCTCTGATTGGATTGCGAATATCGTGGAATTTACGGATAAATATTATGATGCATTTTATTTTGAGGGACAAATGCTATGTCTTCGAGCACATCATGGATGGGCGAATATGTATCGAAGTATTAAAAACGAAATTCGGTTAGAATGGAGTCGTTTGCATAAGAAATATCAAACCGCAGAAACCGAGATTATCGGTTGGTCTTTAGGTTCCGCACAAGCCATTCTTTGCTGTCAGGATTTGAATTACAATTTCGGTGTGTGTCCGTATTTATATACCTTTGGAAGCGTCCGCCCTTTTAAATACACTTTTTTTAACAGGTGTCAGATGAAACAATATTTAAACAGCATCTATAAGGAAGGTTGGAATTTTGCAAATGTCAACGATATAGTAACCTATATGCCGCCTTTTTTGGGATTTATTATGCCCAATAGAGTGAAGGTAGGATTAGAAGGTTTTTCTATAAAAAAGTTATTGCAACCAGGATATTATCATACAATTTACGATAATCCGGAATTGTATAGAAATTGTGTTAGTGCAAAGAGCGGAACAATCCGTAAATGCAGGGCTTAGAAAAGTCACAAAAAGAAAAAGGAGAAATGAGTTACAATGAAGGCAAAACAAACATCAGAATCAATTGAATTAGGTATTTTGCTTGCTATTTCAGGGGGAATGATGGATGCCTATTCGTACATTATGAGAGGAGAAGTCTTTGCGAATGCACAGACGGGAAATATGCTGCTATTTGGTGTGTATATATCCGAAGGAAAATTTGCACAGGCATTGCACTATTTTTGCCCGATTCTGGCATTTACAGTTGGTATCATGTTATCCGATATTGTGCGTATGAAATTTAGTAAAAAATTGCATTGGCGTCAGGTCGCTGTATTGATAGAAGCAATCATTCTATTTAGTGTGAGCTGGATACCATTACGCTATAATCTGCTGGCAAACAGTTTAACTTCTTTAGCTTGTGGAATACAGGTAGAGGCATTTCGAAAGATTCATGGAAGGGGTATTGCAACTACCATGTGTATTGGAAATTTGCGGAGTGCTACTCAAAATATGTGCGATTATATGAATCGAAAGAATAAAAAGAATTTATATAATGGACTGCTCTATTTCGGAATTATTGCCTGCTTCATTGGAGGGGCAATTATTGGAAATATAGGTATTGGGATATTTGCAGAAAAGACGATTATGATTAGTGCAGGTATTTTGTTAGCTGCATTTATTCTGATGTTTATTGATCGGGAGGAGCAGGAAAAAAGAGAAGATGAGGCATAAATGACATTGCTTCAAAGGCTCTTAGTTTGTAAGTGGTCATAGTGTGAATAAACATTTCTTTGCATTTGAGAAAATATTAATAAAGGAGAAAGTATGGCACAAATTCCAATTTTTATGGATATTACGGAAAAACGATGTGTGGTAGCAGGTGGAGGTAAGGTTGCCTTGCGAAAGATAAAGACATTGTTAGCGTTTGGGGGAAATGTTTTTGTGGTTGCCCCATCTGTTTCCAAAGAAATCAAACAATTAGAGGGTGTTACATGGGAAGAAAGGGAATATGAGAAGAAAGATTTAGAGACAGCAGTTTTAGTAATTGCTGCTACAGATAATCAGAACGTGAACCATAATATTGCAAAGGATGCAAAAGAAAAAAATGTGTTAGTTAATGTGGTGAATATTCCGAAGGAAAGTAGCTTTTTCTTCCCGGCTTATACGAAAAGAGGAGACGTTGTTGTGGCCTGTTCCAGTGGTGGAAAAGCACCAGTAGTAGCGCAATATATAAAGAAAAAAACGGCATTAGAAATGACAGAACAATTAGAAGAAGCAAATGATTTTTTAGGTGCGATTCGCCCACAGGTGAAGAAAAAAATTGCAGAGGTGGAAAAACGACGACAGGTGTATCAGGAATTATTGAAAATTGCTCTTACTGAGGAACGAAAACTTACGCAAAAAGACGTAGATAGTGTAATCAATAATTGTGAGGATAAATCGTAAAGACACTTTAGTAGACAGGAGAATGAGAAAATGAAGAGACCAATGATAGGTATTATGCCATTAGTAGATACAGAACGAGATAGTTTGTGGATGTTACCAGGATATATGGATGGTTTGAAGCAGGAAGGGGCTATTCCTGTTATGCTTCCGTTGACGACAGATGAAGCAATGCTTGCTCAAATTGCAGAATTCTATGATGGATTTTTATTTTCGGGTGGACAGGATGTATCACCAGAAAGATATGGCGAGGAAAAACTGGATTGTTGTGGAGAAACCAACAAGGATAGGGATGAAATGGAAGAGAGACTTTTTTCTAGAGTGTATGAGTTGGATAAACCGATTTTAGGTATTTGCAGAGGTATACAGTTTATCAATGCCAGTCTTGGCGGTACGCTCTATCAGGATTTGGAAACGCAGTATCCTTCTGGGATTGAGCATCATCAAAAACCACCATATGATGTACCTGTACATGGAGTAGAGATTGAAGAGGGATCTCCTTTATATGACATTTTAAATACAAAAAAATTGATGGTGAATAGTTATCATCATCAGGCAATAAAGAAAATTTCACCACATTTACTACCTATGGCATATGCAGAGGATCAAATAATAGAAGGAGTATATGCACCAGATAAGAAATTTGTATGGGGAGTGCAGTGGCATCCGGAATTTTCTTTTCAAAAGGATGAAAATAGTAGAAAGATTTTATGGGCATTTGTAAAGGCGTGCCTAAGTGAAAAAGTCTGTTGATTGTGTGGATAAATATGTGGATAACCTGTTGGATTAATAGGGAAAATGTGTGAATAACTTTTGAAAAAAGGATAAAAATTGATTGCAGATGGTAGTTTCGACACCGACCAGACCTGACAAGTGTACATATAAGGGACTTTACTTGACTTATGTTTGGGATAATGCTAGAGTAGATACGTTGTAAATTTATATTTTGATACAATCTGATAGCAAACTTTTACTGTTCATTCATACTTCATTCATATCTGTTTGCTATAATGCTTGAGAGGCTTTTGAGCAAAGGACATTGCTTATAGGGTATTATTCTTTTGAACAGATAATCATGGAGGAACATTATGATAGAGGATGAAGAATTTTCTTTTATGGAAGAAGAGTTTATGGAGAGTAAGAAGCCACGGAGAGAGAGAGTTGCGCTGGCGAAGAAGGCAACTTTGTGTGGATTATGTTTTGGATTAAGTGCGGGAGTCGCATTTAGTGTTGTACAATGTGCAAGGAATATTGCCATAAAGCAACAAAATCAACCAGAAAAGATTACATTGCAGATATCTGCACATCCTACGACACAGCCAGAGGAAACGGACAAAGAGAAGTCCAGTAAGGTAAAAGACAAGAAAGACACCTTTGGTTTCGCAGAAATGCAGGACTTTTACAATCAACTAGAAGCATTAGAAAATCAATGTGAGAAATCAATTGTTGGAGTTTCTAATTATAGCAGTGGAAAGCAAAAAGAGCAGTATAATGAACAGGGACAGATAACAGGAACTATCATAGCAAAAACAAAGAGTAATATTATGGTATTGACGAATTATAGCAAGTTGCAGGCAGATGAAGTTGTAGTTCGCTTTTTTGATGGAACGGATATCGAAGGAAGTCTGTATGGAGCAGATACTAGGGCAGACTTAGCTATTGTGGCAGTACCATTGGATAACTTATCAGCGAAAATAAAAGAGCAGATGAAAGTCATTTCGTTTGGCGATTCTGGAGAGTTATCTGTAGGAAGTATGATATTTGCATTTGGAAGTCCAAACGGTGCATTGTATTCCGTTGAATATGGTTATGTATCTGGACAGGAAACGGAAAAAAGTATTGAGGATTATCAGTTGGATGTGTATACTACCAATATGGGTTATCACAGTGATGGAAATGGTATTATCTGTAATGCCTACGGTGAATTATTAGGTATGATAAACCGACAAAGTGATACAACCGAGAACTGCACGTTTTATGGTATTGGCAAATTAAAACAGTTAGTGGAAAGTATATTAAATAAAGAAAAAATGACGTATGCTGGAATTACAGCAGAAGAGATTCCAGAAAAAATTTTGGCGAATCATAGCGTGCGAGGCGGCATTTATGTGACTGCTGTGGCTGAAAATTCACCAGCCTATAAAGCAGGCGTGTTGGTAGGAGATGTCATTTCAGCAGTAGAAGGTGAAAAGATTACTTCTATTTTAAATTTTTATGAATGTATTCAAAAATATCAGGTTGGTGAAAAGGTGACAGTTACCGTTTTAAAGAATCCTTTTCAAAATCCGATAGAAAAGAAAAGAAAAATAAAGTTGGAAGCAAGATAATTCTTCTATGTGAATAGTTAAAAATATAAAGAGTAGAAATATGTTGCGGTATACAAATTGTTATAAAAAAAGAAAGGAAGTTTACAGACAAACATTGTGTTGATGTGTCTGTTCCATTGGCGGTATGCTGATGGATGGTATGAAGAATGAGATATATTGAAGATTTACGTGAAGATATGGTTATTAATGAAGTGTATTTTTGTAGAAAAAAGCAGGAACTGACAACCAAAGCAGGAAAGCCATATTTTTCTTTGACATTGCAAGATAAGACAGGAAATTTGGATGGAAAAGTTTGGAACGTAATGTCTGGTGGAATTGATGAATTTTCCAGTTTAGACTATATAAATGTATCTGGTCGTGTGACAAGTTTTCAGGGAAATTTGCAGTTAAACATTGAACGTATCAGAAAATGTGGAGAGGATGAGTATGATCCAGCGGATTACATGCCATGTACGAAAAAAAATGTAGAACAGATGTATCAGGAATTGTTGGATTATATCGCAACAATTGAGGAACCACATTTACGAGAGTTATTGGAGAATTATTTTAAGCAGGATGAAAAATTCCAAAAAGAGTTTCGTATGCATTCTGCTGCTAAAAGTGTGCATCATGGATTTATGGGCGGTTTGTTGGAACATACTCTTGGGGTTACAAGAATGTGTGACTTCTTTGCCAAAAGTTATCCTATTCTAAATCGTGATTTACTTCTTACAGCAGCGATGTTTCATGATATGGGAAAAATTATAGAGTTATCATCTTTCCCAGAAAATGATTATACAGATGCAGGACAGTTATTAGGGCATATTTACATAGGAGCACATTTGGTGGAAAATTCCTGTGATAAAATTGAAGGTTTTCCAGAACGATTAAAGAGAGAGCTTGTGCATTGTATTTTGGCACATCATGGCGAGTTAGAATATGGTTCTCCAAAGAAGCCAGCTCTTGTAGAAGCCTTTGCATTAAACTTTGCAGACAATGCAGATGCTAAATTCCAGACATTAATTGAACTGATGTCGGGTGATGAGGAAAATTTAGATTGGCTTGGTTTCCAAAGAACATTGGATACGAATCTTAGAAGAACAGGAAAATAGAAAACTTTACTAGGTGAGCGTTGAAATATTAACAAGGGCATGTGCCTTCATTGATTAGAATGTTGTTTTACAACAATTGAAAATGGCTAAACGGGGAGGCAGCTTCCCGTTTTTTTTCTCCATAGAAAAGTGTATAAAAGAGCAAGAAAACCCACTGCCTTTAGGCGGCGGGTACTCTTGCACAAGGTGCGTGGGTCAAGCCCCGTACCTTATAAGGCGCGCAGTGCCGTTTTTATATGAGTAAGTAGCAGAGTGAATTGCGAATAGCATTGACTTTATAAAGAAAAAACGCTCTGCGGGGATGCGCACAGACGCGTAGGGAAGATTATTACAAAGGTATGCAATACGCATCAATAGGTAAAGGCATAGCCGCAAAAGGATAAACAACAGAAAGGTGTATATAAGAGCAATGAAAAAATGTGTTACATTTGATGGAAAAACAATTAGTAAAAATCAGGAATTTGTAGTAGAAATAGAAGATTTGACTGCGGAGGGAGCAGGGGTTGCAAAGCTGGATGGTTATACGTTATTTATTAAGGATGCGATTGTTGGGGACAAGGTGCGTGTTTCCATTATGAAAACAAAAAAGACCTATGGATATGCCAGAATACTAGAAATTTTGGAGGCATCGCCAGACCGCGTGGAGCCAGTCTGTCCTGTTGCTAAAGCCTGCGGTGGCTGTCAGTTACAACATTTAAGTTATGAAGCACAATTAGCGTATAAGCAAAAAAAGATTGAAAGTTGCCTACAGCGTATCGGAGGTTTTACTGAGATTCCTATGGAGCCTATTATGGGGATGGAGGAACCATTTTATTACCGAAATAAGGCACAGTTTCCAGTAGGATATGATAAAAATGGTACTATTATTACTGGTTTCTATGCAGGGCGTACACATACGATTATTGATACCAGTCATTGTGCGATACAGGCGAAGGAAAATGACAAATTGCTTGCCATTGTAAAAGAATATATGAAGGAATGTCATGTAAAACCTTATAATGAAACCAGTCATACAGGATTGGTTCGTCATATATTGACAAGAGTGGGATTTAAAACAAAAGAAATTATGGTTTGTCTAATTGTAAATGGGGACCGTATTCCAAAATCCGAAGTGTTAGTTGAAAAGTTAAAGGAAATTCCAGGTATGACAAGTATCAGTATCAATGTGAATAAAGAAAAGACAAATCGTATTTTGGGGGATAAATGTATTACTTTGTGGGGACAGGATTATATTGAGGATTACATTGGAGATATTAAGTATCAGATTTCCCCTCTATCCTTTTATCAGGTAAATCCAGTGCAGACAACCAAACTTTATCAGACTGCATTAGACTATGCCGATTTAAAAGGAAATGAAATTGTGTGGGATTTGTATTGTGGAATTGGAACGATTTCTCTGTTTTTGGCACAAAAAGCAAAACAGGTTTACGGTGTAGAGATTGTGCCACAGGCAATCGAAGATGCAAAACAAAATGCAAAAATAAATGGCATAACCAATGCGGAATTTTTTGTTGGAGCAGCAGAAGAGGTATTGCCACAGAAATACAAAGAAAGTGCAGGAACGATGGCAGCAGATGTCATTGTAGTAGACCCACCGAGAAAAGGATGCGATCCAGCATTATTAAATACCGTATTACAAATGAAACCGCAAAAAATCGTATATGTAAGCTGTGACCCAGCGACCCTTGCCCGTGACCTTAAAATCCTCTGCGAAAATGGATATGAACTAAAAAAAGTTAGGGGATGCGACATGTTTGGGAATAGCTATCATGTTGAGTCAGTCGTTCTGCTGTCTAGGACCGAAGGGACGACGAGAGCAGATTACGAATGACTCATGCAAGGAACGTCCAAGAGAGCGAGCCAAAGGCGAAGGTCGATTGGAAACGTTCTACTGCGGAGAAGGTCGTTCTGCTGTCTAGGACCGAAGGGACGACGAGAGCAGATTACGAATGACTCATGCAAGGAACGCCCAAGAGAGCGAGCTGAAGGAGAAGGTCGATTGGTAGCGTCTGGCTCTCTTTTTAATTATAATTTTATAATATTAAATGTTAAATGGCTGTTTATATGAGAAAAATTTTATATAGACAGTCATTTTTTATAGCAAAGAATTGGGATGGATGAAGGTGTGTGATTGGAGTATTGGACAAATCTTTTTAAGAAAAACAATAGCCAAGCGGGATACCCCCATGCTTGGCTATTATTTGCTAGTATAAAAAATGAAAGAACTGCTGAGTGTGGAAGCGTATGGAGGGGGATTTAATAATTAGCCCCCACTTACATTATAAGTTTATAAAAGGACAAGAAAACCCACTGCCTTTAGGCGGGGGGGGTTCT
>FR899724.1:63583-95616 GCA_000437275.1 Clostridium sp. CAG:411 | reverse complement strand
CGGTGGGTTTTCTTGCACGAGGTGCGGGGTTCAAGCCCCGTACCTCGTAAGGCACGTAGTGCCACTTTTATATGAGCAAGTAGCGAAGTGGATTGCGAATATCCTTGACTTTATACAGAAGGTGCCTCATAGTTGACATTTACTTCACTCCATTGTACCCAGATAGAGGTTCTTGCACCACCATTAGAAATAAATGAATGGATTTCGCACAACGACCAGAGTTTTGTTGCGGGGTCCTGTTGGCGGATTAGCATACTGTGGGATTCTTGTGATTGGGTGTACATCAAATCATCAAGTACCGTTCGTGTAGATACGGTGGTATCATTATAAGGTTGTGATTCAACGGAGGCGGCATTGTAAATAGTAGTACGGCGCATGTCAGTAAGAACAGGTGTAGCCGTATCTTTTGCAGCTACACTAATCCGAACCGATGTGGAGGAAGTATTCTGGTAAGTTAGGATTAAGTTTCCTAAAGGAATATTTAGTGTGCTGCCTGAGACCGAGAGGTCTACATGATATTCATCGAGAGATTTAAACAAGTTTGGAGTTGTGATATCCTCGGCAGAAGTTTTAAAATTCAGTTTATAGCTGAGAGGGGTATCCTCTACAACCATGATTGCTGGTGTTTCGCCAGTATCCCCCTTAGGGCCTTGAATTCCTTGCTCCCCCTGTTCGCCAGTGTCGCCTTTTTCGCCTTGAGGCCCAGTATCGCCTCTGTCCCCTTTAGGACCTTGTATTCCTGCAGGTCCTTGCTCTCCTCTTGGCACTTCTGGTCCCATAGGTCCTGGTGGTCCTTGAATGGTTACATAAGTGCCACAGGCTCCGCAACCATTACAGCAATTTCTTGATTTATTATTTGGACAGTTCATAATAAACCTCCCTGCATAGAGTTGTATGTATTTATATATTATGCAGAAATGTCAGATATGGCATTAAGGATATTGAAATCTACAAATACAAGAAGATGGAAAATTTTTTTAAAAAGCTACGTATCATTTTACTAAGGATAGCCAAAAAAGATTTAGTGAATTCGAAAAAGAGATTAAAAAATGCGAGGGCATAATTAGAAAATTTGAAGAAAAAAGTAACAATTAATCGAGAAAATTGAAAAGAAAAAACTACCAATAGTTGGCAAATTGCGGTAAAAAAGTGTCAAAATCTGCAAGATTTTATCCGATTCTGCAAGGAGTATTGAAATTTAAAACAGAAAGCGATATAGTTTGAACATCAAGACATGCGACAGAAAAATCAATAGCAGAAGGACATATATAGAAAGGGTGTATGTTTATTCTGTTAAGATACTTAAAAAAGTCTGCTGGTTGTAAATTGATTTTTGAGTAGATTTCAATTTATGTGACATGTTTTGGAAAACCTTAGAGTAAATAAGGTGTGGGAAGTAAAAGCTAAAATACAGAAGAAAGGGAGGTGCATTGTTCACAGGAAAACTAGAAAAATAAAAGGGAATGATGATGTAAGCTGGCGAAAAAATATTCATATTCCCTGAGTAACAAAGAGCAAATAGAGGTAGAAGGACGAAACGTAGTAATTGTTAGTAGTACTAAGGTATTGCTGCAATTATGTACAAAACAAAATGAACACAAGAAAGATAAATTTCTTGTAGGCTATTCTCTCATCCACCCGTTTTGAGAGATGGCAATCTGGAAATAGCGCACTAAAAGGTAGTGGAGGATGTTTACATCTGATACTTTTTAGTGCGTTAAACAGTATATAACACAATTTTATTTCTGTTTTACTTATCAAGATAGGATTTGTTTTCCACAGGATTTACATGTATCATAATATGTTTCACTTTAGGAAATTGCTGTTCAATGGCATCATGTACCTGTTCTGCAATTTGATGAGTTTCTAAAAGGGTTTTCTGCCCATCTGCACAAATTTCCATATCTACATAAATTTTGTTTCCAAATACGCGTGTGTGAAGTAGGTCAATGCCCTCTACTCCTGGTTGTGCTAATGCAACAGTGCGCATTTCCTGTTCTACGGCATCTTCACAGGCAGTATCAAGCATTTTGTTGATGGCATCCTTGAAAATATCGTAGGCGGCTTTCCAGATGAAGAGGCAGATAACAATACTGGCAATAGGGTCTAATACAGCAAGCCCCATGCGGGCGCCACTAATACCGATTAATGCACCCACAGAAGACAATGCATCCGAACGGTGATGCCAGGCATCTGCCATAAGAGCACTGGAATCGATTAGTTTTGCATTGATTTTTGTATACCAAAACATAGCTTCTTTTACCAAAATGGATACGATTGCTGCCATAAGAGCCAATTGTCCGGGAATGGTAATTTTATTTGTTTCAGCATTGTGAATGGTTTCAACAGCAGATAGACCAATACCAAGACCAGTAACCGCTAAGATTGTAGCAAGTATAATGGCAGCAACACATTCCATTCGTTCGTGTCCATAGGGATGTTCTTTGTCGGAATCCTTGCTTGCCAGTTTAATACCAATGATAACCACAAATGTGCTGAATACATCAGACGCAGAATGAATGGCATCACTAATCATGGCTCCAGAATGTGCAAGAATACCTGCTAAGAGTTTAAAAAGGAACAGGAAAACATTGCAAAAAATACTGACAAAGGATACTTTCATAGCTACTTTTCCTAATGAATGCTTCATATTAAAATCCCCTTCCCAAAATATAGGTTTGCTAAATGAGTGAATGTAATGAAAAAATATTATTTTGTACAACGAATCAAGATGGTTTGGTTGGTAGAATTTTCATGCAAGCAGAAAGTTTTGGTTTATTGTCTGGTAAATAGAAAGGAAAGCCATTTTAGGAAATGACTTTCATGATTTCTAATGTAGTTTCTTTTTCTAAATTATATTGTTTTCCTTGTATTTCAACCTGCGACTTCCTTGGATGCTTTTCGTTGAGACTTAAAAAGATTGCTTCAGTCTGATCACTTAGCAGAACTTTTTTTCCAACTAGATTGGTTAAAAATCCAGTGCAAAACTTTTTTATAAGATTGATATCGTAAAGGTTGCTTTTGGCATTTAAAATATAAGCAACTGCAAAAGGGTCTGTTCTGTCTGGCAGATCAGATTGCTCCATCCAATGGGCATAAAAATCAGCGATTGCAAGCATTTTACCGGTTTCACTAATGTTACTGTCATGTAGATTGAGTGGAAAACCATGTCCATCGCAAGTTTCATGATGTTGTAAAATTCCCTGTGCAATAGAAGGCTCCAGTTTCTTCTTTTTTAACAGGCCATTGCTATTAATTACATGACCTCGGTATTGTTGCTTTTCCAGAGCAGTCATCGTTTCTTTTCGCTCAATGATTGTGTTATTATTCGGATTGAATTTTCCAATATCATGTAAAATCCCTGCAATTCCAAGATGGAGTACATCTTTATAGTACAATTTTAACTGACGTACGGAAGCGGTTATTAATTTTTTTTCCTGCTCCATAATAAACATAGAAATATAGCAAACTTCAACAGAATGAGAAAATAGTTGAGGTGCAGTTTCTTTTAGCTGCATGATACAATCTATTAGCTGCGAATCTTCATCAGCCGCCATAAGTGCCTTAGTAATATCTGTGGCACGTTCTTCCAATGTAATAGGATTTGCCAGTTGCAAGAAAGAAAACTTTTTTTCGCATTCTATCAATGCTGGAAGTAAGAAAGAAAATAATTTTAACCTGTGTTCTTCTCTTTCATTTTGTGATAATTGCTTGGTTCGAATCAGTGATTCGAAGCGTTGCATTGTTTGGTAATCCATAAATATCCCCTCTCCTCCTATGTAAATATATGTGTCTTTTACAAATAAATATATTATATTGTATCGGCAAAAATGCAACAAATTTAAAGTGGGGGCTTATTTTTGTCTATTTGTGTCCAGCTTCTGAATTGTTTATGTAGCTTTTGTGAAAATCCCCCAAGGAAGTAAAAAATAGTATATACTGTTTTCAACAAGCAAAGGATGTTACTTAGAAACTGAAATTTAATGAATTGAAATAGGGAATAGGAGATGATTTTTATGAGAAATAAGGCATGGATAAAAAAAACAATGGCGATGATGGTGACAGCTACAATGCTTACAAGTGTTAGTGGTTGTGCAAGTAAATCAGAAGGTGTAGAACTTTCAGACACAACAGTAGTAGCAGAAGTGGCAAGTGTAGATGGAAATGTAGTTACGGTTACGATGGGGGCAATTTCTTCTTCTGGTTCTTCTGGTTCTTCTGGTATGGGAATGGCACCTGGAAATGGACAGGGTGCTGGTGGAAATGCACCAGAGAAACCAGGAAATGCAAGCGGAATGGATGGACAGGTACCAGAAAAACCGGAAAATGCAAGTGGAACAGATGGAGAGGCTTCAGAAAAGTCAGAAAGTGCAAACGGAACAAGTGGAGACTCTACAGAAAAGTCAGATACACAGAATAAGACAGAACAGCAGATGCCGGAAAAACCAAGTGGTGAGCAGGCAGCCAATGGAGAAACGACAGAGAAACAAGACAAGGATAATACCGATAGTACGAAGAGTCAGAACCCAAGTGAACAGGCGTCAAATTCTAAGAATAATGCACCACAGGGAGGCAATGGAAATGCACCAGGTGGTATGGGTAGTTCAAAGGAGCAGTTTATAGAAAGTGATACGGTTGCTACTGTTCATATGAGTAGCAAGACTACCATAAAGGAGGAAGACAAAAAAGGAGCAACTTTAGCAGTGGGAGATGTAGTACGTTTGACCATTGATAAAAAGGGTAAAGTTACAGAAGTGACCATTTTGGATATGGAAGTAAGCTCGGCTGAAAATACTGGAGGAGCGCCTGATATGGGTGGACAAAGCAGCAATGTTTCCTATACGGCAGAGAAAGAATACAGCGAGGATAGTACAATAAAAGGTGAAACCGTTTCTTCTACAGGAACAGATGAAAATGCCATATTGGTAAAAGATGGAACGGTGTCCGTTTCTGATGCAAAAGTTAAGAGAAATTCATCAGATAGCACTGGTGGAGACAATTCCAGCTTTTATGGTGTTGGTGCAGCCGTATTGGGAACTGGTGGAACAACCTATGTATCCAATACCTCTATTGATACAGATGCGGCTGGAGGAGCTGGCGTATTTGCCTATGGAGATAGCAAAGTTTATGTAGCGGATACCACAATCAATACAAAACAGGACACTTCTGGTGGGCTACACGCCGCTGGTGGTGGAAGCCTATATGCATGGAATGTAACTGCAACCACACAAGGGGAATCGGCAGCAGCCATCCGAAGTGACCGTGGCGGTGGTACAATGGTTGTGGATCAAGGAACCTACACTTCCAATGGAACGGGTTCTCCAGCTATTTATTGTACCGCAGATATTGCAGTAAATAAGGCAAAACTTACGGCAAATCATTCGGAAGCAGTTTGTATAGAAGGATTAAACAGCCTCAGACTTTACGATTGTGACCTGACAGGAAATATGGGAGATAATGAGCAGAATGATTGTAAGTGGAATGTAATCTTATATCAAAGTATGTCAGGAGATTCAGAGGTAGGAAACAGTACCTTTGAAATGGTAGGAGGTAGCCTGACCGCAAAAGCCGGTGGAATGTTCTACACAACCAATACAGAATCTACGTTTTATATTGAGGATGTAGACATTACATATGCAAAGGATAATGACTTTTTCTTAAAATGTACAGGAAATTCCAATGCAAGAGGTTGGGGAAGTGCAGGAAGCAATGGAGCAGATTGTAATTTTACCGCAAGTAAGCAGAAGATGGAAGGAGACATTTTATGGGATAGCATTAGTAATCTGAACTTTTATATGCTAAATGGAAGTAAATTAACTGGTGCGGTTGTACAGGATGAAAGCAATGTGGGAAATGGTGGAGATGGAACCTGCAATCTTTCCGTTAGCAAGGATTCTACATGGGTAGTAACTGGAAATAGTACGGTAACAAATCTTTATAATGCAGGAAATATTGTTGACAAGAATGGAAATAAAGTCACGATTGTAGATAAAGATGGAAATACTTTGGTGAAAGGAAACAGTAAAGTGAAAGTTACGGTAAGTAATTATAGCGAAACATCCAAGGATAGTGATGCGGCAAGCAGTGGAAGCTTTTCTGATTATGCAGTAGAAAAACCAGAAGCATTATCTTAAGAATAATTGGATAAGTCCGTTACACTTTTTTGCATGCCAGATGCGGTTTGCGAATATCCGCTTGAAGCATCTTCCTATGCATCTGTGCAAATCCTGCGGAGTGTTTGGTTTTATAGGATGTACCTTTCTATAGAGTAAAAATAAAAGAGTAGAGCAGCGTTACAGTTCAATAGCAATTTGCTGCCTACTCTTTTTGTTGTTTTGTGGCTACTACTTACTCTAGTTTTATATTTCCCAGATCGGTTTTTAGAATAATAGATTTTTGAGTTGAGCCAGTGGAATGGTAAGAGGTTCCCTGCTTCTTCTTTCCTACGCGAATGGAGCCAAGGTCCGTAGTAAGATCTATCTTGTAATCTGTTAGGTTTTCGCATTTTGTGGCTTTTATATCACCAACGTCATTGCTACCATTTAAGGTAGAAAAAACGCAGGATTCCAATTTTATATTTCCCGTGTCTCCAATTACTTTCATATTAGTAAAAGAGCAGTTATTTATTTTGCTATCGCCCACATCATTTTCACAAGTAAAATCCTTTCCAGAACAATTTTTTATGTCCAAATCACCTACCGATCCGGTGAGCTTCATCGTTTGAGCCTGTATCGAATCGATTTTTACACTTCCTACATCATTAGAAAGAACCAAGGAAGAAAACGTTGCATTGGTAGGAACTGTAATTGTGATCTGTGCTTTTTTCTTATGCTTCATATTTTTAAAAAAGCCTAATTTTTTGGTCTTTTGTTTTATTTTTAACAGACCATCTTTATTGGATATCGTTGGCTCTGTTTTATTTTGAAATGCATAAGAAATAGTATAAGTAGTACCTTCCTGTTTCAATGTAATATCAGCAGTGTCTAAATCAAGGTCTAAGTTTTCAAATGCAGAAAGTTCCCTTTTGTCTATTTTTACTTGTTTTTCATTTCCCGTGTTCCAGTTTGTGAAATTTCCATAGAAGTGATAAAAAATTCCAAATCCGATGCAGAAAATCGTAATAATATATAGAATTGTCAGGTATATTTTTTTACCCATAATATGAAATCCTCTCTTTCCTATTGCTATTCTTTCAGTGCCTACAAATTCTATACCACCTATTCCTGTTTCTCGTTCGATTGGAATAATAGTTTAAGGAGGGAATATACCAAAGCAGCAACAGGCCAGATAATCCATGAAATATGCCAATCAAAAGTCAAGAAACTCCAACAAAGATAAATACACGTTATTGTAGTCCAGTATAAAGACATCATAACATTTATGATGGGATTTTTATAAACTACAGTAGTGTCGTGTTTTGGAGTGGAATAATAAGCACCATTTGAGGTACCATTCCATTTTAATATTTTACGGTAAGCAGATTTTTGCGTTTGGCTATAAACAATAAAAAATACACCGAAACCAACGAACAGTAAAACAAAAGCGCCGGACATATTTTCCCAAAAGTAAGAGGGGTTCCTTGTATCAATCAGTATAGCTGGAGCAGGGCAAAGGATACAAAGCGCAATGCCAAGGGTTAATAGCAGGGCATATTTCATTTGTACGGTTTCGTATTCTGCCTTAATAAAGCTGACGGTTTCTGTACGGATGCTACATGGTTCAAATTGCCAAGTTTTCCATTTTTGCAGCATTGCATCGGAATAAAGGAAACAACCGACAGCAATTGCAATACAAAGAAACATAGCAATCACACCAATGGCTTGCAAACTATCATCCATAGTATTGGATTGGTTTGCAATTGCATCTCCTATAATAGGACCGATACAAGATACAATACAAAGCAGTACACCAAGTGCCAGAAAGAAGGAACTCGTTTTTTTGTTCTTAAAATATTGTCTGATTTCTTCTAGAGAAAGTAATCTTCCAGCCTCTTTGTGTTCTTCTTTTGATGTAACAATATCTTTTATGCCAAGATCCTCTGCAATTTCATTTAGATTTCCAAATTCAGAAATTACAATACCAATGGCTTCATTTTCACTTTTTCCTTCTTTTTTTAACTCTAAATATTTGTCCTCCATCATTTGATAAAGTTCATCTTTTGCTCGAAACACTTCTGCAGTAGCTGGAAGTGTCCGAAACATATTTTCCAGATAAGTTTGAATCGTTTCCATATAAATACTCCCTTTCTTAATGTAAAATGAATTGTTTTGCATTCTCACAATCCAAATGAATATTTGTATACCATACAGCAAGCAGCGAAGCGGATTGCGAATAGCATTGACTCTGTGGATTTACGCATCAGAGCTGCTACAGATAAAACGTTGTATAACATCCTGTGTTACTTTCCATTCTTCGCATTTTAACTGATAATACTGTTTGCCTTCTTCTGTAATGCGATAGTAGGTTCTTCGTTTTCCTGTTTCATTATTACTGTCCTGATAAGATTCTACATAGCCGTTTTTCTCCATTCTGGTAAAAGCGGAATATAAAGTAGTCTCTTTGATTACATATTTTTCCTCGGAAATCTGTCGAATCTGTTTGGAAATTTCATAGCCATAAGAAGGCTTTTTCATAAGCAAAAATAATATAATGGTGTCGTTATAACCACGAATGACGTCACTGCTAATACTGACCATAGACTCACCTCCCTATATGCTACGTCTGACATACTACGACTGTCATAGTACGACTACTGAAGTAAATATAGCATAAAAGAAATGGAATGTCAACAGTGGCATTGCGGCTGGGCTGTTACAAAAATTTATTCCTATTGACATTTTGGAATAGAAGGAGTATTCTAATAAAGAACAAACCAATGATTGAGAAGAGTAGCAGAGAGCATGGGAAATACAGAGAGTTATCGATTGGTGTGAAGATAGCAGGACCACTTTTTGTGAATGGACTCATAAGGGCGGAAAGAACAGTCACAAGCCGACTTAGTAATGTCCGACGTAACTCCTACGTTACAGGGAGAGCGTGTCATGTTGCACGAGCAAAGTGTATGCAGTTTTGCATAAAGATAGGTGGTACCGCAAGAGATTTGTATATCATGTCTCCTGTCCTATGAAAGTAGGATAGGAGGCTTTTTTTACTTTATAGGGAAATGCCCTGTAACATGATTTACCCAAAAATGCCATTAAAAAACAGGAGGTAACAGTATGTCAAAAGGAAGATTTGGAATACACGGTGGACAGTATATTCCGGAAACATTGATGAATGCTATGTTGGAACTGGAGGAAGCATATAAAAAATACAAAGATGATCCAGAGTTTAATAAAGAATTAGAAACGATGCTGAATGAGTATGCAGGACGCCCAAGTCGTTTGTATTATGCAGAGCATATGACAAAAGATTTAGGCGGACCAAAGATTTACTTAAAGCGTGAAGACCTAAATCATACAGGAGCACATAAAATCAACAACGTAATTGGTCAGATGTTGTTAGCAAAGCGAATGGGAAAAACAAGAGTCATTGCAGAGACTGGTGCAGGACAGCATGGTGTGGCAACGGCAACGGTAGCTGCTATGATGGGCATGGAATGTGAAATTTTCATGGGAAAAGAAGACTGTGAAAGACAGGCATTAAATGTATATCGTATGCGTCTGCTTGGAGCAAAGGTACATCCCGTAGAAAGTGGTACTGCTACTTTAAAAGATGCGGTTTCAGAAACCTTCCGTGAATGGACTGCCAGAATAGAAGATACCCATTATGTATTGGGTTCTGTTATGGGACCTTATCCATTTCCAACGATTGTTCGTGATTTTCAGGCTGTTATCAGCAAGGAAATCAAACAGCAGGTTTTGGAAAAGGAAGGACGCCTTCCAGATGTGGTATTAGCTTGTGTTGGTGGTGGTTCCAATGCCATTGGGGCATTTTACAATTTTATCGAAGATAAAGGTGTTCGTTTGATTGGATGCGAAGCAGCAGGACGAGGTATTGATACCTTTGAAACAGCAGCTACGATCAATACAGGAAAGCTTGGTATTTTCCATGGTATGAAATCTTACTTCTGTCAGGATGAGTATGGACAGATTGCACCAGTGTATTCTATTTCAGCAGGATTGGATTATCCGGGAATTGGACCAGAACATGCATATCTTCATGACATAGGAAGAGCAGAATATGTAGCAGTTACAGATGATGAAGCAGTAGAAGCATTTGAATATCTTTCTAGAATTGAGGGTATCATTCCTGCTATTGAAAGTGCACATGCTGTGGCACATGCAATGAAAATGGCAAAAACAATGAGCAAAGACGAGATTATGGTAATCAATATTTCAGGACGTGGCGACAAGGATTGTGCAGCAATTGCCCGCTACAGAGGGGAGGATTTATATGAGTAACATTAAGAAAGCATTTGAAAATGGAAAGGCATTTATTCCTTTTATTACCTGTGGAGACCCTACATTAGATACTACAAAGCAGGCTGTTATCCAGATGGTTCAGGCAGGAGCAGACTTGATTGAATTGGGTATTCCATTTTCTGACCCTACTGCAGAAGGTCCTGTCATTCAGGAGGCAAACATCCGTGCATTAAAAAATAAAATTACAACAGATGATGTATTTGCAATGGTAAAGGAATTGCGTCAGACGGTAACCATTCCATTGGTATTTATGACCTATGCCAATGTAGTATTTTCTTATGGTGCAGAACGGTTTATGAAAAATTGTCAGGAAGTAGGCATTGACGGCATTATTTTGCCAGATATTCCATTTGAGGAAAAAGAAGAGTTTGATGCAGTGTGCAAACAGTATGATGTAGATTTGATTTCTATGATTGCACCTACCTCAGAAGAACGTATTACGATGATTGCCAAAGAGGCAAATGGATTTGTATACTGTGTATCTTCACTTGGCGTAACTGGTGTGCGTTCCAATATTACTACGGACATTGGTGCTATGGTTAAGAAAGTAAAGGAAGTAAATGATATTCCTTGCGCAGTTGGATTTGGTATTTCTACTCCAGAGCAGGCAGAAAAGATGGCAAAGCAGGCAGATGGTGTCATCGTAGGTTCTGCCATTGTGAAATTGTGTGCAGCTCATGGAGAAGCCGCACCAGCAGAAATCGCAAAATATGTAAAAGAGATGAAAGAAGCATGTTTGCGTGCATAATGTGTTAAGATGCGATATATAAAAGAAAGTTTATTTCTATTATAAAGTCAGTAGATTATGTCAATTCATAGGGGATTTTTTAGCTTCCCTATGAATTGGCATTTTTTAATAAAAAGGATAGATTACTGATCGAGCAATGCAGGCAGTTGCTCTGGTGTATCAATAATACAGGTTGCACCATGTTCTTTTAAAAATGTTTTATCTCGAAATCCCCATGCTACAGCAATACAATCTAAATCTGCATTTTTTGCGGTTGCAAGGTCTACATCCGAATCTCCGATATAAACGGCTTGTTCTTTTTTGAAATTCAAAACTTGTAGTGTTTCGTTTACTGCATCAGGAGCAGGTTTTCTTGCGTTTCCTTTCTTTTCTCCGATGGCATAATCAAATAATCCTGGAAAATATTGAATGCATAAATCTTGCACAGCGGCATCCGCTTTATTAGATACTACAGCCGTTTTAATTCCTGCGTTGCGGATTTTTTGAATGGTGTCCAAAATACCGTCATAGGGTCTGGTTTTGATTGCACAGTGCTCCTGATAGTAAGGCATAAAATAGTCGAATACCTTTTGTATGTCTTCTGGAGAGGTATTTGCGGGAACACCACGTTCCAATAATTTCATAAGTCCATTTCCTACAAAACATCGCACTTCTTCTAACGTACGGGTAGGATAGGAAAAATGAGTAAGGGCAGCATTCAGGCTGTCTGCTAAATCTTCCAGTGTGTTTAAAATTGTGCCATCCATATCAAATATAGCTAATTCGTATTTCATAAAAACCTCCATTGTTTTCTAACAATTCAACCATCAACTGATAGAAGAGTTGTCATAGTTTTGATTTGTATAAGTGAGCAAGTGAAGTACGCTTTGCTTTATTTTTGCACTCTTTAGAAAAGAATGCAAGTCTTAAATAAATAGTTTGTGCCTATTTTACTTTATTGTTTACAAAATTAAAAGGGATATTTATTTTTATTATGCAACAGTTCCGTAAATTGTGGTACAATAGTGGTCGTGAATGAAAAAAGAATATAGAAAAGTTTGAAAAAGAGAATCGATACAAAGGAGGAAATGAGAAATAAAATGGATGTGGAACGGAAACGAAAATCAAATCAGATGGATATGTTAAATGGTTCTTTAGCAAAAAATATTTTATTTTTTGCACTTCCATTGGCAGCGAGCAGTATTTTGCAACAGCTGTTTAATTCAGTGGACGTAGCAGTGGTGGGAAGATTTGCTGGTGATGATGCATTGGCCGCAGTATCAGCAAATTCCTCCGTGACAGCATTGTTTATTAATATATTTGTAGGACTTACAGTTGGTGCAAACGTGGTTATTGCCAAATATATAGGACAAGGGAAAAAGAAAGAGATTCAGGATGTATTACATACGGTGATAGCATTTGCCATAATATCTGGAATTTGTATGTTATTACTAGGACAGGTGATAGCGAGACCGTTGTTGGAGCTTATTTCAACGCCGGAAGGGGTGTTGGATTTAGCAGTATGTTATCTGCGTATTTATTTTATGGGAATACCTTTTGTAATTGTCTATAATTTTGGTGCAGCAATACTTCGTAGTATGGGAGATACCAGAAGACCTATGTATTGCCTGATTATTTCAGGAGTAACAAATGGAGTATTGAATATTATACTTGTGGTTGGTTTTCATCTGGATGTTGCAGGAGTAGCAATCGCAACTGCGGTGGCGGATGCGATCAGTGCAATTATTGTATTATCCATTTTGTGCAGAGAGGAAGAATTTATACGATTACATCCAAGAAAACTTAAAATTCATGGTAAACATCTCATACATGTTTTAAAGGTAGGGATGCCAGCGGCGATTCAAAGTGGTGTATTTTCGATTTCAAATGTATGTATTCAGACAGGAATTAATAGTTTTGGAGATAAAGCTGTATCGGGTTCTTCTGTTGGATTGAATTTTGAATATTTCTGTTATTATATTATCAATGCATTTGCACAGGCAGCCGTCACATTTACCAGTCAAAATTTTGGTGCCAGGAAAATTGACCGTTGTAAAAAGCTTTTTCGTATCAGTATGATAGAAGGAATGCTGCTTACTGCTATATTGAGTGCGGTATTTACGATATGGGGAAGATTTTTTACCGGTTTATATACGGTAAATACGGTTGTTATGTCGTTTGCGTTAATAAGAATGCACCATGTAATGATGCTTGAATTTCTTACAGGTACCTATGAAATATCAGGAGGAGTATTAAGAGGATTGGGACATTCTATGGCACCAGCGTCTTTGACTGTATTAGGTTCTGTTTGCTTCCGTATTTTCTGGTTATATACAGTGTTTAGATGGCAGCATAGTTTTTCAATGCTAATGAGTGTATATCCAGTATCATGGGTACTGACGGGAACAATGGTATTAACCGCATATTTTATAATAACAAGAAAAGAGTATGGAGCGGTGAGGAAAGAATAGATAGTGATAAGTAATAATTTTTGCTAAAAAAATGCTTGACATTTATTTTTACATTAGATATAATGATAAACGTGCTTGACACAGTTAGCATAAGCGCGAGTGGCTCAGTGGTGGAGTATCGCCTTGCCAAGGCGAGGGTCGCGGGTTCGAATCCCGTCTCGCGCTTTTAAGGTCTTAGAACTTAGATTGCTAGGTTTTAGGGCTTTTTTGTTATAATAAAAAAGTAGTGCATGGTAATGAAAAATAATAGAGGTGATAGTTATGACAATAGCAGAGCAGTTTGTAATGTATGTAATTGAGAAAGGATATCATGTTTCCTGTGCAGAATCCTGTACGGGTGGAAAATTGACTGGAGCTATTGTAGATGTGGCAGATGCATCCCAAATTTTAGATGCAAGTATTGTGACATATTCCAATGAAGCTAAAATGAAATATCTTGGAGTGAAGGAAGAAACCTTAAATGCATTCGGGGCTGTTAGTGAGGAAACAGCAAGGGAGATGGCAGAAGGAATTGCCAGAGCAAACAATGCACAGATTGGACTTTCGGTGACAGGGACAGCAGGACCAGGAGGTGGAACAGCGGAGAAACCAGTGGGAACTGTATGTTTTGGTTTTTCTATCAATGGAAAGAGTTATACAGAGCGAAAGCAGTTTGGTAATTTGGGGCGAAATGTTGTTCGAGAGAAAAGTGTATCCTTTTCTTTGGAAAAGGCATTGGAATTGTTGAAAAGAGAGAGTGTGTAAAATTTCCATATACTGGACTTCTTATCCTTTTCTTGTTACAATGTAAGTATCAGCTAATGTCCATAGGACGGTTGGGTGAAAATGAGGAGGATGTTATAGAATGGAACAACAATTTAATTATGAACCAATGGATATTGAGATTTCCGTTCCTAAGAAGGGGATTATTTTAAAAGAAAAGTCAGTAATCGCATTACAAAAGGACGATGGTGAAGTCGTTGCAGTTGGAAATAAGGCGGCACATGGGTCCTTTGAGGAAGCAAAAATACAGATGTGTTCTCCCTTAAAGGAAGGAAAGATAGAAAATGTTGAGGTAGCAGAAAAATTGTTAGTCAGCTTGATAAAGAAAGCGGCAGGCGATGTTTCGGGAGTGAGAATGGGTTTGGTGCTGGCAAAGCGACTACCAGACATACAAATCGATACTTATAAAAAAATATTAAAAAGTGCAGGTGCCAGAGAGGTACTTTTATTACCAAATGATATAGCAATGGACGAATTGGAACGACAGGAAGAACGCTGTAAAGTCATTGTCATGATTAAAAAAGAAAATTTACACGACGAACAGTAGAAGTTCTTTTGATAAATGGTTGAAATTGTAAAATAAGGAGCTGCAATGTTTTTTTAAAAGGACATTGCGGCTTTTTCTGTATCTATTTGCGTATTGTACTTTCAAAATGTTTTAAAATGTGTATAATAAGGATAGAGTTTACGTTAAATTAGAAAAGCATTCATGCGTGGAATTTATAAAAGTAGGAGGAAAAACGATGGGACAGAATATACAAGAAATGAATAAGCGTTTTGAAGAAAAAAAACGGGAGGAATTGTTGCAATCCGTTCCCGAAAAATTTCATAAACGTGTTATAGAGGCTTTGGATTATGAAAAGGAAGAAGATTACGATAAAGTAGAACAAATCTGTCAGGAGATGTTGAAGGAACAAAATGACAGAGAGATGGAACCTGTTAAGATTATTCTTGCCAGAATTTATCCTCGGTTGCTTCGCAAGGATGTAAACGACAGTAATCAGATGTATCAAAAGGATTTAGAAGCATATTATAAATTCTTAGATAGTATTCAGATGAATAGTCTTATGCAGGAATATTTGGTGGAGACATTGGTTCGTTTATGTGAATTGATGGAAAATCCATGGTATCGTCCATTGTTTAAGGAATTTGTAGAACATATTGAGAAAAAGGGATACTTGACAGAAGAGATGTATCAAAAGACATTAGCGTCTGCATATGCTTCCATGGAATCCTATTCCTATTATGGCGATAGTAAAATAAGCATTATTGTAAAAACAGCCTTAAAGGCAGGATATGACAGGGCATATGTGATACCTGAGGAGAAAATGGATAGTACACGTATTACAATGGAAATTGATGCGTTGACAAATGATTGGTATATCTGCCAGTATTATGAAGGGCATGAGGATGAATTTGCCTATATTGAAAAAGAATATCCACATAGTTATGCATTGATAAAAGAGTTGATTGATGCGGTAAAGAAAGAGAAAGAAAAGAAGACAGAAGAAACTGTAGATGCTTTAATGCAGTATGTGGCAGAAGGAACAGAAAAAGAACAGCTAAAGAGTTTATTACAGAATAGTTATAACGGAGTGAAAGAACAGAAAGAAAGACCACAGATGGTGCATGGTGGAAAAGGGACATATCATAGAACTGTAGAAAAAATCGGGAGAAACGATTTGTGTCCATGTGGAAGTGGAAAGAAATATAAGCAGTGTTGTGGAAAAGAATAAGAAAAAACGGAACATGTAAAAATGTTCCGTTTTTTCTTATATTCACTTTAAACCTTGCAGTATAGATTTTTAACCTATGAAAACAATGCTTTTATTGGAAATCCGAACCATTTATGGTAATATGCTCGTTTCCTTCAACGGGGATTAGCAAGCAGGAATGACCATCAACAACTTTTGAACTAATCTGAGCAGCCTTTTCTGCACTGACACGTAGAACTACCTGGCCATCTGGCAGTGGAGCATCATCATTATCGGACATGATACTGGCAGTCAGTAAGTCCAAATCTTTTTGTTCAATTACCGCATCCTTTTCCTCGATGACCGCATTTTTTTCTTGAATAGTTGTTTTTAAGGCATCGATTTCTTTGGAAAGAGCCAACTGTTCCCTTAATTTTGCATTCGTAGTAAGGGTTTTTTTGTCAATCAATGATTCAACGGCTGGTGGTTCTTCTGAAAATTCATTTTCATATGCTTCCTCAATGGTCTTTACAACAGGCTCTGGTACTTCGTTTTCTGTCATAAGATTTTTTAATAAAGAAGGATTTAAGATAACAGAATCCTCACTTTCTTGTGCTTCCTGTTCTTCTACAAGCTCTTGAAAGTCACTTTGCAAATCCATCAATGTAGCATCACTGGCTTCTGGAAATTCATCCATGGCATTTTGAACAAGCGTTTCAAATACACTCTTCTGGATCGTTGCAGTGCGTTTAGCAGGACAACCAAGAAAATCTTCCATCAGTTCATTGTGTGGTTCCTTTGCGTTTCTTGTATAGAACATGGCAGCATGAATATCAGTACTTCTTTCACTGAAAGCAGGAAAGACAAAACCAGTTTCGGGAGCACCGACTACCCAGTCACGGATACGGGAACCAATACGGTGTTCGTCTTCACGGTAGCCTAAAGCTGCTTTGGAAAGCGTAACAGGGCAAATCGTACATAGAAGATATTCATATACTTCTTCTGATTCGTCAAGAGCCATGTTATCATTTGTTTTTTTCATTACATCGTAGGCATCATGAAACAACAGAATTAAATAATTACCAGAGTATACATAAGTTTCAATAATTCGATCAAAAAAACGGTCTACTAAGGCCTGATTTTTTAAACCACTTTCTCGAAGTCCCATTAAAAATTGCTGTTTTCCACCAGCTTCTTCTTCTGATCTTGGAAATTCTAATTCTAGTATATTGTTATGTAAAGTTCCAGATAAAGTCTTTTTGGCTAAATCTAAGTATTTATGCATTTCTTCCTCTTCAAGATTTAAAAAGGTTTCGTTGATATTTACAATTTTATTCTTTTCTGCATCTACATAGCAACCCGCCATTTTTGTAAAGCTACATCCTCTTTTGGTTAATCTCTTTTTTAATTCCAGTACATCTTTTTTATTCATAGTCCTCTCGTTTCCTCCATTGTATATATTTGTGTAATATGGTAACAGTAAAAATAATCCGTAAGGTAGTTTGTACCAAACATTATAAAATGCTAGGTAAAAACTACTATATTGGGACATAAAACCCCTTGTATCATTATAAACTTTTTACTTTTTAGTTGCAAGAAAACTATCCTATTTGTATCGTTAGATTAAACTTTAGGGAAAGAAAAGAGAGACGAAGTGGGTGTAACCTACAAACTGTTACGATTGCATTTTAGCGGTAATTATGCTATAAAGGGTAGAGGAATGTAAAGAGGAGGCGAAAGTGTGGAACAGGAAGAAAATAAATCATCAAAATTTGCAGTGATTTCTATTATATTTGGAGTGTTGGGATTGCTTACGGCATTATTTTATGGCGGTGTCTTTGGAATTATAGGTGCTGTATATGGAATATTTGCCATACTTAATAAAGATAGAAGAAAAAATATGGCTATTGCAGGTATTGTAACGTCAACACTGGCAATTTTAATTACAGTTTTTGTAGTGCATGTTGGTAGTGCATTGTTACAAAGCGGAGAGTATGAGGATATGGAAAATCGTATTTTAAATGAATTGCAGTCTCGGATCGCAACACCAGCACCAACCGAGTTGCAAGAGAAAAACTAGAAAGGGAAATAGATATGCCAAATGATATTAATATTGGACCGATTACGGTTCACATGTATGGGATTATGATTGCGATTGGTTTTTGTGCCGCAGTTATTATGTCTATAGTTCGGGCAAGAAAACAAAAATTAGAAGAAGATATGATTTACAATATGCTTTGGATGTGTTTGATTGGTGGTTTCTTAGGCTCAAGGATATTATATTATCTTACTGTGCTTCCAGATATTGCAAAAGATCCATCCATACTATGGGATTTTGGAAATGGGTATGTTGTTTATGGAGGACTTATCGGTGGCTTTTTAGCAAACCTGATATATTTCAAGATAAAAAAGCAAGCGTTTTTGCCTTATTTTGATTTAGTAATTCCACAGGTTGCATTGGGACAGGCGTTTGGAAGAATAGGTTGCTTTTTTGCAGGATGTTGTTATGGAAAAGAGACCACTTCCCCAATAGGATTTACATATCATACATCCTATTTAGCACCTACCAATGTGGCATTGATTCCTACACAGGTAATTTCGTCTATATTGGATTTTATCCTATTTTTTGCATTACTGTTTTATGCAAAACGTAAGGAAGCAAAAGGAACGGTTGGTGCATTATATCTGCTGTTATATAGTGCAGGACGCTTTTTTGTAGAATTTTTACGTGGAGATGTAGCAAGAGGTAGTGTAGGTATCTTATCTACTTCACAATTTATTTCTATTATCATGTTTTTGATTGGACTATTTTTGTATTTTGTGTTTTCTAAACGGGAACAGGAAAAAACAGAAAAAGTAGAAGAAAGCGGAAGTGAGGAAGAAAAAATATGAGGCGGGAAGGTTCATTAGAGGAATTTTCAGATGGTCGTTTGTTTCAACGCACAGATATGGTTCGTGCCAATTGTATGGACTGTATCGGATGTTCAGACTGTTGTAAAGGCATGGGAAATACGGTACAGTTAGATCCCTTGGATGTGCATCGCCTTAGATGTGAAACTGGTAAAGAATTGCAGCAATTGACACAGGTTGGTGCAGTACAATTGACCGTAGTGGATGGTATGGTACTTCCAAGCCTTGGAATGTCAGGAGAAAAAAATGCATGTTACTTTTTAAATACGCAGGGAAGATGCAGTATACATAAGGCTCGTCCTGGTATTTGTAGATTATTTCCATTGGGAAGGGTTTATGAGAATGGCGGATTTTCTTATTTTTTACAGGTAAATGAATGCAGCATGAAAAAGAGAAGCAAGATAAAGGTGGAGAAGTGGATAGATACACCAGACCTGGCGAAATATGAAGTGTTTGTAAAAAATTGGCATTATTTGTTAAAAGATATTGAGCAGTGGTTGCAAGAGAATGGAATGGAACATCAAAAGCAAATGGCAACGACGGTGTTACAGTTTTTTTATGAAAATCCATATCAGAGTGTTGCATTTTATGAGGAATTTGAACAGCGTAGAATCAAATTCAGGCGAGCGTTTTCTATGACATAGCATAGTGAAAACGGTGAGGTGGATTTTGTAAGAATACTAAGATATTAATGCAAATATGCCGAAAAAAGAATAGGGTTTGAAAAAGTAGATGGGACATCTTTTGTGGATAGAAAAGGGGAGTGGACGTATGCAATATTTAGTAAAGGCATTGATGATTTGTCTGTCAGATACGGTTTTAGGAGCATTTTTAGGTATGCTATTAAAGATTGGCTATACGATGATGAATGGGCTAGATCATCCCATGCAGGGAATGATTTTATTTTTCGGCTGTATCATTGCATGTGTGGTATATAGTTTTTTGCTGAAAAAGTTTGTTATAGGTAAGGAGTTGACAATCACACTTCCTGTTATCTTCCTTTTATTAGGAATATGGATTGGTTGGAACTTTAATGTATATGCATAATAGGTGGAATGCCTTTTAGTAAAATGTACGGAGTTACGGGGAAAATGCTCCTCCTATTTGTTAAAATGTGAAGAAATTATTAAGAAAATCAAGTAAATCGAAAGAAATACTTGATTTTTTTTTGCAATAATGTTACATTTGAAGCTGTGTTTAATTTTCAAAAGCCTGTAACTTCAAGGATTTTGAGGATTTTATACAGATTATGAAAATGGGAATAAAAAGGAGGAAAAAGTTCATGAAAAAGAAAATCATGGCAGTAGCAATGGCAGTAGCTGTAGCTACAACTGCAACACCAGTATTATCTGCTGATGCGGCAAACAAAGTAACAATTGCAAAGAATGTATATGTAAAGAAGGGTGCTTCTAAGACAATTACAGTTAAGAATGCAAAGAAGGCAGCAACATGGAAGACATCAAACAAGAAGGTAGTTTCTATTAAAAAGACAACTGCTAAAAAAGTGACTGTAAAGGGAGTAAAGGTTGGAACAGCCGTTATTACTGCAACAGTTGGAAAGCAGAAAGTAAAATGTAAGGTACATGTAGGTGCAACAAAACTTACAGTTTCAAATAAGAAGAAAAATGCAACAGTAGGAACTAAGTTTGTAGTAACTGCAAACATGAAAAATGGTACTGGTGATAAGGTAACATTTACATCAAGCAAAAAGGCAGTAGCAACTGTTAAGAAGACAACTGCAAAGAAAGCAACTGTAACAGCAAAGAAAGCTGGAAAGACAGTTTTAAAGGCAACAACAAAATCAGGTTGCGTTGTTAAGTGGACATTGACAGTATCAGCTAAGAAGCCAGCAGTGACAGCAACACCAGCTGTAACATCAGAACCAGCCGTAACAACAGAGCCAGCGGTAACAGCAACACCAGTTGTAACAACAACACCAGCAGTGACAACAGAGCCAGCCGTAACAACAGAACCAGCCGTAACAACAACACCAGCCGTGACATCAGAACCAGCGGTAACGGCAACACCAGAGGTAACAACAGAGCCAGCCGTAACAACAACACCAGCTGTAACAGGTGCAACAATTACAGTTGTTGTAAAAGATGCTGCGGGAAAAGTTGTAACAGATGCAGCAGTAAGCGTAACTGGAGGCAGTGTAAGTGGAGCTGCAGTTGAAGTAAAGGAAAAAGACGGAAAAGCTACAGCAGAAGTAGAAAATGGTCTTTATCTTGTAACAGCTAAGAAAAACGATTTCGTTGCAACAGAGGCTGTTGTAGTAGCAGGAGAAGATGTTGAAATTGTAATTGTTTTAAAATAATTCATAGAGCAAATTATAATCGAACATAGAATGCAAAAGGAGCGTTCAAAGTGAGGAATGTAAATTCGTCGCTTTGATGCTCCTTTTTATATATTAAAAAGTGCTAGAGATTAGATTGCTATACCCCATCGGATGTAGGGATTCTTTTGCTTGCACAGGCGTTATAGATTCGCTACAATAAGGGTATGGTTGCTAATGGAGAGGTTTTTCAGCGAGCCATTAGAGTCAATGAAAAGAGAAAAAGGAGCGAAAGCTATGAATATACTTTTGGTAGCTATCAATGCGAAATATATTCATTCTAATTTGGCAGTATACAGCTTGAGACGGTATGCAGAGCCTTATCAGGAACATATTTCTATTTGTGAATATACAATAAACCAGTATGTAGATGACATATTGATGGATATTTATAGAAAAAAGCCAGAACTAATTGCGTTTTCCTGTTATATTTGGAATATCGATATGGTGGAACGTTTGATCGTAGAGTTGAAGAAAGTGCTACCGCATGTTCCAATTTGGGTAGGAGGACCAGAAGTATCCTACGAGACGACTGCCTGTATGACACAACAGCCATTAATCGATGGAATTGTGGTGGGAGAGGGAGAACAGACTTTCTTGGAACTTATGGCATATTATGTAGATGGCAGCAAAAGCTTGCAGGAAATCGATGGAATTGTATATCGAGATCAGCAGGGAATACATCACACAAAACCTCGAAAGCCTATGGATTTAAGTGAAATACCGTTCCCTTATGATAATATGGACGAGTTTGCCAATAAAATAGTATATTATGAAACTAGCAGAGGATGTCCATTTTCTTGCAGTTATTGTTTATCTTCCATAGAAAAGGGGATACGCCTCCGTAGATTGGATTTGGTAAAAAAAGAATTGCAGATTTTCTTGGATGCGAAAGTGCCACAGGTAAAATTTATAGACCGTACATTTAATTGCAATCATGAACATGCGATGACGATCTGGAAATATCTGATAGAACATGATAATGGAATTACAAATTTTCATTTTGAAATTTCTGCGGATTTGTTAAACGAGGAAGAATTGCAGTTGTTAAATTCGATGCGTATTGGGTTGGTACAATTAGAGATTGGTGTGCAATCTACAAATGCAGATACCATTCATGCCATTCATCGTACGATGAATCTGGATAAGTTGTCCTATGCCGTTCATCGGGTGCAGGAGGGAGAAAATATCCATCAGCATTTGGATTTGATTGCAGGATTGCCGTATGAAGGTTATGACAGTTTTCGAATTTCCTTTAATCAGGTATACGCTTGGAGACCTAATCAGTTACAGTTGGGATTTTTAAAAGTATTAAAAGGCTCCAGAATGCATGAGGAGCATTTAGCACATGGTATGCAGTATAAATCGTATGCCCCTTATGAAGTTTTAACTACAAAATGGTTGAACTTTGATGAAGTGCTGGCATTAAAAAAGGTTGAGAATATGGTGGAGATTTATTATAACAGTGGACAATTTGTGCATACACTAAACTTTTTAATGCATTTTTATGCGTCTCCGTTTGATTTTTATCAGTCACTTGGTGAATATTATGAAGCACAGGGTGATTTGGGAGTTCATCATAACCGAATTGCCAGATACCATATCTTATTACAGTTTGTCACAAGCGAAAAGCCAGAAATTACAGAGCCATTAAAAGAACTTCTAATCTATGATTTGTATTTGAGAGAGAACCTGAAATCACGGCCTGATTTTGGAAAAAATCTGGAAGGTTATAAAGAAAAGTACCATGGCTTTTATGAAGAAATGGAGAAATATAATAAACAGGGAAAGGAAAACTTACTGTCTGCGTATAACAATTATCAAGCACGACAGATGGCAAGAATGACACATATAGAATATTTTACTTATGATCTTGAGGCATTAGAAAAGACAGGAAAAATCAAATCGGTGCAGTGGCATATTCTGTTTTCTTATAAAAAGCGTCATCCATTGACGTTAGAAGCAGAGACATATCGACTATTTGAGGATGAAGCAGATTGATAATAGGCAATCGCAGCTATGGTTACAAAGGAGAGAATGAGAATGAACGTGGATTCGTTTATTGCGGTTGATTTGGAGACCACAGGATTACAACCGCAAAAGGATTTTATTATTGAAATAGGGGCATTAAAATATGTGGATGGGGAATGTGTAGAAACATTTTCTACGTTGGTAAAACCTCCAATCTCCATATCCAGAAACATTTATGATATTACTGGGATTGATGATGAAATGGTGGCGGATGCCCCTGCTGTTTCCGATGCTTTTATGGACTTTCTAAAATTTGTAGGGAATGAAACAACGCTTCTGGGACATAATTTGAGATTTGATTATTCCTTTTTAAAGGCTTCTGCAGAGAAAATGGGACTTCCTTTTCAAAAATATGGACTGGATACGCTAACTTTAGCAAGAAAATTTCTGCCACAATTGGCAAAGAAAAATTTGGAAACAGTCAGTCGTTTTTATGATGTCATTAACCCTAGGGCGCATAGGGCATTTGAAGATGCGGAGACAACCGCAAAAGTATATTTTAAGATACTAGAAGAGTTTGGAACAGAAAATCCAGAACATTTTGTACCGAAGGAAATGCAGGTGAAGATAAAAAAATCAGAACCTATGACCGCAAGGCAAAAAAACTACTTGCTAGATTTACTAAAATATCATAAAATACAAGTTGAAGCATTTTTTGATGAAAAAGGGGTAAGTATAGAAACCTTAACCAAAAGTCAGGCATCAAAAATAATAGATGGAATTATTTTACAGTATGGAAGAATTAGCAGAAGATATTCATAGAGATAGGTGGAGTTGTTTTCTTCCTGATGCAGTCAGAGATTCAAATTGACTGCACAGGATAACGAATTAAATTTCGTTTAAAACATCGTAGATTGCTTTTTTTAAGTCGATGATTCCAGAATGGGATTCGGCAATAGGAAGTAGTGCATAGATGCTGTCTATATTGCCCTGCTTTTTGTAAATGCGAGCCAGGGTTGTATAGGTCTTGCTTATGTCTGTATTACATTGTAGCGCATATTGTGAGACGAGAAGTGCATCTTCCTCGAAGCCTTCTATAAAGAGCTGCTCGCTCCATTCTGCCAGAGTACGAAGAAACAGAGTATAGTTTTCATCGTAAGAGGAGAGTGTTTCCAGATTATTAGCACCATACTTTAGCTTCAGGTCTGTATTAGTTAATCCAGCCAGATTACAGATTTTTTTATTGGACAAATCTGTTATTGTATTCTGGATGGTAGCAAGACGACCAGTGGCATCCTTATGAAATGGAAGGTTGTCTAATGAAATTGTAAAGTAAGTAAGGTTGTTTAGACTTCGCTTAATTGGAAGAGATGCTTTGTGTTCCAGCTTTAAGTATTCTGCTTCCTTTTTTTGTTCTTCCTGTTCTATTTTTCGTAGTTTATATTGATATAAAAGTACGAGTAGAAGAACACACATAAACATTGCGGGCATATGTTTTCCACCTTTCTATAGGAAAGTATGACTTGCACAAGTATCATATTGTAGACTGTTCAAGTTGTGAATAGTTCAAATTTTAGGAGGTATATTTATGTTATTTCAAAACAAAAAATTTCAAAAAATAGTAGTTGGTGTTATCGCAGGTATCATGATTCTTACTATGGTATTGTCTTTGTTTGCATACGCGGTAGTATAAGCATACCGAAATCTTTTTAGAATGTCAAATTCAATGAGAAAGGGATAAACAAATGAAAGGGAAAATAATAAAGATTTGTGCAGTGCTTGGTTGTATAGTCTTGGCTGCTACAGCAGGTTCTATTTATGTATCTGCGAAAGGTGCAAAAAAAGATGTCATTTATGATGGAATATATATAGGTAGTATTAATGTCGGTGGTATGACAGTCAAAAAGGCAACGAATACGTTAAAGAAACATGTGGAAGAAGCAAAGAGTGAGACGGTTTCTGTAAAGATAGACAAGCATACAGTAAAGGCTACATTAGAGGAGCTAGGATATGTATGTGATGTGGATTCTTTTGTAAATGAAGCATACAATTATGGTAGAACAGGAGACATTATCAAGCGTTATAAGGATAAAAAGGATTTAGAAAAAGATAAAGTGGTAATTGATTTAGCATTTACCCTAGATGATAAAAAAGTAAAAAACTTTGTATCCAAAAAATGTACCGTTTATGATGTGCAGGCAGAAAATGCCAAATTAAAGAGAAAAAATGGTAAATTTAAAATTATAAAAGAAAAAAATGGACGAGTAATCGTTGCAGGTGAGACTGCCGAGAAGATAGAAAGCGTAATAGCAGGACAGTGGATAGACGGTGGTATCACAGTGGAAGCAATCATGAATGATACAACACCAGAGTACGACAGCACAACATTAGAGGAATGTCAGGATATGCTTGGAAGCTATTCTACAAGCTTTGCCAGTTCAGATAGTGCTCGTTCACAGAACTTGGTGAATGCAGCCAGCCTTTTAAATGGTATCACTATTTATCCTGGAGAAACATTTTCGGTAGCAGATCATTTGGTGCCTTTTACGGTTGAAAATGGATATCAGGTATCAAAAGCATATGCCAGTGGTCAGGTGGTAGACAGCATTGGTGGAGGTGTTTGTCAGGCGGCTACTACATTGTACAATACATTGTTAAAGGCGGAATTGGAAATTGTAGAGCGTCATAACCACTCTATGATTGTAGGCTATGTAGAACCATCTATGGATGCGGCTATTTCAGAAGGCTCCAAGGATTTGAAATTTAAAAATAATACAGAAGTACCAATCTACTTAGAAGCATATACTGCTAATAGAAGTATATATTTTAATATTTATGGAAAAGAAACAAGAGATTTAGAAAATCGCACGGTAGAATATAAATCAGAGGTATTGGAAAAGATTGATCCAGGCGAAGATAAAGTAACGATTGATGAAAGCTTACCAGAGGGATATGAAGAAGTAACACAATCTGCTCACGTTGGATATAAAGCCCAATTATGGAAGATTGTTTATGAGAATGGAAAACAGGTAAGTAAGGATGTCATCAATTCCAGTTACTATGCAGCCGAGCCAAGATATGTAACAAAGGGCGGTAAGTCCAGTGATTCGGCTACGGAAAAGCCATCTGATAATAACGATAATAAAAATGAAAAACCAACCACTGCACCAAGTAGGACAAAGAAACCACAGGCTACGAAGACTCCAACTGTTACAAAGGCTCCAGTAGTGACAAAAGAACCAAAGAAAACAAAAGCATCAGTAGCAACAAAGAAGCCGTCTGCAAAGGAAGAGTAAAAATAAGCAGAATTTGTTGAATGGCGTTTTAGATTGGATAACAGAGAAAGGAACTGCTCCTGAGTAGAAGCAGAAGAGGATAGGATACGTGAAGATTGGAAAAGTATCGGAAACAGTCTTAAAAAGATCTGTACTAAAACAATTGAAACAGCGACGGAGTGAAGTGTTGATTCATGCAGGAGTAGGAGAAGATTGTGCTGCATTACAGGTTGCAGCGGATGAAGTAATTGTTCTTTCTACAGACCCCATTACAGGGACTGCACAGGATATGGGAACGTTAGTAGTACATATCACAGCAAACGATATTGCTTCTAGTGGAGCGGAAGTGGTAGGGATTCTTACAAATATTATTTTACCGGAAAATGCTCGTGAGATTGTACTGAAACGTCTTATGGCAGAAATGGAAACGGTGTGCCGTGAATTGAATATTGAGATTATAGGTGGACATACAGAAGTTTCCGCAGTAGTAAATCAACCATTGATAACGGTTACAGGAGTTGGAAAGATTAAGCGCAAAGAGTTGATTGCAACCAAAGGAGTAAAGCCTGGGGATGACCTTGTAATGACAAAATGGGCAGGATTAGAAGGAACTGCTATTTTGGCAAAGGATCATATGGAGGAATTGACGACCCGTTATACAAAAGAGTTTATTTCAGGGGCAAAAGAGTTCCTAAAAGATATTTCAGTAGTAAAAGAGGCGGCAATTGCAAAAAGTGTTGGGGTAAACTGTATGCACGATATTACAGAAGGTGGTGTATATGGTGCACTTTGGGAGCTGGCATCGGCTTCTGGAATTGGATTTGAAGTAGAATTGGAACGGATACCGATACGACAGGAAACGGTGGAAATTTGCGAATTTTATGATTTGAATCCATATCAGCTTATATCTAGCGGTTGTATGTTGATTGGAACTAGTCATGGAAGTCAACTGGTAGAGCGATTACAGCAGGAAAACATTCCAGCAGCGATTATTGGTAAGGCAGTTGTGGGGAATGATAAGGTGATTATTCGGGAGGGAGAGCGATTTTATTTAGAGCCTCCCAAGACGGATGAACTATATAAAGTAGAGTAGAGATACTTGCATTTGAAGTGGGGTGTAAATGCCCATTTTATAGAGGCAAAAGGAGAGGGTGTTAAAGGATGAGAAATGAAATTTTAAAGGCGATTGATAAAAATGGAAGGATCGCACCAGAAGATTTAGCAATCATGCTTGGTTATGATGTAAGTGATGTGAAAAAAGAGTTACAGGCTATGGAAGAGGAGCATATCATATGTGGCTATCCTACATTGATCAATTGGGATAAAACGGATTGTGAGCGTGTGACGGCATTGATTGAAGTGAAAGTAACACCACAAAGGGGACTGGGATTTGATAAAATTGCAGAGCGTATTTACAGATTTGAAGAAGTAGAGAGCGTATATTTAATCTCAGGAGAATTTGATTTAGCGGTTATGATTGAGGGAAAGTCTATGCGTGAGGTTGCTAATTTTGTATCCAGTAAACTATCCCCATTGGAGTCTGTGTTAAGCACATCGACTAATTTTATTCTCAAAAAATATAAGGAACATGGTTTGGCGCTTACGGATGAAACGATTGAGGATGAAAGGATGTTGATTACACCATGAGAAACCCATTATCAGAAAAGATTGTAACAATTGAACCCTCTGGCATCCGTAAATTTTTTGACTTAGTAAGTGAAATGAAAGATGCCATTTCTCTTGGGGTTGGAGAACCCGATTTTGACACACCATGGCACATTCGGGAGGAAGGAATATATTCGCTGGAAAAGGGAAGAACGTTTTATACCTCCAATGCAGGCTTAAAAGAATTAAAAATAGAGATTGCGAATTATATGGAACGCCGTTTTCAGCTAAAGTATGATTACAATGGCGAAATAATGGTGACCGTAGGAGGCAGCGAGGCGATTGATTTAACTTTTCGTGCTATGCTTGATCCTGGGGATGAAGTGCTTCTTCCGATGCCAAGTTATGTATCTTACTTACCATGTGTGACATTGGCAGATGGAGTTCCGATTGTAGTGGAATTAAAAGAAGAAAATGATTTCAAATTGACAAAGCAGGATGTATTGGAAAAAATAACGGACAAGACAAAAATTCTAGTATTACCATTCCCGAATAATCCTACGGGTTCTATTATGACAAGAGAGGATTTAAAGGAAATTGTAGATGTGGTACTAGAAAAGGATTTGTATGTTATTTCTGACGAGATTTATGCAGAGCTTACCTATCAGGGAAAGCATGTATCCATTGCAGAATTTCCTGGTATGAAAGATCGAACCATTGTGATCAATGGTTTTTCGAAATCTTATGCTATGACAGGTTGGCGGCTTGGTTTTGCCTGTGCACCTAAAATCATTTTAGAGCAAATGTTAAAGATTCATCAATTTGCGATTATGTGTGCACCTACTACCAGCCAATATGCGGCAGTAGAGGCTTTGCGGAACGGAGATGATGATGTAAGACATATGCAGGAGGCATATGACCAAAGAAGAAGATTTTTAGTCCATGAATTGCGTCGAATTGGATTTGAAGTGTTTGAACCATTTGGAGCGTTTTACGTCTTTCCGAGTATCAAACAGTTTGGTATGACATCGGATGAATTTGCTACAAGGCTTTTGGAACAGGAAAAAGTTGCTGTTGTACCGGGAACTGCTTTTGGGGCCTGTGGAGAAGGTTTTTTGCGTATATCTTATGCCTATTCTATTGATAGTTTAAAAATCGCCTTGGAAAGAATAGAACGTTTCGTAAAACAGCTAAAAAATTCATAGATTTCCGTAGGTGGGTATGGTATACTGGAAGTAAGGTTAAAAGGGGAAGTATTTTTAAAAGAATACGAAAGAGGAGGTATACATATGGCAGGATTGAGCGCAGATATTATTAATCCATTTTTGACAGCAGGTATGCAAATGCTACGTGATGTTTCGCAAGTAGAGACAAAATTAGGAAAACCAGTTGCGAAGCAGGCAAAGTTTAATGAAGATTCAATTGTTATTATCATTGGTATTACAGGAGAGATGAAGGGGCAGGTTATGTTGGCATTTCCAAAGGAAATCGCCTGTCTGGTAGCTGGAAATATGTGTATGTCTCCGACAGATACGATAAGTGAACTTCATATGAGTGCTATTTGTGAACTTGGAAATATGATTATGGGAAATGCAGCTACGATTTTTTCGACCAAAGGAATTGGAATTGACATTACCCCACCTACAGTTTGTGTAGGAAATATGACAATTACTTCGACGGCGTCACAAAATATTAGTGTACCGTTGGTTTTGAATGATGGAAGACAAATTGAAGTGTACATTTCAGTGAAGGAAGATTAAGATGTTAAATATTGTTTTATTAGAACCAGAAATACCTGCAAATACAGGAAATATTGGAAGAACATGTGTGGCAGCGGGGGCCAGATTACATTTGATAGAACCGATGGGATTTCGTATTTCACAGAAAGAAGTGAAAAGAGCTGGATTGGATTACTGGGATAAATTAGACGTTACGGTATATGATAGTTATCCTGACTTTTTAGAGAAAAATCCAAATGCCAAGATTTATATGGCTACTACAAAGGCGAAACATACCTATGCGGATGTGAAATTTGAGGAAGATGCATACATTATGTTTGGGAAAGAGAGTGCAGGGATACCGGAGGAGATTTTAATAGAACATCCGGATGAATGTATCCGAATCCCTATGTTTGGAGAGATTCGCTCATTAAATTTATCTAATTCTGTAGCAATTGTATTGTATGAAGCGTTGCGACAGAACAATTTTATGAACCTTAATTCACAAGGAGAATTACATCGTTTACATTGGTAGACTAAAAAAGAGGTGTCGCGATTGCGGCACCTCTTTGTAATATCAGATATTATTTGGAGTGGTTAATGTGAGGGTGAAGGTAAATTCTGTACCAGCACCTTCTGTACTTGTTACATTGATAGTTTCATTGTGGGCGGAGATGATTTCCTTTGTAATGGAAAGTCCCAGTCCAGTTCCTTTCTTATCCTTTCCACGGGATAAATCTGTTTTGTAAAATCGTTCCCAAATCTTGTTTAAACCATCTTTTGGAATACCAATACCAAAATCCTTTACCGATACAAGAACCTTTTCTCTTTTTTCCAGCGTTTTTAAATGTATTTCCGAATCTTTATGGCTAAACTTAATAGCATTGTCCAATAAATTATATAGCACCTGTTGAATTTTGCTTTTATCTGCTGTTACATAAGTTTCTTTTTCTGAAAATACCAGCTTTAGTTTAATATGTTTTTGTTTGCAGGTGCCTTCAAAAGAGGCGGCTGTTTGCTTTAAAACTAAGTTAATATCAAAGGATGCAAGGTCTAATTGGTATCCGCCCTGTTCAAATTGATTTAAGGATAAGAGATTGCTGGTAAGTTTAGTCAAACGTTCTACTTCTACCACAATAACATTTAGATATTTACTATGTAACTCTTCTGGAATGGTACCGTCTAGCATAGCTTCCGCATATCCCTTTATGGAGGTAAGTGGCGAACGAAAATCGTGAGATACATTCGCAATAAAATTTTTCTGGTAATCGTCCAAATTTTCTATTTTTTCCTCCATATACATTAGTTCAAGCTGTAACCGATTAAATTCACTGTTCTTACCGATATTTGGTGCAAGTGCATGTTCTCCTTTATTAATAGAAGAAATATATTGCGTTATTTTTCTTGTTGGACGTATAGTGAAATGGTAGGTAAGTAAAATCGCAAGTGCAAAAACAACTGTTACCAAAAAAAGAAAAAGATTAGCAAAAGTAATATAGTTGGACACAGATTGCATAATTGGTTCCATAGGAGAATGAATAACAATATAGCCTTTCATTTGTAATTGCTGTGAAATTGGCAAAACAATTGAGAGCATATTTTCTGTCAATAAAGGCTTTACCGTATTATTTATATAGCAGTAGGATTCAAAATATGTGGGATTATCCTCTAGTATATTGAAAGAAGCTTCTATATAATTCTCATTTCCAGAATCAATAAGCAAATCACCGTCTGCATTAAAAATCCAAGTTCTTGTATTCAAGATTTTATCCGTTTCAGCGATACGTACAGTGATTGTTTTTTTATCGTATATGCTATGGGTATCCGCTGCGGTGTCAAAATGTGTAGTGTGAATATATTGGGAATATTGATTTAATTCGTTTTTCTTATCTTTTATAATCTCGTCACGCAGATAATGGGGTGCTATGACATTGATAAGAAAAACAAAAAATACTGCCGCTACCGAATAAAATACAATGAGTTTTGTTACAATTGTGCGTTTCATTGTTTTCGAACCTCAAATTTGTATCCGATTCCCCAAACGGTACTGATTTTCCAACTTTCATGGTCGCTAATTTTTTCGCGAAGTCGTTTGATATGCACATCAACGGTTCTGGTATCGCCAATATAGTCATATCCCC
>FR899724.1:42269-63570 GCA_000437275.1 Clostridium sp. CAG:411 | reverse complement strand
CGCCAATATAGTCATATCCCCATATATGATCTAATAACTGTTCTCTTGTAAACACCTGATTAGGATGTGAGGCAAGAAAATACAAAAGTTCTAATTCTTTTGGAGGCATATCCAGGCTTTTTCCGCAATATTCCACAGAGAAATTTGTTAAATTGACGGTTAAGTCAGGATAACTGACGGATTTAGTTGTTTCTGCATCAGAAATAACAGGAGTTTCAGCCTGAGAGGCACCTCCATTTACAAAACGACGCAATACTGCTTTTACGCGTGCAACCAGTTCTTTTGAATCGAAAGGTTTTATGATATAATCATCGGCACCTAACTCCAGTCCAAGTACCTTATCAAAAATTTCTCCCTTTGCAGATAGCATAATGATAGGAACCGTAGAGGTTTTGCGGATTTCTCTGCAAACCCCATAGCCATCAATTCCGGGTAGCATCAAATCCAATAATATTAAATCTGGGTTATAGGAGGTAAATTCTTCCAGTGCTTCCTCTCCATCATTCACGATTTTTGTAGAAAAACATTCCTTGGTTAGATATAAGGAAATTAATTCAGCAATATTTGTATCATCATCAACAATCAGTATTTTTTGCTTTTCGGCCATATAATATATCCCCCTTTTATAGTGTTACTATGGTAACGCCGTTGCCGCCCTCGCCAAATTCCCCAAGGCGGTAAGCGGTGACATACTTACATTTTTTCAAATGTGCATGTACTGCATTTTTAAGTGCGCCAGTACCGCGGCCATGTATAATCGTGACTTGAGGCAGGTGAGCCAGATAGGCATCATCCAGATATTTATCCAATTTTGGAATGGCTTCTGCCGTAGTAAGTCCGATTAAATTTAGTTCGGTACTGATATTGGATGATTTGTTCATTTTTATCTTTCCGCTACCAGTGCGTTTTAGACCTGGTGCCGTGATAACTTCTTCATCTAATAATTCCAAGTCAGAAATATTTACCTGTGAGCGAAGGATACCCATTTGTACAAATAAGTCACCCTTATTGTTTGGCAAACTACTTACTGTTCCCTTCAAATTAAGACTAAGCACCATAACTGCATCACCCAGCTTTAGGTCTTTTGGTTTCAATTGTTTTTTCTGTTTCTTTTTTTGTTTTAATGCCAGTTTTTCTTCTGATGCAGAAAGTTTTTTGCGAAGCTGGTTTCGTTCTTGCTCCATTGCTTTATTCAGACCGCTGTCTTTGGACCATTTATTATACTTTTTAATGGTTTCATCTGCATAATCTTTTGCTTCCTGTAACAGGGCATTTGCCTCTTCTTGAGCGCGACGCAGGATTTTTTCTTTAGATTGGTCAATTCGTTCATTTTTGGCAGTCAGCTTTTTCTTTAATTCTTCTATTTCAGCTTTGTAAGCTTTGATTTCTTCCTGTTCTTTTTCAATGGTCAGACGACTCCTTTCCAAATCACTGATAACATCCTCAAAGTCTTGGTTTTCACTATCAATATATTCTTTTGCCTGGTCAATAATATAAGAAGGCAATCCTAATTTACCCGAAATAGCAAATGCATTACTTTTACCAGGGATACCAATGAGTAATCGGTAAGTTGGGCGAAGGGTTTCTACATCAAATTCACAACTTCCGTTTTCTACGCCTTCTGTGGACAAGGCAAATACCTTTAGTTCACTATAATGGGTAGTAGCTACTGTACGAATCCCCTGTGAGTGAAGATGTGAGAGGATAGACATAGCTAATGCAGCACCTTCGATTGGGTCTGTTCCAGCACCAAGTTCATCAAAAAGACAAAGAGTAGTAGGTGTGGCTTCCTTTAAAATCGAAACGGTGTTTGTCATATGAGAGGAGAAGGTACTCAAGCTTTGCTCAATACTCTGTTCATCTCCAATATCTGCAAATACGTCTGTAAATACAGCCAGTTTTGACTGGTCAAAAGCTGGAATGTGCAAACCTGCTTGTCCCATTAATGTAAATAGACCGATTGTTTTTAAGGTGACTGTCTTTCCACCAGTATTTGGTCCTGTAATAACCAGCAAATCAAAAGTTTTACCAAGTTCCACATCGATTGGAACTACTTTTTGTGAAGCAATCAATGGATGTTTTCCTTGTTTGATTTGAATATAGCCATTGGTATTAAAAATTGGTTCGCTGGCACGAAGTTTTTTAGAAAGAGAGGCTTTTGCAAAAATGAAATCCAGTTCTGCTAAAACAGAAAGGTTTGTTTTTAAGGCATCAATTTCCAAAGCAGCCTCATTGCTCAAGCTTGCCAGAATCTTATCTATCTCTGCCTGCTCCTGTGCAGCTAATTCACGAAGCGTATTGTTAAGCTTTACTACGGAGGATGGCTCTATAAAAAGAGTAGATCCTGTAGAAGACTGGTCGTGTACCATTCCTGGAAAAGAACTTTTATATTCTGCTTTTACAGGAAGACAGTAACGACCATTACGCATAGTAATTAACCCATCCTGCAACATGGAACGGGAACTGTTTAACATTTGATTTAACTGTTCATGGATTTTTTGATTTGTAATTTTAATTTGTCTACGGACTTCTCTTAGACCTGTGCTGGCAGCATCACTTACTTCCTCCTCGGAAATCAGACAACGGCTGATTTCTGTATTTAAGTTTGTTAAAGGTTCTAAGTAAGAAAAACGGGAACTAAGGCTATCTGCACCAGTTTCCTCATTCTCTTTTCGACTATATGCTTTTACATTTTTTGCAACAGTTAAAAGACTGCTAATGCGAAGAAGCTCGACAATACTTAGAGAACCACCGATTTCCAATCTTTTTAAAGATGGGGTGATATCTGTTAAGCCAGAAAAAGAGATGCTTCCCTTCTGTAAAAGATAGGAGAGTGCATCACTGGTTTCTCTCTGGTTTCTTTGAATTTCTTCCAGATCAGTAGAAGGTAAAAGTGCCTGGCAACGATTTTTACCAAGCTGTGAAGTTGCACAGTTTGTAAGCTGTGCGATTATTTTATCGTATTCTAAAGTTTTTAGTGCTTTTTTATTCATTCTTAAATACCTGCATAGAAATATGCATTGGAATCCTTTCTTTTCAGTTTGCCATTATCTGCAACCGCATAATGGTTGTGTTGCAGAATAATCCTACCCATATTCTAACTCATTTTTTATGAAAAATAAAGTTGTTCGTAGTAATTAGGACATATTTATGTTATAATAAAAACGAGTGTATGCAAAGTAAAAGTCAAATGTTTTATGTAGGAAAAGAAAAGGGATAGGAGGCAGTATGGTAGAACCCAAAAAAGTACAACTTATGACAAGATTGTCTATGATGGAAGCATCAGAAACAAAGGATGCGTTGAAGATTGTAAGATACAGTAAATTTGATTATATTCGTTTACAAGTATTAAAAGTAATCATTTCTATAACGATTGGGTTGATTATGATTTTAGCAGCATACGCATTTTATCAAAGTGAGTATCTGCTGAGTAACATTGCCAGCATGGATTATAAATCAATAGGAACCAATCTATTGATGATATATATATTACTTATTATTTTCTGCCTGATAGTCGGCGGCTTTGCCTATGCAAAAAAGTATACGAAAGCAAAGCGTAAAGTCAAGAAGTATGATTATATGCTTCACGAACTTCGAAAGTATTATCGTAGGCAGGGAAGAAAGGAAGTGCTGTCGGAGGATAGCCAGAGGTATGAATAAATGAATAGAAAACAGTATCCAAAGCAAATGATACGTCTGCGTGAAAAATGTTATGATTGCTATATGAGCTATGAAAAGTATGCCAGATATTTCTTACGTTTTTTGATGGCATTTGTACTATTTTTGTTGATTGATCATCGTTTTGACTATTCAGGTCGTATATCGGGAGTCCTTTTTGTATTGCTCCTGTCTTTGATTGGAGCCGTATTGCCAGACGGTGTATTTGTATTTTTATTGTTGGCAGTTTCGGCGGGTAAAATATATTTTCTATCGNNNGGGTAAAATATATTTTCTATCGCCAATATTGGCAATTGCAGTTTTATTTATCAGTCTTGTAGTGTATGTTATCTTATTACAGTATTGTGATAAATCCATTTTATTAACGGCATTAATACCATTGGCAATGTTTTTGAAAGTTCCTGCATTGCCAGCAATCATTGCCGGGTTGTTTTTTTCACCAACGGTATTGTTAGCCATTTTATGTGGTATAGTAGTGTATTATATGTATGGCAGTGTGCTAAACTGCGAGGCTATATTAGCAAAGAATTCAAAAATAGACATGGTAAAACTTGTCCAAAGGTTTATGGATGGGATCGCAAAAAATCCAAGTATTTATATTTGGAGTATTACATTGAGTATTGTATGTCTGCTTGTCTTTTTTGTGAGCAGAATGAAAATAGCGTATGCATTTGAAATCAGTATTGGTATGGCGATGGTAATCAATATGGTTTTTAGTATTGTTTGTAATATATTGTTAAAAGGACAGCTTTCCAGTGTATGGATCGTGGTAGGAAGTTTGCTTGCAGGAATATTGGGGTATGCACTTCAGTCTTTTCATATGATACTGGATTATGGTAAGGTAGAAGAACTTCAATTTGAAGATGATGAATATTACTATTATGTAAAAGCAGTACCAAAGCTTAGGGTGGAACCGAAAAAGAAAGCATGATAATTATAAAAGAGAGGAGGCAATATGGATACGATTGTAAATTTTATAAAAACATATGGTCAATGGTTACAATTGCCAGAGATGTCTATTATTGATTTGGTCGAGATTGTGATTATTGCCTTTGCCATATATCAGATTATTGTTTGGATTAAAAAGACCAGAGCATGGAGCTTGTTGAAAGGTCTGGTTGTGCTATTGGCAATCTGTCTTGTAGCCGTTTTATTCCATATGAATGTTATCTTATGGATCTTTGAAAAATGTCTTGGCGTTGGAATTACCGCAGTGGTGATTATTTTTCAGCCAGAGTTACGAAAGGCATTGGAGCAGTTAGGTAGAAACCGATTGTTCAAATCTATTTTTACCTTTGACGATCAAAAAGGTAAAAATGAAAAGTTGTCTGCGAAAACAATCAATGAGATTGTGCGTGCAACTTATGAGCTTGCAAAGACAAAGACAGGTGCGCTGATGGTTATTGGAAATGAAGAGGGTCTATTGGAATATGAGCGTACAGGAATTGTGTTAGATGCAGCAGTAAGTAGCCAGTTGTTGATTAACATTTTTGAGCATAATACACCGTTGCATGATGGTGCGATTATTATTGTGGAGGATCGTATTACAGCGGCTACCTGTTATTTGCCTTTGTCAGATAATATGGAGCTTAGCAAAGACTTGGGAACCAGACATCGTGCAGGTGTGGGTGTCAGTGAGGTATCGGACAGTCTTACGGTTATTGTTTCAGAGGAGACTGGAAAAGTGTCAATTGCATTGGGAGGAGAGCTTATTCGCAATGTAGATGGAGAATATTTAAAGAGCAAGCTTGAAAATCTTACTGGACGTGGACAGGAAGAAAAGAGAAAGCTTCGCTTGTTGAACTTTAAAAATAAAAAGAATGCAGAAAAGTAGGGGTGTGTACATTGAAAGAAAAGATTATGAATAACCTGTCCCTGAAAATACTTGCCGTTGTTCTGGCAGCCATTGTATGGGTTATTGTCAATAATGTAGATGACCCAGTATCAAGAAAGACATTTAAAAATATAGAGGTCGAATTGCAGAATGAGGATGCCATTTCATCATTGGATAAGGTATATGAAGTAAAAACAGGTGGAATTATTAATGTAACAGTTTCTGGAAAACAGAGTGTACTCAGAAAAATAAATGCATCCGATATTGTTGCGGTAGCGGATTTATCCGATTTATCCATTACGAATGCAACCTATATAAAATTATCTTGCCCGAAATATGAAAATGTAAATCTTTCTTCTGATATTAGAATGCTTACAATATCCGTAGAAGATGAGCAAACGGAGCAGTTTAAGGTGGATGTAAAAACGGTTGGTACTTTGTCAGAGGGATATGCATTAGGAGAGGTTAAGGTAAGGCCAAACCTCATTAAGGTTTCAGGTGCCAAATCGCAGGTAGAGCGTATTTCGGAAGTTCGAGTAGAGGCAGATGTGTCGAATGCCACAGACAATTTTGTAAAGTATCTGGAACCAAAGGCATACGATGCAAATGGAAAATTAATGGATACAGCAAACTTGACATTTAGTAGTGAAAAAGTGAAAGTATCCGTTGCGGTCTATGAAACAAAGACCATACCGATTGAGATTACCACTACAGGGAAACCAAAAACTGGATATCATGTGATTTCCGTAGAGTATGAGCCAAAAGAAGTAGAGGTCATGGTTACTGGCTCAGACGAGAAACTTAGTTCTTACAAAACCATTCCGATCCAATATAATATTGACGGGGCAGATAAGAATATTCAAACAGAACTTTCGCTGAGTGACTATTTACCAAAGGGGCTGCAGGTAGTGGAAGAAGTTTCTACGATTAATGTATTGATTACGATTTCCCAGCAGGAATTACAAACGATTCCTTTGCCAGTTAGTTCAATTGATGTAAGAAATTTAGGAAAAGATTATAAATTGGATTTTCTGGATGGAAATAGTATCGAAGTGAAAGCAATATGGTCGAATGGTGGTACGAATAAAGAAATTACAAGTAAAGATTTCTCAGCATATATTGATTGTACAGATTTAGGAGTAGGCGAGCATACATTAAATGTACAGTTTGTATTAAACAAGGACATTTTGATTGAGGCACAGATTTCTGTACGGGTCAATATTACAGAAAAGACACAGTCAAGTGAGATTAAAAAGACGATAGAACCGAAAGCAACAGATGAAGCGACACAGGAGCCAGAGGTGACAGAGGAGCCAAGTGACGAGAAAACAGATCAGGATGGAGAAGAGGAACGATAGGATTGTTTCTTATTATGCCATTCATAGCGAAATACAGAGAATTAATGCTTGACATTCCTTTTAAAATATGCCAAAGTAGTTTGAAGATAAGGATGAAAAGAGTAGAAAGGACATTCATAAAGTGAAGAAGTATATTGAGAACTTTAAAAAATACCGTTTCTTATTAACAGAATTGGTGAAAAAAGATATAAAGCTGAAATACAGACGTTCCAAACTGGGAATATTGTGGACATTGATTGAGCCAATCTTGACTACAATCGTATTAACAATTGTGTTTAGTGGATTTAGAGGAAAATCAGATCCAACTTTCCCTGTTTACATTTTATCAGGACGTTTGCTATTTGCTTTTTTCAGTGGTGGTACAAAGGCAGCAGCTCGTTCCATTCGAACTAATTCCAGTATGATGCGAAAGGTATATGTACCAAAGTATATGTATCCACTGGCAACGATACTGTCAAACTTTATTATATTTTTAATATCCTTGGTTGTATTGGTAGGTGCGGCAATTATCATGCCGATCAATATAAATTGGCATGTATTTTTGGGAATTATCCCATTGGTTATCCTATTTTTTATAACATTGGGAACAGGTATGATTTTGGCAACTGCACAAGTATTCTTTAGAGACTTGGAATATTTGTGGGGTGTTATTACCACTTTGATTATGTATTGTTCTGGTATTTTCTATAAGATAGAGGATATGGGAAGTGGAAGAAAGACAACTGGTATGTTGCAGACTATTATGGACTGGAATCCCATCTATGCCGTTATAAAAAACTTTAGATGCTGTGTGTATCTAGGTATTGGGATGGATTATCATGCCTTGGTATATTCAATCGTTGTTGCAGTTGTTTTGTTTAGCATCGGAATCTATGTATTCTTTAAGAGACAGGATGAATTTATTTTGAACTTATAGTTTGTTGAGAGAATACGAAGAAAATGTGGATAATGCACATTTTCAAAATAGATATTGGTGGAATTTGAACTTAAAGTGATGGAGGAAAATCATGGGAAAACAGGAAGTAGCCTTAAAGGTTGACCATGTTGGAATGAAATTTAATTTATCAAAAGAAAAAGTAGATAATTTAAAAGAATATTTTATTAAATTTGTAAAAAAGGAACTGACATATCAGGAATTTTGGGCATTAAAGGACGTTACTTTTAATGTAAAAAAAGGAGAGCATCTTGGTATTGTAGGATTAAACGGAGCAGGAAAAAGTACGCTGCTAAAAGTTATAGCTGGAGTATTAAAGCCAACAGAAGGAAGTGTCCAGTCCAAGGGAAAGATTGTACCATTATTGGAACTGGGAGCTGGTTTTGATAAGCAGTATACAGGCGCGGAAAATATATATTTATATGGTTCTCTTTTGGGATACTCAAAGGAATTTATTGCCTCGAAATATAGAGAAATCGTAGAATTTTCAGAATTGGGTGACTTTATTGAGGTACCAGTAAAGAATTATTCTTCTGGTATGCGTGCAAGACTTGGATTTTCGATAGCGACAGTTGTAAAACCAGATATTTTAATCTTAGATGAGGTATTGTCAGTTGGTGATGCACAATTCCGTAAAAAGAGTGAAGCAAAGATCCAGTCAATGTTTGATCAGGGTGTAACCGTGTTATTTGTTTCACACTCACTGGAACAGGTAAAACGTATCTGTGACAAGGCAATTATGTTGGAACATGGTACGGTAATTGCCAGCGGAGATGTGATGGATGTAGCTGCTGTTTATAGTCAAAAGTTACAGCAGAAAAGAGAGCGTAAGAGACATATGCGAAAGAGGTTAAATAAAGAACTAAACGAACAGGCAAAGCGTTCCAAAGAAAAACAAAAAAATAGTTAAGAAAAAACTCCACTGATTAGTGGAGTTTTTTTGTTAGACCGTTTTCTATTAAATCTTTTTGCTTTTTGCAGGTGAGCAACCATTTACATTTGTTGCCCAAATTCGAATGGTCGTTCCCTTTTTAATCTTTTTGGATTTTACATAAAATCTTCCATTCGTAAATAATTTGGCTTTATAAGTTTTCTGTCCGATTTTCACGTAAACCTTAGTTTTAGAGGTAGTTAAACTGCTTTTTGCATAACTTGTATTTATAAAATGAACGCTACCTTTTAGGATGTGCTTTTTGTAACTTACGGAAGTAATCGCAGGAGTGTTTGGAACGGTCTCTTTTCTTGGTGCAGAAACCACAGTACTTTTTCCCGCGGAATTTAAAGCATAGAAGTAAATTTTACTCCCTGTATTTGTTTTTGGTATATTGATTACATAAAGATAAACATGCTTTTTGAAATCATAAGTAACACTTGTATGTCGATAGGTTTTCGCATCAATTTTTGCATATAAGGAACAACGTTCCCCGCATAAAATCTTCATGCTTGTCGTTCCGTTTGATACAAAATCCGTAGTCAAAGCAGGTTTTGGTGGTATTTTTTGTACGATCTTTTTGCTTGTGGAAATACTTTTTCGGGAACTGCTATCTAATGTATATAAAGTAACTGTAGTTCCACCTGGAAAGTAGCGTGGAAGTGTAATTGTAAAGGTTCCATTCGCAGCTATATGGCAAGGAATCTTTTGAATGCTACAGTTCTTGTCGTATACAGTAGAGGATTTATATAAATCCACTCCGTCTGTTTCGGGAACGTATACCACACCTTTTTCTTCCACATAAATAATAGGATAGGTAAAAGTATCATTGATATTTCCTGTTATCTTTTTTGAGTTGCTTACGATCGTATTTAAAGTTGGTTTGTTTGGACCGGTTCTGGACACGGTAATTGTTGTTCTTGGACTGGTACGACCACTGGAATCTATAGCATATACATAGATCGTAGTGCCTGATTTCTGAGGTGGTACAGTGCAAGAAAATTTACCAGATGCTTTTGCTGTTGTTGTATAGGTTTTCTTACCAGATATTTTTACATAAACGGTAGATTTTGCAGAAGCAGTACCAGTCACTGCAGTTTTACGGTTTGTAAACGTATCTACAATGGGTGTACTGATGGTATCGCCATTGATATTTGTAATACGAACATATACAACACGGCTATTTCCTAATGTATCTGTGGCATATATACTGTAAATACCATTTTCCTTACAAGTAAAAGTATCTTTTACAGTAGAAGCAGTATTCCATACATCTGCTTTTGTAGTATACTTCCCTTTTGCATATTTTATGGAGGCAATACCTGAGCGATCATTTACACGAACGGCAACTTTAACAGAGGAATTGCTTAATTTCTCGGATAATGGCGTGGCAATAATATTTGGACCAGTAGTATCCGTAGTATCCTTTTTGTTCATATCGATGTTATAATACGCAAAATCAGAATCTTGCCCAATCATATCTGTAATCCATTCTTTTTGTGATGCCAGTTTTTCTGAATCAGAAGAACTTTTTACAATTTGTGTAGATTCGGGAGCAGTCTTTACTTGCCAATTGTTATCCGCTACATATCCTAATGTAGTGTTTTGAGAAATTGCTTCTAAATAATTTTTTAAAATGGTACGCCAGCGAATATTTGGAGCACCATATATTTTCTGTTTAATAATATCCTCAAATAAGGAAGAGGATTCGGAAAGCTTGTTTGTAGCAATCACAAAAGTATCCGTATCTGTTATTTCGACTCCATTTCGGGTGATAGAAGAAATACGTTGGGAGTCGCTTATTTTATCTCCGTCATAGTTATAACGAGGAGATACAGAGGTGTCAATGGTATATTCAACACCATCAAATACATAAAAGTTACTTGTATCCGCATTCCAATCTTTCTGAAGCAGAGTTTGTGAGCAAGAAGCAATATCTGATAGTTTCATTTCAGGAGCGCTGTTAGTTACAGTGGTAGCATAAGCACTGGCACACCATTCCATCCATTCTCGTAGCTGTTTTCCTGTTATTTTATATAAATAAATACCCGTCTTATATATTTGTATATTTGATAAATAGGACTCTAAAAAGTAGTCGGAAAAAGAAACAAAGTCTTTATCATCATCTGAACCACATTTTATATAAGAAGAAGCTGCGATAATAGGAAGCTTTGCGTATTCTGTTTCGGTTGTTTGTGTAATTTGCAAAGCACGACTCATTTTCGCATCGTTAAGTAGTTGCATAATACTATTGTCTTCCAAGGTTGCAAAATAATTATTATAGGAAGAGGAATCTGAAATTTCTCCTAAAATGTTGCTGTAAGTTGCAACGAAACTTTTTTTCCAAGTTCCCATATAGTTGTTATTAATATCTTCATCGACGGCTACATCTGCAGTAGCATCGCGGATAATGGATTGTCTATCCACAATTTGTACCGTGTTATTTTCGTCTTTTTTTATTGTTAAATCTGCGATTCCAATACTGGCACCTTTATTAGCTACCATAATCAGGTTTTTGCCATTGGTAAGTCCTGTTTCCTTATCTATGCCTGAAAGTTTATAATATATGCTACTTTCAGGACGATCAGAAGGAAAATATTTGTGGGCATGCCCACATAAAACCACATCTACCTCAGGAATTTTTGTAAGTGCGTAGGAAACATTTGTAGCTTCTGAGGTTGGATTTTCGGAAGTTCCTACACCAGAATGGGAAAGTACAACAATTATATCTGCACCCTGTTCTTTTAATTCCTGAGCTTCTTTTTTCGTGTTTTTAACAATACTTTCTGTAAGTAAGGTATTTTTGTAATTGGTTCGTCTTCGTGATAAACCAGGTTGTGTTTCACCTATAATACCAATGCGAATGTCTGTGGTACTTCCGTCAGATAAGGTAACAGTTCTAGTAAGCATCATGTTCTTTTTCCAGACATTTTTTTTGGTGGTATTATAAGTTACATTGGAAACAACACAAATATCTTGTAGACCAGAGTTTGAAATTTGATTTTGAATATAAGCTAAATTGTAATCAAATTCATGGTTGCCTAATGTAATTGCATCATATCCCATTGCTTTCATCGCTAAATAAATGGGCTGTACAGATGCACTATTATGTTCATAAATATAATCCGTAGAATAATCATAAAGCTGATCTCCTACATCAAATAAAAAGGTATTTCCAGAAGGTTTTTCTGCACGAGCCTGTTTGATTAAGGTCGAACAGCGTGCAAGTGTTCCTGTTGCATTAGAAGTACCAGTTTCATAGTCGGTTGTGGTAAGGTTTCCGTGTACGTCCGTAGTAAATATCATTCTCAAATCAGCAGTAGCATTACTTTCGGGAACAGAAGTTGCCGCAGCGCTGCTGGTTACATCAGGTGTTACAAGATCTGGAGAGGAAGTAGCAGGAGCATTGGACGGCTCAACTACTTCTTCTGTTGGCGTGGTTGTTGTGTCTGCATTGGCATAGAGTTTCATATTGGGAAAACTCTGTGGAATGCAAAGAATAAAGATCAAAACGATAGAGAGTATTCTGATCTTTGTTGCATGTTTTAACATAAAAATCCTCCTTTGTTTTTCGTATAACATTCTCAATTTTGACCAATCCTATCATGGAAACCTTAAATTGGAATGGAATTCCATTGGTCTAGTTGAAAAGAGTACACTGGTCATAACCTTATTTAATATGTAATATGACAAATTTACAAATAATTATACCTCTATAAAGATGTCTTTTTCAAGGCAAAAGGGAAATCGGTAGTAAAGTAATGAAAAAAGTCAACTTTTTGCCATATTTCTATTGTATAAAAAGAGCATTGTTATGAAAAATAATTTATGAGGTGAACACATGAAAACATTATATTTGCATATTGGAACACCTAAAACAGGAACAACTTCCATACAATATTTTTGCAAGAATAATTCTGAGCTGTTAGCACAGAAGGGTTTTTGTTATCCTTTATTTGATTTCAAATATATCGATTCGGGTAATTCAAGAAATGGGCTATTTTTGCAAAATGCCTATTTTACACCAGAGGGTGAAAGAGATTTAGCAATTGAACAGGAATATTTTAGAGAAGGTTCCGAGCGAGTAAAGGAACTTTTTGACACGTATGACAATATTATCTTATCGGATGAAGGAATATGGCAGACAGCATTTGTTCGTACAAGAGGAAAAGATACCATTGACAGAATAAGAAGAATAGCGGAAGAAGGCGGGTATCAGGTAAAGATTATTGTGTATTTAAGACCACAGGAAGAGTATGCAGTATCTTGGTGGAATCAGTTGATTAAACATAGCAGAACCAGTGCAAATAAGATTACTTGGCCTTATTACAAAAAATATATTTCGCGTTATGTAGGATTAGATTATTATGGAAATCTATTACAGCTTGAGGAAGCATTTGGACAGGAAAATATTATTGTACGACGTTTTGATAAAAAATACTTTAAAAATGGTCGTTTATTAGAAGATTTTCTGGATATTTTTGGTCTGGACTATACAGATGAATATGAGGTTACACAGGAACAGAAAAATACTCGTTTTTCTGATAATGCTTGTGAGGTAAAGCGTGCGATTAATAAGATACCTACAGTGACACAAAAGGATCGTATTTATTTTCAAGGATTACTACTTGAAGTGTCCAAAGTATCCATGGAACGTTATCCATCTTATATGATGTCAGATCGGGAAATTGAATTATTTATGAAAAAATATGAAGAAGGAAATCGGATGATTGCGGAGCGTTATATAAAAGATGGACAGCCGCTATTTCGTGACAAGAAAAAGAAACATATAAAATGGGATCGAAATAACCGATTTTTTATGTTTGACTTGATTCAGTTCATTGCGTTGGCATTTATGGATGTGAATAGAAGATTAGATCAACAGGAAGCAGAAATACAAGAATTAAAAAGACAATTAGAAAGAAGAAGATTCTTTAGACGTAGATAAAAAAGATACTCTCACTGTTCCATTATTTGTGGCTGAACAGTGAGAGTATCTTTTTGTCTATTATCACTACTTTTTAAAAGAATGATAGATTTTTTTCAAAAGGTTACGGGCTGAAAGGGAAAGGGACTTTTTAGTGTCAGCTTGTTCACCATGTAAGTTTGCTTGTGTTTCGGATGGTGTTTTTGGCGTATAATTCAAGTATTTTTTTACACAATATTCAAAACCATTGGATGTATAATCGGACCAGAAAGCGTCATATAATTCTGATTTTTTCGTTGGTCTTTTCATATTTTGATGTCGGAAAGGATAGCCCGTACAATCGACCCATTCCATTTGTTCTCGTGCCTTTTCCCAGATATGCATACCTTGTTTGGTATTTACGAGAACGAGAGAAATTCCCTTGTCATCGTCCCATTTATCAGGAATAGCTTTTTCGTGTCCCCAGAAATCCGCAATCGTAATATCACCGGGACGATTGGTATTCGCGTAAATACATTGGTAACAGGATGGTCTTGAAACTAATTCTTTATAAAAAAGATTGGTGTATACTCTGGAATCAATTTTTTGATCTCCTATTTTAATCAGTTCCCGATGCTTTTTCCAACCATGTGTTTTTTTGTTTCTGAAATTTACTCCAGTAACTTTTCCCTGATATTCTTTTTCACGCATGTCTAAGTAGTCAGACCAGATTTTTGGAGAGGGTGCGCCATGACAGACGATGTCAATGGTATATAAGTTATCATATTCTTTCCCCAAATAGGTATGAAGTGCGCCAACTTGACATCCTGTACCACTAAAAAGTACAGGGAGTCCACTTTCTAAATCACTTTTGATAGATGGAAAGGTGTCTGCAAGGTCACTTTGGACATATTTAGAACCACAAAATTCGTTTCTTGCATGTTTGGTAGTTGCCCGTTTATGGATGATTCGATGAAAGTCATTTTCTTGACTATAGCCAGCTCCATAGACTGCCCCCTTTTGTTCAAGAATAAGACTGGAGATTGCAACAAAAGCACCACCGGATCTACTATGCATATAGGTTTTTTCTAGTTTGTGACGAGCGCCATATCCATAAAATGGCTCAAATTCTTTTCTTGTTTTATATCCACTTTGGAAAGCGCATTTTTTTAGACATAGTCCGCAATCAATACATTTTTCTGGTGAGATTTGTGGATATAAAAAACCGCATTCGTCTTCCACCATTGTGATTGCTTGTTTTGGACATACCTTTTCGCAGGTTCTACATCCGCAACAGTCCTGTTTTGATTTTAATAATTCCATAGTACCTCCTTGGTAAACATTTCTTTATTGAAGCTTGTTTCATTCATCTCGCTTATCATTATACCTTGATTTGAAAAAAATATAAACTGCTTTGTCTGGATTTATTTTTTTCAAACAAAGTTTTTGAAATAATTAGTGGATGAGGTGTGATAGAAATAGAAAAAACATAAAAATTTGTTCACATACTGGAATAGAGGGTGGGGTATGTCAAAGTTATGTTACTATTTTGTCAAGTGTTTGGAAATACTTACTTTTTTTGGTGGATAACGAACGGATTGTTGACTTTCCCTTTCTTATGATATATCATGAAATAATGGGTGCAATTTGCCATAAGGATAAAGGAGTGTGTTTGTTAAAATGAACAAATCTGTTTTTAAGAAGATAAGGGGTGCGAAAGTAATCTTAAAGAACACCTATTATGCGAGGCATTATTATCATGATAAGTTAAAAGAAGATTTAATTCTGCTGGAATCAAAGAATGGTTCTGATTTGGCAGGAAATATTTTCCATATATTGAAAGCGTTGTCCACAGAGGAATACAAAGATTATAAAGTATGTCTGATTGTGACAAAAGAGAAAAAGGCAGATTTACAACAAAAGATAGAACAGAATCAGTTGAGACCTGTAGAGTATGTGTATTTACACTCTAAGAGATATTATCAGGTGGTTTCTACTGCAAAATATATTTTCACAGATACATCTATGGAACGTGTGTATGTGAAAAAAGAAGGGCAGATTATTACCAATACATGGCATGGTACCCCGTTAAAGAATATGGGGCAGGATGTAGAAAATCGAATTTATGCAATGGGAAATGTACAAAGAAATCTGCTTATGGCGGATTATCTGGTATATCCAAACGACTTTATGCGAGAAAAGATGGTATCTGCATATGGATTGGAAAGCCTGTATCAGGGAACGGTACTTTGTGAGGGATATCCAAGAAATTCCGTATTTTTTGATGCAAATGCAGGTAGTCATATTCGAAAAGAGCTTGGCTTAGAAGGAAAAGAAGTATTTATTTATATGCCAACTTGGAGAGGATTACTTACCAAGAAAGAGTCGGATAAGCTGCTATTTTCGATTGCGTATTTTATGAAACCTTTAGACCGTATGCTTACGGATAATCAAGTATTTTATATAAAACTACATCCGTTTGTAGGAAAGGAAATGGACTTTTCGGGTTATAAACATATTAAGCCATATCCAGATGCGTATGATTCCTATGAATTTATGAATATGTGTGATGGACTTGTCACAGATTACTCTAGTGTATTCTTTGACTTTGCCAATACGAAGAAAAAGATTATTTTATTTGCCTATGATGAGGCAGAATACATTCAGCAGAGAGGTATGTACTTAGACTTAAAGGATTTACCATTCCCTGTTGTTAAAACAGCAAAACAGTTAGCAGAAGAATTAAATACGCCAAAGAATTATGATGATACAGAATTTTTAAAACGATGCTGCACGTATGATGGACCTGGTGCGGCAGAGCGTATTTGTAGTCATGTCATTAAAGGACAAAAAGTATGCAAGGAAATGAAATTGGATGGGCATGGAAAGAAAAATGTCGTGATGTATAGTTCCAGCCTTCCTAAAAACGGTTTGACGGCATCGCTTGTAAACTTGTTTCACAATATTGATTTAGACAAGAGAAATTATTATGTATCTTTTATGGAAGATGCAGTGCGTAGAGATCCGTTACGTGTAAGACAGATTCCGGATAAAGTAGGATTTCTTCCAATTTGTAGCCGTCCTGCAATGACAATCAAAGAAAAAATCGCGTTGATGTTATATGAAAATAAAAATGTAGAAAATGCGTTTGTAAATAAGTACTTAACACGTATGTATAAACGTGAAGTACAAAAGCATTATGGATGTGCTAAGATTGATTATGCGATCCAATTTGCAGGATATGAAAAGCAATTGATCCGTTTCTTCCAGGAAATTGATGCAAAGCGTTTCATTTTCGTTCATAACGATATGTTAGAAGAAATGAAAACGAGAAATAATCAACATATGCCGACCTTACGCAGTGCATACCGCAATTATGATAAGGTAGCAGTGGTGACACAGGATTTGATGGAATCAACTAGAAAAATCGCAGGAAAACATGCAAATTTATGCGTTGTAAATAACTGCCATGCTTATGAATTGGTTCGTCAAAAAGGAGCTATGGATGTATATTTTGATAAGAATACAAAGTCCAATGTGGAGTTGGAGGAGTTAAATCGTATTCTTGCCAGTGATGCTACCAAAATTGTATCAGTAGGTAGATTTTCACCAGAAAAGGGACATAAGATGTTGATGCAGGCATTTGAAAAATTTGCAGCGAAGAATCCGAATTCTTATTTGATTATTATTGGTGGACATGGAACTTTATATGATCAGACTGTCAAATATGCAGAAAGTTCTGTTAGCAATATTGTAATTATACGAAATATGGGTAACCCAATGGCGGTTATGAAACGTTGTGATCTATTTATTTTGTCCTCTTATTATGAGGGACTTGGCCTTACATTGCTAGAGGCAGATACGCTAGGTATCCCAACCATATCAACAGATGTACAGGGACCACGCGGCTTTGTAAAAGAGCATGGCGGTGTTCTTGTAGATACCAGTGTGGATGGCATCTATCAAGGAATGGTACGCTTTATGAATGGAGAGATCAAAGCCATGAATGTAGATTACCAAAAGTATAATGAGAAATCAGTAGAACAGTTTGAAGCTTTGTTTTAACGAATGGAGAAGGAATATGAAAATCGGTATTATTACATTTAATAGTGCCCATAATTATGGTGCAGTATTGCAAGTATGGGCGCTTCAGGAAAAATTAAAAAATGAAGGACATCAGGTGGAAGTAATTAACTATCGAATTCCAGCCATCGACAATTTATATCAGGTGTATGTGCCTAGATGGATTTCCAATAATAGCATGGTCAACCGTGTATGTCATAAATTACAGTATATGAAAGCTCGTGTACGGACACCGGAAAAATCCAAACGATATAAGAAATTTGAAAAGTTTATCCGCGAGGTACTTCCATCTACCAGACCATATCATAGTTATGAGGCATTGAGAAATGCACAGTTTGATTATGATTTGCTGATTACTGGTAGTGATCAGGTTTGGAATGGTAATATTACAAGAGGTATCAGTGGAGCATATTTTCTCGCCTTTGGAGATGAAAATGTGAAACGAATTTCCTACGCAGCAAGTATCGGTAAAGATGCATTTGATGAGGAAGAAAAGGTAGTTGTCCAAAAATATTTAAAAGGACTGGATTACATTTCTGTGCGTGAGGAAAAAGCGAAGAATGCAGTAGAAGAATTAACAGACAAAGAAGTAGATTTAGTATTAGATCCAACGTTGCTTTTGGATAAAGAAAAATATGACAAACTAAAGAAGCCATTTCCAGTAAAAGGTGGAGATTATATTTTTGTCCACAACGTACATTTAGTAAAAGTAGATGCCAGATTGAATGCCATTGTTGAAGAGATTTCAGCACGTACAGGGCTTCCTGTTGTAAACAACCGTGCAGATTATAGTTTTAAAAATGAGATTGCAAAGTTTTCAGAGGGTGGACCAGAAGAATTTTTAGGTGTAATAGATGGTGCAAAGTTTGTTATTACAAATTCCTTCCATGCAACTGTATTTTCTACTATTTATGAGAAAAAATTTATTACAGTACCTCATTTTAAAAATCCGGACCGAATGAGAAACTTATTACAGCTATTTGAACTTGAAAATCATTTAATAGCGGAAGTAAAAGATATTCCAAAGGATTTGAGTGAACTGGACATTGACTATGCAAAAGTAAACGAATTGCGAAAGAAAGCAAGAGTTACTTCAGAAGCATATTTACAAAAGGCTCTGAAAGGACCAAAAACAGTGCCAGAAGCAATTACTCCAGAGAAAAAGTATTTACAGTCCAAAGATAAGTTTTCATGCTATGGTTGTGGATTATGTAGAGAGTTATCTCCAGATGCAATTTGCATGAAGAGAGATGAAGAAGGTATCTTTTATCCACAAATAATAGAAGGGCAGGAAGAAAAGGCAAAAGAAACAGTATGCCTGTATGGAAATGAATCCGCAGGAAGAGCCATAAAAGCTGCGTATACAGCACATTTATCCGCAGAAGAAGAATTAGAGGTCTGTTCTGGCGGTGGCGTGATGAAAGCGCTTGCAGAGGAAATATGGAAACAAGGTGGAGTCGTTGCAGGTATTGGCTATTATAATAGTCTGTTCCCTGAATATCACTTGGCAGAGAATATAGAAGAAGCCAATGGTTTCTTTATGGAAAAATATGTAGAAGAGACATTCAATGATATTTTTTCACAAGTAAAAAATGAACTTGTAAAAGGAAGAAAAGTATTGTTTATGGGCTCTGCAAGTAAGGTAGATGCCTTATATCACTTTTTGGGAAAAGAAGAAGAAAATCTTTATACTGTGCAGATATTAGGAAAAGCATTGGCATCACAAAAAGTATATGAAAAGTATTTAGAGAGTTTGGAACAAAGTTATGGTTCAAAAGTGGTAAAAGTTGAGTTTGATAACAAGATTAGAACCGCTCAAAAACCATATACATGTATTACCTTTGCAAGTGGAGATATTTATGTATCTAGTGCATACAGTAATTTGTTTATGTATGCAGTTCGAAGAGGGCATACGACAAGACATAGCATGTATACTTCAAAATACATGGAAAAGGGAATTGCAGTTGCAGATTGTACTGTAAAAAATAACAGTACAAAGAAAGAAGCATTTCCTATGGGTGAAGATATGCTTTGTGTGCATACGGAGAAAGGGGAGAAATTACTTTCTCTCGTAGCAAATCAATTGGTTATGCAACCTTATGAAGAAGCAGAATTAAAGCAAAGAGTTCCTCTTACAGAAGGAAGAACACTTTTAATGAATAAGATGGAACAGGGAGAGGATATGCAGGAAATTATTCTCTTCAATCGACAAAAAAAGAAATAAAATAAGTTTATGATTTCATTTGCAGATAATATACAGAGTAAGCATTTATGTTTGTAAGGTATGTTATCTGCAAAAAAAATACCTTATATTCTAGAAGATGACGATTTGACTTTGGAGGTGACATATGAGCAAATATAGAAAAATAGCAAGAATGGGAAAAGATATCGTATATGAAACCTATTATCAGTATTGTTGTAAAAAGATGCCGATTAAGGATAAGCGAATAATATTTGAATCCCGAACAGGAAAAGAATTTGCTGCGAATCTTTGGTATTTATTGCAGGAAATAAGGAAAGAACAGGAAACATATGAGATCGGAATATTGGTTACAAAGGAATGTCGGGAGCAGATAGAAAAAAAGTTTTTGAAAGCGGGCATTTCGAATGTAACATTTATTACGGTCTATTCGGCAGCCTATTATCGCTGGATTAGCACTGCAAAATATTTGTTTGTAGACACTTCCATGGAGCGAGTATATGTAAAAAGAGAAGGACAGGTGCTTATTAATACCTGGCATGGAACACCATTGAAAAAAATGGGTAGAGATGAGAATACCAGTGCATATGCTATGTGGAACATACAACGCAATTTTCTAATGTCGGATTATTTATTATATCCAAGTGAAGCGATGTGTAATCTTATGATGCATGCCTATCAAATAGCACCTTTATACCAAGGAACAGTTTTGTTGGAAGGATATCCAAGAAACAGTATCTTTTTTGAAGAAGAACGGGCAGATATAAGAGAACGATTGGGGCTTGTGGGAAAGCAGGTCATCATGTATATGCCTACATGGAGAGGGATTGTAGGAAAAGAAAAACAGGATGAACAGCTTACGAGACTAAAAGGGATGCTGGATCAATTGGATAAAAAACTAGATGCTTCCCAAGTTTTGTTTGTCAAACTGCATCCATTTGTAACAAAAGGGATTTCTATGGAAATTTATAAACATATTAGAAATTACGAAGAGACGGAAGATGTTTATGAATTTCTTACCTGTTGCGATACATTAATAACCGACTATTCCAGCATTTTCTTTGACTTTGCAAATACTAGAAAAAAAATCATATTATTTCCATATGATTTGGAAGAATATCAAAAAGATCGGGGCCTATATATAGATTTGGAACAGCTTCCGTTTCCGATTGTCTATAATGTAGAAGAACTTTCAAAGGAATTGCAGATGGGAATAACCTATGATGATCGTGCATTTTTGGAAAAGTTTTGTACCTATGATAATAAAGATGCGGCAAAACATATTGTGGAACAGGTATTGCATGGAAAGAAATGTTGCAAAGAATGGAAAAATACAGAAAAAAAGAAAAAAAATGTATTATTGTATGGCTCTGAGTT
>FR899724.1:26831-42191 GCA_000437275.1 Clostridium sp. CAG:411 | reverse complement strand
TCTGGACTTGCAAGAGAGCAACTATTTTGTGGCAATTGATGAAGAAGCCTTGTCAAAAGATTGCAAACGTCTTTCCATACTTCCTAAAGAGGCATATTTTATTCCTGCGGGAAATACGATGCACTTTAGTATAGGGGAGGCGCTTGCTTATTACCTGTATTTTCATTGGAATAAAAACGGAAAATGGGTAAAAAACAAAATGAACCGTTTATTTCAGCGGGAGTGTAGGCGAAGATTTCAGGGAGCCACATTTGATCAGGTAATTCAATATACAGGATATGAAGTGCGACATATAAAGTTATATCAACAATTTTCATGTCCAAGTGCCATTTGGGTACACAATGATATGCTGGAAGAAATAAAATTACGAAAGAATCAGCATTTATTAACCTTACAAGAGGCTTACCGCAGTTATGATGTAGTTGCTATTGTAACAGCAGATTTGTATGAGGCTACAAGAAAAATTGGCGGAGAAACAGCAAAGATTGTAACAGTCAATAATTGTCATAATTATAAGGAAGTACAGCGAAAAGGGAAACTTTCGATTAAATTTGATTTAGATACGCAATCCAATGTGACAGAAGAACAGCTTCTTCAGATCGTAGCTTCTGATGCGACAAGGGTGATAACCGTCGGAAGATTTTCCCCGGAAAAAGGGCATTTTATGTTGATAGAAGCCTTTGGCAAATACTTGCAAACATATCCTGACAGCTATCTTATTATTATAGGAGGACATGGACCTTTATATGAGGAGACGATAGAGGTTGCTGGAAAAGTATCGGATCGCATTATTGTTATAAAATCACTGACAAACCCTATGGCGGTGATGGCACAGTGTGACTTATTTGTATTGTCTTCGTATTATGAGGGGCTTGGGCTTACATTATTGGAGGCAGATGCATTAGGACTCCCTACGATTTCTACGGATGTGCAGGGACCACGCGGATTTGTGAAAGAGCATGGAGGTACATTAGTAGCACCAACGGTGGAGGGCTTGCAGCAGGGAATGGAGGCCTTTATGAAGCAAAAAATAAAACCAATGTCTGTCGATTATGAAGCATATAATCAAAAGGCAGTAGCGCAGTTTAAAGAATTATTTGAATATGAATAAATAGGAAAACCCCAGAGATGCACAGTGCTTTGTGCATCTCTGGGGTTTTAGATAATAGTTCCATTGCGTAATTCTATTACTCTATCACAGTATTTAAGCATGTTTTTGTCGTGAGTTACCATTATAATCGTTTTCTTTAAGTCTTGATTGATTTTATGTATTAATTCTAAAAATTCTTGTGCAGTTTCACTATCTAACGCTCCCGTAGGTTCATCTGCAATAATGATTTCAGGATCATTCACTAATGCTCTGGCAATTGCTACTCGTTGTTTTTGCCCTCCAGAAAGGTTGCTACATATAGCATCCATTTTTGTTTCCAATCCTAATTTGTTTAGAATATCCGAGATATGCTCTCTTTTCTCCTTTTTACTATAAGTTTTTTTCGAATAATTTAATGGAATTTCTACATTTTCAAAAACGGAGTAATTTTCAATCAAACTGTATTCCTGAAGAACAAAACCAAACAGTTTATTACGGTAATATGCTTTTTTCTTTTCACTTAAATTAGTGGTGTTCTCATTTCCAATATAGTAATTTCCTTCAGTAGCATGGGATAGGAGACCTATTATATTTAGTAAAGAAGTTTTACCAGCACCAGATTTACCGATGATACCTACAAACTCTCCTGTTTCTATTGACAAAGAAATGTCATTAAGTGCAATGGTACGATTTCCTTTTTTGTGAAATATTTTTGTTATTCCATCTAATGTTATACAAACCTTTTTTTCCATGTTCTACTACCTCATTTCTCGTTTTAAAACTAAATAGGGATAAGTACTTGTGACAGCACTAAAGCAAATAGAAAAAATAATCAGTTTACCAGTGTATTCCACACTTTTATAAAAAGCACTTACAACAAGTATACCTATTAAAAGCATAAGGCAACTTAAAGAAAGGAATCTTATAAGGATATGGAAGTTACGTGCGCCACAAAATATATGAATTTTATATTCTTTCATTTGTTTCTTAAACAAACGGGAAAATCCAATATATGTAATAAATAAAGTAAATACTAAAAATAGTATTGAAACACTACCAATTAACAAAAGGGCAGATTTTTGATTTTGCATGATCTCGTCTATCCAATTATCTACACTGATAAGAGAAACTGTTATGGGACTTGTATTGGCAAATATTTTTTGTATTTTGTTTTTATCACCAAATACAACCATTCTTGTTTCTGCCATATCTAAATCAGAAAAGGACAAATTATCCATATTTTTTGTGCTTTGAGGAACTATATAAGAAAAATCCAAGGATAATGAAACACTAAGTCCATTTAGTTCATAATATTTTGAACTTTTTCTTAAAATGCCGACAACCTTTCCTCTAAAGGTATCTCCAGTTCCACCATGTTCAAATTCATACTCTTTTCCGAGTTTGTATTTATCTTGTAACTCGTATCCAATTAAGATAGGTAACACGCCGTTATTTGTATTGAAATCAGCCGCTTCAAAATTTCTTCCTTGCATAATGGAGAACTTGAAAACGTTAATAAATTGTTCTGTTATTATTTGCTCTTTTACATTATTACCGTTGTTGTTCACATAAATATCATATCCAAATGCCGTATAATAATCTATATTTGCCTTTGTTAATTCTGCAAATAATTGCTTATATTCTTTTGAGGCAAGGTCTGTATCGGATGAAATTTTACTAAAATCTTCTTCTGTTGTTTCATCCACTATCATATAGGCATTGTCGTAGCCGGTTTCAAATGTTTTTATGGAATGCATATTTTCCATGGTATCATCAATTACATGAAACAGTGAAGTGACTAAAAAAAGCATGGCAATATTCAAAACAAAGAAAATAGTACAAATTATTTTATTATTTTGTATATCCTTTAAAGTATATTTTATAATTCTCATACTTACCTCATTTCTTTAATTTTGTTGTTTATAAAAAATAGAAGGATGGCGCCACTGAATAAGCCGTACATAATATAGAGTAATCCAAATAAGAAACAAAAATGTTTGCATATTAGAATTACAGTTCCAAGTGTCATAGACACTATAATACTGCATAGGTTTATAAGGAGCCATTTTCTTAATAGTAGAAAAAATAGTTTGTCTTTTGTAGCTCCACATATATAATTTACCAGAATGATGCGCTTCTTATTGGTAAGCCATAAAACAAAAAGAAACATCAAACTTAAAATCAAGAATACAGCTATACATAAAAGTATCTTCCATGAAAGAAACAAAGTTTCTGTTACAAGCTGAATGTGCTTTGAAATTCCAAGCTTATATATAGTCTTGTTTTCTTTTATATTATATTTTGTAGTTACAGCAGCAATTAAATCCTGTGCACTGTCAAAATAGTATCTGCCATCAATTTGGTTATTTGTATTTAAAAATTGTTCTGAGGTCATATTGATAAAGATATCTGTATTTGGGTTTACAGGATTTTCTTTCTTAGAAAAAACACCAATGACTTCATATACATTTTTTTCTATTACAATATATTTTTTTGTTCCCTCTTTATAAGTGTTTTTAAGATAGGGTTCGGCAATCATAACCACATTTTTATTATTTTTGAAATCATTTTCGGAGAACTGCCTACCTTCTAGTAAATCTAAATCAATCGTATGGTTCTTTAAATATATGCTTGTATACCCTTTATTTGTTTGTTTCTGTAAACGAAATTCATCACAGTTTGAGGATAAATAGGCGATAAATTCTTCAATATCTGAATCTTTTGTTGCACGAATCACATAATCTTTATAATTTTTGGACAAATTGTCACAAGGGGTGTAGGAATACTTCCATTGATTACATAGTACGGCTGTGATGGTAATTAGGAATGAAAGTATAATTAAAATATAGAGTGCCGTTAATAAATCTTTTATTTTCATGACTGTTTTCTCCTTATTTGTGAGAATTGTAAGATATTTTTGAAACAACAGTAACATTCTATCTGTTTTTGCTTTGTATTTCAATCCTGATTACACATTATGATATAATTTCGCACATTTTGTTGTATAATTGAGAGAAATATGTTATGAAAGTGGTAAGACGTTTTCTATAGTATTAGAAAATATGATAGAGAAATCATTGAAGAAGGTGTTTTGGGATGCTATATTAAATAACTTTTTGCTCCCCAGGTTATAGGGGATTAGTATAATGAAACTATAAAAATAGAGGCATTCGTTGGTGAATGCCTCTATTTTTGTCTCATTTAAAATATTACTTTCCATTTCTCTTAGCACGCATACGCATTGTAGGGTCTAAAATCTTTTTACGGATACGCAAATGCTCTGGTGTGATTTCCAATAATTCGTCTGTGTCAATGAAATCCAACGCTTCTTCCAAACTCATAATTTTAGGTGGAACAAGACGAAGTGCTTCATCTGCACTAGAAGAACGAGTATTCGTAAGATGTTTTGTCTTACATACATTTAACTCGATATCGTCTGTTTTACCATTTTGTCCGATAACCATTCCAGCATAAACCTTTTCACCAGGTCCGATAAATAAAGTACCACGATCCTGTGCATTGAATAGTCCGTAAGTAATTGTTTCACCGGCTTCAAATGCAATAAGGGAACCACGGTCACGGTAAGAAATATCGCCCTTATATGGACCATAGCACTCAAATAAAGTATTTAAAATACCATTTCCCTTTGTGTCTGTCATGAAATCACCACGGTAACCAATCAAACCTCTGGATGGAATAATGAACTCAAGTCTTTGATATCCACCGCTGGCAGCAGTCATGTTTTGAAGTTCACCTTTACGCTGACTTAGCTTTTCGATAACACTACCAGAAAATTCTTCTGGAACATCAATGATAGCACGTTCCATTGGCTCTAATAATCTACCATTTTCATCTTTTTTGTAAAGAACCTCTGCTTTACTAACGGCAAACTCGTATCCTTCACGTCTCATGTTTTCAATTAAAACGGATAAATGAAGTTCACCACGTCCAGATACTTTGAAAGATTCTGTAGTGTCGGTATCCTCAACACGAAGACTGACATCGGTATTTAATTCACGCATCAAACGATCACGCAAATGTCTTGAAGTAACAAACTTACCTTCCTGTCCAGCAAGAGGACTGTCGTTTACCATAAAGTGCATTGCGATGGTTGGCTCAGAAATTTTCTGGAAAGGAATTGCGACCGGGTCAGTAGGAGAGCAGATGGTATCTCCAATACTTAAGTCTGCAATACCAGCGATAGCAACAATGGCACCAGGACGGGCTTCGCTTACTTCCACCTTTTCCAAACCTTCAAATTCATAAAGTTTTGTAATCTTAACCTTTTTCTGCTTATCTGGTTCGTGTGCATTTACGATTACGGCATCTTGATTTACCTTTATCGTTCCGTTGTCAATTTTACCAACACCGATACGTCCTACATATTCATTGTAATCAATGGTACTGATAAGAACCTGTAAATTAGCATCAGGGTCACCTTCTGGAGCAGGGATATAATCCAAAATAGTTTCAAATAATGGTTTCATATCTACTGGCTCGTCATCCTCGTTTAACATAGCATAACCAGATTTAGCAGATGCATAGATAAATGGACAGTCTAATTGTTCCTCGTTAGCATCCAAATCAATGAATAATTCTAATACTTCATCGATTACTTCCGCAGGACGAGCTTCAGGACGGTCAATCTTGTTTAAGCAGACGATAACAGGAAGTTCCAATTCTAAAGCCTTTTTTAGAACAAATTTTGTCTGAGGCATAGGACCTTCAAATGCATCAACGACAAGAACAACACCGTTTACCATTTTAAGAACACGTTCTACTTCACCACCGAAGTCTGCATGTCCCGGCGTATCAATAATGTTGATTTTTACACCATTGTATTCTACTGCTGTGTTTTTAGATAGAATTGTAATACCGCGTTCACGCTCTAAGTCATTGGAATCCATAACACGTTCCTGTACTTCCTGATTGGAACGAAAAACACCACTTTGTTTTAGCAACTCATCTACAAGAGTTGTTTTACCGTGGTCAACATGGGCAATAATCGCAATATTTCTGATATCGTCTCTCTTCATGATTTAACCTCTTTCTTGTATTTTTGAATGTTTTTACATTTTTTTACAAATATCTATTGCAAAGTGTACCATTATACTGTTAATATATATAATATAAGAGTCAAAAGCTGAACAGTTATTTGTGCCTGTACGATAAGATGTTCGAATTTGTGACTCATCAAACATGAGGAAGTAGAGATTTATGTAGTAAATCAATGTATTCCATATGCTTGCGGAGTGCGAAAGCTGCCATGCAGCAAAGCAATCCATAAATATCAAGTTAAGGAAAAATACCATTTGCCCTCAACAGCATAATAATATAGAAGTGCAACAGTTCCATTGTATCACACTTGGTGAATTATACAAGGTAAAAACATTTTTTTTGTGAACTTTACAAAAAAGTAGTTCTAAAATAGAAAAACTCTGCATATATTAACTAATGAAAAATAAATAAAACACAGGTCTCAGAAGAAGGCCGAGAAAAGGGAGGAGTCGTAGTAGCTATGACAGATAAAATTTTTGACAACAATCAGGTGAGTGTGGCAGGAGAGGTAGTAAGTGAGTTTGAGTTTAGCCATGAAGTATTTGGAGAAGGGTTCTATTGCCTTCATATTCAAGTGGGAAGATTAAGTGAGTCCTTTGATGTAATACCACTTATGATTTCGGAACGTTTAATGGATGTAAAAGCAGATTATCGTGGTAAGTACATAGAGGTACTTGGCCAGTTCCGTTCCTATAATCGACATGAAGCTAACAGAAATCGTTTAGTGCTTTCTGTATTTGCAAGGGAAGTAAATATATGTGAGGAGGAGGATTCAGAGGTAAAACCAAATCACATTTATTTGGATGGATATATTTGCAAAAAGCCAGTGTATCGTAAGACTCCGTTAGGAAGAGAGATTGCAGATTTATTAGTTGCGGTAAATCGTCCATATGGAAAATCCGACTATATTCCATGTATCTGCTGGGGAAGAAATGCCCGTTTTGCTGAAAAGTTTCAGGTTGGAGAGCATATTCAGCTTTGGGGACGAATTCAAAGTAGAGAGTATCAGAAGAAAATTTCTGAGAATGAAGTGGAGCGACGTGTTGCATATGAAGTTTCTGTTAGTAAATTAGAATGTTTAGAAGAAGAAAACGTAAGGGAGCAGGAAGGCGAATTGTTCCCTTGTGAATAAATCGTATAAATCGACTGATTTTGTGTGAAAATATCTGGTTTCGTTGTGAATTTTGCACATAGCTTTTTGGATATGGTTGTGATATAATCTTATAGTCTTTTGTTAGCATATATGGTAAAGTAGTTTGAACAAGCACAGCTAATCCCTTGTCTTACGGCATATAGACAGGATCGGATGGTATTTGTTTTTGTAAATAATACTAAGATGGATGCATAGAGGTGTTGGTTCATGAGAGTGTAAGAAAGTGGTATTGATCCGCTTTATACAGTTATGCATATAGGAGGAATTTAGATTATGAATTCGGAAACGACAGAGAAACGGATTGTACAGATTTATTATGGAAATGGAAAGGGAAAGACCACCGCTGCTATGGGACAGAGTATTCGTGCAGCCAGCAAGGGACTTCGCACCATTATAATCCAGTTTCTTAAGGGGAAGGATTCTCAGGAATTTTCATATTTAAAAAAATTAGAACCGGACATAAAATTATTTCGTTTTGAAAAAGCAGATGAGTATTATGGAGATTTGCTTCCAGAAGAACAGGCAGAAGAGCGAAAGAATATTATTAACGGATTTAATTTTGCAAAGAAGGTACTCAATGCAGGCGAGTGTGATATGCTTGTATTAGATGAGGTACTGGGATTGGTAGATTTAAACATTATAACAATTCAGGATATTATAGACCTAATTAATATGAAAGAAGATTATTTCAAACTTGTTATGACTGGTCTGAATATGCCACCGGAATTAGAGCAGTATGCGGATATGATTTCGGTGATTGAACAGAAAAAAGGAAATTAAAAATAAGCGGTTCTGATTTAGAACCGCTTATTTTTTTATTCCGTTTATTTCATTTTAATTGTGGTACCTGTTTTTTCTTTGATTGCAGGTTTGGCATGTTCCCAGTTTGTAATAACTGCCTTTCTATAATCTTTTGCAGAAACAAATTCTGCAGAAGCAGTAATCTTAGGTAACATAGAATGTTCTTCAAAATGCCCTTCCTGTGCATATTGTTGTATTGCTTTTACAGAAACCTCATCTAATGCTTCTTCGTTTTCTTTTCCGAAATTTAAGCAGGCTTTTTCTACACCAGTTAAGAACATCAGTGCATCGGCATCCACCTGATCAGCTAAACGAGCTGCAATGGTATCTTTTTCAATAACGGCACTGGCACCCTTTAAAACAGTATCCTGTTGTAGTACAGGAATACCGCCACCACCGCAGGCAATTACAACTTGATTTGCATCAAGTAAAGCTTTGATTGCATCAATTTCATAAATTTCAATTGGCTTTGGAGCTGCAATAATACGACGATATCCGCCCTCTACCTGTACCGTGTGATTTCCTTTTTCTTCTTCTGCCTGTGCTTCTTCTGCGGTCATAAGTCTACCGATGATCTTGGTAGGAGTAGTAAATGCAGGATCAAAAGGATCTACACGTACCTGTGTAATTAAGGTAGATACAGTTTTGAAAATACCACGATTTAAAAGCTCAGTACGAATGGCATTTTGTAAATCATATCCAATGTATCCCTGACTCATAGCGCTACAAACAGATAAAGGTGCAACCGTATATTCATTGTCCAAACGGCTAAATTCTGTCATGGCGGTATGGATCATACCTACCTGTGGTGCATTACTGTGTGTAATAACAACCTGATATTTTTCCTCCACTAAATCAGCGATTGCCTTTGCTGCGTTGACAACTGCTTTTTTTTGTTCATTATAGGTAGTACCCAATGCTGCATGACCTAATGCAACAACAATTCTCTTATTCTCCATAATATATCCTCTCCTTCTGTTATATTTCAACATTACTATTTATGGCTGTTTTTCTCTAGATTCAGAAAAGCCTATACCAACCCCAATAATATATTTCTAGTATAGCATAAATGAAAAGAAAATTAAATTAAAAGATTAATTTGTAACAGTTTAAACTTGGATATTTAGATTAATTTAAAAAAAATTAGCACTCCTACTTGACGAGTGCTAAAATAAGTGCTATAGTACATATAGAACAAAGGAAGAGGAAAAAAAGAGAAAGCGCTGAGTCAGTCGTTCTGCTATCTAGGACCAGAGGAACGACGAGAGCAGATTACGAATGACTTATGCAAGGAACGCCCAAGAGCGCGAGTCGAAGACGAAGTGCGATTGGCTGCGGTCTACTGCTGATACCTTAATCTGAATTCTGATTGTTCATTGAACAACACCTCGGACTTCTCCGATCGTGCAAAGGATAGTTATAATTATGAAAATCACAAGGATTTTTAGAAAAAGTGATTTATTTAATAGCATCGTTTTATTGTTATTAAAATTGAAAGGGGATATGACTTATGATGATGCCTAGTATTTTTGGAGAAAATTTATTTGATGACTTTATGGAGGATTTTCCTTTCTATGATGACAAGAGCATGAAGAAAATGGAGAAAAAATTGTATGGTCACCATGCAAAAAATATGATGAAAACAGATATCAAAGAAGAAGAGAATGCATATGAATTGGAAATGGATTTACCCGGCTTTAAAAAGGATGAGATTAAAGTTTCCTTGGAAGATGGCTATTTGACCATTAGTGCAGCAAAAGGTTTGGATAAAGACGAACAAGAGAAAAAGACTGGAAAGTACATTCGTAAAGAACGTTATGCAGGTGCTTGTGAACGTTCCTTCTATATAGGTGAAGGTGTTGAAAAAGACGAAATTAAGGGTGCATTCAAGCATGGTATTTTGAAATTGACAATTCCTAAAAAAGAAGCTAAAAAGCTTCCAGAGGAAAGTAAATATATTACCATTGAAGGTTAAAATAATCGGTAGGATTGTTTGAACTTGGTATTATAAAATAAAAATAACAAATAAATAGTGGAAGGGTTGCTTATCTTGATGGATAGGCAACCCTTTCTTGTTTTATATAAGCAAGCATCCAAGCGGATTGTGAATAGCATTACTGCAGTCATGTGTTTTTATAAAAGAGTTCTAGCATTTTTACTTGCGGTTTTTACATTGCAATTATATAATCAGATAGAACCTCGATAATGAAGTTGTGCTAATATTTACCATTGGCATAAAATAGAAAGGTGTGAAAGAATGCTGAATCAAAGTAAATTTATGGAATTACTAAAAGAGATAACAGAAGTTGCAAGTATACAGGAGAAACAGATAACAAAAGAGGAAATTGCTGAATATTTTAAAGAAATGGATGTGACAGAGGAACAATTTCTTGCAGTGTACCAGTATCTTGGAGACAATGGAATTACAGTACCGGGTTTTGTGCATCAAAAAGTAGAGGAGAAAGTAGAAGAAACAGAAAAGACAGAAAAAGAAGCGGCACAATCCGTATCTCACCGCTTATATTTAGAAGAACTTGAAAACTTGGAACATCTTACAGAGCAGGAAAAAGCCAGACTGTTTTTAGCTGTAAGAAATGGAGAACAGGAAGCAAAAGTACAGTTGATGGAAGGCTATCTTCCTGCTGTGGTAGAAATGGCAGAACGATATAAAGATAAGGGAATGCCATTAGAGGATTTGATACAGGAGGGCAATATCGGGCTTTTGCAGGCACTTGAAAAAGTACATGAAATTGCAAAGATTGAAGATGCAGAGGAATTTATCATTGAAACGATACGTCAGGTAATGGTAGAGGTAGTAGATGAAAATATAGGAGAAAAAGATCAGGAGGCATCGGTTGTTGCAAAAACAGGACTGATTAGTGAAGCTGCAAAATATTTGGCAGAAGAATTAGGCAGAGTAGCCACAGCAAAGGAATTAGCAGATTATACAAAACTGTCTGAACAAGAAATAGAAAGTGTATTAAAGTTGTCACTGGATGCAGTAGAACTTGGAAAGGGTGATTTATAATGCAGCAGGCAGAAGAAAAATCTGGTGGACTTACTGGGAATGTTTTAAAATGGATTGCAATTGTATCAATGGTAATAGACCATATAGGATTTGTTTTGATTGAGACAAATTACGATGAAAAAGGGACTTTTTTAGAACGGTTACCTTGGTCAAAAGAACAGATTTTATTTGCGGATAGCATTTTGCGGGAAATTGGACGGCTGGCATTCCCAATTTTTTGTTTTCTTTTGGTGCAGGGAGCAATTTATACAAGGAATCGAAAAAAGTATGCATTGCGATTATTTCTATTTTCTTTGATTTCCGAAGTGCCATTTGATTTAGCATGCTATAAAACTCCCTTCTCCATAGATGGACAGAATGTATTTTTTACCCTTTTCATTGGATTATTAGCAATCTGTGCATTGGATTATTGGAAGGAACATTCAATAAAAGCATGGGGAATGGTTGCGGTGCTTGCAGTGCTTGCACAGGTATTAAGAACGGATTATGGTGCAGGAGGCGTATTGTTAATTGTACTTTTCTGGGTATTTCGTTTTGAGGAATTGAGAAGAAATATAGTCGGAGCGATCTGGGAAGTGATAGGAATGGGGGTACAGGAGGCTGCTGCTATGTTTGCGTTTATCCCAATTCATTTTTACAATGGAAAACGGGGAAAAGGAAATAAGTATGTGTTTTATGTCTTTTACCCGGTGCATTTGCTGATATTAGTGTGGATACGTTCTTTACTTTAATCGTTTATTTGGGCGAGTGAATGGGTTACCTGTTCACAGGTCAGCGAACAGCAACATGGATGGTTACATTTGCTTTGGATAAGCGGTGCGACTATTGACAATAGGTGGAAAAATAGAGTATACTGAAATGTATTCAGATAACAATTCCGAAATGGATTGGAAAATAAATACGCACACGGAATCCCTACGTTTTAGGATAGGTGTTCAAACGAGCGAGGATGCGGGTTTGAATAGCGGTAAAAGGAGCAGAACATGTGTCTGTGTATTCGCCCTAAGCATATTGCTTAGGGCGTTTTTGTCAAAATAGCAAAGATTTTTCTTTTACAAATGGATAGAAACGTTTTGGAACAGTGAAGCGGTAGAAAAGGAGACAGGAAGATGAATTTTAAGGTAGCAGTAATCAAGGGTGACGGAATCGGACCAGAAATTGTAACAGAAGCACAAAAGGTACTGAATAAGGCAGGAGAAAAATTTGGTTTTTCTTTAGATTATGAAGATGTATTGATGGGAGGATGTTCCATTGATGCAACTGGAGAACCATTAACAGACGATGCAATTGCAGTTTGCAAGGCAAGCGATGCAGTGCTTTTAGGTGCAATTGGTGGAAATACAAGTACATCACCATGGTACAAATTAGAGCCTTCCAAGAGACCAGAGGCAGGACTCCTTCGTCTGCGTAAATCTTTAAATCTTTTTGCAAATTTAAGACCAGCCTATTTATACGAGGAATTAAAAGGTGCGTGTCCATTGAAAGAGGAAATCACAGAGGGCGGATTTGACATGATGATTATGCGTGAGTTGACAGGTGGTTTATACTTTGGAGATAGAAAGACAGTAGAAGAAGATGGCGTGCTGAAAGCTTACGATGAATTAACATACAATGAAAATGAGATTCGCAGAATTGCAAAACGTGGTTTTGATATTGCCATGAAGAGAAGAAAGAAAGTAACTAGCGTAGACAAGGCAAACGTACTTGATTCTTCCAGACTCTGGAGAAAAGTGGTAGAAGAAGTGGCAAAAGATTATCCAGAAGTCAGCTATGAGCATATGTTGGTGGATAACTGTGCAATGCAGTTAGTAAGAGAGCCAAAGCAGTTTGATGTTATTTTAACAGAAAATATGTTTGGTGATATTTTATCGGATGAAGCAAGTATGGTAACAGGTTCTATTGGTATGCTTTCTTCTGCAAGTTTAAATGAAACAAAATTCGGATTATATGAGCCAAGCCATGGCTCTGCACCAGATATTGCAGGGCAGGATAAGGCAAATCCAATTGCTACTATTTTATCTGCGGCTATGATGCTTCGTTATTCTTTTGACTTGGATGAGGCAGCCGATGCTATTGAAGCAGCAGTAAAGAAGGTACTTGAAGATGGATACCGCACAGTAGATATTATGTCTGAAGGCAATCAGCAGGTAGGAACAAAGCAGATGGGAGATTTGATCTGCGAGCGTATCTAAGGATTAGATAAAAAATAAGTTACAGAAAAAAAGGAAAAGACAGCAGTTTGGGATTTGACTAAACTGTTATAAAAATAGACAGTGGTGGTGTTTACACTGCTGTCTTTATAGAAAGGAAAGATCGATATGAAGAGTGACGCAGTAAAGAAAGGTATAGCAACCGCACCACAGAGATCCCTGTTTAATGCATTGGGATTGACAGAGGAAGAATTGGAAAAACCATTGGTTGGTATTGTTAGTTCGTACAATGAAATTGTACCTGGACATATGAACATTGATAAAATCGTACAAGCGGTAAAGATGGGAGTTGCCATGGCTGGTGGTACACCAATTGTATTCCCTGCAATTGCAGTCTGTGATGGTATTGCTATGGGACATACTGGTATGAAATATTCCTTAGTAACCAGAGACTTGATTGCGGACTCAACAGAATGTATGGCTTTAGCACATGCATTTGATGCTTTGGTTATGGTACCAAACTGTGATAAGAACGTACCTGGACTTTTGATGGCAGCAGCCCGTGTAAATGTACCTACTGTTTTTGTCAGTGGTGGTCCTATGCTTGCTGGACATGTACAGGGACATAAGACAAGTTTGTCTAGTATGTTTGAGGCAGTTGGTGCACATGCAGCAGGAAACCTTTCAGAAGAAGGTGTGCAGGAGTATGTAAATAAAGCATGTCCAACTTGTGGCTCTTGTTCTGGTATGTATACAGCCAACAGTATGAATTGTCTGACAGAAGTGCTTGGTATGGGACTTCCTGGAAATGGAACAATTCCTGCTGTTTATTCAGAAAGATTAAAACTTGCAAAACATGCAGGTATGAAGGTAATGGAAATGTACGAAAAGAACATTCGTCCAAGAGATATTATGACAAAAGATGCGATTTTGAATGCACTTACAGTTGATATGGCATTAGGATGTTCTACTAACAGTATGCTCCATTTACCAGCTATCGCACATGAGGTTGGTTTTGACTTCGATATTTCTTTTGCAAATGAGATTAGTGAAAAGACACCAAACTTATGTCATTTAGCTCCTGCAGGTGCAACATACATGGAAGATTTGAATGAGGCTGGTGGCGTGTATGCAGTTATGAATGAGCTTGATAAGCTTGATTTATTACATAAGGACTGCATTACAGTAACAGGTAAAACAGTTGGAGAAAACATAAAAGGATGCGTAAATCGTAATCCAGAAGTAATTCGTCCTGTAGAGAATCCATATAGTAAAACAGGTGGTCTTGCCGTATTAAAAGGAAATCTTGCACCAGACGGAAGTGTTGTTAAACGTTCCGCTGTTGTAGATGAAATGATGGTACATGAAGGTCCTGCAAGAGTATTTGAATGTGAGGAAGATGCGATTGCAGCAATTCGTGGAGGAAAGATTGTGCCTGGTGATGTTGTGGTAATTCGTTATGAGGGACCAAAGGGTGGACCTGGTATGAGAGAAATGTTAAATCCAACTTCTGCTATTGCAGGAATGGGGTTAGGTTCTTCGGTAGCATTGATTACAGATGGTCGTTTCTCAGGTGCTTCTCGTGGAGCATCAATCGGACATGTTTCACCAGAGGCAGCAGTTGGTGGACCGATTGCATTGGTAGAAGAAGGCGATATTATTTCCATAGATATTCCTGGACTTAGTCTAAACGTTAAAGTTTCAGATGAAGAATTGGCAAAGAGAAAAGAAAAATGGCAGCCAAAAGAAAAAGAAGTTACAGGGTATCTTGCTAGATATGCACATATGGTTACTTCTGGAAATCGTGGAGCAATTTTGGAAAAATAAAGACAGGAGAGAAAAGTATGCAGTTAAATGGTTCTCAAATTATTGTAGAATGCCTGAAAGAACAAGGGGTAGATACTGTTTTTGGATATCCTGGAGGGGCAATTTTAAATGTGTATGATGAGTTATATCATCATCAGGATGAGATACATCATATTTTAACATCCCATGAACAGGGAGCATCTCATGCGGCAGATGGATATGCTCGTGCTACTGGTAAAGTTGGGGTGTGTATGGCTACAAGTGGCCCGGGAGC
>FR899724.1:15849-26812 GCA_000437275.1 Clostridium sp. CAG:411 | reverse complement strand
GGGAGCCACAAACTTAGTTACAGGTATTGCAACCGCTATGATGGATTCTGTTCCAATGGTGGCAATTACTTGTAATGTGGCAAATCCACTGCTTGGAAAAGATAGTTTTCAGGAAGTAGACATTGCTGGAATCACGATGCCAATTACAAAACACAGCTTTATTGTAAAAGATGTAAAGAAATTGGCAGAAACAATTCGTCGTGCGTTTACCATTGCCAGAACAGGAAGACCTGGACCAGTATTGGTAGATGTAACAAAAGATGTAACAGCAGCCAAGACAGACTTCAAACAGATGGTTGTAAAGGAAAATGTTCGTATTACAGATACCATTCGGGAAGAAGACATTAACAAGGCAGTATCTATGATAAAAGCAGCAAAAAGACCGGTGATTTTCGTAGGTGGTGGAGCTGTTATTTCAGGAGCAGAGAAAGAATTGAAGGCATTTTCCGAAAGAGTGGATGCACCAGTTTGTGATACTCTGATGGGAAAAGGTGCATTTAATGGGGAAAGTCCTTACTATTTAGGTATGCTTGGTATGCATGGAACAAAAGCTGCTAATCTTAGCGTAACAGATTGTGATTTGTTGATTACAGTAGGTGCACGTTTTTCGGACCGTGTTACGGGAAATACAAAGAAATTTGCCAGCAAAGCAAAGATTTTACATATTGATGTAGATGCGGCAGAGGTGAATAAAAATATTCGTGTCAATGCTAGTATTATAGGAGACTGTAAGGCAGTATTGGAAATTTTACTGAACAGATTGGATCAGCAAAAGCATACAGAATGGATTGCAGGTGCCCTAAAGAGAAAAGAGGAACTTCCACTTACCTATCCACAGGAAGGTTTGACGGGTCCTTATGTAATAGAAAAAATAAATGAACTTACCAAGGGAGATTGCATTATATCTACAGATGTAGGACAACATCAAATGTGGGCAGCACAGTTCTTCAAGTATAAGAAACCAAGAAACTTACTTACTTCTGGTGGATTAGGTACGATGGGATATGGACTTGGTGCGGCAATCGGTGCACAGGTTGGTGTGCCAGAAAAACAGGTAATCAATATTGCGGGAGACGGTTGTTTCCGTATGAATATGAATGAGATTGCTACAGCTACGCGTTACAATATTCCAATCATTCAGGTTGTATTAAATAACCATGTGCTTGGTATGGTACGTCAATGGCAGACTTTGTTCTATGGCGAAAGATACTCACAGACCGTATTAGAAGATAAAGTAGATTTTGTGAAGGTTGCAGAGGCTATGGGGGCAAAGGCATATCGTATTACAAAAAAAGAGGAGGTAGAGCCTGTATTTAAAGAGGCTTTAGAGGCAAAAGAACCGATATTTATTGAGTGTGTAATTGATCCGGATGAGAAAGTTTGGCCAATGGTTGCACCAGGTGCAGCAATTAGTGAAATTGTAGATGGAGATACCAAATAAAATGGATGGACAAAAGGCATTGCACCAGACAAAGTGAAAGGTGTAGTGCCTTTGTTTTTTTGACAAATAAACTTTTATAGAAGAAAAAAAGGAGAAGAAAAAAAGGAGAAGAAGATGGGATTATTTGATTTTTTGAAAGATAAGAAGCAGGACTTAGATGAAGTACATAAAAGAGAGCAGGAAGACCAGAAAAAGGTAGAGAGAATCACCAACCGAGGTATTACGGATCAATATGGAGGACAGGATTTTGTTCTCAAAGTGGAAGATTCATTTCAGATTACAGGTAGAGGAACCGTAGTAACAGGAAATGTATTATCAGGAGAAGCAAGAGTTGGAGAAACAGCGGAGGTAATTACCGAAACTACTAGCTTAACCAGTAGAATCTCTGGAATAGAATCATTTAGAAAAACAAAAGAAAAAGCAGTGGAAGGTGAAAATGTAGGTCTTTGCTTGCGTGATGTAACGAAAAAGCAGTTGCAGGGGCAGGTTACTGTGGTAATTCGAAGATAGTGTACGGAAGCATATATTTCAGAATACTTTTATCGCAAAAGATATTTTCAATATTTGCAAAATTTTGTATAATATAGAGAGAAGTATGTATGGAGTAAAATAATGTAGCAAGGTGGCTGGATCATGATGCAAGATAGAAAAAAAGACATCACAGTTGGTGTGTTGATAGGAAATATATGTGCAGCTCATACCGATGATATGTTGAATGGGCTGGTAAATAAAGCAACAGAAGAGGGCGTAAAGACTTTATTTTTTATGGGTGCGCATGCGAATTGCTTCGATGAACTGTATTACTACGAAGGTGGAAATAAGGAACAGAAATATTTATTTCAATTCAATACAATCTTTGACTATGCAACAATGGGAAAATTAGATTTGTTGATTGTTGTATATTCTACCTTCTATTTGTATATGGGTGAAACAAAAGATGAGTTTTTTTCCAGACTGAAAGGGCTAACCATACCAGTATTGATTGTCGGGGATGAGTATGGAGACTATGCCAATATTATTTCGGATAATGAGGACGGTATACGCAAGTGCATGGAGCATTTAATTCAGGAACACAAATGCAAGAAGATTGCGTATCTTAGTGGACCGAAGGAAAATAATAAAGATGCCAGAGAACGGTTACATGCCTATTATAAAGTGATGGAGGAAAATGGGCTGGAAGTAACGGAACAGATGGTAGAATACGGAGATTATTCTGAAAATGCGGCAGTATTCTTTGGGGCATTGCTGGATCACAACCCTGGGTTAGATGCAGTGGTATGTGCCAATGATACAATGGCATTATCTGGTTATAAAGAATGTAGGAAGCGTGGGTTAGAACCTGGTGTGGATATTGCCATTACAGGTTTTGACGATGTGCCAGAAGCAAAATCAGAGAAGCCCGCACTTACCACAATACAGCAAAATTCCTATGATTTAGGTTATATGGCCATGCGACAGGCGGTTGAGATTTGCCTGACTGGAGAGGTGACCTCTGCAAAAGTACCAGTGTATTTTATTCATAGAGAATCCTGCGGTAGTGAAAAAGATGTAGACGGAATTGTTTGCAAATTTTCAAAAGAGGATACCTATGAGCAGATTGCAAGAAAATGTACAGTGGCTACTTTGCAAAATGGATTTTTGTATCGGATCAGTTTTGCAGAAGATAAGATCATTTACAATACTCTATTTGAATTATTTTATTATATTGTAGAAAATAGTCTTGGCGATGAGGAACAGGTACAAAAATACAATATGCATTATATTGAAAATAAATTAAATGAGTTGTTGGCATCCAAAAAATTGGCAGTTTCAGAGTTTATTACTGCTTTTTGCAGACAATTGGCAGATATTAGCTTTTTAGAGATTAGCAAAAGTAAGCAGATGCGTATTACTAATTTGCTTTATTACATTTTGGGATATATGCAGAATACGACACTTATTGCCTCTAATTTGCGAAATGATGTTCTGCAAAGAAACATTTGGACCACACCATTTATTACAAGAGATATGTTGGCAAATATAGATGATGAAAAGCAGATGTATGAATGTTTAATGGAACGTATTCACTTTATGCAGGTAAGTAATGCCTATTTATTTTTACTGCCAGAAGTGCAGATTAATCATTCTGTAAGAGACTGGAGTTGTCCGAAATGCCTTACTCTAGTTGCAAAGATGGTAAATGGAGAAATTGTTTCCTTGCCAGATGGCATATATCTGGATGCTACACATGGTTTAAAAGATATTATTTCATGGGAAGAATGTATGCATATGGCAGCCTATGCTTTATTTGCTGGTGAGAGAATATATGGTATTTTATTGTGCGAATTGAATACAGAAAATATTACAAGTATGTACAGTGTCAGCCTGCATGTGGGAAGTGCATTGCAGTTTATAGAACTTACGATGAACCAAAGAGCCATAGAAGAACAATTAAAGAAGCGGAATAATTTGTTAAATATGATGTCCGAGGAGGACGCTCTGACAGGATTATACAATCGTAGAGGATTTTTTGAAAATGCAATGTTATGTCTGGAACAGGGAAAAGGACAGTATATCTTTTGTATATATGCAGATTTAAACAATCTAAAGCAAATCAATGACCAGTTTGGACACAAAGAAGGTGATTTTGCAATTCGAAAAGTGGCAGAATACTTGCAGGGAGGATTGCGAGATACGGATATTGTTGGTAGAATTGGCGGAGATGAGTTTGCCGCATTAGCTGTGATACCGAGCGAAGACATGGGAGAGAGGCTGGAACAACGTATCAAAGGAATTGAGAAACGCTTTAACGATGCGTCAGATAAGGATTACTATGTAGAAACATCTATTGGTTATGCAACATTTCGTTGGCGGGAGAAGATGTCCATACAGGATATGCTATCACAGGCAGATAAGATGCTTTATGAGAATAAAAAGAATAAGCGAAAAAATGTTAGAAGACAGTTGAAATAGTAAGACTGTAAATTGTGTAATAGAGGTAGGGAAATGTTATTTTCAAGTAATGCGTTTATTTTTCGATTTTTGCTACTTTTCATGATAATCTATTTTATAGCACAGAGTAAATATCGAAATGGAATACTGTTAGCTGGCAGTTTGATTTTTTATGGAATTGGAGAACCAAAGTTTGTATGGATTATGCTGGCTTCGGTGATGTTAAATTATGTATTATCGAAAAGGATATATCAATACAAAGGAAAAGGTTTATTGATAGTAACCATTCTTTTAAATGTAGCAGTGTTAGGCTGGTTTAAATATTTGGATTTTGGAATCGAAAATATAAACGCAATTTTGGGCAAGAGCTGGCTTACACCGCTGGAGATTGCATTGCCTATTGGGATTAGTTTTTATACTTTTCAGATATTATCTTATCAGGTAGATTGCTATAAAGGAAAGATAAAAAGGCAGGTCACATTTATTGAATTTGCCACTTATATTTGTATGTTTCCACAGTTAGTAGCCGGTCCGATTGTGCTTTTTGATGAAGTCGAAGCTAATCTTCAAAAACGTGGGGTGACTGTTGAGAAGATAGAAGATGGATTAAAGTGGTTTACCTTTGGATTGGGTCTTAAAGTATTATTGGCAAACTCCATTTATACGTTGTGGAATACGATTTTATCTGCTGGAACAATTGGTCTTGGAGCCTCGGTTGCCTGGCTTGGAGCGATTGCTTATACTTTTCAGATTTATTTTGACTTTTGGGGATATTCTCTTATGGCATTAGGTCTTGGAAAGATGTTAGGTTTTACACTTCCAGAAAACTTTAAACAGCCCTATATCTCAAAATCTATAGCAGAGTTTTGGAGAAGATGGCATATTACATTGGGAAGATGGTTTCGAGAATATGTATATATTCCTCTTGGTGGAAATCGAAAGGGAAAGATTCGTACCATCGTTAATTTATTTGTAGTATGGGCATTGACTGGATTATGGCATGGAGCAAGCTGGAATTTTGTAATTTGGGGAATTTCCTTTTTTGTTTTTATTGCAATTGAAAAGCTATTTTTAGGAAAATGGCTAGAACGTTCTAAAGTGATAGGCCATTTATATGTGATTTTTCTTATTCCAATAAGCTGGGTAGTATTTGCTATTTCAGATTTTACGACCTTAAAGCAATATTTAGGTAGTATGTTTGGACATACAAGTGGAAAAGTGCTTATGGGAATGAGCCAGTTTCAAAATTATGTGCATACTTATTGGTGGTTGTTATTGATTTGTATTATATTTGCAACACCGCTTCCATATAACCTCTTTCGTAAACAAAGGCAAAAACCATGGATGATTGCAATTCTTGTAGGAATATTTTTCTTGTCCGTATATGAGATTTTAAAAGGAAGCAGCAATCCATTTTTATATTTTAATTTTTAGAGTTGGAGGAAAGTGGTATGTGGAACAAATTTAAACAGTGTCCGTTTTTATGTTGCTTACTCCTCCTGTTTTTTGTATTAGCGGTTGCAGGTGTGATAAAGGGAGATGGCTTGACAAAGGAAGAAGCATTGGCTTATGTGAGCAAACCTTTATGGGAACGGGCATTCGATGATGAAGTAGTACAAAATCCAGAATCGGATGATGAAATAAAAAAAGAAGAAATTGAAAGTACGCCAATTATAACAACAAGTGAACCACAGGTAGCGGAGACTGCCAGTGCGACAAAGGCGGCAATTACCGCAGAACCTATGAAAAAAGGACAGACAAAATTTGAAACGTATAAGCCACAAAAGGTGGATTCTCCATACTATTCCGATGTAGGTATGATTGCACTTACGACAGAATATGACTATAAAAAAGTAAAAGATTCGTATTTTAAAGATGCAGCGTTTATTGGGGATTCGCGTATGATGGGACTCTATGATTACACAGACTTGAAGAAGCAGGCAGACTTTTTTTGTGAGGGTGGTTTTTCTTTGTATCAGTGGACCAGAGGACAACAGATTACTTGGAAAAATAAAAATAAAAAGGTTGACTTGGAAAGCATTATGAAAAAGAATACCTATAAAAAAGTGTACATTACAATTGGTATGAATGACTTGGGATACGGAAATGAAAAGAATCATGGACAGTGGATGAAACAGCTGGTAGATATGATTCAAAGAAATCAGAAGGATGTGATTATCTATCTGATTGGAAATATGCATATGAGCAAAGGACGCAATAATCCTAAGACAGAGTTTAATAATGTCAATGTGAATGCAAGAAATGTTGAGACTGCTAAACTGGCAGATGGAGTCAATATTTTTTATTTGGATATCAACCCATTGTATACGGATAAGGATGGTTTCTTAAAAGAGGGAATCTCGCAGGATGGATGTCATGTATATGGATATTGTTATGAAGATTGGAAGAAATTTTTGAAAACACATGCAGTTGTTCGAGAATAAAAGTTCTTATATGTTCATGGGAAGATGCATGTCACATATTTTGCGATAAATTTTTGAAATAAGGTCAGAAGGATAGTTATCTTTCATTACAAATGAAAACAGGAATGTTGCACGATTGTACGACATTCCTGTTTTTTGTATTTCAAATTTTGGGTGGTTACATCTAGTCTAATGTGAAAGTCTGGTATAATACAGTACGATTTGATGTATTTTCGGTCTGCCACACTGGTAATACAATGCGGTAAGTACCAGAAGGAAGGCTTCCAAAGTATTCTGTATAATCAATAGAAAATGTATTTGTTGTATTCGCTTCTAATGTGATAGGACGTTCTGGTGTCAGAATGGTAATAGAAGGAAGGGGAAGCCAAGTGTCATTTTCCCATCGTTCTATATTATAATCTGACTGATCCAACTTAACAGAATAGCTATTGTTATTTTGAAGTGTTACAGAAAGCTTTTTATCCACATTGGGTGTTACGGTCATAGAAAGTTTTTCTGTAGATAATGCTCCAATGATAAACTCGCATGAAACATAATAGGTACTTGCATCCTTACTATATGGGTCATTGTAGTGAAGTGGAACAACAATGCGGTAAGTACCAGATGGTAAAGTGCCATAATCGTCTAAATATTGTAAAGAGTAGGATAGGATACTATTAGCCTGTAACTGTACAGGATCGGGATCTCTATAAATGTCTGTGGCAGGAAGGCTGTTCCAACCAGTTTCTGTTTTTTTCTCTAAATAATATTCATTTTTGTCAATTTCAAAATTTACAGCAGTATCATTTTGTAAAGTCAAAATACTTTGGTTGTTCTCTTTATAATAGCAGGATATTTTTACATTACTAATGTCCAGTGTAGTTGCAGGTCCTGTTGTTATAGAAGGAGCTATTGTTACCATTGGAGCTCCTGTAGGAACAGGGGGTGCACTGGATGCAGGTTGTTCTAGTGTAGGTGTTGTGGTGGCAATTGCTGTTGGAACTTCTGTGATTGCAGGAGTGCTGGTTACAACAGGAGTTTCCGTGACAACGGGTGTCGCAGTTTGTGAAGGTTCTGTAGCAATAGGAGTAGTTGTAATTACAGGCTTCGTAGTTACAATCGGAGTATTTGTTACAAATGGAGTAGCAGAAATGACTGGAGTAGAAGTTGCTGCTGGTAGCTTTGTAACAGTAGGCGTCTTGATTGCTTTTGCGTGAACCGTTATTTTAACTTTTACGGTCTTTTTTCCACTTTTTGCAGTAATTTTGCAAGTTCCTTTTTTACGACCAGTAATTTTTGCCTTTTTGTTGCTGATTTTTTTTACAGTAGCAATTGCTTTATTACTAGATTTCCATTTACTTACATTTTTGTTTGCGGTTATGGTAATGCTTTTATTCACTGTGACAGTTGCCGTTTTTTTGGATAATTTTAAAGAGGTTGCCGCTTGTACGGGAGATATAGAAAAAATTCCAAAAGAAAGTGCTGCGGTTAGCAAGCCTGCAGTCATTTTTTTGTAACGTATGTGTAAGTTCATATTTTTTTCATCCTTTCTAGACTTTTTGGTTAAGTATAGCATAAAATTATTCTTTTGCAAAGATATATGAAAAATAAAAAAGAGAAAAAATTTGCTCTTTATGACAGGAAAATTGGTATATATATATATAAGACCATAAAAAAAAGAATATTATTATAGGAAAAAAGTACAAAATTTCTCCCCCAAAATAGAAAATAATGTTAAAAATAGAAGAAAGTTAATGGGTTGCATCATAAAATTGAGAAAAACTGGGGATTGCAATACAAAGGTAAAATTTGTTACTATTACGTAGTAAAAAATTAACATCTACGTAACAAAATGGTTTTGCGTTCTTAAGAAGGAGTGAAATTGATGAGAAAAAAAGTATTGGCAGCATTGTTAGCACTATCTATGGTAATTCCTAATGGAATGGGTGCGAACATTGCAAATGCTGCAACAAGTAGTACAGAAATTTCTGTAGATAGTATGAGCAGTACAACTACAGAAGCAGGAGAGGTAATCAGTGGAAAGGTTTCTTCTTCAAAAACAATTAAAAGTGTTGATTATAAGGCAACCGCAGAAGACGGAGAGGTGTATGCGGAAAGCGATGCAACTGTCAATGGAAAACAGTGGGCAGTTGATGATTTATTATTAAGACCGGGGAAAAACACGGTTACAATTACAGTTAAGACTTCGGATGGAAAAAAGACAGAAAAGGAAGTGAATGTTAATTATGATAATGGTTCCTTTGAAGAGGTAACAAAAACGGAGACTACTTCCGAGGGAAATGTATATGCAGCGGAACAGCTTATTGTTATGTTTAAGAGTAAGGTTAGCAAAGAACGTTGTCAGGAAATTATAAAAAATGTAGGTGGAGAACAAATTGGTGTTCTTTATGCGATTGACGAGTATCAGGTAAAATTTGATGGCGCAGATGCTGCTGCCTTGAAAAAATACATTAAAAAGTTTAATGCATATGATGAAGTTATACAGGCAGATTATAATTATGTAAATGATGTAGCAGCTCTTCCAAATGACCCTTGGGGTGGAGAAAATGAATGGACAGAAAACAATCCAGAAGGAAATAACTGGGGATTGGAAGCCATTCATGCAGAATCTGCATGGCAGTATCAGGACAAGCTAAGTCGTACGTCCGAAGGAAAAGCTGCCATTAAAGTAGGTATTTCTGATGCTGGCTTTGATATGAACCATGAAGATTTGAGGCTTACATCGATTACCTCTGATGTTACAGAACATTATCATGGAACGCATGTAGCTGGAACAATCGGTGGTATTGGAAATAATGGAACTGGAGTGACAGGTGTACTTTGGAATGCGGATACAATTGTAAAATCACAGATGGGAACATCTTATGTTGTTGAGTTGATCCAAAATGGTGCAAAGGTAGTCAATTGCTCGTGGGGATTAAGATTTCCTAGTGAAGCTAGTGGAAGATCTGGGGGAATAGAAGCGGCAAATGCGATGGCAAAGCTATTAGACCAAGGTTACGATTTCCTTGTAGTACAATCGGCAGGAAATAGCACACTTGATTCTACTTGGAATGGTAGTTTTGCAGGTATTACAAAAGACACTACATTGGATGCTGGATATCATGTAACAATAGATGATATCTTAAATCATAAGGTCATTGTTGGAGCTGCAAGAAACTTAGGTTCCAATACATATAAAACAGCATATTTTTCAAATTATGGAAAGTATGTAGATGTTGTTGCACCAGGATATGATATTTATAGCTGCTTATCAGATAATTCATATGGATTATTAGATGGAACATCTATGGCAGCTCCACATGTTACAGGAGCATTAGCCTATATCTGGTCATTAAATCCTAATTTATCGGGTGTGGAAGTAAAGAATTTGATGATGAAAAATACAAGTATTCAGGTAGAGGATTACAGTGCAGAAAAGTCTGGTCGTGATAGTTATCCAATGGTTGACCTCTACTTGGCTTCAAAGGCTGCTGTAGGAAGCCAGGGAGATGGAACAGATATATACTTTGACAATTCAGCAGCTAACTGGAGTCAGGTATATGCTTATGTGTGGACAGATGGACAGGAATCAAACGCTAAGGTATTGTCTACTACATTAGTTGATGCAGCAAATAAGATTTATAAAGTGACAGTTCCAGATAATTACAAAAAGGTTATATTTAAGAATACACAGACAGGATGGGTAATCCAAACAGGTGATTTAGTGGTTCCTACGGACAATAATAATTGCTGGAAACCATATAGTTCTGCCAATAAATCATCAGGTACATGGTATGCTTATACAGGAAGCATTACAACACCATCACCAACCGCAACTACAACAGTAGCACCAACTACTACAGTTAAATTTGATAATTCTATTGCAAAGTGGAATAATGTATACGCTTATGTATGGAATAATACACAAGATTGCAAACTGTTTAGTTCAACTGATGTTACAAATAATATTTATACATTTGAAATAGCAGGTTCTTACAACTATATTTTATTTAAAAATACTGGAGATACTACTTCTTGGATTTTGCAAACAAAGGACTTGCAGATGCCAAAAGATTCAAAAAATTGTTATAAACCATATGCTACTTATACAAAACCAGATGGTGAATGGTATCAGGCATCAGGAGCAACTGCGACACCAACTGCA
>FR899724.1:0-15778 GCA_000437275.1 Clostridium sp. CAG:411 | reverse complement strand
AACGGCAACAGTAGCCCCAACCGCGACAGCAACGGTAGCACCAACTGCGACAGCAACAGTAGCACCAACGCAGGGTACTGATGTTGTATTCTATTATAATAATGAAAAGACAAATTGGTCTAAGGTATATGCGTATGTATGGAGTACAAATACGGATGCAACGACATATGAAGGCACAAAAGTAGCTACTAATGTATATCAATTTAAAGTACCAAAAAAATATACAAAGGTATTATTCAAAAATACGGAAGGAACAAGTAGTTGGGACAAGCAGACGACTGATACAATGATGCAAAGTGCAGATGGTTATATTTTTGAACCAAACAGTTCTGCAAATAAAACATCAGGAAATTGGAAGAAATATATTGCACCAACAGTAGCACCAACAACTACACCGACTATAACACCAGTACCAACCCAGACACCAACACCACAGACTTACGTGACAGTTGACTTTGATAATTCAGTAAGTGGATGGGATGAGGTATATGCATATGTATGGAATAATCCACAGGATTACAAAGTATATACTTCTTCTTTTGTAAGTGGTGGAAGTGAAAAGCATTATATGTTTAACATTGATAAGTCTTATAAGTATATCCTGTTCAAAAATAAGGAAAATGGATGGGATCAACAGACCGCAGATTTGACATTACCAGCATACGATTCATCAGTTGACAATAAGTGCTTTAAACCATATAGTGCAGCGAATAAATCAAATGGAACATGGGGATATTCGGGGATTCTTAGAAATCGTACACCAATTGTGCCATCCGTTTCTATTGATCGAGATACCGTGGCAGTTGGTGATACGGTAAACTTTACCATGAAGTCAGAATTTGAGCATGGAAATTATCGCGACAGTCGTGAATTAAAATTTACATATGAAGATGGAACCACAGAAATAATTCGTTCTTCAGAGTCCTCTAGTTATACAAGGATGTTTACAAAAGTAGGAGAAAGAACGTATACTTATGCATGGAAACCTTCCAAGACAGGAAAAATTAAGGTAACATATTCTGTAAATCAATTTGAAGCTCATGGAGAAGAGTCACAGGCGATTTTCCTAAATGTAACAAAGTAAGATTACAGGTGAATAGGGAATAAGAAAGAGTGGTTGTGTATAGATTAATATTACTTGAATGAAAGTCTGAGGTCCGGAAGGACCTCGGATTTTTGTTACGTTATAACAATTCTTATAATGTAACAAAAATCCTAAGGATGCCATTATCGGCTATGCCTATATTATGTAAAGTGTACCTTATCTGTAAGCGTAACTGTATAATTTATGTATACATAGGCGCACTCTCTGAATAGTTACAAATTTTTAAAAAGAAGAAAATAAAAGAGAAAAAATTAGGAAGAAGAAAATAGAGATTGACGAAAATTTAACTAAGTTTTATAATGGGAGTGGTATTTATTTAATAGGAAAGTATCTGTTTAATTTGAACATCGGTAAGTATTTGCCATCGCTAAGCCGTAGAGACGTAAGTGGTGGATAAGGTGATGACTGTGTTAGAATAGGATTTACCCCCTTCTGACAAGTTTCGTAAACAGCCGGCGTTCATGAGCAAGTAGTAAAGCAGATTGTGAGTGTCCGCTTTGCAAAAGATAGAAAAGGTACATAAAAAGAAAATCACAGTTCATAAGACTGCGAGAAATAAAAAGTGGATTGTCTATTGCCTCATGTCAGCATAGACGATCAAAAGAATAAAGGAGGATTCAACATGGGAAGAGTTTATAACTTTTCAGCAGGTCCGGCAGTATTGCCAGAAGAAGTATTGAAAGAAGCAGCAGACGAGATGTTAGATTACAAGGGTACTGGTATGTCCGTAATGGAAATGAGTCACAGATCCAAAGCATTTGATGATATCATCAAAGAAGCAGAACAGGATATTAGAGACTTAATGCACATTCCAGACAACTACAAAGTATTGTTCTTACAGGGTGGAGCATCGCAGCAGTTTGCAGCTATTCCAATGAACCTTATGAAGAACAAAGTAGCAGATTACATTATCACAGGACAATGGGCGAAGAAAGCATATCAGGAAGCTCAGAAATATGGTAAAGTAAATGCAATTGCTTCTTCCGAGGATAAGACATACTCGTATATCCCAGATTGTAGTGATCTTCCAATTAGCGAGGATGCAGATTATGTATACATATGTGAAAATAATACAATTTATGGTACAAAGTATAAAACATTACCAAATACAAAGGGTAAGACTTTAGTTGCTGATGTATCTTCTTGCTTTTTATCAGAACCAGTAGATGTTACAAAGTACGGAGTTATTTATGGTGGTGTTCAGAAGAACGTTGGACCAGCAGGTGTTGTAATTGCAATCATTCGTGAAGATTTAATCACAGATGATGTATTAGAAGGAACACCAACTATGCTTAAATATAAAACACAGGCAGACGCAGATTCTCTTTATAATACACCTCCTTGCTATGGAATTTATATCTGTGGAAAAGTATTTAAGTGGCTGAAAAAGATGGGCGGCTTAGAAGTAATGAAGCAGAGAAATGAAGAGAAAGCAAAAATCCTTTATGATTATTTAGATCAGAGTAAACTATTTAAGGGTACTGTACGTAAGGAAGACCGTTCTCTTATGAATGTTCCATTTGTAACAGGTGATAAAGATTTAGATGCTAAATTTGTTGCAGAAGCAAAGGCAGCAGGACTTGAAAACTTAAAGGGACACAGAACCGTTGGTGGTATGAGAGCCAGCATCTACAACGCTATGCCTAAGGAAGGTGTAGAAAAGCTTGTAGAATTTATGAAGAAGTTCGAAGCAGAAAATGCTTAAAGGGAGAATAAGTGTATGAAAAAAATGAAAAGTTTAAAAAAGAGTGTTATATGTTTAGTGCTAGTTGCTATAGTTACTACGAGTGTATTAGAAAATAATTTAATCGTTTCAGCAGATTCAAGAATATCGATTGAAAATATAGATGATTTTACAAAATATTTAAGGGAAAATTTATCTGATGTAAAGAGTGATAAACAGGGTCGATATTTATTATATATGTATTTGTATGGGGTTAGTAGTAGGCGAGATCTTCCAACTAAAATTGTTAAAATAGATGGAGTTGAAAAGGAATATCCGATTGTTAGTATTAATAACTGGGGAAATTACTTAAAAAAAGAAAAAAATTGAAGGCTCAAATTAAGGCAAAATTAGAAAAAGAAATAAAAAAAATCCCTAAAGGGAAAAAAAGAAAAATTAATCTTAAATTTATGGGTACAATGGCTAATGGTGAGCAAATTATTGGAACACAATATTTACATAATTCACGTCCTGAAGTTGGAAACTTCGTTATTTCAGGAAAATTAAGTAAGGACAAATATGGGAATGTTGGCGGAAAATTATCATTTGTATGGAACGATATAATTGATCCTAATTATGCATATCCAACAGACAAAATGAAAGCAAAATTGGCTCAAACATTAGCAGGCGATTTGCCAACAGATTATATTGTAAAAGTAAAGTGGAAGACTAATGTTTTAAAAACAAGAGATGGGAAAAAAAGTTCATGGCCATTTAGATAATAGTAGGAGGAAAATACTATGAGAAATAGAAATATAATTAAAAGCATATTTCTTATTGTTGCTTTACTTTTATGTGGATGTAGTTCAAAAGCAAATAATAATGTAAATCAGAAGGCAAGTCCAGCGGAAACGAAATATGAAAAACAGGATTTGGAATATCTTGAAAAGGATAGTACATTAGTGCAGTATGAGATTAAGAAGGACAATACAATTGAAATTACATATTTGTTGTCTATTATGAATAACACAGAGGAAACAAAGTATTTTTATTTGCGTGCTAATATGGCAAAGGAAGATGACAATTTGGTGAAGGAAGATGTAATCCCTGCTTATGATAAGAAAACGAAAGATAAAGTCGTTTTTATGTTGGAACCAAATCAGGGAAAAGACGAATATTTTTATGTGACATTTAAGGGAACGCATGGTAGTCAGGAGCTAAAAGAAACCAAAAATGCATTGGCTACAGGAAATCTAATAATAGATGAAATTTCAGGAAAGGATATTCCCAAGAATGCGGATATAAAAACAGTAAAAGAGGAATGGTAAATATTATTACTCTTTTATTCTAGACAATTGAAGAAAGGAAAAAGAAAAATGATTAAAGTAAATTGCTTAAATCCAATCGCAGCTTGCGGTTTAGATTTATTAACAGATAACTACGAAAAGACAGAAGATTTTGCAGAAGCAAACGCTGTATTAGTAAGAAGTGCAGCCATGCATGATTTAGAACTTTCTGACAATTTAGCAGCAGTAGCAAGAGCAGGAGCAGGTGTAAACAACATTCCTTTGGATAAATGTGCAGAAAAAGGTATTGTAGTATTTAATACACCAGGTGCAAATGCAAATGGTGTAAAAGAGTTAGTTGTTGCAGGTCTTATGCTTGCTTCTCGTGACATCAAGGGCGGAATGAACTGGGTTGACGAAAACAAGGACAATGCCAACATTGGTAAAGATATGGAAAAAGCAAAGAAGGCATTTGCAGGAAAAGAAATCCAGGGTAAAAAGCTTGGTGTAATCGGTCTTGGAGCAATCGGTGTATTAGTTGCAAACGTAGCAACACATTTAGGTATGGAAGTAATCGGATGCGATCCATTCCTTTCTGTACAGCATGCATTACAGCTTTCTAGAAATGTAAAAGTAGTAAAGACAAACGAGGAAGTATACAAAGAGTGTGATTATATTACTGTTCATGTACCAGCACTTGATAGCACAAAGGGCATGATTAACAAAGACACGATCGCTATGATGAAGGATGGAGCAATCGTATTGAACTTTGCAAGAGACGTATTAGTAAATGATGATGATATGGTAGCAGCATTGGAAAGCGGAAAAGTTGCAAAATATATCACAGATATTCCAACAGCAAAGATTGCAAATGCAAAGAATGTAGTTGCATTCCCTCACCTTGGAGCATCTACAGCAGAGTCAGAAGACAACTGTGCGGTTATGGCAGTCAATGAATTACGTGACTTCTTTGAAAATGGTAACATCAAAAATTCTGTAAACTACCCTGCATGCGATGCTGGTGTTTGTGAGAGTGCTTCTCGTGTTGCTATTTGCCATAAAAATGTACCAAATATGTTGACACAATTTACAGCAGCATATTCTGCAGACGGTATCAATATTGACAACTTTGTAAACAAATCAAGAGGCGATTTTGCTTACTCTATTATTGATGCTTCAGCAGCTTCTGATGCAATTGTAGAAAAGTTAAATGCAATTGACGGTGTACTTAAGGTACGTGTTGTAAAATAAAGAAGGAAAAGCAGATAGAGATAGAAGAGAGTCCGGGCGTAGTAGCTTGGGCTTTCTTTCTAGTTAATAATAATATTTTGTTTATGGTAACTAAAAATAGGAAAAGTGTGTTTACATAGTTGATAAAGAAGGTGAAAAGATGGATAAGGAAAAGATTATTCCAGCTAAACAGTATGAAGAAGAGGATGTAATTTTAGAATTTTCTGAAAAGAGTAATGTAAAATGGAAAGGGATTCTTGGAACAATTGGGATAATTACATTTTTTGTAATTATTTTGGGATTAGTTTATTTTCTAGTTATGAAACCAAACAGTGATAAAAAGAATAACGTAAAAAAGGATACAACTGTTACGGACACAACTGCGACACCAGATGTGCATAGTAATCAAAAAAAGCAAAAAATAAAGGTGGTTTCTGTATTTGGCATGGAAAAAGAGGATGCCAAGGTAGTATTGAAAGAACTTGGACTTAAAGTAAAGGTTAAATATAGTTATGATACAAAAATTGAAAAGGGAAAAGTATGTAAACAGAGCATTGAAAAGGGAAAAAAAGTAGAAAATGGAACAAAAATTGTAATAGTCGTTAGCAAGGGAAAAAAGGAAAATAAAAGAAAAGAAAAAACAGTAAAAGAAAATTTTGATTTAAAGAGTAAGACTATGACTAATGAAGAAAGTAAAACAGAAACAAATGTTACAAAGCATCCAACAGAAACAAAAGCTCCTGTGAAAACAAAGAAACCTTCTGTGAAGAAAAAGAAGAAGCAGGAAAAAGAGGATGATGATTTCTTTGTAATAGAGGAGTAAGCAAAATGAATGAAAATATAAAATTTACGATTGAAAATCAACAATGCAAACAGATTGATATTGAAACAAGTGGTGATGTAGTGTCAAAACAAATTTTGAAGGTTATTGATTTGACGTATCATCTGGGAATTTATAATGAAGGAAAGAATGTATTATATTGTGAGGAGACCAATACATATATTGATGAAGATAAAACGTTAAATGAGTGTGGCGTATATTCTGGAAGTATATTTAGAGTTGTTTCTAAGGAAAAATATGATAGTTTAAAGCTAAAAAATGAAAACAATAATAGTTATCCGGAATTTATTCGAAATACAAGGATAAAAACCGTTTTGTCACAGGAAAAAATAATAATAAAAAATCCGTCCCCAAAACCACAGAAAAGTACAAATAGCATTTTGCTATCTTTATTACCCATAATGGTAATGTTGGTAATAACTATTGTTGTGCGGAGTTTCACAAAGTCTAATAATATATATATAATTTTTACAGTTTGTTCTATGAGTATAGGTATTATGACAAGTTTTATATCGTATATGCAAGGACAAGGAAAATATAATAAGGCAATCAAAAATAGAAGAGAAAGCTATGAGCGTTATATAACGGATTTAAAACAGAAAATTATTGAGGCACGAAAAAAAGAAAAAGAAGATTTGGAACAATTATATTATTCAGCTAATCAGGAATATGAACTTGTATGTTCGTTTTCATCCGAATTATTTGATCGTAGACCAGGGGATGAAGATTTTTTATATGTTTGTGTAGGAAATGCAGTTCTACCAGCAAAGAGACAATTGGAATATCGGATGACAGAAAAATTGGAGGTTACGGATGTATTAGAAAAAATTCCTTCCCAATTGCAGACAGCATATAAATATATAAAAAATGTGCCATTAGCATTTTCGTTATTAGAATGTAGTGCAGTTGGAATTGTTGGTAAGAAGGATAGTAGAGATTATATGTTCAAGCGAATGCTTATGGACATATGTACAAGACAGTTTTCTTCAGATGTAAAGCTTTATTTTTTTGGTACACAGGAACAGGAAGAACTTGCAAAGAACATTCGATTATTACCACATTTGCAAAATAAGGAACATGCAATGCGAAATATTGCAATTGATAAAGAGAGTAGAAATAATTTAATGGATTATTTACTAAGAAGGATTACAGAAAAAGAAATTGAAAAGGTAAATGTTCCGATAGATGTTATTTTTGTTTATGATGAAGGCGAAATAAAGCAACATCCTATTGCTAAGTATATTGATTGTGGAAAAGATGTTGGTGTATGTTTTATCTTCTTTCAGGAGAATATGGAAGTATTGCCACAAGGTTGTGACAAAATAATTGAGGTGACAGAAGAACAGGGTACATTGTGGGATAGTAGAAATAAAGAAGAAAGACAATCCTTTTATTATGAAAAAATTAGTGATGAAATTATAAAAGAAATAGCAGAGAAATTAGCACCAGTATATGCAAAGGAAGTTAATTTGAATAATTTAATTCCTAATAAAGTAACTTTATATGAAATGCTAGGGATTAGAAAAATTGAGGAATATCCTGTATTGAGTTATTGGAAAAATCTACAAGTGAGTGACGGGTTGTCAGTTTCATTAGGTTGGGGAACTAAGAATAAGGATGTTTGTTTAGATATTCATGAAAAGGCACATGGCCCACATGGATTAGTTGCGGGAACAACAGGATCAGGAAAAAGTGAGTTATTGCAAAGCTATATTATATCCATGGCATTAAAGTACTCACCATCCGTTGTTGGATTTTTATTGATTGATTTTAAGGGTGGAGGTATGGCAAATCAGTTTCAGAAGTTGCCACATCTGCTTGGTACGATTACAAATATTGATGAATATGCGGTGGAACGTTCCTTGAAATCTATTAAGGCAGAAGTGCTAAAGCGACAACAGATTTTTTCTAAAAATGGTGTAAATAAGATAGATGATTATATACAAAAACGTATGGAAAATGAGCATATGGATGTAATACCCCATTTAGTGATAATAGTGGATGAATTTGCAGAGCTAAAGGCACAACAGCCAGAGTTTATGAATGAATTAATCAGTATTGCACGTATAGGGCGAAGCTTGGGTGTACATTTGATTTTGGCAACACAAAAACCGGCAGGTCAGGTAAGCGAACAAATTTGGAGTAATTCAACCTTTAAGCTATGCTTGAAAGTTCAAAGTGCTAGTGATAGCAAGGAAGTATTGAAAACACCATTAGCAGCAGAAATTAAGGAGACTGGAAGATGTTATTTACAAGTGGGAAATAATGAAATATTCGAATTGTTTCAATCAGCATATAGCGGAGAAAAAATAAGAGAAAATAGTGTAATAGAACAAAATTATTCTATATATGAATTAGGTGTTTCTGGAGAACACATACCTATATATGAACAGAAATCGGGGGAAGAAAATATAAAAATGTGTTCACAATTGGAAGCCGCTGTGAATTATTTAAATAAATTAGTGGAAGAAAATAATATAGAAGTAGCACCATCTATTTGTTTGCCTGAATTAAAAGAAATGATCTATATGGAATCCGATACAAGGGTAAGTGAAACGGTTGCGATAGATATAGGTATCATGGATGAACCAGAGAAACAACAACAAGTGAGAAAAACAGTGTTGTTAGGTGAGGTAAATACCATTATTTTGGGAGCTTCACAGATGGGAAAAACAACATTCCTTATGACAATTATTAAAGGGATAGTACAACAATATACCGTAAGAGAGGTACAGTTCTATATATTAGATTTTGCTTCGATGTTCCTTAAAAATTTTGAGCAATTGCCGCATTGTGGAGGTGTTGTATGTACAAATGAGGATGAAAAAGTTAAAAATCTTTTCAAAATGCTTTTTAATGAAATAGAGTATAGAAAGGATAAACTGCAAAGAGCTGGTGTAAGTTCCTTATCCGCATATAAAAAGGCTGGATATGAGGATTTGCCTAATATTATATTGATAATTGATAACTTTACTGCTTTAGCGGAGTGGTATTTACAGGAGGATGATATTTTATTACAGTTATGTCGAGATGGGCTTTCTGTTGGTATAAGTATAGTTATGACAAATGGACAAACAAGTGGATTAAACTTTAAGTACCTTGCCAATTTTGATGAGAAAATTTCGCTATATTGTGTAAATGAGGCAGAATACAGCAATTTGTTTGGAAAAAGTAAATTATGGTTACCTAAAATTCCAGGAAGATGTTTGGTGGAACAAAACGATGAAATTACACAATGTCAAATTTATCAACCATTTAAAGGAAATATGGAAATAGAGCGAAAGGATAATATTTTAGAATTTGTTGAAACAATAGCAAAAAAGGAAAAGGAAAGGGCGAAGCAAATACCACAGGTGCCTGAAAAACTTACACTTAATTATTTGCAACAGCAGTTTAAAGCTAGGAAAAGCGAATATGAAATATATCTCGGAATGGACTACCAATCGGTGTATCCTGTTGCTTTGGATTTATGCAAAGTTGGAACTATACCATTAGTGGGTGGAACTGAGGAAAAAAGGAAAGAGATAGTTGTAAGTATTTGTAATCAGTTAGAACAGGTAAATGACGGGGTGGAAATTGTTGTATTAGACAATATTCTACAAAGCTTTAGGTGTTTAGAGCAATTTGCAAGTGTGAAAGAATATATCATAGAAGAAAATGAAATGGCAAGTTATATTCGTAATCTTGAGCATAGATTGGAAAAAAGATACATGGCATATGCAGAGGAAAGAAGTAATTTGTCAAAGGAACCGTTGCTGGTTACAATTGTTGGAGGAAGTGAAGAAATTGATTATATATCAGGAGAACGAAATTTGTCAAAACTTTATCAAACAATAACTGGTAAATATGGGATGCTAAAAGTTTGTTTCATTTTTGCAGATGTACCGAATCGTCCTATACCATATAGTGCTGGAGAGGTATATAAGAGCATAAAAGAAAAATCTGGTTTTATTGCGTTAGAAAATATAAATAATATCAACATAACAGAAGTACCTATATCGGTTGCAAAAAGATTTCGAAAAAAATTAGGTCAGGATGATGGATATTATATTACTAAAGATGGAGTGGTAAAGTTAAAAACAATAATAGATGAAAATATTCTAAAAAGTTCTATTGTCAATGAGAATAGTGTAACAGTTTAGTCAAGTATCATTTATAAAGTGCCAGAATCTGCAAAAGTTATTTTAAATAAAACTTTTTGCATATTCTGGCACTTTGTTCGTTTGTTTAATTAATATTTGCACTCAATGATACAAAGACAGTCAAGCAAAAATATATGCAATTGGAAATATTTGAAGAACACGGCTTGCAGCTAGAACTACTAATTTGTCAGGAGTATCTGTGATAATACCGAATGCTAATGATACCATAGTAAGAGCGATGGAAAGTAATGGAAAAATGGTTAAAGGTGTGAAAAAATACTTTAGATGAAGTAAAAAGCATAGTTGGTAAAGAAGATATGTAGCGGTTTGTCATGACTGAATATAAGTGATAAAAATGTAAAATAAATGTATTTGCTGTTAAATTGGCTAAGAGATATACATATGAGAACAAAGATGATTTATATAGATACCAATATCTTCTAAGAAGAGAAACAAAAAATCGGTTGCTAGCATTATTAATAAAAAATTAAAAAAAAATGAACATATGTAAAAAAACTATTGATTTTTTTGATAGTAATGTAAAATAGACTTGGCGAACTTGTCGAAAAAAGCAATAGAGAAAGGAAAAAGTGATATGAAGTTATCAAAAAAAGTAATAGCAATAGCACTTGCATCGACTATGGCAATCACACCTGCGGGAAACGTTTTGCATACCTTTGGTATACATACTGAAGCAACAACAATGGCTGCGAGTACGATTTCTACGTATGATCAATTAGTTGCTGCGTGTGCCAAATCTGGAACTTATACATTAACGAAAAGTATAAAATGTACAAAACCAGTTTCTGTAACTGCGAATGTTACAATTAAGTCTACAACAGAAGATAATATTATATATGCGGGTAGCGAAATGTCGCAGGTATTTTATGTTGATGGAGGAACCTTAAATTTAGGAGAAACGGGTGACAGTGCCCGTACGGCAGTTCGTGGGGGAACTACGGAGACTGCCTACACAACAAAGGCGGTAGTAACTGTTGACAATGGAGGAACTTTGAATGTAAATGCAGCACATATTTACCGTTCCAATGGAAATGGTATCCGAGTGCAAGGAAAATCCAAATGTACAATGAACAACGGAAGTATTAATGGTTTAAAGCCATTTAAGTCTATTGGCGGTGCAGTATATGTTTTGGAAGAAAGTACATTTAACTTAAAATCTGGAAGCATTACTGGTAATACTTGTGGAGGTGTAACAGTAAATAAAGGATCTATCTTTAATATGACAGGTGGAACTATTGCTACAAACACTGGTGGAGGTGGAGATCCAACATCTAGTGATAGCAAAACTGGATATGGAGGTGGAGTTTATCTTGCTGGAACATTTAAGATGTCTGGCGGTGTAATAAAATCGAATACGGCATCCTATGGAAAAGGTGTTTATATTGTTGATAATGCAAATATGTATGTTTCTGGTGATATGCTGGTTGATTCTAGCGAAAATGATGGAAATGATGTTAGATTACAGTCGAAGGATGCAAATATTATATTAGAAGGAAACTTGAGCAATTCGCCAGCCATGCGAGTAACACTTCCTGAGAATACTCCAGGTACTGTAGTTGCAAAGGCAGCTAATTCATTGATGGATATTTCAAGTTTTATTACAAATCAAAACTTTGTAGTTAGTAATCAGGGAGATTTCTTTATTGCAAAATCTACGGATGGGTTGAGTTTGATCCTTTCGAAAAATTGTAGAATTACATATAATGCGATGGGTGGAAGTACAACAACCACGACACAGGATTGTCAATGGGGAGCAGTTGCAACTGTGGCATCTGCACCAAGTCGTGTTGGATATTCTTTTACTGGATGGAATACAGATGTAAATGGAAATGGCACAAATTATAGTGCAAATGCATCCATTACAGTACAGGAGGATACCACACTATATGCACAATGGAGTGAAAATGATGTAGTGGTAAATTATAATGCGAATGGTGGAAATAATGCACCATCATCAGCAACAGAAAAGTATTCAAAAGGTGTAGCGGTTACTTATGAAGTGCCAACAAGAGATGGATATGAATTTATCGGTTGGAATACAAAAGCAGATGGAACAGGCAATACATATAAGGCAGGAGACATAATCCAAGAAAATATAACATTATATGCGCAATGGAAACAGACAATTATTACAGTTCAATATAGTCATAATGATGGAACGAATCGACAGAATAAAATTGTCACAGCGGATGCCACGAATGGAATTACGATTAATTATGAACCAGAACGCACAGGATATCGATTTGTAGGTTGGAATACAGCACAAAATGGAACTGGTATGACATATGATATAGGAAATATTATAAAAGAAAATGTGATTTTATATGCCCAATGGGAAAAAATTGTGTATTATACAGTGACATATGATGCAGACGGTGGAAATTTTTCTGGAAACATAAGTCAAAAATATGAAAACGGAAGTAAGATTACCATTCCAGCAGAAGAACCAAAGAAAACAGGATATGTTTTTTACGGTTGGAATACGCAGAAAGATGGAAGTGGAGTGTCCTATAGTGCAGGAAATAGTTTTAATGTAGATTCAGATATAACTTTATATGCACAATGGAAGAAGATCGTTTATTATACTGTAACCTACGATACGGACGGAGGATATTTTTCGGGAAATGCAAATCAAAAATATGAAACTGGAAGTAAGATTACTATCCCAATGGAAGAACCAAAGAGAACAGGATATATCTTTACTGGCTGGAACACACAGAAAGATGGAAGTGGAGTATCGTATAGTGTGGGAAGTAGTTTCAATATAGATTCTAATGTGACATTGTATGCGCAATGGACAGAGGATATAAGCGATACGAATACAGTTGTTATTGAACAGTATGCACCTGTATTAAAAGCTTCTGTTAGTGGTGTTTATGTAACACTTACTTGGGCATTTACTGGAGAGATAACGGGTTATGAAATAGAAGTAAATTCAGCAGCAACAAAAAATAAATATAAGAAGGTTGCGACTGTGACAGAAACCAACTCAAGCTATATAGATAGTGCATTAAAACAGGGAAAAAATGCAAAAATTCGTGTGCGTGCCTATATTATAGTAGGAGGAAAAACATATTATTCCAAATACTCTAATGTAGAAACAAAGACAGTATTAAAAAAAGCATCCTTGAAAGCTGTACGTTATGCAAAGAAAACAAAAAAAGCAACTATTCAGTGGTTAGCACCTACAGGTTTATCAGGGATAGAAATTTATCAGAAAATTGGAACAGGAAAGTATAAAAAGATTTATACAGCCAAGGGAACTAGCAAAAAAATTGTTGTTTCTTTAGCGAAAGTGAAAAAAGGGAAAAAAGTAAGTTATAAGATAAGATATTATAAAAAGAGTGGGAACACAAAAGTGTACAGTATGTACTCTAATGTGAAAACAATAAAAAGATAAAAAATAGAAAAGGAGAAAAAATATGCAAGGAGAAATTAGAATTTCGCCATCAGAGATGGAAGTCAGAGTTTCACAATACAAAACACAGGGAGATGCCGTTCAAGAAGTAATCAACAAAATGGATGAGTATCTGGGTGCTTTACAGGAAGAATGGAGAGGAGAAGCATCAGCAGCATATGCAGAAAAATATGAGAGCTTAAAGCCAAATTTTGAAAATATGCGTGATTTAATTTATGATATTGCAGATGCATTACAGGCCGTTGCAAACCGTATGGGAGAAGAAGATTCTACAATTGCCAGTCAATTTAGAAATGCGTAGGTTTAGAAATGTGATATAAAGAAATCGAAAATAGCTGGTATCTGTAAAAAGATAGTGGCTATTTTCAATTAAAGAATTTTACAAATAGCTTGGGGGAAAGTATGACACAGGAAGAATACGATAATTATCAAACACAGTATAATTCAAATGAAAAAGAAATGGAACGTTTAAGAACTGCGGAAAGAAAAATTGGTGATTACATAACAGAGACAGAAGATATATCAGCTCAATTTTTAAGAATTCCATCTCAATATGAAGGCGGGTGGTCAGGAAATTTGTATCAGGATATAAGTTCGCTATTTTCAGATTCCATATCGTATGATTTGCAACAGATAAAACAGCAATTAGTAAAGCGTAAGGAATTACTAGAAAAGGCGCGAAGGGAATATGAGGCAAAACAAGTAACTATTATGGAGACGATAAAAAGGGCAGGTCCAGTGGAGGTTACAAAATGAGAGTAAAAACAGAAGAGATATTTGCTTTTTTGGGAGAGTTAGAGGTAGAGAAGGAAAATTTAAAATTAGAAAATGTTGCTGTTAAAAATATCTCTACGGATCAAAATCCTATGGGAAGTACGGAAAATGCGACGTTACAGGCATTTATGAATCAGTATGCAAAACTAAAAAACATAGTTGAAAAGTATAATGAAACGATAACCAGGGATATTGCGGATGTACAAAAAGCTGTAGAGAATGTTGGTAAGGATGTACGGTGGAGTAGAGGTGAGAGAGGTAGAGTACCAAAACATATGCTAGGAGCAAATGGTACTCAAGTATCTAGTAAAACTACTTGGAAAAATGGAAAAACAGAAAGAATTGATGTAGAAAATCCATTGCCAGGAAAAAGACCGGGACAAATTCATTATCATGATGCACATAATAATAAATATTATTATGACACGGATGATAAATTATTTTATAATCAAAAGACAGGTGAATTCGCACCCAAAGGGGTACAAAAATTGTTGAAGGGTAATAGTTTTGCTAATGGAATTAAAAAGGCGTTGAAAGTTTTAGGTGAGCAATATGAATAATATGAATAAAAAAATGAAACAAATATTAAAGGAAGAAAAATTTCCAGAAACTTCTTTTGAAATAGATGCTATTGTGAATAGAATTGTTGATAAAATTAAAATAATTAATAATTGCATTATCTATGATCAGGATGGAACGCTTCGGGAAAGTAGAGTAAATTTTGACAGGGTTTTAAAAATGTTTGGAGATTGGACTGGTTATGAAGTGAGTTGTAATGAACTAAGATTTAGTCGAAAGTTAATTAATCCAAATGTTTTTTTTACATTGGCAGAAAAATTAAGTGAGATGTTACTTCAAAAATATGCTAAAAAAGTAGTAATTTATATTATAATGCATGATAATGAGGTTGAGTTGAGGTTTCATGTTTATAGGGAAAAGGAGGGATTATGGCTTGATGAAGATTTGGATAAATATAACATACCAATTTTGTATTATATGTAAAGAATAGTATAAATGATCCTAATTCAATGACCTTGGGAAAAGATGAACCTACCATAAGAAAAGATGAAAAAATTTCATTTCTAGGACCAGTGGCATATATGTTAAGGCAGGAAATACAACGTATTTTAATTTAGGAACGGAATGGGATACTATTACAGAAATATATAATTTGGATGCTGTTGGAAAGGGATTGCGGAGACAGATGCTAAATTGGCAGATGAGATAGCAAAGTAAAAAAGGAGAAAGGAATGACAGAGTTACATTAATATGAATTATGAAAATACCATCATAGATAA
>FR899723.1:85217-97261 GCA_000437275.1 Clostridium sp. CAG:411 | reverse complement strand
TTGTCTTGACAACTGAGCCATTATACGCTTTTATTGACAGTCATGTAGTAGAAAGAAAAAAGATGTTTCCGTCATATATTTCTAGTTCTCTTGGTATATATGATGAAAATTTTCCAATTCAATATGTGATAAAATCTAGGCATGGCAAGAATGTAAAATGTTATAATCAATTAGAAAAAGAAATTTTATTCAAACGTAATAGCATGTTTCTGATAACAAAAGTACAAGGGAACACAATATGGATGGAGGAGATATAATGAGCAAACCGTATTCAGACAGAAGGTGGTGGGATAACCCGATGCCAATTGATAGTTTGTGCGCAACCTGCAAGTATGACAGGGGATTTTTGAAGTGTGATAAATATCCCGATGGTATACCGCGAGAAATTACTAATAAATCATTCCCAGAACCAGGGAAAGAGGTTGATAAAACGTATTGCGAATATCGCAAAGAAAACTGAAAAGCTTGAAAGGCTACAAATTTTTAGAGTATTAAAAGGCGTCCGAGTTTTAGAAATATGTAATTCAGAATGAAATAAAACATGGACATGATATAAAAGGTTTGAAAGTAACATTGAAAGAGTTGTAAAAATGGAGTAGATTTGGAGGTGTTCTAATATGGCTACTGAAATTACTTATGAATCAATATGCGAAAAACTTGGTTTTGATGTTGACACTTATGAGCCAACTTTGAGTGATACCGAAGATGATTCGATGGAAAGTCCGTTTAGAAGTCTATCTCTTGAGGAATTGAATTTTTTGACAGATAGAATAGAAAATAGAAGAGAAAGAGAGGAGACTCCTAAATAATCTGTCATTACTTTTTATAAAAGAGGGAAAATTGGCATCAGGTAATGCTACTATTAAAGGTGTAAAGATGTATTGAAAAATAGTAGAAAGTGTCTCGATACAAAACATATGTACCTGTATGATGATGCATTAAAAGTGAAATGACAGAATATATAAAAAAGCTCTTGACGATTCACACAAATCGTATTATAATGCTCAACACTCTTCATAAGGATTGTTAGATTAATCTGAAGAGTATGAAGAGAATTTACAAGAGGTGAAAAGAAAGTATGACATTTTATCAGGAGTTACAGTTAAGTTCTACAGGGTCTAAACAATTGATTAAAAGTACAACAGAGAAGAAAGAAAAGATACGTCATATCTTGATTTACAATTTTAAAGTATATCTTGTGATGGCGTTTTGTGTTGCTGTGGTTTCATTATATAGTAAGCTTTTAGGAACGGAAAACAGCGTGGTTGGAGTGACTGTATTATTAGCGGTGCTGGTACTTCGTCAGGCTGATTTTGGTATTAAAACGACACATGGGTTAGGGTGCATTGCTGGTATTTTCGCGATTCTAATCATGGGGCCGAGAATGACAAATATGCTATCACCAATTGCGGCATTTGTGTTAAATATAGTTTGTATTATGTTGTTGATGATTTTAGGATGTCACAATGTGATTATGTACAACCATTCCACCTTTGTTTTAGGGTATTTGTTGTTGCAGGGATATGATGTGACGGGACAGGCATACATATTGAGAGTGATAGGTTTACTGGTAGGAATGGGAATTTGTATGGTGATTTTTTACTGCAAACAGAAAAATAGACCGTATCGTCGGAGCTTTTTAGATTTATTTCGAGAATTTGATATTACCTCTTTGCGAAACAGATGGTATATCAAGTTGACGTTTATTGTATCCAGTGCGATGTTAATTATGTCTCTTTTAAATTTGCCAAGAGCAATGTGGGCAGGAATTTCCTGTATGTCAGTTTGCCTTCCTTTTGCAAATGATTGTACTGAAAGGGCAGGAAAAAGAGGCTTGTTTAATATTGTAGGATGTTTGTTGTTTATTGGGTTATATACGTTTCTTCCAACGTCTATGTATCCGTACATTGGAATGATTGGTGGAATTGGAGTTGGATATTCAGCAGGATATGCCTGGCAGACGGCATTTAATACATTTGGTGCATTATCCATTGCATCTGGTTTATTTGGTATGCATGGTGCTGTGTTACTTCGTATGGGTGTGAATGTTTGTAGTGCATGTTATACGTTGGTTTGTGTTAAATTTTTGGATTGGATATCAAACTATGCTGGTTCTTGGAGAAGGGTAACAGAGTAGAAAATTTAAAAAAAGGACGTTTCTTTATTAAACTAAAATGTTTGACTATTATTTTTGTAAATAGAGGATGATTAAAAGCGATTAGGAAATCGGGTTTTGTAAAAATAGTCACTATTTCATTGTGATTATAGCCCGCTTTCCTTTTTGATTCGATTTTATTTTACAGATATGTTACAATTTTAGCAGGCTAAAATAAAAGGTGAGAAGGTTAGGGGAGGTTCGGTTTTGTATTTAGTTTCCTTATATTTTGATAAACAGACAGATTATATATTAAGTAATTTGATGAAACAGATAGCAAGAAAAAGTGGAAATAGTTATATGCTGGAACGACAAATACCGCCACACTTAACAATTGGAATGGTAAGGCAGGGAAAAGAAACGGATTTGTTGCAACACTTAGATAGGTGTGTTAAGTATTGGAATCGTACAGAGATTGCTATTGTTTCAATCGGTTGTTTTAAACCGCATGTATTATTTTTGGCAACCGTGTTGAACAGAGCATTGCACGAAATGTGTGTAGATGTAAACAAGGCATTTACAGAAGAGCAAAGCAGATACCAGCCATTTCATTGGTTGCCACATATTACGATGGCAAGAACGTTGAATGAACCACAGATGCAACAGGCATTTCATGTTTTACAGGCAAATTTTAATCCATTAAAGGGAACGATTACAGAGGTTGGATTATCAACAGGGAATCCATATCAGGATATAAAAAGATGGAAGTTATAGAGAAGCGAGGTAAGTACATTGAAAGAGAAGCAAATGGTAAGAATTATTAAAAAAAATGACGAGAGCTCAATGGAGTATCAGTTGGGAGATGTATTAGAAGTAGACAGTACTTGGTATGGTGGTGTGACGGTAAAAAGTAATAGTGGGATTTAGTGCCATTAGATAAGGATGAATATGAAAGTGTAGAGGAAAAAGAAGAGAAGATAGAGCAAACAACAGAACAGTTACCGATAGAGCAGCGGGATTTAGTTGTAGGGGATATTGTTCGCCATTTTAAACGGGAATGGGTATCTGAAACTACTTCAGAATATTTATATAAAATTTTGGCATTTGCCAGTCATACAGAAACAGGAGAAAGATTAGTAATATACCAAGGACTGTACCCTCCTTTTAAGATTTGTGCCAGACCATATGATATGTTTATGAGTAAAGTAGACAAAAAGAAGTATCCAAATAGCAAGCAGCAATATAGATTTGAGAAATTTAATGAATAGTTATGTTGGCAGATCATTAGGATAACAGGGAAAGAAATGATAGATACAATAGAAATTGATTCCTATGTTTGTAGGATATATCGTACAAAAGAAAAACAAATACAAAATGTAATTTTCTGGTTTGAAAGTGTGGAACGGATAGATATAGCAGAGCAGATGTTTGAAAAGCTGAAAAGGGAAAAAGGACTTTCTGGTTTTGCTTTGGTTGTAGTTATGATTAAGGATTGGAATAAAGAATTGTCCCCTTGGAAAGCACCTGCAGTGTTTGGTTCGGAGGAGTTTTTGGGCGAGGGAGAGCAATTAAAGAATTGGTTATTAAAAATCGGTACGGCAAAGTTGTTGAAGGCATTATCTGTCTATGAAAGAAAACCAAAGTGTTATATTGGAGGCTATTCGTTAGCGGGATTGTTTGCTTTATGGGTTGCCTGTGAAAATGATTTTTTTGATGGTGTTGCCTGTTGTTCTGGCTCGCTTTGGTATCCGAGCTGGATGGAATATGCAAAAATGCATATACCGAAAGAAAGTACAAAAATATATTTGAGTCTAGGAAAAAAGGAAGAAAAGACACGAAATGCCATAATGAAAACGATTGGAGATTGTACACGAAATTTGGCTGCATTTTATAAAGAAAATGGACAAAGGGTTGTGTTAGAATGGAATAATGGCAATCATTTTTCGGATGTAGCAGAACGCTGTGCAAAGGGATGTGTTTGGCTATTAAAGGAAGGTGACAATTGAAATAGAGTTACAGGTATGTTAAAAATGCGTGTATGTTGGAATTATCTGGTGAATAGAAAGAAAAGTAGGAGAGAAATATGAGTTTGATGAAGCAGATTCCGAAAGATTTTTATCGGGTGTTTCGGACTAAAAATCGGGAATATTATTTTGCTATTCTTGTGGAATTGTATAAGGCAAATATGGAAGAATATTATACCTTTGGAATGACAAAAAATGAGTGTCGGGATGTGGTGAATGAGACGATGGCAAGTCTTAAAATTGTCTGGCAGGAAGATGAGGAAGAACAAGAGGAAACAGTGTCACAGGGGCAGCAAATGCAGATGCGTACACCTGCTGCCAGATGTCTTTCTAATTTGTTGAAATGGGGATGGCTTCAGGAAGACTATGATGATCAGTTGGACGAGGAAATCTATTCTTTTCCTGAATATAGTCAGATGTTTGTCGAGTTGCTTTGGCAGTTAGGGCTAGATAGTGATAGTCAGGAACGGGAGAGTATATTATCTATTTACAGTTTATTATACACATATTACATGGATAAGGACCGCAATAATGATATTATTAAAAATGCCTGGAAAACATCTCGTAGACTGACACAGCTTCTTACGAATATGCAGGATGGAATGCGAACGTATTTTGATCGATTATCCAAACAAAGTAACTTTCTTGGGATTCAGGAAGTATTATTACAGGAAATTAGTAATAGCGATAGCAAAAAATATGCCATGCTTACAACTACAGATAGTTTTTATCGTTATAAAGAGCAGGTGAAAGAACTGATTAGCCAGATTATTCGTGAGAATCAAGAAGAAAGCTTTCAATTACGCCAACAATGGATGCAGTTTACGCCAGAAACAAAAGAGGCACTTCGCGTAGAACGACAGATGAAAAGAAATGAAGAAACGAACGAGTATATGATAAGAATTGAGAGAGAGTTTGATCGAATTGAGGAAAAATATAATGGATTGATTGAGAAAAAGACGGAATTTGCAAAACGGGCTTTGGCAAGAGTACAATTCCTGTTACAAGAGGGAATGGAACAAAGCGAGAATACAGCTACGTTAATTAAAATGATAGGGGAAAGACCAGACGGAGAAGAGATTTTGAATACATTTCAGAAAGCATTACGTTTTTCTACCCCATTTACATTATTTACGGAAAAAGGTCTGTATCAGAAACGGGGAGCAACAGAAAAACAGTTTACACCAAAAGCGGTAGAAATGCAGTTAGAGGAAAAAGAAAATCTTACGGAATTTGTACCTAAGCCTTTGTATTCAGTAAAGGAATTGCAGGAATTTCGAGAAAAAAATACAAGTAATGGCAGATTTGCGGTGGATGAAACTACGGTTGAAAAAATAGAAGATTTAGAAAAATTGATGTTGTTATGGCAGCAGTTTACAGCGGATACGGAACAGGATGCAGAAGAAAAAGTTACATTGGGAGGCAACTTGAAAAAGACGATAGAGGGAGAAAACGAGGTTGCCTTTACACAATTGGTAATTAAGGAGGATTAGTATGTTCGCATATATGAATGAGGTCTCTCAGGCAGAACAGGATAAAATAAAAAAAGTGATTCAGGAATTGTTTCGACAGACTTGCATTTTAAAGATAAAATATAATCCAGAAACACTGATAGCAAAAGATAATGAAAAGTATTATATATGTAATAAGCACAGGGAATTTATAGCGGATTATCTGGAAATTTTAGGGTGTGAGTTACAACATGATTCCCAGGAGCATATTTTTCGTATTGTAGGAGAAGGTGTTCCAGTCTTGCGAATCAGTTTACATACAACAAAGATTTTATTGTTGCTTAAATTGATTTATCGGGAAAAAATGCTTGGAGAAGGATTACATGCAAGTGTGACAAATTTGAAAGAAATCCGAACGTATGGAGCAAATACAGGTTTATTGACAGGAAAATTCACAACCAGTGAATGGAGTGAGACCCTAAATTTGATGAAGCGACATCAGATATTGGAGATTCCAGGATCGGTGGCAAATGTAGAGGATGATACGCCTCTTTATATATACAGTACGATTAATATATATTGTCCATCCAGAGAAATTAATGATCTGATTGCACAATATAAAGAGGAAACAGAGGAAGGAGAGAGACTGGAGAATGAAGGCGAAGAAGGTATTCAGACGGTTATGTTTGACTAATTGGGGAGGCGTAGATCATACTATATTGGAATTTAATGAATATGTAAACCTCTTTAGTGGAAAAAGCGGTTCTGGAAAATCAACGGCCATGGATGCATTGCAGGTTATTCTATATGGAAGTGTTTCCTCAAATTTCTTAAATCGTGCAGCGGATGACAAGAAAAATAAACGTAGTGTATTCGGTTACTTGCGAGGTGAGCAAAAGGATGGAACTGCGAATCGAGAGAAACAAGACTTTTGTTCTGTAATTGCATTGGAAATTGAGGATGTGAGGACGCATACAAAAAATTGTGTTGGCTTTAATTTTGAAGTGCGAAGTAAGGATACAGAATTGAATAAATTTGTGTATTTTAGTCATACGGGAGATATGCCGGAAGGAGGATACCTTACGAAAGAGGGGATACCTTTTACCAATGCACAGATGCGGGAATTGATTGAAGAGAGAGAACGGTCCATAGGAAACCGAGGACGCGCAGAAATCAATCGAATTTATAATACAAAAGAGGCATATTTAGCCACTTTATATCAAAAAATACTGGGCGGTATAGATGGCAGACGTTTTGAAACTATGGAAAAAAGTGCGATAGCCTTGCAAATGTCCAATGGAACGGGACAATTTATTAAGGATTATATGTTCCCACAGGGTACAGGAGAAGCTATCACACAGCTTAGTGAGCAGTTGGGAGCATATCGTGATATTTGCGAGCGGATTGAGGATATAAAAAAACGAATCGGATTACTGGAAAATGTGCAAAAAGCAGGAATTAAACTTTCTACCGCAAAAGCAGAACAGGTGCATTATAGTAGTTTGATAAAATGTCTAAACATTGTGGATGCGAAGGATCACATTGCTGCCTGGCAAGCAGAAAAAGAAACGGTAGATGGGGAACTGATACAGTTAAAACAAGTACAAGAAAAGTTTCAAAAGCAGGAAGAAAGTATAAATGAACAGTGGACACAGGCAAAGGCAGATTTACAGTCCAGTGACCTTGGACATTATAAGGAACATTTGGAAGAATTGAACAGACGAAGTGAAATGCTTGCGGCAAATAACCGAAGATGGAGAACGGTTACGGAAGGGTTGAAGCAGTGGGGTGAAGATGACTATATCAATGATTATTTAAGTGGACAGGTGCTTAAAAAAATTGACCTTTTTCTTAAAGAGCAGGTAACAACAGAAAAATGCGTCGAATTGCGAGAAACCTTATTGGAAGAGAAAAAGCAATTGGAAAAAGAATTGGGAATGTTGCAGGAGGATTATCGGGAGATAAAGAAACAACTAGAAGAAAGACGCAGCATTGTAAATGACATGAAGCAGGACAGAAAACCATATGGGGCAAAACTGAAAAAAGCCCAAGCTGAGTTACAGGAGCATTTGCAATATGCCTGTGGAAAAGATGCTAAAGTTTTTGTGCTTGCGGATTTATTTGATATTCAGGATGCAGAATGGAAGAATGCAGTAGAAGGCTGTATGGGAAAACTTCGTTTTGCTCTTATCACAGAGCCAAAATATGCAGAAGAGGCGGCAAGACAGTTTCGCAAGCTATCCCGCCATGAAAATATTGATTTGATCAATGCAAAAGCATTGCAGGAATCGCAACCAAAGAGCAGAGAGAATTCTCTTTATGAAACGGTAATCTGTGAGAAGGATTATGTGGATGATTGTTTAAAACGGTTTTTAGGTAGCATTATCAAATGTCAGACAGAAGAAGAAATGATTGCGGCTGGAAATGCGATTACAAAAGACTGTTATTCCTATCATAATTTTATGTTCCGCCATTTACGAAAAAAGGATTATGAAATGGCATTTATCGGAACAAAAGTTTCAAAAGTCAAACTAGGGGAATATGAACGAGAGCTAGAAAAGATGGAAAAACGATTTGCAGCATTGGGTGAGCAAATTAGTCATATGAAGTTGATGTATGATTATGAAATGTTGGCAGAGAACCCTTTTGATTATATGGAATTTTCAAAAGCAGGAACTGAATTAGAAGAGACTATGGCAGAGATTGAAAAACTGCATACGGTCATTGATAATCTGGAAAAGGGAGAATTTCGCGAACTACAGCAGAGGGAAGAACAGCTTCATAAAGAATACAAAAATCTGCGGAAACAGAGCAGAGATTGTAATATAAGGATACAGGAAAAAACAGCACGCGTTGCAGGATTGGCGGCAGACATAAAAGGAAAAGAAGAAGAATTAAAGGAATTAGAGATCGGATATACGGAAAATACAAAAATAAAAGAAGAAATCCGACAAGAACGAGAAAAGGGAATTAGTGGCATCACACTAAACAACAGATGGATAAGAAAAATAAAAGAAGCAAGGGAGACAGAAGAGGAGGCAAAACAAGAGAGAACAATAGCCAGAGAAGAATATATTACAAATTATCCGAACTCAGAATTTACAGGATGGGAGCCGGATAATGAAAAGTATGATAGAAAACTGGTAGAATATCAGAAAAACTATGAACCACAGTATCAGGAAGAATTTGAAAAACAATGCAGTCTGATTTATAAAAGTCTACGGGACAATGTGATTGCCAAAATACATGGAGACATCAAAGCTGCGCATAGACATAAAGAGGAGATTAATCGTTTGCTCCGCGAAACAAACTTTGCAGACAGTTGTTATCAAATTGATATTGAGCCTGCGGATAATGCGGATGGACAATTTTACGATATGCTTATGGCAGAGGAATTAGATACCAAAAATCCAGATAATGATGGATTTGAGGGACAATTAAGTCTAGGGGAAAATGCATTTTATCAAAAATATGAGATGCAGATAAAGGCATTGATGGAAAAATTTATGCCTGCCAAAAACATAGATGAAGTGCAGTTGAAAAAGTATCAGGAGGAAATGAACAAATATGCAGACTATCGCACGTATCTGGCATTCCGAATGAATGAAATTGTTACGGATTCGGAAGGAAAAACTATACGCAAAAATTATGTAGATGAAATGGCAGGAAGAGATTCGGGCGGGGAAGGACAAAATCCAAAATATGTAGCCTTGCTTGCAGGTTTTGCCATGTTATATATGTCACAGACAAATCGAGATTCAAAAATAAAACTGGTATTGTTAGATGAAGCATTTTCTAAGATGGATCAGGAGCGAAGTGCAGTATGTTTACAATATGCTAGAAAGATGGATCTTCAGCTTATCGTTTGCGTTCCAGATGAACGCTTACAATCGCTGATTCGAAATGTAGACAGTGTTTATGGATTTCGAAGAAAAAACAATCGAATATCCATGATGCATATTGATAAAGGTTCTTACTTGAAAATGATGGAAGGGGAAGAAGAACATGAAACTATTACTGGTAGAGGATGATCAGGGGATCGTAGAAAATCTGACTGCCTTTTTAAAAGAGGAAGATTTTGAAGTAGAGGCGGTCAATGGACAAAAAGATGCAATTCGATGTTTAGAAGAAAAGAAATATGATTTAATGTTATTGGATGTATCTTTGGCAGATGGAAACGGATTTGCAGTTTGCGCAGCTGCAAAGGCTATTACGGATATTCCGGTTATATTTTTGACTGCCTCTGGTGACGAATATAGTGTTGTTACCGGGCTTGACATGGGAGCAGATGATTATATTGCAAAACCCTTTCGTCCTAGAGAACTGGTATCAAGAATGAAGAGTGTTCTGCGAAGATGTGGAAAGACAAATGCAGTCTTTGAAATTGGTAAACTTTCTGTAGATACCGTAAAAGGAACGGTGTTAAAAGCAGGAGAGGAGGTTTTCCTTTCTGCCTTAGAGTACCGCCTTCTTTTAATGTTTGTAAATCACAGAGGAGAAGTGTTGTCTAGAAATCGGTTGTTAGAGGAAATTTGGGACATTGCAGGAGAGTTTGTAAATGATAACACATTGACAGTATATATTAAACGATTGCGGGAGAAAATCGAAGATGATCCGCAAAAACCGATTTATATAAAGACCATACGAGGAATTGGGTATCGATTAGAGTAAGTTCTGCACAAAAACTCTCAGAGTAAATTGAGTTTCGTAGTCACCTATTAATAGTTGCCTAGAAAGGAGAAAAGAGTGAAAGTAACAACATTACTTAGAAATCCAGAAGTAAAGTGGAGTGTTGGTATTTATATTGCATTCGTATGTCTGACAACCATTACAGGTAGTTGTATATGGGGAATGAAAGTAGGACTTTTTGCCCTTTGTATATCTAGCATTAGTATAGGAATACATCTGTTTTTTTCGATCAGGAGATACAATGACCTTGCACAATTAGCAAATCAATTGGATGAGATTTTACATGGAAGTCGTCGGCAATTGTTACGTGAGGAGCAGGAAGGCGAATTATCGATTTTGAAAAATGAAGTGAGTAAAATGGTAATTCGATTACAGGAGCAGGCAGAGCATTTGCAAAAGGAAAAAGTATTTTTGGCAAATTCCATTGCGGATATTTCACATCAGATACGAACTCCTTTGACTTCTATCACATTGGTTGTTTCTTTGTTATCAGAGCCTAAGGTAACAGAAGAGCGAAGAAGGCAACTGTTACGAGAACTAAAGCAACTATTAAAACGAATTGATTGGTTGATCAACACATTGCTGAAAATTTCAAAACTGGATGCAGGGACCATACCTTTAAAAAGTGAGAAAATTAAAATGGTACATCTGTTAGAAAAAGCGAAAGAACCATTGGAAATTTCCATGGAATTAAGAGAAATTGCATGGAAGATTTCTGTAGATGAAAACATTGCATTTCAGGCAGACTTTGCTTGGACGTTAGAAGCAGTAGAAAATATATTAAAAAATTGTATGGAGCATACCCCAGAAGGTGGAGAGATTGTTGTAGAAGCGGTAGAAAATAAAATTTATACGGAATTAACCATTGCGGACAATGGAGAAGGTGTAGATGAAGAAGATTTACCACACATTTTTGAACGTTTTTATAAAGGAAAAAATGCGAGCAAGGAAAGTATTGGAATAGGTTTGGCTTTGGCAAAGACTATTATGTTGTCACAAGATGGAACGATATGTGCAGAGCGGAGAGCCGAAGGAGGCACACGCTTTATTTTAAGGTTTTATCATAGATGGTAACAAGAGGAAAGAACTGGATATGGAATAAAGGAAGAATTGACCGGGAATGTTATGCCTTTGGTAGACAGCCCGGTCAAAGTCATTTTTTGGAAAAATAGGAAGCGAACATACAGAAAATTAGAGAGATAGGAAAATAAAATTAGAAAGTGACAGTTTTGTCATTTTGCAGTCATGGTGATGTCACTTAAGATTGTTATACTAAAATAGCAGAACGGAAAGAAAGCGATTAGAATGAGGAGGATACTATGGAGATATTAAAAGTTGAAAATCTAAAAAAGGTATATGGAAAAGGTGAGAATCAGGTCGAGGCATTGGGCGGAGTATCTTTTTCGGTACAACAGGGAGAGTTTGTTGCTATTATTGGACCTTCTGGTTCAGGAAAGTCTACCTTACTTCATATTCTAGGAGGTGTAGATAGACCAACCGCTGGAACAGTATTGGTAAATGGAATTGATGTGTATAAGCAAAAGGAAGAACAACTTGCTATTTTTAGAAGAAGAGAAGTAGGGCTTATTTATCAGTTTTACAATTTGATTCCTGTTTTGAATGTGAAAGAAAATATTACATTACCTGTGTTAATGGATGGAAGAAAAGTGAATGAAGAAAGATTAGAGGAATTGATTGGTATTCTAAAATTAAAAGGACGGGAAAATAATCTGCCAAATCAGTTATCTGGAGGACAACAGCAGAGAGTATCCATTGGAAGAGCAC
>FR899723.1:81728-85204 GCA_000437275.1 Clostridium sp. CAG:411 | reverse complement strand
AAGAGCACTGATGAATGCACCTGCAGTTGTTCTGGCGGATGAACCGACAGGAAATTTGGATTCAAAAAATAGTCATGATATTATGAATTTATTAAGAGAGTCTAACAAGAAATATAATCAGACGTTGATTGTCATTACACATGACGACAATATTGCCTTACAGGCGGACCGTATTATTGCAATTGAGGATGGGAAGATTGTAAGAGATGAGGTGACACGCTAATGGGAGTATTTCAGAAATATACACTAGAAACATTAAAGAAGAACAAAGTAAGAACGTTTGTTACTATTATTGGTATTATTCTTTCTGTAGCTATGTTTACTGCAATTACAACCATTATTAGCAGTTTGCAGTCATATATGGTAAACGTGGCGATTGAGGATAATGGAAGCTGGTATATTTCCTTCAAAGATATCGATGGAAGTGACAAAGATATGCTTTTGAAAAGCAGTGAAATAAAGAAAAAAGTTTCACTGGAAGAAATTGGTTATGCTGAGTTGGATGAAGTAAAGTATGCAGAAAAACCATACGTGTACCTTGTTGGTGCAGATAAAAATTGCAAGGAGTTGTTGCCAATTCATTTAACGGAAGGAAGAATGCCTGAAAAAGAAGGAGAAATCCTATTACCAACACATTTACAGGCAAGTCTAAAGTCTCCTAATCAATTGGGTGACCAGGTAACTTTTCAAGTCGGACAACGTGTGGACAAACAGGGAGAAGTATTGACACAAAACAGTTCGTATGATGAAGAGAATGAAAAAATTGTAAAAAAAGAAGAAAAGAAATATACGGTAGTTGGTTTTTATGAACAACCATCTTTTGAGGGATATGATTCACCTGGATATACAGCAATTACAGTTCCAGAAAAGAATCCACAGCATTATTACGAGGTGTATGTCAGTCTTAAAAAAATAGGAAATACATTTCAATTTGAAGAGAAGCAGATAGAAAAAATGAAAAGTCCGATTGCACATTCTTTAACGAATACAGAATTGCTTCGCTATAGTGGAAATGTTAAAACTGGAACGATGAGAAATGCATTGTATTCCATGGCTGGAATTTTAATTGGAATTGTTATGCTTGGTGCGATTACGTTGATTTATAATGCGTTTTCTATTTCCGTAGGAGAGCGAACAAAACAATTCGGTTTATTGAAATCAATTGGAGCTACGAAACGCCAGATACGAAATTGTGTTCTTTTTGAAGCTTTTAGTTTATGTTGTATTAGTATTCCTTTGGGAATCGTTGCAGGAATTGGCGGGATTGGAACTACGTTGTATCTGTTGCGTGGTAAATTTAATTTGATTGTAGCAGAGGCATCCACTGTACCATTAAAGTTGGTAATTAGTTGGCAGGGAATCATTGTAGCGGTGATAGTCAGTGTGATTACAGTGTTTATTTCTGCACTTATTCCAGCAAGACGAACGATGCGGATGAATGCAATTGAAGCTATACGACAAAGTCAGGATATTAAAGTGAAACCAAGACAGGTAAAGGGCGGAAGATGGACCTATCGTTTATTTGGTTTTGAGGGAATGTTAGCATATAAATATTCCAAAAGAAATAAGAAACGTTATCGTGCAACTATTATTTCCTTATTTTTCAGTATTGTATTATTTATTTCTACAAGTACATTTTGCGAGTATTTGACTTCGTCTGTAGAGAATTTGGTAGATGATTATACATGTGAAATTACAGGTTATTCTTATAGTTCGGAAACGGAGATGAATCATCTTGATGTGGAGAAACAATTTCATCAAATAGAAAAACTGGATGGTGTGGATGATTGCGCATATATAATGGATGGTGGAAATATATCTGGATTAATTCTTAATAAAGATGATATTTATACGAAAGAGTATTTCCCCTATCTAAAAGCAATGGGTTTTGAGAAAACAGAAGAAGATTTTGCAAGGATTACATTGGTGTTTATGGAAGATAAGGAGTATCGTACCTACCTAAAAGAAAAGAAATTGGATGAAAGCACGTATATGGATACGAAAAATCCAGTTGCAGTTGTATACAACAATAAAAAATATTATGACGATACACAGAAAAAGTATATTACATTTGCACCATATCAATCTTCTGTAAAAGAACTGGAATTGGAAGTTCCAAAAGAGAAAAAAGGATATTCCCAGGAAGAAATTATTTATGATGATAACGGAAAGAAGCAATGCGAGTATTTTGATGAAGATTCTGGAGAAAGCATGACGCTTCCGTATAACAAAGAAAATGTAAAAAAAGTGAAAATTAAAATTGGTGCATTGGTGAATGGTTCTACACCAAGAATGATAAGTCGAAGCGAATATAGTAGTGGAAGTTATTGTCAATTGTTGTATCCATATAGTGCAAGGAATACTGTATTGGGTATGTTTTCAAAAAAGTGGAATCAGATGGGATCGCGCTTTATAACAAATTATTATATTTGGGCAAAGAATACAGACAAAGCTTGGGATTCGGTTGATAAGTACCAAGAGAAATGGAATAATAACAATGAAGATATAAGTGTTAATTTCTATAACCAGAAAGAAGAGATAGATACCAATCGAGCATTGTTGCTTGTTGTGCAGGTATTTGTATATGGTTTTGTTACGTTGATTAGTTTAATTGCAGTAGCGAATGTATTCCATACGATTTCAACCAACATTCAATTAAGAGGAAGAGAGTTCGCCATGCTAAAGTCAGTAGGTATGTCACAAAAAGGATTGTTACGGATGATGAAATATGAATGTTTACTATATGGAATCAAGAGTTTAGCGGTTGGTATTCCTGTATCAATTGGTGCGTCCTATTTGATTTCTAAGTCTGTAGGACAAGGCATAGAAATGGGTTATATATTCCCTGGAATGAGTATAGTAATTACGGTAATTGGTGTGTTTGGTATTGTATTTACTACTATGCTTTATGGTATGAATAAGCTCAAAAAAGAAAATGTCATGGATGCATTAAAGAAAGAAAATATTTAGTTCGGTTAAAAGTATTATTTTGTACTGCGTAGTATAAAATCACTGAAAATCCACAAAATAAGAAAGGCAGTTGTTTGAAAAAACAACAAAGGACAAAGGAGGAGAGAATTGGTTGTACGATTCTTTCCTTCTTTTATGTGGAGGATGTTATGAAAAAAAGAGATAATTTTTCAGGTACATTAGGATTTGTAATGGCTGCGGCAGGAAGTGCTGTTGGTTTGGGAAATATGTGGCGTTTTCCCTATTTGGCAGCAAAAGATCATGGCGGTGTATTTTTGCTTTGCTATATTATATTGACCATTACGTTTGGATTTACTTTGCTAACAACAGAGATTGCCATTGGAAGAAGAACAGGGCAAAGTCCCTTGACCGCATATGGAAAAATCAATAAAAAATGGGGATGGATTGGTACCTTAGCCTGTTTGGTTCCTATTCTCATATTTCCATATTATTGTGTGATTGGTGGTTGGGTAATGAAATATGTAACCGTTTATGTGACGGGACAG
>FR899723.1:25297-81720 GCA_000437275.1 Clostridium sp. CAG:411 | reverse complement strand
CGTTTATGTGACGGGACAGAGGCAGCAGGCGGTTGACAATGAGTATTTTGCTTCCTTTCTTAGACAGGGAAGTACACCAATTGTATTTATGGCTATTTTTCTTTTTATCACTTGGTTTATTGTATACAGAGGAGTAGACAAAGGAATAGAACGATTTAGTAAAATACTTATGCCAATATTGCTTGTTTTTGTATTATTTATTTCTGTGTATTCTTTGACCATTTCCTATACGGATGAATCTGGAATTACAAGAACAGGATTAGATGGTGCGAAATTTTATCTCCTTCCTGACTTTTCGACCATCACAGTAAAATCCTTTTTTGTCACGTTGATGGATGCCATGGGACAGTTGTTTTTTTCGATTAGTGTAGCAATGGGAATTATGATTACCTATGGCTCTTATGTAAAAAAAGATACAAATTTAATGAGCGCGATCAATCAAATAGAAATTTTTGATACATTTGTTGCTGTAGTAGCAGGTTTTATGATTGTTCCAGCAGTATATATTTTTATGGGAAGCGAAGGAATGGATGCTGGACCAGGATTGATGTTTGTTTCTTTACCGAAAGTATTTCATGCAATGGGAAAAATAGGAGGATGGATGGGAGGCATTTTCTTCATCATGGTAGTATTTGCAGCGATTACCTCCTCTGTATCTATGATGGAAGCGGTTGTTTCCAGTTTGATAGATCGATTTCGACTTTCAAGAAAAAAATCGGCTGCCATAGTAGGAGGATATGCTTTTATAGGTGCTGTGGTTGTTTGCTTGGGATATAATAAACTATACTTTAACGTATCACTTCCCAACGGAACACAGGGACAGATTTTAGAAGTATTAGATTATATTAGCAACTATTGTCTTATGCCTTTTGTTGCATTTTTTACCTGCATTTTAATTGGATGGGTGGCAGGACCAAAGGTGATTATGGAAGAAATCTGTTTCGGGGGATATAGCTTCAAACGAAAAAAATTATATATCGTGATGATTAAATATATTGCACCATTTTTGCTGTTTTTGTTATTGCTACAGTCCTTGGGACTATAAGCGAAGCCTTGCGATGATTTGTGCCAAATCCTCTGCGGAGTCTACCGTATCATGTAAAATCCATTGCATAAAAATATTGTAAAGAGCACCAGCATAAAAATAAAAAGGGTAAGAGCGAATACATTTATGCTCATCAAAGGCAGGCTGTTTTCGGATATAGTCGTTTAAAGCGTCTAGTAATAAACTGTCCATGCCTGCTTTATGAAGGCATAGGGCAAAGTGTTTATATTGCTGAAAAAACAGCAAGCTTTGTAAGATGTGTTCGTAGCTATGAAAGGAGTTGGCGTTATTTTGTTCTACCGTGTTCATATAGCGTTCTAAAATGTATTTCATATAATATTGCAAAATTTCTTCTTTAGAAGAAAAGTATCGGTAATAGGACATGCGAGAAACGCCAGCTTTTGCGACAAGGTCTTTTATATGAATTTCTTTTAAGTCTTTCTTTTCCATTAACTGAAGCAATGCTTCTGCGATGTATTGTTTTGCATCCTGTGCCATAGTAACCTCCCATTTTATAAGTTTTAACCGAATCAAGTAAGCCCCCTGCTTCAATTGCAAATATCCACTTGACTGCGTATTATTTTGGTTCATTTCTGTTGGTTATAGTATATATGGTTTTGAAATATAAAACAAGTAGTTTTAAAAACTACAATAATACAAAAAAGTGACAGAAGTGCCTGTTTTGTAAATTGATTTCTATCTGGTTATTAACTACAATATATGTAGTTTTTAAAACTACATTATGTAGAAAAAAGTAGAATATGGTAGTGCGAAAGATAGAAAGCAATTAGTAAGGCTTTTGATTTGTTTGATCGTTTAATAAAAACAATCGCAGAAAGGAATTAAAATGAAAGAATTAAGAATTGGGAACAAGGTAGCAAGACTTCCGATTATTCAGGGAGGAATGGGAGTTGGTGTCAGTCGTGGACGTTTAGCAGGTGCAGTAGCAAAGGAAGGAGGGATTGGCATTATATCCACTGCACAAATCGGATATGATTTGGAAGGGTTTGATAAGGATCAAGAAGGTTGCAATCTTAGAGCCATCAGAGAACATATTGCAATGGCAAAAGAGATGAGCAATGGTGGATTAGTCGGTGTAAATGTAATGGTAGCATTAAAACAATATCGGGAACATGTAAAGGAAGCTGTGAAGGCAGGTGCAGATGTTGTAATTTGTGGTGCGGGACTTCCTATGGATTTACCAGAATTGGTCGCAGGTAGTGATACAAAGATTGCGCCAATTGTATCTTCTGCCAGAGCGGCAAGATTACTATTACAGAAATGGAAAAGAAGATACGATTACATCGCAGATTTTTTAGTAATTGAGGGACCAAAGGCAGGTGGGCATCTTGGATTTACAAAAGAAGATGCAGTGAAAGATATAAATTTTGATGAAGAAATAAAGGCAATTATAGCAGTAGTAAGAGATATGGAAGAAAAATGCGATGCAAAAATTCCTGTTATCGTAGCAGGTGGAATTTTTGATAAGAGGGATATTGACCATGTTATTTCTCTTGGAGCGGACGGTGTACAGATTGCAAGTCGTTTTGTTGCAACCTATGAATGTGATGCTTCGGATGCATATAAACAGGCATATATAAACGCAAAGGCGGAAGATGTCCGTATTATACAAAGTCCGGTGGGAATGCCTGGTAGAGCAGTAAACAATGCCTTTTTGAAAAAGGTTGATGAAGGAAAGGTATGCGTAGATAAATGTTATAAATGTCTTGGAAAATGTAACCCCGCAGAGATTCCATACTGTATTACAAAAGCGCTTGTAAATGCAGTGAAAGGTGATTTGGATAATGGGTTAATTTTTTGTGGTGCAAATGTGGGGCGTATCAATACCATTGTCAGTGTGCATGAATTGATGGCAGAATTAACGGAAGAAATAGAAGTTGGCATTGCTGAAACAGAAAGAATTGCTGGATAAAATTGGATAGTGAAAAAATAAAAACGGCAGAATATAGCGTTGGGAGGATACTCCAGTTATATTTTGCCGTTTTGTTGTATTAAACGACTGAAACTGGTAAAGTGTGTTCCAGAATTAGTAGAAAAAATCAAAACAACAACATGCTGTTGATTTTGAACGTGGTTTGTATTATAATGTCGTTTAAAAGAGGAGACACAACATGCGAGATGAAATAAATATGGTATCAACTCATATAAAATTAATCAATGAGTTGATTGAAAAAAAGGCAAATCAAAAATTAAAAATCTATGGTATTACCGTATCACAAATACGGGTAGTAGTTGTTTTAAAAGCGGCAAAAAATGAGACTTGTTCTATGAAGGAGCTGGAAAAATCATTGAAATTGTCGCAGCAAAATATTGTAGGTTTGGTAAAACGGTTAGAAGAGAAAAAGGTTTTATATAGTTTTCCAGATAAAGAAGATAAACGAATAAAGCATGTTAAGTTGACCGATTCGGGAAATCAGTTATGTGATACGATTGCGTTCGAATTAAAAAAAATGGATGAGTGGATTTTAGAAGCGTTGACAGAGGAAGAAAAAGAGAATTTTTCTAGTTTGTTAAAGAAAATATATTCTCATGTGATGGGAGATTCGGAATATTCAAGTCAGATATTGAAAGAATAAAAGGTATAAGAGGGGGTATTATGGGAACAGAAAAAGAGATACATTATTATCAGACCTATACGGATGATTTTGTATTTAGCAAAAACCAGGATTTTCAATTACCAGAGGATTATTTATGGGTCAATGAAACAAAGGGACACCAGCTTTTAGAAAAAATTCTTTTAAAAGTTGCTGGTGTTTTTGCAAATATTTATTGCCGAGTATTTTTACATGCCAAAGTAGTGAACAAAAAAGTGTTACGGCAGTGCAAAGAGGAAGGAATATTTTTATTTGGAAATCATACACAGGAAGTAGGAGATGTATTTTTACCTAAGTTGTTATGCGGAGGCAAGCGATATTTTGCCATTGCATCAGCAGCAAATTTAGGGATTCCTGTGGTTGGAAAATTATTACCATGGTTGGGGGCGTTGCCGATACCAAATGATTTTAGAAAAATGAAAGATTTTAAGCAGGCAGTTTATAAACGAATAGAAGAAAAAAAGTGTATTGTGATTTATCCAGAGGCACATGTATGGCCATACTGTACTTGGATACGTCCGTTTCCTGCAACTTCTTTTCATTATCCTGTAGAAAGCAAAACGCCATCCTATGCGATGACTACGACATATCAAAAAAGAAAATGGGGAAAAAAGCCTAAGATTACAATATATGTAGATGGACCTTTCTATGCGGAGGAAGGATTATCAAAAAAACAGCAACGGGAAAAATTGAGAGATACTGTATATGGGGTAATGAAGGATAGAAGTCAAAATAGTAATTATGACTATATGATCTATAAACCAAAAGGGAGGGAATAGAAGAGTATGAACATTTTATATTGCGGAGATAAAAATATAGAAGATGGATTGATTCTTTCTGTATTGTCGCTCTTGAAAAATGTGAAAGAAGCATTATCTATTTACATTCTTACTATGCAGAGTGAGGACGTAGATTGTAGTTGTCAGGCAGTTACGGAAAGCACGATAGAGTATTTGAACCAAAAGGTGAAACAAAGCAATGTAGAGAGTTTTGTTAAGAAAATTGATATGACAAAATATTTTCAGGGGGATAAGCCACTTGCAAATTTAAAGACTCGTTTTACTCCTTTTTGTATGTTGCGACTTTATGCAGATTTGGTGGAGGAGCTTCCAGACCGTTTGCTTTATTTGGATAATGATGTGATTTGTAGAGGAGATTTAGAAAGTTTTTATTATCAGGATATGCATAATACAGAATTAGCGGGGGTATTGGATTACTACGGTTCTTGGTTTTTCAGAAAACAATTTTGGAAGAGAGATTATGTAAATTCAGGTGTATTGCTTTTAAATTTGGAAAGAATAAGAGAAACGAAATTATTTGAACAGTGTCGGAAAAGGTGTAGAGAAAAGAAGATGTTTATGCCAGATCAATCCGCTATCAATAAATATGCTGTGGAAAAAAAATTGCTTGCTCGCAGATATAATGAACAGAGAAAATTACATGCCAATACCGTATTACAGCATTTTACTACCAGTTTCCGTTTTTTACCATGGTTTCATAAAGTCAGTGTAAAGCCATGGCAGATAGAAAAAATGCATAGGGTACTTAAATTACATGAGTATGATGCATTGTTAGAAGAATATGTGAATGTACAAAAAAGTATTCAAAATGAGAATCAGAAGACCGAAGGAGGAGTTGCATGAGACCGATAATACCTGTATTTTTTACAATTGATGATGGATATGCACCATTGTTAGGGGTGGCATTACAGTCTATGATAGAGAATGCATCTAACGAATATCAATATCATATTCATATTATTCATGAAGATGTTTCGGCGGAAAATCAGAAAAAAATATGTGCTCTTGGAGGGGATAATTTTAAAATTGCATTTTCCTCCATGGAGAAATCTTTAGAAGATATTACGAATCGAACGGAAAATTATCTTCGTTGTGACTATTTTACAATGACAATTTATTTCCGTTTGTTTATTCCGGAAATGTTTCCACAGTATGACAAAGGAATTTATATTGATAGTGATATTGTTGTACCGGGAGATATTTCGCAGTTATACAATATTGATTTGAAAGACAATTATATTGGGGCTTGCCCGGATCATTCTGTTTCTAATGTTCCTCCACTTGCAAAATATATGGAGCAGGCGTTAGGAATTGATAAATATGAGTATATAAATTCAGGTGTCTTGTTGATGAATCTGAAGAAAATGCGGGAAAACAAGTTTAGTGAACACTTTTTGTCTTTACTAAAGAACTATCATTTTGATTGTTTAGCACCGGACCAGGATTATCTAAATGCCATGTGCTATGGAAAAATTTGTTTTTTGGATAAGTGCTGGGATGTGATGCCAAATAAGATGGAAAAAGTTCCATTTCGCAATCCTAAATTGATCCATTACAATTTGTTTGATAAGCCATGGTGCTACGATGGGATTCAGTATGAAGAGTATTTTTGGGATTATGCAAAAAAGACTGTATTTTATGAGAAATTAAAGAAATTTAAGCAAGAGTATTCTGAGGAAAAGAAACAGTCAGATACAGAGGCGTTTGAGCGATTACTAAAGAAGGCAGAAATTATTCCAGATACAGAGATTACATTTAAAAAAGTATATGAAAGTGGAGTAAGCGTAAGATTATGATAATAGGGAAAAATAAACAACAGGTAATTCAAAATATTGAAAAAGCTGCAAAAAACGAAGATTTTTATGCAAAGGTGGAGATTGATGATCCAGAGCTTTCTGTAAAAATGGAAAATCGTTTGTTAAAGAAATATTTAAGAACAAGGAAAAAAATAGGATATATCATTCGAAATATTGTTGCAAGAGCCATTGTGGATACAGCATCCAGAGGGATAAATCGGACCACCGAATATGAGGGATTGGAGAATATCAAAAACATAAAAAGTGGAGCGATTGTGACAAGCAATCACTTTAATCCAGTGGATAATACGGCTGTGCGAATGGCGGTAAAAAAGACTGGAAGAGGAAGATTATATATTGTAAGCCAAATCAGTAATCTTGCCATGGGAAGCTGGGTTGGTTTCTTAATGCGTTTTACGGATATTATTCCAATTTGCGCAAGAAATAAAAAATACATGAACCATCAATTCGCACCAATCCTACAAAAATTAGTGCGAAAAAAACAGTGGGTGTTGATTTATCCAGAGCAGGAGATGTGGTTTAACTATCGAAAGCCTAGACCACCGAAAAGAGGTGCGTACTATTACGCAGCTAAATTTAATGTTCCAATCGTTTCTTTCTTTGTGGAAATCAGAGATATGGACGAAAAAGAAAATGAGGAATTTTATAAAGTAAAATATATCGTACATGCACTTCCTGCTATTTATCCTTCTCCAGATTTGAGTGTCAAGGAAAATAGTGTTCGCATGATGCAAACGGATTATGAGCAAAAGAAAGCAGCTTATGAAAAAGCGTATGGAAAAGCAGTAGACTATACATTTGATTTATCGGATATTGCAGGATGGATTGGGGAAAAATAAAAAGATAAGAAAGACCTTTTAAGTAGATAAGGGAACGGACCAGTATCTACTTAAAAGGTCTTTTTTGCTTTATAAAAGTTTAAGAGCATCCATGACATATCCACTTATTCTGCTGTAGAAGATGCGGTTTCTAAAATAGTGTTGACAAGTTGTATATAACTGTATATACTGTGTATATACATGAAGGGAGAGTGAAATGAATATGAAGGAAAAAGAAAAAATGCTATTGAATGTATGTGGGTTATGTAAATCCTATGAACGGTTTGCTTTGCAGGATATTTGTTTTTCCCTAGAGCCTGGTTATATTTTAGGGGTCATAGGGAAAAATGGTTCTGGCAAATCTACGTTGATAAGAATGCTACTGGGTAGCAGAAAGGGAACAGGAGAGGTGCAGCTTGGCGGTTGTTCCTGGAGCAATGTAGTTGCGTATAGAAAGCAATTGGCGTTTGTCTTAAAGGATACACCTTTTCCTGGAATTATGAATGCCAAGGATTGTGGAAACTATTATGGAAAGTGGTACGATGGATTTGACCTGAAAAAATATTTGCATTATTTAGAACAATTTCAGATTCCAGAAAAACAAGCAATAGAAAAACTTTCCACAGGGCAAAAAATTCGTCAGCAATTAGCATTTGCCTTGTCCTATGAGGCAAAATTATATCTGTTTGATGAAGCAACTGCAAATTTAGATGTAAAGTTTAGAGATGAGGTGTATCAGAGCATAAGGCAACTGGTGGCAACGGAAGAAAAGAGTGTTATTTTTGTCAGTCATCTGGTAGAGGAACTGGAACAGTTTGCTGATTACGTATTATGGATTCATCAGGGAAAGCAAAAATATTTTGGTACGATGGAAGATTTAAAAGAGCAATATCGTATTGTGGAAATGAGTAAAGAGAAACTTGAGAATCAGTTTCAATGCAGCGAAAAGGATATTTTAATTGGTAGGGAAAATGCGCATCATCAGGAATATTTGCTGCGAACAGAAGTTGTTAAAAATTGTCCCGATTTGTTGGAGTATAGTCGTTATGGAACAATCAAAGAATTGATGTATTATTTAGAAAAGGTGGAATCGATATGAGAGAGGCAATAGACGAAATTAAGATGGAGGCGGCAAAAAAGCCTGTGTTGTTTTTAATAGAGGTGGCGTTTCTGGTTGCACTGATTGGAACTGGTTTCTTATCTAATACTTATGATCCATTTGCGGTGTGGATGTTTTATGCAATCGTTGGAATCAACACAACTACGATGCTGCTGTTTGGCGAGAGTGAGATTGATTTTTTCCTACCAAGAACAGAAAAACAATTTATACAGATAAAATGGAAGAAAACGGTATTACAAGCTATCCTATATACAAGTGCATTGACGATTAGCTATGGGAGTATGCTTGCTGTTATGTGGAAAAAGAATGCCTGCCAGATAGGAGGAAAGGAACTGTTTCTTTTAGTGGTTGTTATTGTATTTTCTTTTTTGCAATATATGATACTAAAAATTGGTGTGATTGGAGAAGTCTATCATCCCACAGATACCGTTCATGTAGGCGAGGCTGGTTTTGGCAAAGAGTTAAGAGGAGAGTTGTTGCGAAAAATATATTTTTTCCTGTCTATTTTCTTTATGGGAGATGTGGTTTTGGTAGATGGCCCAGAAGTGGAACGCTTCAAAACAGTTCTATCAAAGTTTCCAATTTTATTACGCTCTCAAGGAGGCAATGGATTGCTTATTCAGGTGCTTGTATTTCTGGTCTTAACGGTACTTTTGTTGCTAGATTTAAAAAGACAGTGTGTAGAGTTGGGCATAGGTGAGTATAAAGCAGAATGATGTGTGTGGTGAGGAAAGTAAATATAGAAAGTAGGAACAAGTATGAATATAAAGATACAAAGTAAAAGTGGAATACCAATTTATACTCAGATTGCACAGCAACTAAAGGAAGAGATTATAGTGGGCAATCTGAAAGCAGGAGAACCATTGCCTTCTATTCGAGGGCTTGCCAGTGATTTGAAAATCAGTGTAATTACAACAAAACGTGCATATGAAGAACTGGAACAGGAGGGGCTGGTGTATTCGGTACCGGGAAAGGGATTTTATGTAGATGACCCAGACCTTGCCTATTTAGAAGAAAAAAAGACACTGGGAGTGCAGGAAATCGTAACCGATGCATTGAAACAATGCAAAGCTGCAGGGCTTAGTAAGGAAGAAGTGATCGATATGGTTTCTATTTTGTGGGAGGAATAGGTATGTTTCAGGCAAAAGAGGTTAAATATGAACAGAAAATAAAAGGAAAAGACAGGGAGTTTCAGTTGAAAAAAGTTTCCTTTTCTATGGAAGATGGATATTTTCTTGCACTTTTAGGAGAAAATGGAGCCGGAAAAAGTACGTTATTGCGAGTGTTAAATGGCATGGTTGAGGCAGAAACAGGGCAGATTTGTATGGATGCATGGTCTGTAAAAGAACATTTAAAAGAATTTCGTGAAGCGGTAGCTTATGTGGGAGAGGAACCAATCTTTTTTTCTGGCATGACGCTACAGGAGAATATAGAAATTTTGCAACACTGTTATGCCGATTTTTCGATGGAATCCTTTCGAGAATATCTTACATTATTTGAAATTCCAATGGGAAACATGGGAAAATGTATAAGTGAATGTTCTTCTGGAGAGAAAAAGAGGATTGAGCTGGCATTTGCATTAGCAAAGAAACCAAAACTGTTGTTATTAGATGAACCAACCGCAAATTTAGACCCTGTATTTCGTACTGATTTTATGGAACTTTTACAGAAAAAAATTGCAGAAGAGAATATGAGCATTATTTTCTCTACCCATATTCTTGCGGATGTGGAAGATGTTGCAGATTACATTTTACTTTTACAAGAGGGAGAAATGACAGACTTTGGAGAAAAAGAGGCAATACTTGATAAATACGGGATGGAAGAGTTAAGACAGTTGATTGGAGGCAGGGAAGATGGAACGAAATGTAGCGAAAAAATGGAAAGATAGGGGCGTATATTTTTCAAAATGGCAAAAGAGTATGTTTGTCGCATATGTAGCGATTTATTTTCTGGCTTATATTTGGGCGATAAATCTAACCGTAACAGTATCGGTGCTTTCCCTTTTTACTGTCTTTGCCACCTATCTGCTTGGCAACATATGTAATTGTTGGTGCAATCAATATTTGTATTATGAAAAAAGAGAAAGAAATGGAGTAGTAGAACGAAAGCCCGTTGTAGAAATTTTGAAAGCGCATCCTTTCGATGCAGACACTTATTTTGATGCAATCCGAGAAAAAATGTGGTACATTTCTCTTTTGGTATTGCTGCTAAATATAGTTTTTATGTCAGCAGTGGGATTTTTAAAAGATATTGTGCAAGAAAAAAATATAACAGCGATTGTGGTTTCTTTCTTGCTTCTACTTATGGTTCAATTAGGGATGCCATATGGAATTTGGTATTTAAAGAAAAAAGAGTTTGTGCAGGTTCAATATGGGAAAAGGGGTATTTTTTCGGGAAAACTATATGCTGTTTTAAAAACTATTCTGTGGATATTTGCAAGGGTGTTGGATTTGTTAATTCTTTTGATTGTGGGGGTAGCACTTGCAATCATATTGCCAGCGATGGTAAACACCTGCCTTGATTTTGTACCAATGCCAAATAATGTAATTATGAATCAATGCAGGCAGGGAATACTAGGAACGATTGCCGTTATGATTGGCTACTTGGTGTTTCTTGCTGTGCAATTAGGAGGTGTATTCCCAAAAAGAGAGGTAAAGAAAAAAACAAAGAGAATGTTGACGTTTGGTTTCGTACTTTTGCCTCTTGTTCCATTGCTATGGGAAACGTATAACCATACGGACTTTTATGAAGACAAGGCGGTAGCATATCATTTCTTTCAAAAGAAGGAATATGTGTTTTCTCAGGGGGAGAAGTTCGAAGTATATTATGATTCAAAAGGGGAACAACCACAAATACGTTTGTTTTTTGCGGATGGAACCGTACTTTCTACACAATCGACTACGCAAAGTGCAACGGATGCATTTGAGCAGACCTATACGTGGAATTGTAATTGGTTATTAGCAATTGCTAAAAAATGTAAAGCTGGAAATCTGGAAGGGAAGATTATAGATGCAGACCAAATTGAAAAAGCACTGATAAAGTATGATCATAAGGAAGAATTGGATGCTTGGTTTGCTTTACAAGAACTTTTGGATGAGGTAATTGAATAGAAGAAAATAGATAGAAAAGACATCGACTTGACGAAAAAAAGAATTGTGGTATAATAGAAATAGTTTACTAGCGAACTAATTGGAGGAATTATGGATGTAAATGATGTGGTGCAACCCAGTGTACTTATAAAAAAGTTATTAGAGAAGAAAATTGCACCGATTATGAAAGAGTATGATTTGCGTATAGTGGAATTGGATATTTTGTTTTTTTTATCCAAGGATGAACATTTGGATACAGCAAAAGAAATTATGCAAAAAAAGCATTTATCAAAAGCACATATTTCTAAGTCAATCGATAATTTAAAAAAACGAAATCTGATTCGCATATCAGAGGATGCACAAGATCACAGAATATTGCACATTGCTTTAGATGAAAGTGCATATAAAGTGGTAGATAAAGTAATGAAGGTCTATACAGAGTGCTTACAGACCATACATAAAGGGATTACAGAGGAAGAATGGGAGACTGTGCATAGAGTGCTTCACAAAATGTTACAAAACATTGAGGAAGCAATCTGACAAAATATATGTAACTGTTCGGAAAAGGCAGTTACATATATTTTTAAGAAAATAGTTCACTAATGAACAAAATAAGAAAGAAAAAGAATGGGTATTATAACAGAATGAAAGAGAGGTAGTAGAATGGAAAAAATAACTTCATATACGAAAAAGCAGGCGGCAATTTGTGAGAAAAATGATAGCATTAACAAAGAATTATATTCGGAATACGGTGTAAAAAAAGGATTAAGAGATGAGCAGGGACAGGGTGTTCTGACAGGGCTTACGAATATTTCGTCGATTAAGGCATTTGACAATGTAGATGGAAAAAAGGTAGCTTGTGATGGAGAATTGTTATATCGTGGTTATGATGTAAAAGAATTGATCTATGGATGTAGAAAAGGGAAATACATTTTTGAAGAGGGAGCATATCTATTGTTGTTTGGTGAATTGCCAAATAAGGAGCAGTTAAAGGAGTTTCGTAAATACTTGTCAGAAAGTATGAAATTACCTACAAACTTCACCAGAGATGTTATTATGAAAGCTCCTAGTGCAGATATTATGAATTCTATGACAAGAAGTATTTTGACATTGGCATCTTATGATGAAAAAGTAGATAATCTGGATATTGATAATGTACTTCGACAAAGTATGATGTTAATTAGTACCTTTCCGATGTTGGCAGTATATGGGTATCATGCATATAACCATTATGAAAACGATGATAGTATGTATATCCATAGACCAGATGAAAACTTATCTATAGCAGAGAATTTTCTTCGCCTATTGCGTCCGAATATGCAATACACAGAGTTAGAGGCAAAAGTATTAGATGTCGCTCTGCTTCTTCATATGGAACATGGAGGTGGAAATAATTCAACCTTTACCACCAGAGTTGTTACTTCTTCTGGTTCTGACACCTATTCAGCCATTGCGGCAGCCATGTCATCATTGAAAGGAAAAAAACATGGTGGTGCAAATCTAATGGTAATGAAAATGATGGACGATATTCGTGCTCATGTATCCGATTATCATGATCAGGAGGAAATCGCACATTATCTTACAAAAATTTTGCGCGGAGAGGCCTTTGATAAAAAAGGATTGATTTATGGAATGGGACATGCGGTATACTCTTTATCTGATCCACGAGAGGTAGTATTTAAAAGTTTTGTGGAACAGCTTGCAAATGAAAAACATTTGGCAGACGATATGGCATTATATAATAATATTGAAATGCTTGCACCAAAACTTATTGCAAAGGAGCGAAAAATATTTAAGGGTGTCAGCCCGAATGTAGATTTTTATAGTGGATTTGTGTATGATATGCTTGGTATCCCAAGAGAGTTATATACACCATTATTTGCAATTGCAAGAATTGTGGGCTGGAGTGCACATCGAATTGAAGAACTGATTACAACGGACAAGATTATTCGTCCAGCATATAAAAGTTTGGCAGAAAAAAAGGAATACATTAATAGAGAAAATCGATAAGGATAATAAAGAAATCATTCTTTCAACTTCCGTGGTTGTTAGAATGATTTTTTTTATTCTATAGGAAAAGTCATCCTATAGAGTAAAACGCTCTGCGGGATGTGGACAAGTCCACTTTGTTTTTCGTATAAGTAATGGGTAAAAATAAAAATGTTAGCCAACAGACTTGACGAGTGCTAAAATGAGTGGTATAACTAAATTATTGGAAGGGGATAAGAGTAAATTGAGTTTCGCAAGTATGTAAAGAATGTTTATAAAAAGGAGAAATAGGTTATGGTTACAAGGATTATATATAACTTAATGCTGTTGCCAGGAGTAAAATACTATTTTAATAAGGATATGTTTTATGTAGAAGGAAATGCCTTGGAAAATGGAGAGGAAATCCTATTCCTGCTTCAAAAAGAAGAAAAGAAGAGAGAAGAATTAAAGGTAGAGGATTTCTTACCTATTGCAGCGATTGGAGAAAAGAAAAAAGAAACCGAAGAAGGAAATGTAGAAATTTTGATTCGAGACCGTGTGAGAGTAACAGCACTTTACCACGAAGATGGAACGTGGACTGCTGATTATGAACCATGTGCAGAAGTGCTAGATTTTACAGAAGAAGAAAAAAAGGCACTTTACAAGGATGTACAGGAAGAATTTTTAAAATTTATGCGTAACTTTCAATGGGATATTCGAACAGCAGCCTATTTAATGCATATTGATACACTTCCACAGTTTATTTGTGCGGTTGCACCATATTTGAATATCAGTTGGGAAGATAAATATGCAGTAATTGAAAAAGATTCTGTGAAAGAACGCTATCAAAAAATGAAAGATATTATATATGAATTTATTGCATTATATGAGGTAGGGGAAGAAGCAGAAAACAAACAAAAGGAGACACAGGAGACCGCCTATAAAGAAATTGCCATAAAAAAGCAGATGGAAGTGTTGCAGAATCAATTAGATGAAATGCATCCAGAAAATGTGACGGACATTCGTCGATTTGAAAAAAAGATTAAAGAATCGGGAATGAATGAGGAGGCAAAGAAAGAGGCGGAAAAAGTTTTAAACCGTATGAAACAGGAAGGAAAAGACGGTCACGAATACGGTATGCTTTATGAATATCTTGATTTTCTTACGACACTTTCTTGGAAGAAAGCACCTGCTACGGAAATTGATCTAAATAAGGCAGAAGAAATCTTAAATGAAAATCATTATGGTTTAAAGAAGGTAAAGGATCGTATCATTGAACAGCTTGCGGTTATGGCTTTAAATAAAAAGCAATCTGGTTCTATTTTGCTGTTTGTGGGAGCACCTGGTACAGGTAAGACCAGCATTGGACAAAGTATAGCCAAAGCACTGGGAAGAGAATATGTGCGTATCAGCCTTGGTGGTGTTCGCGATGAAGCAGAGATTCGAGGACATCGTAGAACTTATGTTGGAGCTATGCCTGGAAGGATTATGGAAGGCATGAAACGGTGTGGAGTGCAAAATCCTGTTATGGTATTAGATGAAGTGGACAAGCTGGTAAAAGAGTATGGTGGTGATCCGGCAAGTGCTTTATTGGAAGTGTTGGACCCAGAGCAAAATACTACTTTTACAGATCATTATATGAATGTTCCTTATGATTTATCCGATGTGTTGTTTGTCTGTACGGCAAATACGGTGGATACCATTCCAGAACCATTGCTAAATCGTATGGAAGTGATTTCCTTTTCTGGTTACACACCATTAGAGAAGTTTCAGATTGCCAAAAAGCATTTGCTTCCAAAAGCAATGAAACGAATGGGAATTACTGCAAGCCGTATGAAGGTTACAGATGAAGCTTTAAAGAAAATAATTGATGGATATACTGCTGAGGCGGGAGTACGAGGATTGAAAAAGCAGTTGGATACGCTTTGCCGACATGCAGCAGTAAAATTAGTGAAAGGTGAGCAAAAAACATTTACGGTGAATGAAAAGAAGCTGGAAGAATTTTTGGGAGGGAAACCAAGAAGTCACGAAAAATTGGGAAAAGAAACAAAACCTGGAATTGTGACTGGACTTGCCTGGACACAGGCAGGTGGAGAAATTTTATTTATTGAAACTGCCTTTACAAAAGGAGATGGAAAGGTAGAAATAACCGGACAGCTTGGTGAAGTGATGCAAGAATCTGCAAAGATTGCTACCAGTCTGGTAAAAATAATGTATCCAGAGTTAACAGATAAATTTAAAGAGAATGATTTGCATATTCATGTACCAGAGGGAGCAGTGCCAAAGGATGGACCATCTGCAGGTATTACGTTAGTAACGGCATTAAGTTCACTGGTAACTGGAAAGGCAGTCAATCCTAAAATTGCTATGACAGGTGAGGTATCTCTGCGTGGATATGTTATGCCGATAGGTGGACTTCCAGAAAAGCTAATGGCAGCAGAACGGGCAGGTGTAAAAACGGTATTAATACCAAAAGAAAATGAAAGGGATTTGGATGATGTTGCAGAAGAAATAAAAGAGCAACTAAAGATTGTTCCAATCGAGAAAATAGAAGATGCTTTAAAGATTGCATTTGCACAATAAGGAGCAGACTAAAAAAGGAATAAAGAGTACGAAAAGGTGAAGTAGGTTCTTCAAGTAGGAGGGAGCTACTTCGCCTTTTGTTTGAAAGAAACGGAATTTAACATGATCAAGTAGCAGAGCGGATTGCGAATATCCGCTTGACTTTGCACTTGCTATTTCATTTTACTGTGTTATAATGTGTTAGTAATGACTAACAAAAGTGGAAATTGTAATGTTAAAGAAACAGGAGGAAATAATATGCTAGTAGAATTTCGGGATGTTGTCAAAACCTATGGAACTGGAGAAGGGTTACAGATAGCGGTGGATCATGTGAATTTTGAAATAGAAGAGGGAGAGTTTGTAGTTATTCTGGGACAGTCAGGTGCTGGAAAATCTACGGTACTGAATATGTTAGGGGGGATGGATCAGCCAACCGAGGGAACGGTTCTTGTGGCAGGACAAAAAGTGTCGGAAATGAATGACAAGCAGCTTAGTACATATCGCGCAGATATTATTGGATTTATCTTTCAGTTTTATAATTTGTTGCCAAGTCTTACCGCATATGAAAATATTGCATTGACAAAAAGTATTGTTAAAAATGCGAGGGATGCAGATGAATTGTTGCATTTAGTAGGACTGGATCATTGTAGAGATAAATTTCCTTCACAGATGTCTGGTGGAGAACAGCAGAGAGTTTCCATTGCCAGAGCGCTTGCAAAAAATCCTAAAATTTTATTGGGGGATGAACCGACAGGTGCACTTGATTCAGAAACTGGAGTTATGGTATTGGAATTGCTTCAGAAATTATGCAAAAAAGAGGGAAAGACGGTGATTTTAGTTACCCATAATGCAGATATTGCAAAATGTGCCGACAGAGTTATTCGTATGAAAAATGGAAAGATAAAAGAAAACACAGTAAATAAAAATCCATTGCCTGTAAAGGAGGTGGATTGGTAATGCTACGTCGAAAAATGTTTCGAGAATTAAAAATGAACTGGGGACAGTTTTTGTCTATCTTTTTGCTGGCATTTTTAGCCATGACAATGTTTTGTACGATGGAGGGACATGTAATTGGTGAAAATAAATCAAGAGCAACATTCCATAAAAACTGTAATCTGGCTAATCTATGGATATACGGAGAAGGCTTTACACAGGAAAACGTAAATCAAGTAAAAGACCTTTCTTTTGTGAAAGATGTAGGGCTTCGTATGGCAGTGACAGGTTCTGCTCCAGAGTGCGAGGGAGCACAGGTGGATATATATTTAGAGAGACAGAATGTTGTAAATAAACCTTATGTAATAAAAGGAGAAGCGTTTGATCCGAAGGATACAAAGGGAATCTGGCTTACAAATGCTTTTGCAAAGTGCTGGAACATTAAAGTGGGCGATACCTTTAAGGTAGAATATAATGGCATTACTTTTTCAAAAAAGGTTAAGGGATTGATTGAAAGTGCAGAGTATGAGTATCGTATTGCAGATAGTGATACAGATATCGATTTAAGTCACATTGCCTTTGTGTATATGTCTTATGATGCCTTTCCAATAAAAGAATATGTTTTACATATGATTGAACAGGGAAAGATTACAGCAAAGAAAGTTGCAGAGAATACAAAAGCATTAGATAGTCAATTGAAAATGTTATCAGCAAAAGGAATGACAATAGAGGATATTACACAAGATATGCTGTATGAGGCAGTAAACAAAATGGATGATGAAAAACTTGCAGATATTATGCCATATACGCAAATGTTGGTAAAGACAACTGATGATTCTGCACTTACAAGAGAGGAAGAAATTGCAAAAGCAATAGATGATAATTATGCAGCGATGGTTGATGAAGATTCGATTATGGGAATTGCAAGACTTAATAGTGAAATTTCCCAGCATGAAACATTTTCGTATATGTTTGTTGTGATATTTGTTGGAATAGCGGTGCTTGTAATAGCAACCTCTATGAGCCGAATGGTGGAAAAGCAACGTACGCAGATAGGAACCATGAATGCGTTGGGAATGAAAAAACATAAAGTAATTCTTCATTATATTAGTTATAGTACATGGATTTCTTTACTTGGTGTTATAGTGGGAATGCTTGTAGGAACGTTCTATGCAAGTCCGTTTATGGTAAATCTATTTACACAATGGTATATTGTGCCGGGATTAAAGGCTGGATTTGATAGTAGTTATTGTGGAATTGCAGTTTTGATAGTGGTTGTATGTGCGGCGGCCTCTTATTTAAGTTGTCGGAGACTTTTAAAAGTGAAACCTGCAGAAGCCCTTCGACCTGCTGCACCAAAGCAGGGAAAGCGATGTGTATTTGAAAGATTACCATTTTGGGATAAATTAGGATTTAATACACAGTACAATTTAAGAGATATATCCAGAGCGAAGCTTCGTGTATTGATGGGAATAATTGGAACAGCGGTTGGTATGCTTTTGATGGTATATGGGGCAGCATGTAATCTGCTTGTAGATGATATGGTGGATTTGAATTTTCAAAAAATACAACCAGCGGCATATCAGATGAAGCTATCACAGGATGTAAGTCTGAAAAAGGTAGATGATTTAGCCGAAAAAGTATCTGGAGAACTTATTATGTCTGACCAGATTGAAATTGCAAAGAAACCGAATGCTTCTTCAGACCAAAAGAAAAAAGAAAGTCTTACTGTATTGGAAGGAAAAGGTTTATACAATATTGTAGATACAAAGCAAAAGGTGATTCATTTGTCAAAAGGTTGCGTGGGATTGAGTCGAAAGCTTTCCGCAGATATGGGCTTGAAAGTTGGAGATATCTTCTATTGGCATATCTATTCTCAAAATGAATGGTATAAAGCAAAGGTTGGAGTAATTTATCAAAGCGCCGAAACACAAGGAATTACATATCTTAGAGAAGATTTTGAAAAGACAGGAGTGCAGTTTACTCCATCTATGCTATTTAGCAATGAAGACTTAATCGTTTATGACAATTTGGACTATGTAACGGGAGTTAGCAGCAAAAAGGATATGGAGGCAGCGTATAGAACTGGTATGGAAGCCGTTAATATGATGGTAGTTATGATGCTGGTATTTTCAACTATTTTGATTGTTGTAGTATTATATAATTCAGGAAATCTGTCGTTCCATGAACGCGTAAAGGAATTTGCTACCTTGAAAGTGCTTGGATTACAATCGGCACAGATCAGAAAAATATTAAGTATTCAAAATATCTGGTTGTCAGTCATTGGAATTTTATTAGGTGCACCATTGGGTAAGGTAAGTTTAAATGCTATGATGAATAGTAATGGAGAAAACTTTGATTATAACCTGATGATTCATCCATCCAGTTATATTGTTTCGGGAATACTTGTTTTAGTTGTATCTATGCTTGTTAGTTTTATGTTTTCCAAACGAATTAAGAACCTTGATATGGTAGAATCATTAAAAGGTGCAGAATAGAAAAATAGGGATGTCACATACAATGTGGCATCCCTATTTCTGTGTTAAGGATATTCGCAATCCGCTGTGCTGTTTGCTTCTATAAAAGATAGTTTGTTTATTGTTTTGGAGTATAAATTGCTACTGTAACAGTACCATCTTTATTTAAAGAATAAGTTTCTAACCATAGGCTGCTTAATCCTGTTTCATCGTAACTATAGTTAAAGTGTTCAGACATACCAATTTTGTTATCTTTAAAATCATATTTTGTGTAAACGCTTCCCATAGTTTTTCGTCCTGCCTTTTTATCTTCATAACTGTAACGAGCCTCACCATCTTTTGGTGTAACTGTTTGGACCGAATCTTTTATTACATCTGCATACTGATCAATGTTTTCCGGTGTAATCTTAGCAACCCATTCTTTTATAGATGCATCCGTAGAATCTGTGCTATCTTCTTCAGTTTTAGAGTCTGTTTTCTCTAATTCTTTCATAAACTGTTTTACTTCCTTCGCATTTGCCTTGCTTTTATCAATTGGAAGCGTAAACAGCGCATTTACGCCATCATATTTTTCATTTCTTGCGATGTTACCTGTTTTCTCATCATAAGTAAATGCATCTTTTTCAAAAAAGGTAGTATCGGAAATGCCAAGGTAAATAGTGTGGTCGGCAAATTTTTCAATATTATCGCATTCTGTGATACGATATAAGGTATTATCTTCTACGAACTGTTCGTAACCACCATCTAATGTGAAGGTGTTGACTTTCCAAGGCTCAAATCCTTGAATATAAGGAGATACCAGAAAATTCTTTTCGTACCACTCATCTTTGGATAAGGTTTTGTTATCTGTCGTTTTAATCGCTACAACACTGTAAGTGCGTTCTGATACTAATTTGTCGTCTTTGAAGTATTGGGACAAATTTTTACCAGAGGTAATACCAAGTAGCGTAATATCGTAATCTTTAAAGTGTTGTGTTTGGTTTATTTCGATGGATTGTTTGCCTTTAAAAGCCTCCGATAGTTTGTTATTATCCATTTTTTTTGCTACCGTGGCAGGTGATAAATAATGATATGCAGCATAAGCTGTTGTTGCGCCAACACAAAGAGCACAGGTTAAACCTAATAGTACAGGGATTTTTTTGAATTTTTTCATAGTTTGGTTTCCTTTCTGATTCATACTGTTTATAATTTTCTGGTTTACCCAAAAATCAGGTTCTTCTGTAGGTGTAAGGGCTTGTTTTAATAAATCATCGATGTCATTATTCATTTCTATATACCTCCATTTCCTTTGTAATTTTTTTTCTAGCCTGATGTAATCTGCTTTTTACAGTGCCACTGGGAATTTTTAAAATTTGTGCAATTTCCTTTAAGGTTAATTCATCCATATAATAGAGTAAAATAACGAGTTTCATTTTTTCTGGTAAACTTTCAATGATTGTCCGAACTTTTTCTTTTTCCATTTTCTCTATCATCAGTTCATCTAAAGGTTTAGAAGATACGGGAAGCTGCTCTATGGATGCATCCTCTGATAGAGATTGCATAGGAGCAATACGTTCTCTTCTTGCGTATCGTCGTTTTTTGCTTCGCCACATGTTTACTGCGATGCCAAGCAGATAGCTTTTGGGATTCTTATTTGTATCAATGTTGTTTAATTCAATGGCTTTTAGAAAAGTATCCTGATATAAATCATCTGCATCTGTTTTGTTTTTTGTCAGTGTCTTACAAAAGGAATAAATTTCTTTGCCATAATCTTTAATATAATTTTCTAATTGTTCTTTGTTCATAAGCATTCTCCATAATATAAGTAGACGTCTATTTAAAAGGGAATATCTTTTACCCTTACATAAATATATTGGTTACCACCAGAGAAAAGGTTCATTTTTAATTATTTTATCATAAGTTATATATCAATATGGAATTTTGCTATAAAAATAGATACTGTATATTTTTATTGGCAAAAAATAAAAAAGAATATTCTTAATTAAAAAACATAAATATTATTGACAAGATTGCTTTATTCATGGTAATCTGAATGTTGGAGAAAACAGTAAGAAAAAATGAAGGAGAGAAAAAATGAACGAACAAAATCAAGAACAAAATTTTGATCAAAATGTAAATGGTCAAAATCAATCAGGAAACGGTGTGTCACCACTTATGGACCAAACAGGTGCCAAAGGTGGGAAGAAAAAGGGCAAAATGATTGCGACAGTTGTAGTAGCAGTGCTTGTTATCCTCATAGCAGGGGCATCAATGCTTACATTAAATGCCAGTGTTCGAAATCGAATATTTATGTCTGCCTTAAGTTCGAAAGAGTATTATTTAAAGACGGAGCTTAGTAATATTGAAAAAAAGGCGAATCAAATTGCAGATTCTTATGGAAAACAAGTGGAACGAATGGAGGCACAAAAGAAAAAGACGATGAAAAATTCCGCTGCCCTTAAGGTTTCTGTAGATGATACCTACACAAGTATGTTGGGATTGGATACGTTATTTCCTTTAGAATTAAATACAGGTATCACAGTAGACTTAAAAAATAGTGCTGAGCAGGTAGATATGGAATTAAAGCTTGGCGGAGAGTCATTTATTGGAGCAAATATGTTTATGAATATAGGAAAAGAAAACTATGGAGATACCTATGTTCAGATTCCACAGATTAGTTCAGCCTATTTATTTACCTCTTTACAAGATATGGCAAAAGAAGAGGAAAATGAAAATGTGGATGCATATTTTAACTCTTTGAAAAATTTTTATGGTAATTATTTAGACAAACCTACCTCTAAAGCCTTAGTAGCTGAGTTGATTTCTAAATATGGAAAGACAGTTTGCGAAGGATTAAAGGATGTGAAGCTGGAAAAGAATGTGAAATATACAGTTTCTGACATAACAAAAAAAGCGACAAAAGTAACTGTTACAATTACTGAAAAAGATGCAGAGAAGATGTTAGAAAAGTTAGTGGACACAGCTTCTAAAGATAAGAAATTAAAGAAAGAATTGGTTCGACTAGAGGCATGTACAGAGGAAGAGTATGACAAAGGCATCGAGAAACTGAAAAAAGCAATAGATGAGGTAAAGAAAGAAGGAACGGAAAGTAACACTACAATAGTTATGAATGTTTGGATTGACAAACAGGGAAATATCCTAGGAAGAGACTTTAGTTCCAAAGGAGATGGAGAAGAAGATGCATCTACTTTATATTACCATACGTTAAACAATGGAAAGACAGATTATTTTGAAGCTGGTACGACTGGAAGTGATTCAGATGATTTCGTTATAACTGGAAATCGTACAAAGGAGAAAAAGGGATATAAAGGAGATATTGCTTTTTCATCGCAAGAGGATAAAAATAGTGTAAAAGTAAGTTTTGATGAGTTTGCATTGGCGGATGAGGAGTATGGTTCCTATAATGGTAACGTTACCCTAGAATATAACAACGACAGTCAGGTAAAACTTACACTAAATGGTGGTGAAAAGGAACAAAAAGCTACTCTGGAAGCAAGCATTGCTGGACAAAATATTGGTAAGATTGAATATAGTCAGAATATGAAAGAATGCGACAAAGTATCTTATCCACCAGAGGGAGATAGTTATTCTATTAATGATTCTGAACAACTTGAAAAGTATAAAGACACTATTGATCAGGACGCAGTAAGCGCATTAGAAGAGAAGGTAGAAGGCTTTGTTTCTTTATTTGGTTCTCTTTTAGGGTTAGATTCTTCTACATCTAGTAATTGGATTGGCGGAAGTGATAGCACAGATTCTTTCTCGTTAGAAGATGATTCTAGTTTAGATGATTTTTCATTTGATGATGAGGATGATAGCGCTGAAGATTACAATGTGGATGATTATGACAATGAACTATAAGAAACGTAAGCTATGCTAAAAATTATAGAAAGATAAGATTTGACTAGAGAATATACAAAAAGGGTAATGTGTATATTCTCTAGTTGTTTTTTTGCCCATAATCTTATATAGTAAATATATAGCTATTCAATCGTTTCGGCTCATCATATGCAACCTGCACTGCCATGCCAGTGTTTTAAGTGCAGGTTGCACATGATAAGACAGTAAGAACGATGATTCTGGATAGCTATAGCGGTAATTAGGCAATTGCGAAACATACTGTACATAAAAAATCAATGCATACAGTTTCTCAAATGTCTATAGAAGAAGATAAAAGAAAGGTGGAATTGCATGAATCATGTGAAAAAAGTAGTCAGGGAATTTAGTCCGTTTAATCTATTGTTTCTTACGTTATCTGGAATTGTCAATGCATTTGGTGTAATTGTCTTTTTAGCACCAGTAAAGCTATATGATAGTGGTATTTCTGGAACTTCTATGCTAATTTCGCAAGAAACTCCGTCGTGGTGTAGTTTATCGTTAATATTGATCCTGTTAAATATACCAATTTTTTTGTTGGGTTTAAAGGCAGAAGGAATACGATTTACGGTGTATTCAATTTATACTGTTATCATATATTCCTTAGCAGCTTGGGTGATTACCGATGTATTGCCGATTGATGTTAGCATTGTATCTCCGTTAGCAGGAAATGACTTGTTTTTATGTGCGTTGTTTGGTGGTATTATTTCTGGATGCGGTAGTGGAATGGCGATCCGATTTGGAGGAGCTATTGATGGAATTGACATTGTTGCGGTCATGTTTGCAAAAAAAATAGGAATTAGTATCGGAAATTTTGTAATGGTTTACAATGTGCTTTTGTATGTTGTTTGTGGTATTATCATTGGAAGCTGGATTTTACCATTGTATTCTATTGTGACATATGCGGTGGCATCGAAAACAATAGACTTTTTTGTAGATGGTTTTGATCGTTCGAAAGCAGCCTTTATCATTACAACAAAAGCGGAAAAGGTTTGTAAAGAACTTTCGGAAACGTTTGAAAATGGAGTGACTATTATTGATGCGAAGGGGTATTATTCGGGAACAGAAAGGTCCATGATTTATTTCGTAATGAATCGATTTCAGGTAGGGAAAATGAAAACGCTTGTTCATGAAATAGATCCAAGAGCATATATTGCAATTAATGATGTGGCAGATATTTATCCAGCTAATTTGGAAACAGATCGGCCAGAGAAGATTAACCAAAAGGAATTGCAAAAGGACTTTCAGGAGATAGAGCAGTCTGCGGCAGAGGAATAAAAAATGAAATCAAAAAACTGTTCAGAGTATTGATACATCTGAACAGTTTTTTTTAATAAATCTGGTGTTCTTTGTCTGTTTTGTAGTCGTTAAATAATTGTAAACAATCTGCTCGGTCTAATTCTTGTTGTGTAAGCAGATTGTTTTTTCCATCTAAATAATCATAAAAGTTATCATCACGAAATCCTATATTATCCGTATCTTTGCGATTGCAACCATAATAGAGTGTTGTGATGTTAGACCAAAGAGTAGCACCAAGGCACATTGGACATGGTTCTGCAGTGGTATAGAGTTCACAACCACTTAAATCATGCGTACCTAGATTTTTACAGGCATCGCGTATGGCTTCCATTTCACCATGACAGGTAGGATCTTTTTTGGATAAAACGCGATTATGTCCTCTGCCAACGATATGCCCGTCTTTTACAATGACAGAGCCAAAAGGACCACCGTCATGTGCATGAATACCTACATAGGCCTCTTTTATTGCTTCTTTCATATAATGATTCATATCTTTCCCTCATTTCCTGTGTTTTATATAAAGTATATCTGATGAACATAGAAAAGACAAGTGGACTATTACTTGCAAAATCAGAGGATTTCCGTTATGATAAGAGTGTTTCAAATACAAACTTGACTAGGAGGAAAAGCAACATGAAAAAACAAGTAATGAGTGCCTGTTTGTTGGCGGTCACAATCGCAACGATAAACGGGTGTGGAAATAAGGCATCGACGGTAACTAATACAGTAGAGCCTACGGAACAGACAGAGGCAACCGTAGAGGCTACACAATCGGTAGAAGAAACAGAGGAACCACAGGAAGATATTTCTACACAGGAGACGGCATCTGTTTCACAGGGAAATAATGACAAAAATAATACAGATGCCAATAATACGGTGAGTGAATCTACAAAGCAACCGACAACAACACAGGAAGCATCCAAAAATGATAAAAGTGATAGTAGTCATACAAAAACAGAGAAAAAGACATTAGAAGGGGAGTTTTTAGGATTTGCGGATGGAAACTCTGTAGAAATTTCGCTGGAAGATGGTGTACGTGTATTCCGTATTGGAAATGACGCTTCAAAGGATGCATTGAACAAATTAGAAGAAGGTGCTCGTTTTATATTTGAAGTAGAGGTTGCAAAGGATATTGATACGATTGTGAAAGTATTTGAGTAATAGACACATTCTTTAGAAAAAACGAACCGACGCAACAGGAGGGAAACATGGAACTACGGTTTTTACATTTTTTGCAATCACTTCATCATCCGATTTGGGATGAGATTATGATTCTCTGTTCAAAATTAGGAGATGCGGGGATTATATGGATTGTACTTACTATTTTATTTTTATGCATTCCTAAGTATAGAAAATGTGGATGTATGATGGCAATGGCACTTATGATAGAGGTTGTTATATGCAATGGGATTTTAAAAAATTTAGTTGCTCGTGAAAGACCATGCTGGATTGATCATACAGTGACCATGCTTATTAAGATACCAAAAGATTTTTCGTTTCCATCAGGGCATACATCGGCTGCATTTGCAACCGTAGTCCCAATGTTATATATGCATCGTCGAAAAGGTATCTTGGCACTTATCTTAGCAGTAGCAATTGCATTTTCTAGAATGTATTTATTTGTACATTTTCCAACGGATATTTTGGGAGGAATGATAATTGGAATATTGTCGGGCATCCTTGCTATTCTTTTGGTGCAAAAAATGGAAAAAAGAAGAAAAAATCATCGTGTATAAATAGGAGGAAACTTGCTTTGCAGGTTTCCTCCTGTTATTATAGAAAAAGATATTTTAAGGAAGAGGTTTCGCTTGCCTAAAAGCAACATATATTATAATAGTAGTAATTTTACAGAAAGGATGAAAGGGACAGATTGTAGAATCAATGGTATCGTAGATAGCTTGTAAGTGTTTTTTGATGTTTTTAGGAGAGTGGATGGAGGCTTGTTATGGAAGTAAAAATAAAAACAATGGATTTTGCTCAAATTGAACAGGTGTATAATGAATGCTTATGCAAACATTTTCCTGAAAATGAGAGAAAACCATTGAAAAAAATGAAAGCAATGTGGAATGAGAAGCAATATCAGGGCGTTGGATTGTATGATGAGAAAGATAACTTTTTGGGGTATGCATTTTTTGTTATCTGCAAGAATTGTAAGTATATTTTACTAGATTATTTTGCTGTGTTAGAGGAATATCGAAGTGCAGGAATAGGAAGCATTTTTTTAGGAAAGATGAAGAACTATTTTCCTGATTGCCAAGGAATTATTATAGAAACCGAGGATGAGGAGCTTGCAGCTTCTGAAAAAGAGCAAATGGAACGGAAAAAAAGAAATGCCTTTTATTTGCGAAATGGTGTTAAAAGAATGAATATAAAAAGTGAAATATATACAGCCAGGTATGAAATATTTGTATTACCAATTGGAGAAGAAGTAACACGGGAAAGCTGCCATGAAGATATGCTTCGGATCTATCAATATATGATACCAGGAGAAAAGAATAAGAAACATGTGAGATTTTGGGTGTAGTTTAATATTAGCTTACCTCGTAAGTCCAAGCTTTTACAACATACTGGAGGAATAAGAATGAAATTTATAGGTTTAAAAAAGAGAGAACAGGGAAAATTTATAACACGTTATGACCTGACATATGAAACGGTGGACCATAAAGAAAAGGTCTATGAAATGATTAGTCGAGATAAAAATTTAAAAGAATTTTCGCAATTATATCATAGAAAGGCAGATGCGGTGGTGCTAATATTGCACAATGAAGCAAAAGATAAGATTTTATTGAATAAAGAATTTCGAATGGCTGTAGGGCAGTGGGTCTACAATTTTCCAGCAGGTTTAATTGACGAAGGAGAAACACCAGAGATGGCAGCAAAGAGAGAATTGTGGGAAGAAACTGGGTTGTCACTGGATCATATAGAAGAAATTTTAGGAGAAAGTTACAGTGCCGTAGGTTTTTCAAATGAGAAAAACTTGTGTGTTGTTGGAACTGCATCAGGAACATTTCAGCCTAGTACATCAACGGTTGAAGAGATTGTCGCTGGATGGTATACAAAAGAGGAAGTGCAAAGATTACTTCAGAATGCACCATTTGCAGCAAGAACACAGGCATATTGTTATATGTGGAGTAAAAAATAAGCAGCATTATCGTATAAAATAATGTGTTTTCTTCCATACTACAGTTAAAAAGAAAAGAGGTTTTAGTATGGAAGAAAACAGAGAAGAGAATAAACAGGCTGATGAGGAAAAAGTTAAAAAAGAAAATGAAAAATTAAAAGATGAAAAAATTTCCGATTATGGACAGGTGCTTTTAGACAATAAAAGAACAAAAACAAAAATTCAGCTATTATCCATTATAGGTGAAATAGAAGGGCATGAGAATCTAGGTTCACAAAACAAAACTACAAAGTATGAGCATGTGCTACCACAACTTGCAGCCATTGAAGATAACGAAGAGGTGGATGGATTGCTTGTTTTACTAAATACAGTGGGTGGGGATGTAGAGGCTGGTCTTGCTATCGCAGAAATGATTGCATCAATTAGTAAGCCTACCGTTTCTCTTGTATTAGGTGGAAGTCATTCTATTGGAGTTCCTTTGGCTGTATCGACAGAGTATAGCTTTATTGTACCAACAGGAACTATGACAATACACCCAGTGCGAATGAGTGGTATGGTAATTGGTGTGACACAGACATTTGTATATTTAGAACAGATTCAGGATCGTATCTTACATTTTGTAGAAGGCCATTCCAATATTTCGTATGATAATTTGCGTGATTTGATGCTGGATACAAAACAACTTGTGAAAGATGTGGGAACGGTATTAGTAGGAGAGGAAGCTGTAAAAAAAGGGATTATCAACGAGGTTGGCGGAATGCATGCTGCTTTAACCCATTTAAAGCATATGATCGAGGAGCGAAAATGAGGGAAGAATGGCTGGATAAAGAGAAAAGATATGAGTTACGACATGAACTTTCTGAGCAGATGCAGAACCCGCAAGAAAAGGATACTTCCGAATGTTTTTCTGGGGAATGTTGGAATGAACAGGAGAAATATGGTACAATAAAAGATAGAAGTCAAATTGAAAAAAATGGATAAAAAAGATGAACGGAAGTGATAACGTGTTTGGACCGAAACGGTGGGAAAAGAAACAAAAGAAGAAATATTTACAGATAGATGAGAATGGGAATACAGACAAGATGCTTTCCGCATCACAGGAATTGTCTTATAACAATGCAAAAATCTGGCAATTAGCGTTGTTTTCTATGAATAATGCAGCAACGAATTTATACCTGGCATTGATGGGATATGTTACGTATTATGCCAATGGTATTGTTGGACTCGGTGTGTTTATTCTGTCTATGATTTTAACCGTGATGCGGGTGTTTGATGGAATTACAGATCCCGTAATTGGATATTTGCTTGACAAAACAGAAGGACGTTATGGAAAGTTTCGTCCTTTTTTGGTCGTGGGAAATTTGCTGTTGTGTGGAAGCTCTATTTTGTTATTTTTTACAAATCATTTAGTGCCAAAGCCAATCCGTCTGGTTTATTTTGTTCTTGTATATGCCATTTACATTATTGGCTATACATTTCAAACCGTAGTGGCAAAATCAGGACAGACAATTATTACAAATAACCCGAAACAAAGACCTTTGGCTACATATTTTGACTCTATGTTTATTATGGCTGCCTATGGCGGAACTGCTTTGTATGTATCAAATTATCTGATACCAAAGTATGGTAGTTTTTTAAACCCTGCATTGTTTAAAGAATTTGTTTTGACTATAGCTGGTATCAGTATGTTGTGTACGGCATTGGCAATTGTGGGTATCTGGCAAAAGGACCAGAAAAAGTTTTATGATACTTGTATGCACAAAAGGGAAAAGGTAAAAAAGAGAGATTATATCGAAATTTTAAAAAATAATAAACCGATTCGGATGTTGACTTTGGCATCTTGTTCCAATCAGTTTGTTTCCATGGTATATAGTCATACGACTGTGGGGGTGATGTTGTTTGGAATCATGATGAATAATTATTCGATAGCAGGATTGATAGGAATTGTAACGGCACTTCCAACATTACTGGTAGTAAGTGCAGGAATAAGAATTGCCCAAAGCTTTGGACAAAGGAAAGCTTTAATACTGGCGACATGCTTTGCTATTGTATTTCAGTTTGGAATGGCAATGGTATTGTTATTTGGAAAAATAAACACCATTTCTTTTATTCCGTCTAAAATTAATGGGGTAACAGTGCTATTTTTTATCACATTTACTTTATTAAATGGCTGTAAATCCATCATTAATAATATGGTAGTACCTATGATTGCAGATTGTTGTGACTATGAGATGAGCCGTAGCGGGAAATATGTTCCTGGGCTGATGGGAGCATTGTTTTCTTTTGTGGAAAAGGCAGTATCTGCCTTTGGAACGGCATTTGTTGGAATTGTGCTTACTATTATCGGATTTGATAATGTATTGCCACAGGTTTCCGATCCTGTTACAGATGTGATTAAATGGACAACCCTGTTTTTATACTGTGGAGTTCCTATTCTGGGATGGCTTTTGACCCTTTTATCTATGCATTATTATAGTCTGGATAACAAAACGATGAATAAGGTACATCGAAAAAATGCAGGAATAGAGTAAGCTTGCATTTCAAAGATAATCCAAGTATAATAAAGGTTCGAGAGATTAATATTTTGGGAGCAGGATAGTTAAGAATTTGTAACAAGTTGGGAGAGAAGTTAGTTATGGCAAAAGGAAAGAAGAAAGAACAAAAGTCTGAAAAAAAAGAGAAACAAGAGTTATCTCCATTTGAAAAAGAATTAGGATTAATGGGGGTTATTGTCGTTGCCATAATTTTTGTACTGAGTTATATGAATGCTGCAGGTGTGATTGGACAGGCATTAAATACCCTTTCGTTTGGTCTAATAGGAATCCTTGCATATCTTATGCCGTTTTTTATTATAGGCGTTGCTTTTTTTTATACGGCAAATAAGGACAATGATTTATTGGTAAAAAAGGTAATCTGTGCCTGTATGATGTCGGTAGTGTTGATGGCATTATTGCAGCTTATTACATTCCATTATGATAGTTCTTTTAATTTAATAGTCATCTTTAATAATTCAGCAACGCGTCGAGCTGGTGGAGGTTTGATTGGAGGAATTTTTGCTAATTTATTGGCATTATGCTTTGGTGAATGGGGTGCGTATGTAATTTTGTTCGCACTTTTAGCAATAGGGGCAATGTTTTTGTCTGAGAAGTTATTTTTCCATAGCTTGAAGAGAAAGAGCAGTTCTGCGTATAAAAAGATAAAAGAACGTGCAGAAATTGCAGCACAGGAATATGCCAAAGAAAAAGAACAGGATGAATTGGATGAGTTGGAAGATTGGGAACAGGAAAAGTCTCGAAAAGTTAATTTCCCATTTTTTGATTTTAAGAAAGAAGCAAAGAGGATGGACGATTCTTCTGGAAATATGAGAGAGATTACAGGAGATTTGCAGGAAGAAGCAGCGGAAAAGCCAAAAGATGAAAATGAAGAGGATTTTTTGTCTGATTTAGTAATTCACAGGGCAGATGAAGCTTTTGGTGATAGAGAAAGGGAAGAAAAAGATTCGTTTGATATTCAAATTCCTTTGTATGAACAGGAGATACAACCAGAGTTTCAAGAACCGCAAAAAACAGAATCGGATAAATTTATGGAAGAAGTGGAAAATAGTCTTCGTGGATTTGCAGATGAGTTTGAAATTCAAAAGGGAGAAGATGGAGAAGGCATTGTGATGGATGCGGTAGATGAGCAGGAAATGGTATCGCCGACACAAGCAATTTCTCAATTAGCAGCACCTATAAAAAATCCAACAGCAAAACCTGATAGTGTAGTAGCAAAAAATGCCGCTGTTCCAAAAGCTGAGAGTAAAGAGGTTACACAAACAGAAGTAAAAAAGGTGAAGAAAAAGAAACCAAGAAAGTATATTTTCCCTTCTCCAGAGTTACTTGTGAAACCTGAAAAAAGTGAAAGTGGAATTTCAGATGAGAGTCTGAAAGAAAGTGCAAAAAAATTGCAAACCACCTTGGAAAGCTTTGGTGTAGGAGCAAAGGTTACCAATGTAAGTTGTGGATCGACGGTTACACGCTATGAACTACAACCGGATCAGGGAGTAAAGGTAAGTAAAATCACTGCTTTGGTAGATGATATTAAATTAAATATGGCGGCAGAGGAAATTCGTATTGAGGCACCGATACCGGGTAAGGCTGCAGTGGGAATTGAAGTGCCAAATGCTACTACTTCTGTGGTGCATTTTAGAGATTTGGTTGAAAATGCCAAATTTAGAAATCATAAATCAAAAATAGCATTTGCCGTAGGAAAAGATATTGGCGGACAGGTTGTTGTATCCGATATTGCAAAAATGCCACATTTACTTATTGCAGGTGCAACGGGTTCTGGTAAGTCTGTGTGTATTAATACCTTAATTATGAGTATTTTGTACAAAGCACATCCAGATGACGTAAAATTGATTATGATTGATCCAAAAGTAGTTGAGCTGAGTTGTTATAAAGGAATTCCACATTTGTTGATACCTGTAGTGACAGACCCAAAAAAGGCATCAGCAGCATTACAGTGGGCAGTACAGGAAATGACAGAACGATATAATAAATTTGCGGAACTTGGTGTACGTGAAATCACAGGATACAATGAAAAGGTAAAAGCGGTTGAATATGCAGAGGACGAGCGTTTTCAAAAAATGCCACAGATTGTTATTATTGTAGATGAGTTAGCGGATCTTATGATGGTGGCATCTAAGGAAGTAGAGGATGCTATTTGTCGTTTGGCGCAATTGGCTCGTGCAGCAGGTATCCATCTGGTTATTGCTACACAGCGTCCATCGGTTAATGTGATTACCGGATTGATTAAAGCAAATGTACCATCAAGAATTGCTTTTGCGGTTTCCTCTTCTGTAGATTCCAGAACTATATTAGATGGTGGTGGTGCGGAAAAACTGCTAGGAAAAGGTGATATGCTGTTTTATCCTTCAGGTTTTCCAAAACCAGTGCGTGTACAGGGGGCATTTGTTTCGGATGAAGAAGTCAATGCAGTGGTATCTTTCATTCGTGAAAAAAATGAAATGGAACAAGATGATACTTCTGCGGCAGTAGAAGCAAAAATGGAGGAAGTTGTGTCAATTGCTTCTGGTGATGGAAATGGTGCCAAGAATGATAATGATGATTATTTTGTAGAAGCAGGGCGTTTTATTATTGAAAAGAATAAAGCATCTATAGCTATGTTACAACGTGTTTATAAAATTGGTTTTAATCGTGCCGCACGTATTATGGATCAATTATGTGCAGCGGGAGTGGTTGGACCGGAGGAAGGAACAAAGCCAAGAAAAGTATTGATGACAATGGAAGAATTTGATAGTTTCATTTCTGGCTAAGGAGGAAGAAAAATGAAGGCATGGCTTGTAGTAAACGCCTTTTTAAAACAAAAGAAATTTGATGAAATCCACCAGTGGTTATGTGAGGCTGGAAAAAAACATGCAATTGAACTTGAAATAAAGACAAATGCAGAGTTACTTTCTAGTTGTATTCATAATCGGCTTGCCCTGTTAGGGCAGGCCTCTACGGTGGATTTTATTTTGTTTTGGGATAAAGACGTAATGTTGGCAAAGACGTTGGAAGAATTGGGGTTTTTAGTATATAATTCATCATTTGGCATTGAAGCCTGTGATAATAAGGCGTTGACACATATGTACCTATCAGGAGAGCATATTCTAATGCCTGATACAATTATTGCGCCAATGACATATGCTAACATTGGTTATACCAATCTGGACTTTGTTGAACAGGTGATTGAACAAATAGGGCTACCTTTGGTAATAAAAGAGTGCTTTGGCTCTTTTGGACAGCAAGTGTATCTATGCAATACATTTGAAAGTGTAATAGAACGAGTGAAGCAGTTGCAGGGAGTACCATTTTTATTTCAAAGATTTATTGAAGAAGCAGATGGAAGGGATGTTCGTTTGCAGGTGGTAGGAGACCAGGTTGTGGCAGCTATGGAAAGAAGAGCAAAGCCGGGAGATTTTCGAGCCAATATTACAAATGGAGGTAGTATGCGGCCTTATGATCCTTCAAAAGAAGAACAAAACATTGCGGTGCAGTGCTGTAAAATTTTGAAAGTAGAATTTGCCGGAGTTGATTTGTTGTTTGATAAAGCGGGGAAATACCTTGTATGTGAGGTAAATTCAAACGCACATTTTAAAAATATATATGACTGTACAGGTGTAAATACTGCAGACTATATTATGGAACGAATTGTTACATTACATGAAAGCAAAAAGGAAAACTAGGAGCGTTTTATAAGTGAAGAATGAATGCGAGGTGTTTTAGTATGAAAAAGACAGGCTGGTTAATTTATGACCAGGAAGGAGCAGAACGAAATGCATCCTATATTTCCATGCATATAGAAGAAGGAGAAAAACTGGGAATTCAAATAAAATTGTTGTATGCAGAATTTCTATCGTTTGGAATACAAAAGGAAAAGATGGTTGTTTTTTATAAGGGACAGCAAATGGAATTTCCGAATTTTACCATATGCAGAACAATAAATCCAGATATATCTTTTATGTTAGAACAGACAGGAGTACCTTTATTTAATCAGGCAAAGGTGGCAGAAATTGCAAATAATAAGGCAAAGACATATGCATTTTTGGCGGGTAAAGGGATTCCTATGGCAGATGCCATATTTTTAACTGCTGAGCAACTGGCAACAGACTGGGATAACATTGATGAAAACAGTATTATTAAGGCTGTGGCAGGACATGGAGGTACACAGGTATTTTTAAAAAGAGAGCAGGATAAAGAGCAGATTTTTCATGGCATAAAGAATGCAGATGTGGTGGTACAGCCATTGATAGAGGGCGGAAAAGATGTCAGAGTGTATGTACTGGGGGATACAATACTGGCAGCCGTATGTCGAACAGCAAAAGAGGGATTTAAGTCGAATTATTCTCTGGGCGGAGAGGTGTCTTTGTACACCTTATCGGATGAAAATATTTCATTCGTGAAAAAAATAATGGAGCAGTTTTCTTTTGGTTTGGTAGGCATTGACTTTTTAGTTGATGAAAAAGGAAAATTTTTATTTAATGAGATTGAAGATGTAGTTGGTGCCAGAATGCTGTATCAACTTACCTCTATCAATTTGGTGGAAAAATATCTGCAATTTATATTGGAACAAATAAAATGAAGCGAAAAGAAGGGAAGGTAGTCACATGACTGGACAATCGAATTGTGATGTGTGTATGAATTTTATTTATGATGAAGAATATGAATGTTACATATGTGATATGGACTTAGATCAGGATGAGATGGGGCGATTTTTGACAAATACCTTTGATAATTGTCCTTATTTTAGACTGGGTGACGAATATAAGATTGTACGAAAACAGATGTAAGTCGGATTGTTGTCATATGATAAATTAAAATTGCAATAGACAGGTGTGAAATTCAGGAGTGAAGGAGTTCCTTGCGAGGATATATGAATTTTGCACAAAAAGTGAGAATGAAATAGAGTTTCGCAAATATCTAAAAAATACAAAAGATGGAGGAAAGATTCCATGAAAGCAAAACAAGATGGTAAGTCATATACAGTAAGTATTCTTGTATTTTTTTGTATCTTGTTTATGGTACTGTTAGTATATGTTTCTGGTGATGCACCACCGGAAGTGTTAAAAAAAGTTACTGGGACAGTTCAGATTGAGAAAGATACCGTTGCCATGAAGGAAGTACCCCTGTATTTTCAATGGGATGAACAATGGGAGGATAAAAAATATGCAAATGGGAATATGAAAGATTCTGGCTGTGGACCAACTTGCTTGTCTATGGTAACTGTATATTTGAAAAAGGATGAGAAAAAGACACCAGCTTGGATGGCAGATTTTAGTACAAAGAATCATTATATAGTGGGTGGAAAAACAGCTTGGACTCTTATGAGTGAGGGCGCAAAAAAATTAGGTTTGAAGGTAAAGCAGATTAAAAAAAATGAAACTCAAATGAAGGAAGAACTAAAAAAAGGTGGAGTTATTATTTGTAGTATGGGACCTGGACATTTTACAAGAACAGGACATTTTATTGTACTTTGTGATTATACAGATAAGGGATTTAAAGTAAGGGATCCCAATAGCAAGAAAAATAGTGAACGTACATGGACCTTTACAGAAATACAATCACAGATAAAAAATATTTGGGTTTATTGGGTGTAATTATTTTGACAGTGCTTATAGGGTCTGTTATAATGAAAACTATGCAAATAAAAAAGTTCGGAGGTAATTGGTTTGAAAAGTGATATTGAAATTGCACAGGAAGCAAAAATGCTTCCAATTCATGAGGTAACAAAGAAGCTTTCTATTTCTATGGATGATTTAGAATTGTATGGAAAGTATAAGGCAAAACTTACAGATGAGTTATGGGAACAGGTAAAAGATAGGGAAGACGGAAAGTTAATTTTAGTTACAGCTATCAATCCTACACCGGCAGGTGAGGGAAAGACTACAATTACGGTAGGTTTGGGACAGGCATTTGACAAGTTAAATAAGAAGGCTGTTATTGCTCTTCGTGAACCTTCTTTGGGACCTTGTTTTGGTATTAAAGGAGGAGCAGCAGGTGGTGGAAATTCACAAGTTGTTCCAATGGAAGATTTAAATCTTCATTTTACTGGTGACTTTCATGCAATCACTTCAGCAAACAACTTGCTTGCTGCTATGCTAGACAACCATTTGCAACAGGGAAATTTGTTACATATTGATCCTAATCAGGTAGTATGGAAACGTTGCGTGGATATGAATGATCGTGTGTTGAGAAATATTGTAGTTGGTCTTGGAAGAAAAGTAGATGGTGTTGTACGTGAAGACCATTTTATCATTACAGTTGCTTCTGAGATTATGGCAATTCTTTGTCTTGCTAATGATATGAAAGATTTAAAAGAGCGTTTAGGAAGAATTATCGTTGCTTATACATACGATGGAGAGCCGGTTACTGCAAAACAATTAAATGCAGTTGGTGCAATGGCTGCATTGTTAAAAGATGCAATCAAACCAAACGTAATTCAGACGTTAGAAAATACACCTGCTCTTGTGCACGGTGGACCATTTGCCAATATCGCGCATGGATGCAATAGTGTTCGTGCCACAAAGACTGCATTAAAATTAGCAGATTATGTTGTGACAGAGGCAGGATTTGGAGCAGATTTAGGAGCAGAAAAGTTCTTTGATATCAAGTGCCGTATGGCAGGTTTAAAGCCAAGTGCCGTAGTATTAGTAGCCACTGTCCGTGCATTAAAGTATAATGGTGGGGTAGCTAAGGAAGAGTTAAATCAAGAGAATTTGGAAGCCTTAAAGAAAGGTATTGCAAACTTAGAAAAACACATCGAAAATGTACAAAAGTTTGGTGTACCTTGTGTTGTGACATTAAACCAATTTATTACAGATACGCAGGCAGAGCTTGATTTTGTAAAAGAATTTTGTGAAGCAAGAGGTTGCGAATTTGCTTTGGCGCAAGTATGGGAAAAAGGTGGAGAAGGCGGTATCGCTTTAGCAGAAAAGGTTGTTGAGGCAATCGAGAAAAAGGAAAGTCATTTCAAACCACTTTACGATACAAAGCTTGCGATTAAAGATAAGATTGAAACCATTGCAAAAGAAATCTATGGTGCATCAGGTGTGACTTATGATGTAGCTGCAACAAAAGCAATTCAGCGTTTGGAAGAATTGGGGTATGGTGATCTTCCAATATGTATGGCGAAAAATCAGTATTCTTTATCAGATGATCCAAAGAAACTTGGAAGACCACAAGATTTCAGCATTAATATTCGTGAGGTATATGTAAATGCAGGAGCAGGATTTGTGGTTGCAATTACAGGAACTGTTATGACAATGCCTGGATTGCCAAAGAAACCAGCGGCAGAAGGTATTGATGTAAATGATGATGGAGTAATTACAGGATTATTCTAAAAACTTGTATAAAAATAGATATGGGAAGAAGCAGAGAGTTGCCACACTTTTGTGACAACTCTTTGCTATCTTATAAGAACAGTTATCCTATCATAAAAAATGATTTGCAAAGATGTACAAATTTATTTGTCTACTTTGTTTGATTGCAGACAAGAGAAAAATAGGGGAGGTTTTTATGAAGAAAGCATATTGGAAGAAGCTAACATGTGTGATTATGAGTATTGTTATGGTTAGCGTAAATGGCTTATGGCAAGGGGGAAAGATAGGAGCGCAAGCTGCTACAAAAGAAGATATACGATTAAAGGGAATTGATGTAAGTTATCATCAGGGAACCATCAATTGGTCGAAAGTAAAAGCAGCTGGAATTGATTATGCGATTCTTCGTTGTGGTTTTGGACAGGATTTGGTAAATCAGGATGATCTTATGTGGGAGGAAAATGCGGATGCCTGTACAGAACTAGGAATACCATTTGGAGTGTATTTATATTCCTATGCAACGACAGAAGCAAAAGCAGTAGGGGAAGCAAAGCACGTACTTCGTTTGATTGAGGATTATGATTTGCAGTATCCTGTATATTATGATATAGAAGATAGTTCCCAGAAAAGTTTAACAAAAGCTAAATTAGGAAAAATAGCACAGGCATTTGCTGACGTAATTGAAGAAGCGGGTTATGAAGTGGGGATTTATTCTAGCTATTCCATGTTTAATGATTATTTGACGGATGCAGCGTTTGATAATTATCCAAGATGGGTAGCTCGATATAATACATACTGTGGTTATTCAAAAAGTTATCATATGTGGCAATATAGCTCGAAGGGAAGCGTAAATGGCATTTCTGGAAATGTAGATATGGATTATCTGATTGGTACAGATGTTGCCTGTGAAGTTTCAGACATAGAATTAGAAGAGAAAACTTGTACATTAAAAGCTGGTGAGAGTGTACAATTAAATGCACAGGTGTTACCGAAAAATGCATTTGAAAAGAATATTATATGGACAACAGATGCAGATACAGTTGTTAGTGTGAAGGATGGGGTTGTGACAGCACTGGCAGAGGGAACAGCGACAGTACGAGCAACTTCAAAAGAGGATAATCAGATATTTGATACCTGTAAGATTACAGTTTCAAAAGTTGATCAACCACAAGTAACTACTTCTCCTGCAATCACACAGACACCGACAGCAACGAGCGGTCCATCTGTTGATGATGGAAAGAGTACAATTGCACCAGCAACACCAACTATTACAATGACACCGACCACACAGACTCCAGAAATAACGACTGGAAGTAGTATTACGCCAATTCCAACACCAACGGAAACACCAACAAAAGAACCTACACCAACAGCTACCATCATGCCAACGGAAACGGCAAAACCTGCAGTGACACAAACACCGAAACCGACAGCAACAGTGAAAGTAACACAAACGCCTGCACCAACAGCGACGCCTGTTATTTCAGTTGGAAAGGTTAAAAATTTTACATATCAGGCAGTAACCAAAGAAAAGATTAAGTTGTCTTGGAAGAAGGTAAGCGGTGTAACGGGATATCGAATTTATTATTACAATACAGCACAGAAAAAATATGTTACATTAAAAAGCATTTCTGCCTCAAAGCAAAGTCTAGAAGTAACAAAGGTAGATGGAAAGAAGTTAAAAGCAGGAACAAAATATCAGTTTAGGATTGCTGCGTATAAAACGGTGGACGGTAAGAAGACATTCGGAAATAGTACGAATTTGTCTACAATAACAAAGCCTAATACCGTAAAGGTAAAGAGTGTATCTCGCATATCAGCGACAAAGGCGGTTATTAAATGGAATACCACAAATAGCGCACAAGGATATATTATTTACCTATCTACCTCACCAAAAAGTGGATATAAAATGATAGCAACTTTAAATAATAAGGCGAAAAAATCCTATACCATTTCAGGACTTAAAAAGGGAAAAGTCTATTATATTCGACTATGTGCATACAAAAAGTTGGATGGAAAGTCTTGGTATGGCAATTATGGAGTAACAAGAAAAATTAATAAAAAGTAGCAAAAGTGCCAGGAGATGAAAGTAGTCTTCTGGCATTTTTATGTTTAAAGAAATTTTATTTTTTCTTGTCTTTATTGGCATGGCGTTTGACGATTGGGTCATAGTTCGTATTTAGAAAACTGGCTCGCATGATGGAATCCGAACCAAATTTATTACGAATTTCATCAAGAGCGTGATCTAAATTACTATTATTATGTGCATGTGCTGTGTTAAACAGGCTCAATTGCTCATAAGAAGTGTCAGAAAGTTTTGTTGCATGAACGCTTAATAAACGAATGGGTGTATGATGGTCCCATAATGCATCAAATAAAGTACAGGTTAGTTCATATAATTTTTGAGAGTGATTGGTTGCTTCTGGTAGGGTACATTGTTTACTTTTGGTTTTGAAAAAACAATCTTTTATTTGTACGGAAAGACAAGTGGCAGATTTCTCGTCCTTTCTTAGTCTAAAACCAATTGTTTCGCACAAGGATAGTAAAATTTGTTTTGCCTCTGCCTGTTTGGTAACATCATGATCTATGGTAATGCTATTGCTGTATCCTTTGGCATCTGGGCGTTCTGGACAAACAGGTGTGTTGTCGATTCCGTTTGCATATTGATATAGTTGCATCCCGTTTTTCCCTAGATGTGGGATTAAGTAGGATGGCTCTGTATTTGCTAAGTCACCAATCGTGTGAATACCTAATAGTTTCAATTTTTGACAAGTAGATTTTCCAGCAAAAAGCAGACGTTCTATTGGGAGCGGCCACAATTTTTCTGCGATTTCATCAGGAAATAAGGTATGAATTTTGAAAGGCTTTTCAAAATCAGAAGCCATTTTGGCTAATACTTTGTTAGTGGAAATACCAATATTTACTGTAAAGCCAAAGGTATTATAAATGGTAGTCTGAATTAACTGAGCGGTAGAGATTTTGTCTCCAAACAGATGGTAAGAACTTGTCATATCTAAAAATGCTTCATCAATGGAAAATGGTTCAATGCAATCGGTATATTGTGTCAGCAATTTGTGAAAATTATTAGAATATTGCTGATATACATGATATCTGGAAGGAAATAATTGAAGTTGCGGACATTTTTTTAAAGCACTTTGAATGGTTTCTGCTGTTGAAATATGGTATTGCTTTGCCAGGAGAGATTTTGCTAAAATAATACCGTGACGCTTTTGTGGGTCGCCACAAATTGCAGAAGGAATGGTTCGAATATCAATTGAGGTTGGGTCGTCTTGTAATCGTTGTAAAGCTTCCCAGCTTAAAAATGCATTATTTACATCAATATGATAAATAAGTCGTTCCATTTTTGACCTCCTATTATTTGAAACTTTGACTAGTTAAGACGATAAGTAATATAGATTTTTGTTCTACGTTTATGTTTCTTTGGGGATATATTATAAGGGGATTCTTATTCTTTTTGCACAAGCACGGGAGAAAATCATCATTTTGTGTTGTACTCCTAATAAAAAAACAAACATATATTCGATATTTTATAGCAAAAGATAGAAAAAAACAATAGAAAAGAGGAAAAAGTATGAAACAGAAAGTGATACTATTTGATTTAGATGGAACTATTACAGACCCTAAAATAGGAATTACAAAGAGTTTTCAATATGCATTACAGCATTTTGGAATACAGGTGAATGACTTGGATGCGTTAGAACCAGTGATTGGTCCACCTTTAAAAAAATCATTTTCAGAATTTTATCATTTGCCAGAGGAGCAAATAGATAGTGCGATTGAAAAATATAGAGAACGTTTCTCTAACGTAGGATTGTATGAAAATGAAATATATGATGGAATGGAATCGTTATTAAGAGAATTGAGTGAAAAAGGTTTCATTTTAGAAATTGCTAGTTCGAAACCTACGATATTTGTTGAGAAGATTTGTGAGCATTTTAAGATAAAACAGTATTTTACTCATATTGTTGGAAGCTTTTTAGATGGGAGAAGAGGCGAAAAAGAAGAGGTAGTCGAAGAGGCAATCCGTTTGTCACAAGCAACACCTGATAATATTGTTATGATTGGTGATAGAGTATATGATGTACTGGGGGCACATGCAAAAGGAATATCAGTAATTGGTGTGTCTTATGGGTATGGTGGTAGAAAAGAACTGGAAGAAGCGGGTGCGGATGTAATTGTGGATACGGTAGAACAATTGCGACAGGAATTGCTGGGAAGGAGAATATAATGCATTATAAAAATGTTTGCGAAGGAAGATTTGTAAAACGATTAAATCGATTTGTTGCAGTTGTAGAAATAGATGGAGTAGAAACACAATGCCATGTAAAAAATACGGCTCGTTGTAAGGAATTATTTCTTCCGGGAGCAAGAGTTTTTTTGGAAGACTGCATAGAGAATAAAAATCGGAAAACAAGATATGATGTAATAGCAGTATATAAAGGGCAGAAGCTTGTCAATATAGATAGTCAGGCACCGAATAAAGTTGTGGGAGAATATATAGAACACATATTTCCTGATGTGGTTTTCTATCGACCAGAAACAAAATATAAAAATTCTCGCTTTGATTTTTATGTGGAGACACCAGAAAAAAAGATTTTTTTAGAAGTTAAGGGAGTGACATTGGAGGAGGATGGAATTGTCAGATTTCCAGATGCGCCTACAGAAAGGGGAGTTAAACATATAAAAGAATTGATTGCCTGTCGAAAAGAGGGATATGAGGCGTATATTGTTTTTGTGATTCAGATGAAAGGTGCTTGGAAGTTTGTGCCAAATGATAGAACACATCCACAGTTTGGAGAAGCTTTAAAGGAAGCAGAAAAAGCAGGTGTGCATATCTTGTGCTTTGATTGTCTGATAAAACCGGATAGTATGGAAATTTCCGAGAAAATTCCATATAGTTTTACTGTTTAACGCAATCAAGGAAGTCCCCCACTTCTATTGCGCAGAGCAATAAGTGTTGGGTGGGGACTTGCTTGTATCAGGAGGGGTACAAGCCCCTTCTGATATGCTGCACTAGCAGCGAATCGTGTTATGAGCAAGTAGCGGAGCGGATTGCGAATATCCGCTTGACAATGAGGAAAGAAAGATGAGACAGAATAGAAATTTACGTTGACAAACCTGCAAAAAACCTTTATAGTTAGTGATATATGGAAATGTAAAGAAGGAGAGGAGTACATAGGTAACCTTTTCAGAGAGGAACATTAAAGTTTATCTTTGCTGGAAGATGTTCTAAAGAAGTGACTATGGAAGGTAGCTCTGGAACAGCGTTTTTGAAAATAGTAGGAAACGACGGGTAGCTTCGTTAAAGGCGATAAGGTGATATGAGATATTTCATAGCATAAAAAAAGGTGGTACCACGGTTCTTCGTCCTTTCGGGAGGGAGAACCGTTTTTTTGTTATAGGATTTGTCATTGTGATTGTTATTTTGTAACAAAGGGCTCCGTTTGGATGCGGATATTCCACCGGCTACTAGGTGCCAGAACCTAAATAAAACGATAAAGGAAGATGATTATGGCAAAAGAACTAGAAAAGACTTACAATCCGCAGGAGATAGAGGGCAGATTGTACGACAAATGGTTAAAGAATAAGTATTTTCATGCAGAAGTGGATCGCAGTAAGAAACCGTTTTCTATTGTAATGCCACCACCAAATATTACTGGTAAATTACACATGGGTCATGCGTTGGATAATACGATGCAAGATATTTTAATTCGTTTCAAACGTATGCAAGGATACAATGCACTTTGGGTTCCTGGAACTGACCATGCAAGTATTGCAACGGAGGTTAAGGTAATTAACTCTTTAAAAGAGCAAGGAATCAATAAGGAGGATCTTGGAAGAGATGGTTTCCTTGAAAAGGCTTGGGAATGGAAGAAGGAGTATGGCGGAACGATTACTGGCCAGCTTAAAAAGATTGGTTCTTCCTGTGACTGGGATAGAGAACGTTTTACTATGGATGAGGGATGTTCCAAGGCTGTTGAGGAAGTATTCTGTAAATTACATGAAAAAGGACTTATTTACAAAGGTTCCCGCATTATCAACTGGTGTCCGGTATGTCAGACGTCCATTTCTGATGCAGAGGTAGAACATGTGGAGCAGGCTGGACATTTCTGGCACATTAAGTATCCAATCGTAGGAGAAGAAGGCAGATTTGTAGAAATCGCTACTACACGTCCAGAAACTATGCTTGGAGATACTGCTGTGGCTGTACATCCAGATGATGAGAGGTATCAGGATATCATTGGTAAGAAAGTATTATTACCAATCGTGAATAAGGAAATTCCAGTTGTAGCAGATGCTTACGTGGATCGCGAATTTGGTACTGGTGTGGTTAAGATTACACCAGCACATGACCCTAATGACTTTGAAGTCGGTAAACGTCATAACTTAGAAGAAATCAATGTAATGAATGATGATGCTACCATTAACGAAAAAGGTGGTAAATTTGCAGGGCTTGATCGTTATGAGGCAAGAAAACAGATTGTTGCTGAATTAGATAGCATGGGATTGTTAGTAAGGGTAGAGGATCATACACATAACGTTGGTACACATGATCGTTGTAAGGCTACAGTAGAGCCAATGATTAAGCAGCAGTGGTTCGTAAAGATGGAGGAACTTGCAAAGCCGGCAATTGAAGCACTTAAGAGTAATAAGCTTCGTTTTGTACCAGAACATTTTGACAAGACCTATCTTCACTGGTTAGAAGGAATCAGAGATTGGTGTATTTCCAGACAGTTATGGTGGGGACACAGAATCCCAGCTTATTACTGTGATAAGTGTGGTGAGATTGTAGTTGCAAGAAGTGATAACAAGCCATGTACTTGTCCAAAATGTGGTCATGATAAGCTTACACAGGACCCAGATACATTGGATACTTGGTTTAGTTCTGCATTATGGCCATTTTCAACCTTAGGCTGGCCAGAAAAGACAGAAGAGTTGGATTACTTCTATCCTACGAACGTATTAGTAACTGGATATGATATTATTTTCTTCTGGGTAATCCGTATGGTATTCTCTGGTATTGAACAGATGGATGAGGTACCATTTAATACTGTATTGATCCATGGATTGGTTCGTGACTCTCAGGGACGTAAGATGAGTAAATCATTAGGAAACGGAATTGACCCATTGGAGATTATCGATCAGTATGGTGCAGATGCACTTCGTCTTACTCTTATTACAGGTAATGCACCTGGAAATGATATGCGTTTCTATATGGAGCGTGTGGAAGCAAGCAGAAACTTTGCTAATAAAGTATGGAACGCATCCAGATTTATTATGATGAATTTGGAAAAAGCAGGAGATGTAAACAGTGTAGATTTGACAAAACTTACACAGGCAGATAAGTGGATTTTATCTAAAGTAAATACACTTGCAAAAGATGTAACTGAAAATATGGAAGGTTATGAGCTTGGTATTGCAGTACAGAAAGTATATGACTTTATCTGGGAAGAATTTTGCGATTGGTATATTGAAATGGTAAAACCTCGTTTATACAATGATGAGGACCAGACAAAGGATGCTGCTTTGTGGACATTAAAGACAGTATTGATTCAGTCATTAAAGTTGTTGCATCCATATATGCCATTTATCACAGAAGAAATCTTCTGTACATTGCAGGAAGCATTGGGTGAAAAAGAAGCAGATTCTATCATGATTACAGCATGGCCTGAATTTAAAGAGGACTGGAATTTTGCAACAGATGAAAATGCGGTAGAAACGATTAAAGCTGCCGTTAAGGGTATTCGTAATGTGCGTGCAGAAATGAATGTGCCACCTAGCAAAAAAGCTATGGTTTATGTGGTATCAGAAGATGAAAAGGTGCGTGACATCTTTAAGACAAACAAAGTCTTTTTTGCAACACTTGGATATGCCAATGAAGTTGCTATTCAGGAGGATAAAGCAGGAATTGCAGAAGATGCAGTTTCCACTGTAATTCACGGAGCTACAATTTATATGCCATTTGCTGAATTGGTTGATATTGAAAAAGAAATTGAGCGTTTGGAAAAAGAAGAGAAAAAATTGCAGGGTGAATTAAAGCGTTCCAATGGTATGCTTAATAATGAAAAGTTTGTAAGCAAAGCACCAAAGGCAAAAATTGAAGAAGAAAGAGCTAAATTAGAAAAATATACAGATATGATGCGACAGGTACAGGAACGTTTGGCACAGCTTAGAAAGTAAGAAATAGAATAACTGTGTTAAAAATTGAAATTAAAAAAGCATAAATGATATGCGAAATAGGTAGATTTGTATTGTGTAAAAAGACCGGCTGCTTGTAAAGTGGCTGGTCTTTTTGTGGTTAAAATGTATAATAAAAATGCGAAAATGGAGAATTATTTGCGTAATTTTTGAAAAAATGGTATAATTATACAAATAAGTATGCGGGGGTAAAATAGATAGGGGGAGTTCTATGTTAGATGAAAAGATAGAGAAAACGATATCCGTCTGGATTTCCAAAGATGCAATGCAAGCCAGTATTAATGTGTCTCCTGCCAGTGGAGAGGTATATACACTAGAAGATTTGAAAGAGAGAATTGCCAAGGAAAATATAGTGTATGGCGTGGATGAAAAAGAACTAAAGTCTATTATAGAGGAAAAACGTTTTTATATGGATATACCGATTGCTTGTGGAAGTGAGCCAGTAAATGGAAAAGATGGGTATTATGAATGTTTATTTGAGACGAATGTAAACTTAAAACCAAGGATATTAAAAGATGGTTCCGTAGATTATAAAAGTATGGGGGAAGTTCCGGTTGCAGAAGAAAACCAGGATATTGTCTACTATCATTCTGCTACGAATGGTACAGATGGAATGGATGTGAAAGGACAGACTATTCATGCCAGAAAAGGAAAAGATTTATTGCCTTTAAAAGGAAAAGGTTTTCTTGTTTCAGAGGATAAAAAGGTGTATCGTGCTGCAATAACAGGAAAAGTGACATTAAAAGGGAACATGCTAGAGGTAAACAATGTATTGATTATTAAAGGGGATGTATCAATTGCTACTGGCGGAGTGACCTTTGCGGGTGATGTTGTGATTAAAGGAAATGTATTGACAGGGGCAGAAGTGCGAGCAAATGGAAATATAGAAGTAAATGGATGCGTGGAAGCTGCAAATCTAGTGGCAAGAAAAAATATTGTATTGAAAAATGGAATGCAGGGAAATGGAAAAGGACGTATTCATGCAGGGGGTAATGTATCGGGAAAATTTTTTGAACAAGTTACCATTGAAGCCAAAGGAAATGTTTCTGCAAATGCATTGATGCATTGCAATATTAAGTGTGAAGAAAGCGTGAATGTAGCAGGAAAATATGGCATTATTGTTGGGGGAAGGGTAGAAGCTTACCGTGAAGTAGAGGCGACCCTGATTGGTAATATGAAAGAGGTAAAAACGGTAATTGAGGTTGGAAGCAGCGAGAATTTATATTCGAAATTGGAGCAGTTAGAAGATAAGAATAAAGAGATTCTTAGTAATATTGAAAAGTTGAAAATTTCCAAGAAAAAAATAGAGGATGTACTTAAAGCCCAGCCAGATAATGAAGAACTTAGAGGATTAAAGACTACTGTTATGCGTGCTAAAATTGAAAAGGAAGCAGCCTTGACTGATGTACAGAGAGAAAAGGAAGCAGTAATCGAAGTGATGTCCAAAATTTCTAATCCACGAGTAATTGTCCTAAAGTCCATTTATCCAGGCGTAATATTAACGATAAATGGGGTTCGAGAAATGATAAAAACAGAGAATTATAATGTATATTATCAGAAAAAAGGACTTGAATTAGAATTTGTGGCAAATCTTTAAACTTTTTATAAAATTTAGAAGAAAACTATTGACTTTTTATTGGCAAAACTATTATCATTGTCTTAGTGTTTTGTGACTATTTGGCATTGTTGCCTAAAACCTATCTATGCAAACTAGCGACACTTATTGGGAAAGATTATCGATTTTCTTGAGGTGTATATATTTTTTATAGCAGATGATGTTTGCTTGTAGGGAGAGAATAGTTACCGTAGTATAGAAATAGTAGGATTTTGTAAATAGATGGAGTGAAGTCATATGTTAAACTTTGAGGAAGAATTAAAAAAATTTAAGCCAAGTCTTGAAGTTGAAGAAATTGAAGATTCGATTGGTCAGGGAAATACCGTTGATGTGGTTGAGTTGATTAACCAGATTATTAATACTGAAAAATAATGCTTTTTTGTCAATATGTTTTGATGGGATATAGGTTAGAGTGTATTGGCATGAAGGTAAAGAAACCGATAGCACAGTAAGATAAATATTGTGCTATCGGTTGTTGTATTTATTTTAAAAATTTTAAGGTGAATGTAAACAGATACCAGTATTTGTTATCTGACAAAGAGAGAAAAAGATTTATTGTAGATAGGAAGAAAAAAATTATGAAATGTCCAAAATGTGGGAAAATAATATCGTTTCAGAAGAAACGTTGTGACGGATGTAATGCGGATATTACAGTATATAGAAGATTATATAACTTATCCAATCAATATTATAATGATGGATTGAGTAAGGCGAAGGTTAGAGATTTATCTGGAGCTATTGTTTCATTAAAAAATAGTTTGCAGTTTAACCGTAATAATACGGATGCCAGAAATTTATTAGGGCTGATATACAATGAAATTGGCGAGACGGTACTTGCTTTGACGGAGTGGGTGCTTAGTAAAAATTATCAGGAAGATGAAAATGAAGCAGACTATTATATGAATTTGCTTCAGGATAATCCATCTAAACTGCACAATGCAAATCAGATTATAAAGAAATACAATTATGCATTGAGTCAGGCAAAGGGTGGAAACTGTGATTTGGCTATTTTACAGTTGAAAAAAGTAGTATCTGCACAGCCTAAATATTTGGCTGCCCATCAATTGTTGGCACTGCTATATATGAATCAGGCAGAAAATGAGAAGGCAGTAAAGTGTCTTAGAAAGGCACAGAAAATTGATATATCCAATACAATTACATTGCGATATTTAACAGAACTGGGTGTAAATCCAAACGCTGTTAAAATAGAACGCGAGGCCACAAAAAGGGTGCAGGGAAAAGGTCGTGCCTTAGAAAAGGCGGAAGACCCACAGTTTTTTGCTCCTGAGCCAGTATTGCGAGATGGGAAGATTAATAAATGGTCATTTTTGCATTTGTTAATTGGTGTAGTAATTGGTTTCCTTGCAGTTGTATTCTTAGTATTACCGACAAGAGAAAGTGCCATTGCCGATAAGTATAACAAAGAGGCAGTGGATATGGCAGAAGAACAGACGAATATGTCTTCTCAGATGCAAACCTTAGAAAATGAGAAGAAGCAGTTAGAGCAAAAGAATAAAGATTTGGAAGCACAATTAAAAAAGGTAAAAGAAGAGGCGGTGGATGAAGCTGCTTATAATAACTTTTTGAAAGCAGTTACATTATATATTGGCGGTGAGAAGGATGTTGCTGCTGAAAAGCTTATAAAGATAAATATCAGCAAGTTTGATAGTAAAGCTGCAAAAGAGTTATATAATATGATAAAAGAAGAGACATTTACAAATATGTCGAAGGTGAAGTACAAAGAAGGATATGCGGCATACGCAAAAGGAAGATACGATGAAGCAATCACAGCATTGAAACTTGCATTAAAATATAGTTCGGATAATGTAGACGCAATGTACTATTTGGGAAGAACTTACCAGAGAACTGGAGATAATACAAATGCGAGAAAATACTACAAGCAGATTATAAATAACTATTCAGGAAATTCAAGTTTAAGTGCACAAGCGGAAAGAAGATTAGCAGAACTGCCAGAAGAATAAGAAAATAGTAAAGTACGAAAGAGAGTAACAGATATAGTGTTACTCTCTTTTTGGTTGTCTGTATAGCAGACATTGGAAGATTGAAGTGAGTGGTTCACTTTGGTTCGAGTTAAAAATAAAAAGGATAGGAGAATAGTAGAGTATGAATCGGACAAGCTATAAACTGGAAGAAAGAACCTTATATGTTAATTTAGGTCCAGAAATTGATCATCATCATGTAACAATCATAAGTAAAGAACTTTCGAATTATTTACAACTCTATATGATTAAAAACATAGTTTTTGATTTTAAAAATGTTACATTTATGGACAGTGCAGGGATCGGGCTGGTTATGGGAGGTTATAAACAGACAGTTACATTTGGAGGAAGTACCACGCTTTGCAATGTATCAGAACGGGTAGATCGAATTTTTGCAATGTCAGGTGTGTATCGTTTTGTAGGTAAAGTTGAAATATAGGAGGAAAAAATAAGATGAAAAATCAAATGTGTTTAGAATTTGACAGCAGATCGGAGAATGAGGCGTTTGCCAGAGTGGTGGTAGCCGCGTTTGCCACACAGTTAAATCCTACTTTAGAAGAAGTGGACGACATTAAAACAGTAGTTTCGGAAGCGGTAACAAATGCAATTGTCCATGGGTATGAGCAAAAAGAAAATTATAAAGTCTTTTTACAGTGCGAGATTGTAAATCAGACAATTCAGATTACTATTATGGATTATGGAGTGGGAATTGAGGATGTGGAAAAGGCAAAGGAACCGATGTTTACAACCAAACCGCATATGAACCGATCAGGAATGGGATTTACATTTATGGAGGCACTTATGGATGAGTTAGAGGTATATTCTAAAAAAGGCGAGGGAACAACGGTAAAAATGAAAAAAACAATAACAAGAATGAAAGTATGTTAAACCAGTCTATTGTAAATGGAATGATAGGAGAATTTCATGGAAAATGTCCAATGTTTTGAAAAGATAAAACAGGAAGATAAAGAAGTGAGAGATACATTTATAAAAGAAAATACTGGATTGGTGTGGAGTGTGGTAAAACGTTTTACCAATAGAGGTTATGACCAGGAAGAATTGTTTCAAATAGGTTGTATCGGATTGATAAAAGCGGTGGATCGATTTGATGAGAAGTATGAAGTGGCTTTTTCTACATATGCAGTACCGTTAATTACTGGGGAATTAAAACGTTTTTTTCGTGATAATGGAATAATTCGGGTTAGCAGAAGTTTAAAAGAAGCTGGCTGGAAGATAAAACAGGAACAGGATCGTATTTATGAAAAAACGGGAAAAAGTCCTACGGTAGAAGAATTAGCTGAGTTGGTGCATATGACCAAAGAAGAAGTTGTGATGGCGATAGATGCGAATGCACAAATTGAGTCCATTGATCAAAAGATTGATTTTGGAGAAGGAAAAACGGTTTCTATGTTGGATCAGGTTGTTGCGAAGGAGCAAGGGGTTGGAGCTGTCGGTTGTCAGGACAGTAAGGATATAGAAAAAGAACAATTGCTTAATAAAATGCTTGTACATTCTGTAATAAAAAAACTGAATGAAAGAGAAAAAAGATTAATAACCATGCGTTTTTTTGGAGATAAAACACAAACTGAAGTTGCCAAAACGCTGGGAATTAGTCAAGTACAAGTGAGTAGACTGGAGAAAAAAATTTTGCGGCAAATGCGAACTGAAATTTTAGGAACAGGTGCATAAGAATTTCCTTTTTGTACAAACTAAAAGAAGAATAAGAAACAAGAGAGAGAGGCATACAATTATGAAAGAAAGAATTTGTTTTGTAACCTTGTTGACAATTGGGATTGTGGCAGCTTTGATTATCTTTTTTGAAAAAAGGGATAACCAGTCTACCGATGCATTTGATGGAGTGTTGGTATACGAATCAGTTATGGAAAAGGAATTGTGTTAGCGAGGGGGACTGGTATGCAGGACAAAAAATTATTTATAAAAATTGAACAGAATGTAGAAGTAAGTAATACAAAGGTGTATCTACAAGATGTTGCAAAGTTGTACAGTGCCGATTGTAAAATGGTGCATGACTTAAATAAAACGGAACTTATGATTATTAAGGCGAAAGAAGATATGAAATATATCGTATCGATTATGAAAGTAATTGAGTTGATTCAGAAGAAATATCCGAATGTGGATATTGATAATATGGGAGAAAATGATTTTATTATTTCCTATATGCATCCTGAAAAAAAGAGTCAAATGCGGGAATATTTAAAAGCTGCATTTGTGGCAGTGATTATTGCTATCGGTTCTGCGTTTTCTATCATGACTTTTAATACAGATGTAAGTGTATCAGATGTATTTACAGAAATTTATGAAGTTGTGTTAGGGCAGGGTGTGGAAAGTAATGGGATTGTGGAATTGTCCTATAGTATTGGATTACCCCTTGGCATTTTAATCTTTTTTAATCACTTCTCAAGAAAGGCAACCCGCAATGATCCAACCCCGTTGCAGGTGGAAATGCGTACTTATGAAGAAGATGCCAATAAAGCTATGATAAAGAATGCGTCAAGGGAGGGGAAAACGATAGATGCTAATTAAAAATTTGCTTTTAATTCTTGCGGGTGCTGCAGGAGGTTTTTCTATTGCAGGAGGAGTATTTGCTTTTATTGTTATGATAGGAGTGCTTCCAAGACTAGCAGGTAGAACCCATACGGGATGGGCGTATTGGTGGTATGAAGGATCGGTTATTGTTGGTGGAATTATCGGAAATATTATATCTGTTTTTTCTGTATCTATTCCGATTGGATATGTGGGTATTGTTATTTTTGGGATTTTTGCTGGGATGTATGTAGGATGTTTTTCTATGGCATTGGCGGAAGTCTTAAATGTATTACCGATTTTTTCAAGAAGAATTCATTTAAGGCAAGGCATGTCTTTCATTATTGCATCATTGGCAATTGGAAAAGCGTTGGGAACATGGTATCAGTTATGTTTTCCGATTTGGCAGAATATGAAATAGAAAGTGAGGGATAAATATGCAGGAGACGAAAAAGGTATCGATTCAGGATGTAATGGAAGAAAAGGATCAACAGCAAAAAGCAGAAAAATATAATCAATATATTAAACAGGTAACACCGAGACACAACTGTATGAAGAATGTTGCAAAGGCATTTCTAATAGGTGGAATCATATGCCTAATTGGTCAATGCTTTCAGGAGTGGTATGGCAGTATGGGGGCAAATAAGGAAGATGCAGGGTTGTATACAACTATTACATTAGTAGGACTTAGTGCCTTACTGACAGGATTAAATATTTATCCGAGATTAGCTAAATTTGCAGGTGCAGGTACCGTGGTGCCGATTACGGGATTTGCAAATTCAATTGCAGCATCTGCGATTGATTATAAGGTGCAGGGACAGGTATTTGGAATTGGATGCTATATTTTTTCTATTGCGGGGCCGGTTATACTATATGGAATTGTTAGTAGCTGGGTATTGGGAGTTATTTATTGGTTATTTACCTGTTTTGCATAAAAATTAGTGAAAGCCTACCGGTAGTTTTTAAAATTGCCAGAGTAGGCTTACTCTATTTGTGTAGTTGTATTCATGAAAACTGGATTTAATAAGAATATAATAAAAAATTCAAAAAAAGATAGAAAGAAAATTAAAATTATGTCATAATAAAAGTATAGTATTGTAAAAGGAGATGAAATGAGGTATGAAACAAAATAAGGTGGTGTCAATGTGTCCAAAATGTTCAAAAAAGGACGAATTTATTTCAGTTTCTTCTAATAAAAGAAGATATGGAGGAAGAAAATATGAGCTAAGGACATGTCCGGTTTGTGGAGAACGTTATTTAGCACGTACATATGGGTATTTTAGTATTTTACGCTTTCATGGAGATAATTTTATGGAGCAGATGGAGTCAATATTACAAATAACACCGGAACATTGTGAGGGGTTTATTCAACAGGTAAAAGAATGCAATACGGAATCACAGTTATTAAAAGTAGTGCAGAGCATACATGGAGATGTGAAACCAATGACAAATGAAGCCTATGATAAAATGCTAGACAGTTCTCTTATGCTAACAGAGGATATGCTGGAAGTATTAGAAGATTAAAAAATCCGCCAAGATATTGGCGGATTTTGTTTGTTGGGAATTTTTCTGCGTTCGCTTATTACATTTTGGAAAAAAGACGTTTTTTGCAAGAAGGTTTTATAAGGAATTATTATCAAAAAGCAAAAGAGTGTTCTATTTCATAGAAAAAATGGATATACTATCAATAAGTATATAAGATATTTGGTAAGGCGTATGGAAAAAAGAGGAGGGAATCAAAAGAAAATGAAGGACATTGTAATTGGACTATTGATACCATTTGTAGGTACAACTCTTGGAGCTTCCTGCGCATTTTTTATGAAGAATGAATTAAAACCGACAGTGCAAAAGGCTTTGCTTGGTTTTGCGTCGGGAATTATGGTTGCAGCTTCTGTGTGGTCGTTAATTATCCCGTCAATTGACATGTCATCCACCATGGGAAAAATGGCATTTATTCCAGCCGCGATTGGTGTTATTGTAGGAATGCTTTTTTTGTTACTTATGGATCAGGTTATTCCACATTTACATTTGGATTCGGATGAACCAGAAGGAATTAAAACAAATTTCAAAAAGACAGCAATGCTAATTTTTGCAGTAACTTTACATAATATACCAGAAGGAATGGCTGTGGGAGTTGTATTTGCAGGTGTATTATCAAGTTCTGCACACATTACGCTTTCATCTGCTATTGCATTGTCATTGGGAATTGCCATACAAAATTTCCCAGAGGGGGCAATTGTTTCTATGCCGCTTCGTTCAGAAGGAAATGGAAGGGGCAAAGCGTTTATTTATGGAACATTATCTGGAATTGTAGAACCGGTTGCAGCAGCAATCACTATTATATTTGCAGATGTAATGACACCGATTTTGCCATATTTGTTAGCTTTTGCAGCAGGTGCTATGCTATATGTAGTAGTGGAGGAGTTGATACCAGAAGCTTCGACAGGAAAACACTCAAATATAGGTACGATAGGTTTTTGTGTAGGCTTTGTGATTATGATGGTGCTTGATGTAGCACTGGGATAAGAGCGTTCAAGTGAATGAAAAAGTTGTAATTTATCTTGCAATTGAGAAAAAAAGATGATAAAATGAGTTAGGTTAAGCTAACAGAATGACGATATTAGTTGTTACAAGATAAATCGCACATTTTTGCGGAGGTTGATTATTTCATGAAGAAGAAAGAGAAAGATTTACGATTTGAAAGAACAAAAATGCAAAAAGAGATGGTTATTGAACGTTTGAAGGAGCAGGGATGTAGAATTACAAAACAAAGATTGATTTTGTTAGACATTATTTTGTCAGAGGAATGCTCCTGCTGTAAAGAGATTTTTTATGAAGCCTCTAAGAGAGACAAGGGAATTGGGCAATCTACAGTATATCGTATGGTAAGTTTACTGGAAGAAGTTGGAGCAATCAATAGAAAGAATATGTATAAAATTTCTTGTTCTATGGATTGCGATAAAAAGGAAGCCTGCCAGATTGAACTGGATGATAATACGGTATGTCATCTTTCTCCGAAAGAGTGGAAAGACGTGTTACGTGCAGGTTTGGAACAATACGGGTATGTAAAAAATCAAGAAATTCTTGCAGTGAATGTTGTACCTTGTGATTGTGCATAAAAAGTGGTAGAAAGAGACTCTTTTTATTTGGATTTTATTCTGAATAAAGGGAGTCTTTTTTTCGTTATTGGATAAAGTGTGTCCTATAGAGTGGAAAAAGATATTTTTGGTTTTCTTGTAATAAAAAAGATTTTTGAAGTTTAAAAATAGAAAAATAGAGGAATACTATTTCTTGAATATTTATATCAATAAAAAAATATAGTTGAGAAAATTGTGCGAATAAGATGGTTGACGTAGGATAGGGAATTAAGTAAGATATAGATGTTAGTTCTAACTAACAGAAAGGAGCAACTCTATGAGTCAAGAAGTATTTGAAATCATGCAGAATATGGATATGGAAGCAGTAGAGTCACAATTGGCATTGCAGTGTGCACCTGTGCTTGCTGGATTAAAGATATCAAATCTTTTAAATATACATAAATCTAAAGTGTGCATATTGAAACAATTGTTAAAAGAGACCAATCTTTCCTATTATGTATTGCTTGAAAATGCAAAGCGAGTTGCTATTTTGATTTATCAACGAAAAGCCTTACATCAATATCTTATGTTACCAGAAGTATCTGCTTTTTTGAAAAGAGTAGGATATAGTGAAAATGATTTGCAAAAAATGTTTGCCCTGCTTTCTTTGCGATATAAGCAATGCATGTGCAGACAGGGAGAGTTTCCTCATGAGATGGGACTATTTTTAGGATATCCGTTAGAGGATGTGCAGGGATTTATAACAAATCAGGGAAGAAATTCTTTATGCAGTGGTTATTGGAAGGTATATGAAAATAAAGAGGCTAAAATGGACTTGTTTCGTCAATATGAGCAGGCGAAAGAGTGGATGGTTTTATTTGTTTCAAACGGAGTAGATTTGATTGAGGCAATGGATATGCTTCGAAATGGTCATTTATATTCTGTTTATTTATAAAAAGGAGGAAAAAACACATGAGCAAGATAAAAGTAGTATTTTGGACAGGTTCAGGTAACACAGAGGCAATGGCAAATGCAATCGTAGAGGGAATTAACGGTGCAGGAAAAGAAGGAGAAGCAGTATTTGTTTCTGATATTACACCAGGAGATTTAGCAGGAGAATCTGTATTTGCTTTAGGTTGTCCAGCAATGGGAGCTGAAGTATTAGAGGAAACTGAAATGGAGCCATTTGTTGAAGCTCTTGAAAGTAGCGTAAATGGTAAAAAGATTGCACTCTTTGGTTCTTATGGCTGGGGAGACGGAGAATGGATGAGAGAATGGGTTGACCGTATGGCAGCGGCTGGTGCACAGGTTGTAAACGGCGAAGGCTTAATGGCTCATGAAACTCCTGATGAGGATGCTTTAGAAGAATGTAAGAGTTTAGGACAGCAGTTAGCAAGCTTATAATCATAATCTTCTTGCGTTCCAATTGTACAGAAAACTTATTAGCGATAGAGTAAAAATGTAAAGTTATAAAAACTTTCATAGATACCTTCAAGTAGAGAAATTCATTTTCAATACTTGGAGGTATTTTTTGTTAGAGGGTATTGGCAAGGGAAGAATAAGTTCCG
>FR899723.1:25002-25277 GCA_000437275.1 Clostridium sp. CAG:411 | reverse complement strand
CCGTTCTTTTTCATGACCAAATAGAGGGAGTGTGCTATAATGAGTAGTAAGAATAATGAAATTGAAATTATTAGAAATTATTAATTAATGTAATGGAAGGAAAACGGATTATGACAAAAGATCAAGTATTATTACTTTTAAAAGAAGAAAAAGATTATATTTCAGGGGAAACTATGAGCCAAAAAATTGGCGTTAGCCGCGCAGCTATCCATAGTGCAGTAAAAAAACTTCGAGCAGAAGGATACGAAATTGTATCGGCGACTAATCGGGGGGAT
>FR899723.1:13523-24995 GCA_000437275.1 Clostridium sp. CAG:411 | reverse complement strand
GACTAATCGGGGGTATCGATTAGAAAAATCAGCGGATTGTTTGACAACAGGAGAGATTTGTTCCTTTTTAAAAAAAGAGAGGGAAGCGGAAATTATTTATTTTGAACAAACGGATTCTACGAATACCAGATTAAAAGAATTGGCGCAAAATGGTGCCAAGGAAGGAACGGTTGTTGTTGCAAATGAACAGAGTGCTGGAAGAGGAAGATTAGGAAGAAATTTCACATCAGGAAAAGATGCAGGAATTTATATGTCTGTTTTGTTTCGTCCACAAAGTGGATTGAATCAAATTTCGGAAATTACCGCATGGATTTCGGTGTGTGTTTCACGGGCAATAGAGCGTGTGACAGGAGAACGCCCAGGCATAAAGTGGGTAAATGACATTGTGATGAAAGGAAAAAAAATATGTGGCATTTTAACAGAGATGGCAATGGAAGGAGAAAGCGGATACATTCAATACCTGATTGCTGGGATTGGAATAAATGTGCATTATAAGATTTCAGATTTTCCAGCAGAGCTTCAAAACAAGGCATCTTCGCTGGATGAAGTTCTTGGAAAAACTGTAAATCGAGCAGAGCTTACGGCTGCTATTATTGAAGAATTAGATGTTATGTATACGAAATGGCCAGATCAAAAAGAGGAATATTTAAAATATTATCGTGATGCCTGTATTACTACGCAAAAACAAGTTAGACTACTAAAAGGAAAAGAAGAAAAATTTGGAACAGCCTTGGAGGTAACGGATGATTTTGGTTTATTGGTCGAATATACAGATGGAACAAGAGAAGTTGTTTCCAGCGGAGAAGTATCTGTTCGAGGACTTTATGGATATGTAGATGAAAAATAATATATAAAAAAGAGTAGGTATGCTTTGCATATTTTTAAAAGAGATAGTACATACTAAGAAAAAGATTTCTATAAGGAGTGTGTGCTATGGCAAAAAATAAACATATCGGGCAACAAAGCATACGTTACGAGGAACCCCCATATATTATAGGCTGTAGTAGTATTGTAGGCAAAAAAGAGGGAGAAGGTCCGCTGGCAAAATATTTTGACTGCATTGAGGAGGACCCTATGTGTGGTGGCTCTGCCTGGGAGGAAGCAGAAGGAAATTTGCAGGAGAGGGCAGTGCAGATTGCCTTAAACAAGGCAGGGATAGAGGCGAAAGAGATTGACTATTTAGTTGCAGGAGATTTGCAGGACCAACTTACTGCTAGTACCTTTGGAATTGCAAAATATCAGATTCCACTGTTTGGTGTATATGGTGCCTGTTCCACTATGGGAGAAAGCATGGCGTTAGCTTCCATGATGGTAGAAGCTGGATTTGCAAATCGTACAATTGCAGTTACTTCCAGCCACACAGAAGCGGCTGAACGACAATTTCGTTTTCCTTTATCTTATGGAAATCAAAAGCCTTTATGTGCAACATGGACAGTTACAGGAAGTGGCGCATTTATCATTGGAAAACAGAAGCTGGGGCATGGGCCATATGTAAAGATTGCAGGCATTACTACGGGAAAAGTCACAGACTTTGGAATGAAGGACTCTATGAATATGGGGGCTTGTATGGCACCAGCGGCTGCAAATGTAATTCAAGCACATTTTGAGGATTTTCAGACACAGCCGAAAGAATATGACAAAATTATAACGGGAGACTTAGGATTTGTAGGACAAAGAGTTTTGTTAGATATATTATCCAGCCAAAATTATGACATTGAAAAACAGCATATGGATTGTGGCATTGAAATATATGAAGAAAGGGAACAGGATGTACATGCAGGAGGAAGTGGTTGTGGATGTGCAGCGGTGACCTTGGCAGGCTATGTAATGGAACAATTCAGAAAGAAGAAGTGGAAGAAAGTTTTGTTTGTTCCAACGGGTGCGTTGCTATCAAAAGTTAGTTTCAATGAGGGACGAACGGTTCCGGGGATTGCACATGGTGTATTGCTTGAGAGGGAGGAGTAAATATGGACTATTTAATCGCATTTGTGGTTGGTGGAATAATTTGTGGGCTGGTACAAATATTGATGGATACAACAAAACTTATGCCGGGAAGAATTATGGTGATTTTGGTTTGTTTGGGTGCATTACTGGGAGCGGTTGGAATATATAAACCTTTTTCGGAATGGGGAAAGGCAGGAGCAACGGTTCCTCTGGTTGGGTTTGGTAATGTGCTATACCAAGGCGTAAAAGATTCGATTGATCAATACGGCTTTTTAGGTTTGTTTAAAGGCGGATTTACAGCTTCAGCGGTTGGAATTTCTGCGGCACTTATTTTTGGGTATATTGGTTCGGTGATTTTCAAACCAAAAAAGAAGGTGTAGCTTTCTTTTTGTATAAGTTTGTTTTTGAAAATATAGGTTACAACAAATCTATGTAAATATTAGGTGATATTATTGTAAAATAGCGGGGTTTTGAAAATAAACATGGAAATTGGGTAGAGAAATGAAATGGATTGTGTTATAATAAAAAAGATGATATGGAAAGTAGAAATGCCTGCTCAAGACAGGCATTTTGTTATGTAGGAAATAGTAAAAGACAAAATCCATTATGAGAGGAATTGCAAAATGAGAAAAGCAAGATTGATTGCCATGGTATTGGCTGGAAGCATGTTTTTTTCTGTACCCTATACGAACTGTGCGGCACAGGATATAATTGGAATTGAACAAACAACAGAAGTGACGGAGATGATTCCGCACCTTATGACATCTGGAGATACAGAAGATTTACAGACAGTCAGTGAATATGAAATAAATCCAGAAGTTTATTCGGATAAAGCGGTGGTTGCACCCATTGTAGTTACCAGTGCTGGAATTGTTTCCTGCAATATATATACAAGAAAAAAGTCTACGAATGGAATTATAAATAATGGTATTACAGGAGGAACTGTAACGGGCAGTAGTATTTCTGGAAGTGGAATTATAGGTGAAGATGATACCGATAATGATGTACGGGGAAATATAACGATAGGGATTTACAGTGATTCTGATTGTACCAAATTAGTGGGAACATTACAGGATGTTAAGATTGATTCTCAGGGGAATATGATATATTCTCGATCCTTTGAGGCAAAGAAAAATAGTACATATTATATAAAATTGACTTGGGATGCAGAGTCTGAATGGATAGCAGAACATCTTTTTTGCTTTGAATTACAACAGATTTCCAGTGAGTCTCGGATACTGGAAAATGGAAAATATGTAAAAGCATATCAAGGTGGAAAAAATAGTACGATCTACTACAAATTAAATGTTCCAAGAGCGGGAGTAATATATGCAGAAGCATCTTACGATAAGGATGAATTTGGAAAACCCAAAGTGGTATTATGTAATAATGCAAAGAAGGCAATTAGTGTTGCTACAAATAATAATGCTTCGACAGAATATCTATCTGTATTTGCCGTAAAAAAAGGAAATTATTATTTGAAGGTATCGGATGTGACAGGAGCATATCAGTTCCGTTACCTGTTTGCTCCTATTTCAGATAAGAGTGGAAAGCAGAAAAAATCAGCATTAAAGCTTACTTTAGGAAAGAAAAGTGCTGCTGGAATTGTCACGATAAGTGATACTGCTTCACAATATGATTGGTATAAATTTGTTTTAAAAAAAGCTTCAAAAGTGCGAATTTCTTTGGAAGGTTCTACAACTGGAACTTCTAAAATTAGTCTTGAAGTAATACCGCCAACGCGAACTGCTACTGGGAAAAAGATAAACTTTTCTGCAAAGCCTATTTTTTCAATCTCAAGAATTAATGCGATAAAGACAGCAAGGTCTGATGTTTGGCCTGCTGGTACTTGGTACATACGAGTGAAAAAAAGCGTAAAAAAAGGATCTGGTATATACAGAATTAAAGTTGATAAAATATCCAAGTAGTCATATAAATCAAATAGAAAGGGAGGGCGATAGGAATGTTGAGAATCTTTAAAAGTATGGATGGTAGATTGCATACCTTAAATGAAATAGAAGAAGATTCATGGATTTGCCTGACTGATCCAAGTTTAGAGGAAATTATGGAAGTGTCCGCTGTGTGTAAGATTGACGCAGATGACCTTAGAGCTTCCATGGATGAGGAGGAAACATCACGTATTGAAATCACGGACGATTATACGTTAATATTAGTAGATGTTCCTTCAAAAGAAATAAGAAACGGAAATAAGGCATACACAACCATACCCTTAGCGATTATTCTTATGGATAAGATGATATTAACGGTATGTTTGGAGGATACATTGGTACTTCGCCCCTTTATCAATGAAAAAGTAAGGGAGTTTCATACATTTAAAAAGACAAGATTTGTATATCAAATATTGTATAGTAATACATCAGCTTATTTGCATTATCTAAGACGTATTGACAAAATGAGAGAGGAAATTGAGCTACATTTGAGTCAAGGAACGACAAAACAGGACTTAATTGAATTGCATGAGTTAGAATCGGATTTAGTTTATTTTGCTACTTCACTGCGTGTAAATGGTGTTGTATTAGATAAACTTACAAGATATGCAAGAATTAAGCAATATCCCGAAGATCAGGAATTGCTTAGTGATGTTATTATTGAAAACCAACAGGCGATTGAAATGGCGAATATTTATCGTGATATTTTAAATGGAACAAGAGAATTGTTTTCTTCTGTAATGGATAATTCTTTGAATAATGTAATGAAGGTATTGACTTCTGTTACTGTAATTCTTTCTATTCCTAATATTGTATCAGGATTATGGGGAATGAACTTAGAAAAAAGTTTGCCACTAACGAATAGTGCATATGGCTTCCCTATTATGCTGGCATTTATTGTATGTATTTGTACTGTGGCAGCCATTATATTAAAGAAGAATGATTTATTTAGTTAAGAGGAAAATAAAGAAAGTCGATATAATATTGACAAATGAAATGCAACATTGTTAAAATATAATTATCTGTTTAGAAAATAGAAATAAGGGAGTTCTTGACAGATGATATAGTGTTGCATATAAAAAGTGGAGGGAAAATACATGACGGAAGAATTATTAATTCGATTAGAAGAAGCAGGAAATCGTATTCCAGAACTGATGAAGCGTTTTGCAAATAATGAGGCAATTTGTGTGCGCCTTATAAAGAAGTTTCCATCAGATCAAAACTACGAAAAGTATGTTTCAGAGATTAGAGTTGCTGATTGTAAAAATGCAGAGCAAAGTGTACACACACTAAAGGGAGTTGCAAGTAATCTGGGATTGACAAAGATTTCTGATTTAACACAAAAAATCGTAGATGAACTTCGAGGCGAATGTGATATGACTAAGATTAATGGATGGACAACAGAATTAGAGAGTGCATATGCAGAAACTATTGATATTATATCTGCATATATGTAAAAATATGACATCCAGGAATACTGGATGTCATTGTTTATATTCGATGAAAATTCATTTATAAGGAGAGACTTTGTTAGAAATTTGTTGAAGTCTCTTTTTATAAAATGAAAATATTATACATGTAGTATGGAGGAAAAATTATGTTTCGAGAAGTATCAAAATTAGTTATCTATCGTAATTTAAAAGAGGACAGTATACTATTCCAATTAGCAAAAATTTGTGAAGATTTTGAATCTGGAAATTATGTCAAAGAAGATTTGAATACTAGGATTTATGTAGAAATTAATAAACTTTTGGACGTAGCAACTAAATACGGGTTTGATGAAAATTTGTGGCATAATTATCTGGCATATATATTAGCAACGAATGAAAATCCATTTAGTATCACTTGTGAAAAGGTTGGTGCAACAAATGGAACCGTCAATCAATTTGCAAGAAGTGATTTTAAAATTATAAAGGCATTGTTTGATTACGATTTTTCAAAAATGGAACAAGAATTAGGAATCAATTGTTTTTCTGTTGTATTAAATTATACAGCCGTAAAAAAGGTGGAGCGTCGATATAATAAAAATGTGAGTGACAAAGTACAGGAGTTAAGCAAGAAGATTGAGGCTGCAAAAGATGAAGAAGAGATTTTTGAGCTTGTAACGAATTTTTATAAAACATATGGAGTTGGAAAGTTTGGTTTAAACAAGGCATTTCGTGTAAGACATGAAGAAGCAGGAGTAGAGTTAATACCAATAACAAATACGGATAATATTGTACTGGATGATTTGGTTGGATATGAACTTCAGAAGCAAAAATTAGTAGATAATACAAAGGCATTTGTAGAAGGAAGAAAAGCAAATAACTGTTTGTTATTTGGTGATAGCGGAACAGGAAAGTCTACAAGTATTAAGGCTATCTTGAATGAGTATTATAGCCAGGGACTTCGTATGATTGAAATTTACAAACATCAGTTTAAGGATTTATCTACTGTTATTGCCCAGATTAAAGACCGTAATTATCGTTTTATTATTTATATGGATGATTTGTCCTTTGAGGAGTTTGAAATCGAATATAAGTATTTAAAAGCAGTTATAGAAGGTGGTTTGGAAACAAAACCTGATAACGTATTGATTTATGCTACATCAAATCGAAGACATTTAATTCGTGAGACTTGGAGTGACCGTTCTGATATGAGTCAGGATGAATTACATCGTTCCGATACTATGCAGGAAAAATTATCCTTAGTAAATCGTTTTGGTGTTTCTATTAACTATTCAAAGCCGTCACAAAAGGAATATTTCAATATCGTATGCCAGTTGGCTAAAAGATATGACACGATTACTTTGAGTGATGAGGAATTATGCAGAGAGGCAAATAAATGGGAATTGAGTCATGGCGGTATTTCGGGAAGAACCGCACAGCAGTTCATCAATTATTTGGCAGGTAAAGAGAGTGAATAAAGAAAAAGCTGTTTGTTATATAGTGGCAGCAGGAGATTGGTATGGCTATAAACCTGTTCCTCAAAAGCAAGACATGATTATTGCAGTTGACGGAGGATATGATACAGCCAAGGAACTTGGTTTAACTCCTGATTATGTCATTGGAGATTTTGATTCTATACAATCTACTGTAGTACAGGAAAAGACGATAAAATTAAATCCTATGAAAGATGATACTGATACGTTGTATGCGATAAAGTTCGCAAAGGAAAAGGGATATGAAACTTTTATTGTGCTTGGTGGAACAGGAGGCAGTCGTATTTCCCATACCGTTGCCAATATACAAACTTTATTACATTTTCCAGCATTAAATATTTTTTTGATTGACCGAGAAGAAGTGCTATTTATAGTTTCTAATGGTGAAATTGTTTTTTCAAAACAGTGTAAAGGATATATATCTGTTTTTTCGGTGAGTGATAAAAGTATCGGAGTCACAGAACGCGGACTTAAATATGAAATAGAAGAGTATCAATTATCTAATTCTTATCCTATTGGTGTAAGCAATGAATTTATAGGAGAAAAAGGATATATAGCAGTGAAGGATGGAATATTACTTTTAGGAATGCCTTGTTCACAATTGAAGGGAATCGAGAAATTAAGAAAAGGACCTTTGGAACAGTAAAACTGTTTCAAAGGCCCTTTTTAGATTTATGTTATTTTGTAATACGGATCATAGCACCGGAATTTGCTTCTAATTTGACAACAAGCTGTCCATTTTCAATGCGCACCTGTGTGTTTGCAGAAATAGTTGGCTTTGGTGCTTCCAGTGAAAGTGTTGTTTGTTCAAGTTGAGTAGCTAGTTTTTCTGTTACTTCTTGTAGTTGTTTCTGTTCAGCAATAGCTGACGAAACCTCTTTTTGATTTAATGCATTTTCAAAGGCAGTAATAGAAGTTTGTAAAGAAGAACAATTTTCTTTTAATGCTTCTAAAAGCGTATAGCCTTTGTTAAGTAAAGCTTCTTTTTGCTCAGCCTCTAAAGCTTCTAATTCGTCTATTGATGGCTCTGAAATATCGGCCTGCAATAAATCAACAGCTTGTGTGGCATCGATTGGCATACGTACCCAAAATTCAGAAGGATTTTCATCGTTATTCACAGCTACAATAATTGCACTATCGTTTAAAATTCGTCCATAAGCAAATTGACGATTAGTTAAATATAATTGTTCGTAACGACCTTCTACAAACTCAGGAAACTGCTTGTGAATAGCACCTAATTTGCAGATTAAACTGGTAAGTGGATTATCTGTATAAGCGTTTTTATAATCTGAAAGGTTCAGTGCAGGTCGTAAACTTGCATCGGAATGTTGCTCTTTTTTGCCCTCAATACCAAATTCAGAACCATAGTATATGGATGGGATTCCAGGAAGTCCATAATATAAAATGTGAACTGGTATTAAGTTGGCTTTATTTGTAAGTTTGGTAGCAATACGTTCTACGTCATGATTATCAACGAAGGTATATAAACGTCTGTTTCCGTTGATTGTAAGGGAACGTTGAATGCTATGAGCAATTTCAAAATAGTTATGATCATTATGACCAGAATAGAGTGCTTTATGCAACTCGTAATTTGTAACAGAGTGAAGTGTCTGGTCGTTCGCCCATTGAGAATAATCGCCATGAATGACTTCTCCCATTAACCAAAAGTCCTCTTTGACTGTATTCGCAACATTGCGCATTTCACACATAAAGTCATGGTCCAAAACGTCTGCGGCATCAAGACGAATACCATCAATATCAAATTCCTGTACCCAGAAGCGGATTACATCAAAAATAAAATTTTTGACTTCAGGATTGCGTTGATTCAATTTTACTAATACGTTGTAGCCGCCCCAATTATCATAACTAAATCCATCGTTGTATTCATTGTTATTATAAAAATTCACATTGCAGAACCAGTCTTTATAGCGAGAGTTCTCTCGATTTTGTTTTAAATCTTCAAATGCAAAGAATTTACGTCCTACATGATTAAATACTCCGTCAACAATTACACGAATCCCCTTATTGTGGCAATTTTTTACATACTCCTTGAAATTCTCGTTCTTTCCAAGTCTTCGGTCAACCATTTTATAGTCGGTAGTGTCGTATCCATGTGTTACCGATTCAAAAAGTGGACCAATATAGATCGCATTACATCCAAGTTTTTCTACATGGTTAGTCCATTCGTTTAATTGTGCAAAATGATTTTGCGATGTAGTACCATCGTTTTCAAATGGACATCCACATAGTCCCAATGGATAGATGTGATAAAAAATTGCGTTCTCATACCATTTCATAATAAAATCCCCCATTCTTGTATGATAGATAATTTATAGCAAAGCTTATAGAAAGCTAAGTATCGCATTATTCTGCCGTTGTCTTGTGATTGGAGTACCACCAATTAATAAATGACATGGCAAATATAATAAGATAGCCAAAGACACTGATAAAATCAGGTGTTTGGTTGAAAATAAAAAATCCAAGTATTGCGGCTACTAAAATTTGGAAATAATCATAAATAGATATTTCATTTGCAGGCGCATACGTGTAAGCTTTTGTAATGCAAATTTGTCCTCCAGCAGCACAGATGCCACAACAGATCAGAAAAAGTAGCTGCTGCATACGCATAGGTGCATAGTTTGTCACGACAAAAGGAAAAATGGATAGGCAAGAAAATGTTGAGAAGAAAAAGACGATTTTCATGCTTTCCAGTTTCTTTTGACCGAGATAGCGAACTGCTGTGTATGCAGCACCTGCCATAATTCCTCCCAAAAGCCCGATAGCACCAGGTGCAAAATCAGAAAATGCAAAACTTGGTTTAATAATAAGTAAAGCGCCAAAAAAGGCACCAAGTAAAGTACAAATTTGTCGCAGAGAAATCTTTTCTTTTAGAAAAAAGTAGGAAAAGACTACAGCGGCAAAAGGTGAAACCTTATTTAAAATATTAGCGTCTGATACTACTAAATGGTCAATCGCATAAAAATTGCAAAGAATACCGATTGTACCACAGATAGATCTGACAAAAAGCATTGGTAATAGTGAAGGCGGATAAGAAAAATTATGTTGATTTTTTATCAACATGAAAAACGCCAGAATTGCTGCAAAAAAATTGCGGAAAAATGCTTTTTGCATAGTTGGTAAATCTCCAGATAATCTGGAAAATATAGTCATTGATGCAAAAAATACTCCAGCAAGTAAAATAAATAATATACCTTTGTTTTTTTCTTTCATTATAATGCCTCCTAAAACCGTATACGTTTAGAATACCACAAAGTGACAAGAATCACAAGCATGCAAGTGTGTATTTGACTTGAAGGTATGATATGAAATGAAGCGATGTACTTTAGAAGTAGAGATTTACAGAACAAAAAAGAGGCAGTAGTGCCTCTTAAATGTAGATATGATTTTTTGGGAAATATTATTCATCTAAAACTTTAATAAGTTGATTGAAAAGAGCCAAAACTTTTTTGTTTTTTTCTAAATCATATTTATTGATTTCTACCTGTTCTGCTAGATATTTAATGTGATGTGCTAAGTCATGGTGAGGATCATGCTTTCGGATAATAATATCATTTTCCTCGTTTGTAGATATTTCGACGGGGTCTCCATCCTGAATGCAATTTGCTCTGCGAAAGTCTTTAGGTATTACCACGCGTCCAAGATGGTCAATACGACGAATGACACTTCGATTGTTCATAAAACAATCACTCCTCTCTATTTCTCTTTGGAATTTAGAGCTTTCATATAAACTCTATAATTGTTTTGTAACAATACTCTTTATGTATTTGTACAAATCATTGTGGAAAAGTTACTCTGCTTTTTAGGAAAATCCGCTTTCAGAGTAAAAAAAAATAGAGAGATGCCGTAGCAATCTCTCCATTGAAATTAAATTTATTATACAAAAAGAAAAAAGAAAAATCAAGTATAAAATTAGGAACATTGCGGTTTCTTAGAGGGAAGGAGTTGCGAAGAAAACGAAAAATAGGTATACTTAATTTATTATTTTATACAGAGAGAGGGAGTAAAATGCGAAAGATGAAGAGATGGGGTGCAGTATTTTGTGCAGCACTACTTTTGTTTACAGCACAAGATGGAGTGAATGTTTATGCAAACAATACAACGCATCAAACGGTTATAGGAAATCAACAAAACGTAGTGAATGAAGTAGAACTGCAAGGAGATTCTACGGATGGTGTTACTCCGTTTGTAGAACAGAAAAATATAACGATGTATCAGGGAACTATTTTTAATATTCGTTGGTTGAATAAGAGTGATGCTGCAAGTGTTACCTATGATGTTGAAGATGAGGAAATGCTTACAGTTTCAGAAAAAGGACAAATTTTTTCGAATACAAAAGAAGGGACTACGAAAATTAAGGCGGTTCTTATGCAAGGTGGAGAGACCTATAAAGAAGAAATCGTTGTTACAGTGGAAGGTATTTCTCATTCAGGGTTATCTGTTGACGAAACAAAAGTGAATATGGATAAAGGAGATATTTATCAGCTTGCACCGCAAGTTATCACAGATGAACAGGATGCAAATACGAGATGCGAGGATAGAATCTATTATTCTGTCAGTGGAGCTGCAATTGTCTCTGTAACTCAAAATGGAGTAATACAGGCGCTTGATTATGGGCAGACAGTGGTAGTGATAAGTTTG
>FR899723.1:0-13441 GCA_000437275.1 Clostridium sp. CAG:411 | reverse complement strand
TTATCTACAAAATATTTGACGAATAATCAAATCGTATTAGCAAAAGGACAAACAAGAAATGTTGTGATTACAATAAAGCCATCAAAGGCCAGTAATAAGACCTTAAAATGGAGTAGCATAAATAAAAAAATTGCGACGGTTACACAACAGGGAAAGGTTACTGGAAAGCATGTGGGAACAACATATATAAAGGTGCGTACCACAGATGGGTCAAACATTGAGAAAAAAATTAAGGTTATAGTAAAAAAGAAAAAAAGTGGCACATATTATAAAGAAGCGGGAATGAAAATTGTGAATTCCAAACATCAGAAATATTCTTATAAAGAAATGGTGTCCGATATAAAGGCGTTAGAAAAGAAATATGGAGATATTATAAAAAGTGAGTCATTAGGAAAAAGCTGGGATAATCGTACCATATATCAGATTACATTGGGAAATCCCAATGCTAAAAAAACGGTATTTGTGCAGGCGGCGATTCATGCTAGAGAATATATGGTGTCACAGTTAGTGATGAAACAGATTGAATTTTATTGTGCAAATTATTATACAGGTACATATAAAGGAAAATGTTTTAGTCAACTGTTCGATAAAGTATGTTTTAAAATTGTGCCTATGTCAAATCCAGATGGAGTAACCATTAGTCAGTATGGACCACAAGGCATTAGAAATTCAGCATTGCGAAATAACATAAAAGCAATGTGCAAGAGATATGCAAGGGGAAGACATTCCTATTACACAATATGGAAAGCCAATGCCAGAGGAGTGGATCTAAATCGTAATTTTAATCCATATTGGAGATTATTGGCTTCTTCACAAAAAGCACCGAGTGCGTTTGGGTATAAAGGGGCAGGACCTGTATCAGAAAAAGAATCAAAGATATTGGTGAGTGTTGTAAATAAGAAAAAACCAACGGCAGTGATTAGTTATCATGCCATGGGAAGAATTTTATATTGGAATTTTGGACAGACAGGTAATGCGAGAAAGAGAGAAATTTCATTATTGAATGTAATAAGATCGCAAACTGGATATATGCCTGTGGGAGGGGCATATAATAAGACCCATGCTACGGGATTTGGAGATTGGGTTGCTGCCAGCAAAAAGCTTCCTACGGTTACGATTGAAATAGGTTCGGTTCCTTGTCCATTGCCAAACTCACAATTTTCAAGAGTGTGGAAAGAAAATCGTCTTGTCTTGGCTGCTACTGCAAAGCTATATTACTAGGTATTATTTTTAGTTGTACAACACATATGTATGCTTTTGATAAAGGAAATACTAACAGATATTCATAGAAAGAATAGGTGAAAAAGATGATACAGGATATTTTACCACTTCAATTTAATAATCATTATGAAGAAAAGGAGATTCGGGAGGAAGATTATGTACTTGCATATGATGGGGCACGAGTTTTAGTTAAGAATAATCAGGAAAATCTTGAATTTCTTACATATGGTGAATGTACAAGAAAAGAAAAAGAAGATTACATCTATTTATTCTCAATAGATACAAAACAATTTTTTCTCTATGATACATGTAAGGGTGCGATCGTAGAAAATGAAATTGCGGATATGGGAGAGTGGGTTACGATGCAGCAGATACGGACCTGCTATCCCAAGGAGGCAGTGTTTGCAGTAGTGACTGCGTATCATCTCTATGTATGGTATCAAAATAACCGCTATTGTGGAAAGTGTGGAGAAAAAACAACACATGATAAAAAAGAACGTATGTTATTTTGTAATTGTTGTCATAATATGATTTATCCTAAAATTGCACCAGCAGTTATTGTGGCAGTAAAAAATAGAAATAAATTATTACTTACCAAATATGCAAATCGTACTTACAAACGTTACGCTTTGATTGCAGGATTTACAGAGATAGGAGAGACGGTAGAAGAAACTGTAAAAAGAGAAGTAATGGAAGAAGTTGGCTTGCAGGTAAAAAATATACAATATTATAAATCGCAGCCTTGGGGATTTGATAGTAATCTACTTCTAGGTTTTTTCTGTGATGTAGCTGAAGAACAAGAGATTACGTTGGATCAGGAGGAATTAGCGTGTGCAGAGTGGGTGGACAGAGAAGATATACCAGAGTATAAAGAAGGGTTAAGCCTTACCCATGAAATGATGTTGGTATTTAAAAATGGGCTAGAAGGGTAGAATTTGAATAGGTGAATGTTTTGAATAATTTTCGAAAGGGGAGAGCAAAGTGAGACTCAAAAAAAGTGTTTATAGTTTATTACTTGTCATTTGTATTTTTTTGACTTCCTGTGTATCTGGTATACCATCGGATGGTGTGAATCATTCAGATTATTATGGAAAACAGGAAAATCAATCGAAACAAAGTGTAATAACAAAGAATAGTATTCCAGAGTATGAGGGTTCTCCCTATGTTGAACTAGAAAATAATAAACCTGATTTTAAGGAAAAAGAAATTACTACGGATGTCTTTGAACAATATAGCCAACTTGATTCATTGGGCAGGTGTGGTGTGGCATATGCAAATATTTGTAAAGAACTTATGCCTACAGAGAAACGCGGCAAAATTGGTATGATAAAGCCATCTGGATGGCATACTGTGAAATATGATTTTGTAGATGGTAAGTATCTGTATAATCGTTGTCACCTGATTGGATTTCAATTAGCAGGAGAAAATGCGAATGAAAAAAACTTGATTACAGGTACTCGGTATATGAATGTAGAAGGAATGCTTCCGTTTGAAGATGAGGTTGCCGATTATGTAAAAAAGACGAATCATCATGTGTTATATCGGGTAACACCAATATATACAGAAAAGAATCTGGTAGCAGATGGTGTGGAGATGGAGGCATACTCAGTTGAGGACAAGGGAAAAGGAGTATGCTTTCATGTATTTGTGTATAATTGTCAACCAGGCGTGAGTATCAATTATGCGACAGGGGAAAGTACATTAGAAAAGAATACTTCTGACAAAAAAGAACAAACTACAGAAGAAAATAAACAGAAAACAAAGAATGAAAATACAACACAGGAAACTAGCACTACGTTCATATTAAATAAAAATACAAAAAAGTTTCATAAAGATGGATGCAGTGGCGTTAAGGATATAAAAGAAAGAAATAAGACCACATATATAGGAACAAGGGAAGAAGTCATTTCAATGGGTTATGAACCATGTCAGAGATGCAAACCTTAGAACTGTGACTATGTATACTGGAAAAGGCTGACGATTGTAAGGATTGCTTTACAAAAAACATGTACAATGCTATAATTAGAAAACATGTGTAACGAAAGAATGAGGAGGAAAAACATGACGAGTAAGCAAAGAGCATATTTAAAATCCCTTGCCATGAAGCTTGAACCGATTTATCACATTGGAAAAGCAAGCTTGACAACGGAGATTGTAGATGGAATTAGAGAAGCATTAGATGCGAGAGAATTGATTAAAATTGGTGTATTAAAGAACTGTGCAGATGATCCAAGAGAGATAGCACAAGTTGTATCTGAGCGTACAAGATCACAGGTTGTACAAGTGATTGGAAAGAAAATTGTATTATATAAACCATCAAATGATCCAAAGAAAAAGAATAAGATTGAACTACCTGTAGCAAAAAAATAAGTAGGAAAATAAGGTGGAGCGAATATGAAAAAAAGAATTGGAATCATGGGTGGTACGTTTAATCCGATTCATTTTGGCCATCTATTGTTGGCAGAACGTGCCTATGAAGAATATAATTTACAAGAGGTACTTTTTATGCCTTCCAAAAAGCCTTCGTATAAGAATTTAAAAGAACTGGCTTCAGAAAATGACAGAAAAAGGATGGTAGAATTAGCGATTGAACAAAAATCCTATTTTTCTGTGTCGACCTTGGAATACGAGAGAACGGGAAACACGTACACCTATGAAACAATGAAAATTTTACACAATAAATACCCGCAATATCAATACTACTTTCTGATAGGAGCGGATTCGCTGTTTCAATTAGAACAGTGGAAGTATGCGGAAGAGTTGTTGAAAAGTACTAGCTTTTTAGTGGCGACCAGAGATGGAGCATCCTATGAAAGCTTAGAAAAACAGATTGATATACTCCATAAAAAATATTGTGCAGATATTCATTTGCTTCATATGCCTACCATTGAAATTTCTTCAACTGAAATAAGAAAACGCAGGGCAGAAAAAAAGTCTATTTCGTATTTGGTTCCTAAAAATGTTGAGACATTTATTTTTCAGCAGGACTTGTACACAGCGGAAAGGACTGAGTGAGATGGAAGAACTGTTAGGGATACAGGAAAAATTACGCAGTGTTCTAAAAAAGAAAAGATTTGAGCATACATTGGGAGTGCGTTATACAGCAGGAGCTTTGGCAATGTGCCATGGCGTGGATTTAAAAAAGGCACAATTGGCAGGATTACTACACGATTGTGCAAAACATTATACAGATGAACAATTGTTGCAGACAGCAAAAAAGAATAATATTGAGGTTAGTTCGGCAGAAAGACGCTCGCCACAATTATTGCATGCCAAGATAGGTGCTCTTTTGGCGAAACAAGAGTATGGAGTAGAGGATGAGGAAATATTAAATGCAATCCGTTTTCATACGACTGGAAAACCAGATATGACTGACCTTGAAAAGATTATCTTTATTGCAGATTACATTGAACCAAATAGAAAAATGTTAGAACAACTTCCCAAGTGTAGAAAATTAGCATATGAAAATTTAGATAGTGCTATGTATGAGATACTAAAAAGTACATTATCCTATTTAGAATCGAAAGGGGCAGATGCCGATATTGATTCTACTACATATGCTGCATATAAATTCTATGAAAAAATGATGTAGAAAATTAGTTAAGATTGATAATAAGAAAAAAGGAGGATATACAATGTCACAGGGATTGGAAAAGGCAAAAGAGATGGCAAAAATTGCTTATCATGCATTAGATGAAAAAAAAGGTGAAGATATACGAGCAATACAGATTACGGAAATTGCAAGCTTTGCAGATTATTTTATAATTGCAGATGGATCAAATCCATCTCAGATAACAGCATTGGTAGACAATGTAGAGGAGAAGATGAGCGAAGCAGGTTTTGAGCCAAAAAGAATTGAGGGTGTACGCAATAGCAACTGGGTTCTGATGGATTATGGCGACATTATTGTGCATGTGTTCTCAAAAGAAGATCGTTTGTTTTATGATTTAGAGAGAATTTGGAAAGATGGAACGGAATTACAAGTGGAAGATTTTGAATAATAATTTACAAGATTGCCTTAAAAATGTCACGAGCAATGGATAAAATACTAAGTGAAAATTAGGAGGATATAGAATGAATCGCTTAGGAAAGCTACTTATGTCCATGCTTAAAGTGGGATGTATCGGTTTTGGTGGAGGAAATGCACTGATACCTGTTATAGAAAAGGAAATAGTAAAAGAACAAAAACTTGTATCGCAAGAAGAATATAATAAATTTGTTGTTGTATCCAATATTACACCTGGTGCATTGCCAGTGGAAATGGCGGTTGCGCTTGGAAAGGCAATTGCTGGAATACCAGGGATGTTATTAGCACCTATTTGTATCGCATTACCAGGTGGCTTGGCTACATTGCTTCTAATTATTGCGTTTGCAAAATTTAGTCATACTGCTATTTTGCAAACGCAATATATTTCTGTTGGTATTGCAGCATATATTTTGTACATGCTTTTTTTGTATAATAAAAAGGTAATTGATAGTTTTGAATTGGTAGAAATGAAGTTAAAAAGAATTGCCGTCATTTTGTGTGTATGTGTTTTGACTTTTGGAAAGGAATTATATCATATATTGGGAGTGAAGGCGCAGCCAATTTTTGATATTAGTACCATTCATGTATTATTATTAGCTTTTTTTGTAATATTTTCTACGGGAAAAGGGATGACAAAGCGGCGATTTTGTATTGATTTAATTGTATCGTTGTGTTATGTGCTATGTGTTGGAAAGACGCAGATTATTACGAATGTATATTTTTTGCGTGTTTTATACCTTATAATGTTTTTAATAGCAGCTAATGGAATTTATGAAAGTTTTTCTGGACAAGTAACAAAAGTGAAAAGAGACTTTAGGCATGTTTTAAAAGAGGAATTTGTTTTTCTTGCACTAATAGTTATATGTGCGATTCCAGCTTTACTTATGTGTCATGGGGCTTATTCTTATATGCTAAAAGGCTATGCCTCTTCTGTGATATCATTTGGAGGCGGGGAAGCGTACCTAACAGTTGCGGATTCTATGTTTACAGGGCAGCAGATTACGGAGACACAATTATATTCACAACTGTTGCCAGTCGTGAATGCATTACCAGGTTCTATACTGACAAAAATGCTGGCAGGTGTTGGATTTTATTATGGTATAAATTCAACACAAAGTATCGCAGCAGGTATTGCAGTTGCAATAGCGGGCTTTATTGTTGCAATTAGTGCTTCTGGTGCAGTATTGTGTGCAGTTATGTATATCTATGAGATATTTGAACAATTGACCATATTTGAATTGCTTGGAAAGTGTATTAAGCCGATTATTGGTGGATTATTGATTAGTACAGGACTTGCTCTATTTTATCAAGAGCAGGTAATTATGAAGAACTGTGGAGTTGGTCTATTAGGAACAATTATATTTTTCCTTGTTTTGTTTTTTATAATAACACTATTGCGGAAAAGCAAAAAGATTCCAGATGTGGTAATAATTCTAGTATGTGGTATTGCTTCGGTAATTTTATGCAATAGTATATCGGAGTTATTTTAGATTTGTATATTTATAGAAAATGATTTTGTCAGATATATAGTAGTGAGAATCAGTTCTCGTAGCTATAGAAATGATATTTAGAATGAAAAAAGGGAAATCTCGTTTTGAATGAGATTTCCCTTTTGGTTTTATATGTATCGACGATAAAGTCCAACTACTTTTCCAAGTATTGTCAAATCAGAAACAATGATAGGATCCATCCTGTCATTCTCAGGTTGTAAACGAAAATGTCCATTTTCTTTGTAATATGTTTTTACAGTTGCTGAGTCATCAATAAGTGCTACAATAATATCACCATTTTCAGCGACTGGCTGCTTTTTAATAAGAATTTGATCGCCATCAAATATGCCGACATTGATCATACTATCGCCTTTTACTCGTAGCATAAATGTTTCACCAGATGGAACATCTTCTGAAAGCAATGGAAAATAACTTTCGATATTTTCTGTTGCTAAAATAGGTTGCCCCGCTGCAACGGTACCTACAATTGGAACATTTACAATTTCTCGACGTGATAGATTAAAACTATCATCTACGATTTCAATTGCTCTTGGTTTAGTAGGATCTCGTCGAATGTATCCATTTTTTTCTAATGTTTCTAAATGGGAATGGACAGAAGAAGTTGACTTTAAGTGAACTTCTTCACAAATTTCTCTTACGGCAGGCGGATAGCCCTTGTTTAAGATTTGCGCTTTAATATAGTCTAAAATTTCCTGCTGCTTTGGTGTGATTTTTCCATAACTCATATATACGCCTCCTAATATTACAAATAGCATAAGTAAAATAAAAAACAGTGTACCGCTATTTGAAATATATTTTTCATTTTATGTAAATATAAATTAGTATAGCAGAAAAAAACAAAAAAGTCAAACAAATGTTCGCAAACGAGTGTTTGCTTGACTTTTGCTTATTTGAAAGAATTCTTTTGATTTATTTATTGACAATTCGAACAAATGTTCTTATAATAATAAAAGAACATTTGTTCGAATTAGGAGGTAGGCAAAATGAAAAGAATAAAAATAAATAAAAAAGGCAGAAAAGTATTGTTTGGTGTAAACGTTATCATTTTTATGTTTTTAATGGTTATGATCAGGCTATTTAATATGAATATAAAAACATTAGCTGTTTCAGAAAATCCAAGAGAAAAGATGGTAAAATCAATTCGGGTTGAAAAGGATTGTACTCTTTGGGATTATGCAGTTTCTTATTATACGGATGATTATGGCAGTGTAGAGTGTTATATAAATGAAATCAAATGTACAAATGGCTTGCAGGAGGATACAATTCACGAAAATGCATATTTATTAATCCCTTATTATGATAATTATAAAAAATAGTTTCAAATCTCGCTTTTTGTGTAAATTGGTGCATAATAGTCGAAATGTTGACATCAAATTAACATTTTTATATAATAGAATCGATGTATAAAAAGTACATAAGAGGTGAGTATATGAAAAAAAAGAACGCGAGAGTGTTGGTTGCATGTCTATTGATAGTGCTTCTTTTCTTCAGACCAGAAGGAGTAGTATATGCGGCGAATACACTTGCTTTAGTTTATGATGGAAAAAGTGTGAATTATAATAAAGCACAGGTTGGATTTACTATAAATGGAAAGGCAATTGACGTAAAGAATACACCTGGAATTATCATTGATGATACTTCAATGGGATATTATGTTGATGTTATTAAAAATGGATTGAATGCAACTTGTACCTATAACAGTACAGCAAAGCAACTTACAATCAAAAAATTTGACAAGACTGTAGTTTTAAAATTAAATAGCAAAACAGCAACTGTAAATGGAAAAAAGAAAAAAATGGATGTAGCAATGAAGGCTGTCCAATATAAAAAAGCGAAGGTAACTCGAATTATGGTTCCTGTTCGTTTTGTCGCTGAAAATTTAGGCTATACATATACATGGGATAGTAAAAATAAAAAGGGACATATCAAATACAGTTGGTTGGAATTATATAAAAACGGGGCATGGGTTAAATATACAGGTACTAAAGTAAAAGCATCTTATAACGGCAAAGCGATTTCTCTTAGTAATATGCCTGGTATAATTGAAAATGCAACGGTTTTGGTGAACGGAAAAAAAGTATTTGCTGCTGGGCTAGGCGCAACTTGCGACTATAATAGTTCCAAAAAGACGATTACAGTAAAAAAAGGAGAACGTACTATTGTATACACAATTGGAAAAACAAAAGCGGTTGTGAATGGAAATAGTAAAGATATTGAAACAGCTCCAATGCGGATAAAGAATAGAGCAACAGGAAGATACTATTTGATGATTCCGGCAAGATTTACTGCGACCGAATTAGGTTATGTATATAATTGGAACAGTGGGGCAAAAACATCAGAGATTAAGGATGCTAATACTGGAGGAACACAGCCAGTGGTATCAAATGCTTCCATTTCCTTTCAATTACCAGAAGGGGTACAGGCTACAGATGTTAAAGATGCAGATTACTATTATAAAAAACAGTTTTGTGTAACCATACCAGGAGATCATGTGGATTTCTATAAAAAGAATCCTGTCTTTATCGGTAATAAAATTGTTACAAGTAGTAAAGTGAGTTTGACAAGTAATGGAAAAACAAAGATTTTGTTTACTACAAGTAAATTGCAGGGATATAAAATTCATACTAAGGATAACTATATTTGGATTGATGTTGGAAATCCAAAAAATATTTATAAAAATATCGTCGTATTAGATTGTGGACATGGTGGTTCTGATCCGGGTGCGCAAAGTGGAGGGTACAATGAAAAGGATATTACCTATTCCATTTTATACACATATGCGAAGTCATATTTTAATAGTGCTGAATCAGATGTAAAGGCGTATTGGTCTCGATACAATGACACTTTTGTTACATTGAGTGATAGGGCAGCATATGCAAATTCGATAGGAGCAGATTTATTTATCAGTTTACATATGAATTCTGCTACGAATACGGCTGCAAAAGGAACAGAGGTTTATTATAGTACTAATAATAATACGAAACAAAAAAATGGATTGACCAGTCAGAAGATGGCATCCTTATTTGAGAGTAACTTGGTATCTGCGATGGGAACTGTCAACAGAGGGGTGAAAACAGCCAATTATACTGTGATTTATAAAAATACAGTTCCAGCGGTACTGATAGAATTGGGATTTATTTCGAATAGTTCGGATAGGGCTAATTTGGTGGATACGACATTTCAGAAAAAAGCAGCTAAAAATATTTATCAAACAACAAGACAGATATTTCAGCAATATCCAACGGGAAGATGATAAGGGTACAATTTTCCTCCACTTTTACAAGTGGAGGATTTTGTGCGTATAGATTTTGTTAGAACTTTTAGATATAGGGTGTTAGGCTTTGCATAAAATAGTATGTAATATTTATGGAAATAAAATTTAAGAAAGGATAGTATAATGAAGAAAAATAGCAATGTTAACGGAATAGTGAGTATATTTATTGTAGTAGCTCTGATTGTAGGTGTTTGGAAAGGGCCTGCTTTCTTTCAGACAATAATGAAACAGGATATGGAATCATCGGAAAGTATAGAGGCAGCCAGTGCATCAAACACTGAAGAAATGAGAGCGGTTTGGATATCGTATTTAGAATTTCAGAGTGCTGGTGTAAGTAAGATGTCCAAAGGACAGTTCCAAAAATATATTGATAATATGTTTACGAAATGCAAGTCTTTGAAAATGAATACAGTCATTGTTCAGGTTCGTCCATATGGAGATGCAATGTATTCTTCTAAATATTTTCCTTGGTCAGCGATTATTTCTGGTAAACAGGGGAAAAATCCAGGGTATGATCCACTAAAATATATGATCAGTTCAGCACATAAGAGAGGCTTAGAGTTTCATGCGTGGCTTAATCCTTATAGAGTAATGTCTAATAATATGAAAACAAGCTATTTATCTAGTTCAAATTCAGCCAAAAAGTGGATGAAGTCTAGTAGTAGTTCCAAAAGAAGAAATGTACTAAGTTTGGAAGGGGCGAAGTATTACAATCCTTCTAAAAGTGATGTAAAGACATTGATTGTGAATGGAGTAAAAGAAATTGTACAAAATTATGATGTAGATGGAATTCATTTTGATGATTATTTTTATCCAGCATTAGGAAGTAATTACAAAAATAATTTTGATGCCAAGGAATATAATGCATATAAAAAGAATTGTAAGAAAAATAAAAAAACGGCGATGTCTATTGTGAGTTGGAGAAGAAATAATGTAAATCAATTGCTTAAAATGGTATATAGCAGTATAAAAAAGATTGATAAGAGCGTGAGTTTCGGGGTGAGTCCGGCTGGAAATATCAATAACTTATATGCATCGGATCGATATTATTGCGATGTGCGTAAATGGATGTCAAATTCTGGTTATGTAGATTATATCTGTCCGCAAGTATACTGGTCATTTACAAATAAATATTGTCCATATAAAAATACTGTTAAACAGTGGGCGGCTATGAAGAAAAGTAGTAAAGTAAAACTATATATTGGATTGGCAGCCTATAGGGCAGGTATAAGTAGAAATGAAGCAAAAGTAATTGGCGATATTGGTTGGTGCAGTAGCAAGCAGGAATTGAAAAAACAGGTAATAGCAGCAAGAAAATATAAACAGGTTAGTGGTTTTGTATTCTACAGATATGATAATATGGTATCAGCTAAAACAAAGAGCGAAATAAAGAATTTAAAGACGGTATTAAAATAATAGAAAAAAGAAAAGGACGTATACTTTCTGCTATTGAGGAATTAGCTCAATACGCAGTGTCCTCTAATTGTTAGATGTTAGTCTGACATTTGGAGGGCATAGCGGAAGGTATACGTCTTTTATTAATGATAAAAGTTGAAATTAAAATTAGTATTTTTCAGGTTCTGGGTATTCAACACCAAAGGTATCAACTGTCATAGATTTTATAACTTGTTCTGTGATTGGTCGGTCAGAGTAGTCGGTTGGAGTTTCTGCAATTTCATTTACATATTCCATTCCTTCTGTTACTTTACCAAATGCAGCATATTCTCCATCTAAATGAGGGGATGTTTTATGCATGATAAAGAACTGAGATCCGGCAGAGTTTGGCATAGCAGAACGAGCCATAGAGATTACGCCTTCGGTATGCTTTAAGTTGTTTTCGAATCCGTTGTGAGAAAATTCACCTTTAATAGAATAACCTGGACCACCCATACCAGTTCCGTCTGGGCAACCACCCTGGATCATAAAACCAGGAATTACACGATGGAAAATTAATCCATTATAATATTCTTTTTCTACAAGTGAAATAAAATTATTTACAGTATTTGGTGCAATATCAGGATATAACTCAACTTTGATTTCGTTTCCTGTTGCAAGTGTGATTGTTACAATTGGATTTTGTGCCATAATTAGTTTCCTTTCTATTTATTATTAATTTAATTTGCTATTTACGGATAGAAACTATCAGGTAAATAAGCGTATTACAATTATACTAATACTTGAAACAAAAGTCAAAAAGTCTAATATAGTTGCTGCAAGAAGAAAAAAGTGATACTCTAAAGGAGATAGAAATTATAAGGAAAGAGGAATAGGAATGATAGAGAAGGATAAAATATTGTCATTAGAATTTTATAATTATAAAGGAATTTTTTCGGGAAGTTTAAAAGGAATGCGATATAGAATTGAAAAAATAAAGAAGGAAGATGAAACCGATAAATTTTTGGTATCCGTTTGGGATGAGCCTTATTCTTTTGATGCGACTCCTGAAGAGAAGATTGTTCAAAAGGAGATTGTGTTTTCGGAGGAAGGAAGAGGTGAAGTAGTAAAATGGTTAAACCAATATTATTTAGAAAATTACAAATAAATGAAAGGGAAGATAAGTGAAGTTTATAGAAGAAAGTTTAATCAAGTATTGTTTTCTATTGAAAAACTTCCGAAAGATAGTAGCGTAAATAAAATAAAAAGACCTTATTCTTTTATAAGAATAAGGTCAATGCGGATGGAGGGACTTGAACCCTCACGAGGTCACCCCCGTCAGATTTTGAGTCTGATGCGTCTGCCATTCCGCCACATCCGCGTCTGTGTTTCTCAAGACAATCAATATGATAACATACGAAACAAAGGATGTCAACAAAAAAATGAAAATTTTTTAAAAATCCAAATTAGTACCTAGATTTTTGATATGCTTACACAATTTCTACTATATAATATCAAAATAATTCATAATCAGATATATGCTATTATTTGTCTGGTCGAGTATCGTTTGCAGACATTATATGCAGAAAAAACCTACTGGAGCAAGAGGCAAGATGGAAAAGAGTAAAGTGAGAATATATAAACTGAGAATATGAAATGTATAGCTCTGTTTATCAGTATGGATATGAAATCATCAAAAGCAACGATTTGTTCTTCAGTTTTGATGATACTGGCACAGGCAAATATCTTAGAACTCATTATGGTAAACAATGTTGTATTCCTGGTTGTATTAACACTTAACTTACTGATTTTTACTGTTCCTTTCTTATATATAAAAATTGAAATAAAAGTTTTAATATAGAAGAGTATAGGAATAAAAGAATAATCTATATATATGTGTATTGGATTTATCTACATTTTGTCTGACAGCTTGGATATTGGAATGAAGCGGCTGATTGCGGAAGTAGTAAAAAGTAGTTTTTCTGCTCATCTTATTTATTTTATAAGAAATGATCTCTCGGAATCTTGAGAGAG
>FR899722.1:26317-26506 GCA_000437275.1 Clostridium sp. CAG:411 | reverse complement strand
AATTGCTTTTTCCATTTGCAACATATACATCAACAGGGTTTGCATCATATCCCATAGTTCTTAAAATCATGGCATAGGATGTAATATAACATAACGATGTAAGACTTTTCCCATTGTATGTCCATCCTTTCTGCGAATACCAATGTGATGCATTTTCCGCATAAATAGAGGCAGGTTTCTGTTTTTTTT
>FR899722.1:17641-26299 GCA_000437275.1 Clostridium sp. CAG:411 | reverse complement strand
TAGAGGCAGGTTTCTGTTTTTTTTCAACGGTAGGTGTCACTCCTGCCAAAACAACAGAGGCAAGCACTCCAGCAATTATCTTTTTTGTAAATCGTTTCATAATTTTATAAGCTCCTTTTTCATAAAAATCGCAATTTTTCTATATTAAAACACATAAATGGTTCTTTTTCATGGCAATTCATCGTTTATTTCTAAAATACAACATATAAAAATTTTACCATTCATATAAAAACTTGACAAGTAATTTAATTTTATTCCAGTTGCACATTGCACATTCTTTCGCTAAAATATAATTATATAATTTGATTGTTGCATTGGAGGGAACTATATGGGAACAGCATTTACAAATGAACTGACAACTCAATTCTTAGATTTTGTTAATACAGCCACTTCACCATATCATGTAGTGGATACATCAAAAAAAATATTGGAATTAGCTGGTTTTAAAGAACTTACTTTTGACAGCACATGGAACTTAGAGGCTGGCAAATCCTATTACACAGATTTATTCGGCACATCACTGTTTGCTTTTCGCTTACCTGAGGATTTTACAAATGAAAGCATTTTTCGAATTTGCGTATCGCATACGGATCACCCCGGATTTCGTATCAAACCTAATCCAGATTTATTTGATAAAGGCTACTGGAAACTTAATGTCGAGACTTACGGAGGAGCCATTTTAAATACTTGGATGGACCGTCCATTATCCTTAGCGGGAAAAGTCACCTTAAAAAATCATGATTCTGTTTTCAAACCAATAACAAAAATTGTAGATTTTAAAAGACCACTTCTGACGATTCCTAATTTGGCTATTCACATGAATCGTTCTATAAATAAGGGGGTCGAGCTTAATAAACAAATTGATATGATGCCTCTTTTTTCTATGCATACAAATAAGAAAGATACAGATGCATTTAATTTTTTAGAATTTTTAGCCGAAGAACTCAAAACAGATAAAGATCAAATTCTAGACTATGATTTAAGTGTTTACAACTGCGAAAGCGGATGTCTCTTAGGAGCTAGAAAAGAATTTTACTCTTGTCCAAGATTGGATAATCTTACTTCGGTTTATGCCTCCTTACAAGCAATCACCATGACAGAAGATAATGACAAAGATATTATGTTATGTGGCTTTTTAGACAACGAAGAAATCGGAAGTCGAACTAAGCAAGGGGCAGATTCCTTAAGTATGCATAATCTATTGAAAAAAATATATACTGCCTTTATTCCTTCCGAGGAAACCTTTATCAATACCTTACATAAAAGTTATATGATTTCCGCAGATGTAGCCCATGCATTACATCCTAATCATCCAGAAAAAAATGATATTACTAATTTCTCCAAACTAAACGAGGGAATTGTCATAAAATGGAACAGCAATCAGCGTTACGCTACAGATACCGAAGCAATTGGTGTGATACAACAAATCTGTGAGACCTATGCAATTCCATACCAGAAATTTGCAAACCGTTCTGATATTCCAGGCGGTGGCACCCTTGGTAGTATTACATCCGCTTGGCTACCAATGAAAACAGTGGATATTGGAGTTCCTATTCTGGCTATGCATTCTGCCAGAGAGACTGGCGGTGTTCAAGACGAAATATCATTAATGCGATTATTGCATGCATACTTTAGTTGTGAATAAAATAATGTCCGTAATATCAAAAGCAGGTAAAGATTTCTCTCTACCTGCTTTTTTAATACGATTGTATTGTGAATTAATTATTCTTTTCACTTTCTCTCAATACAAAATCTCCCATCTCATTTCGCACATATACACTTCCTACTGGTGCATCTAATATTGGAAGAATCGTCTTATCATAGTTTGCAATATGATTCAGTGTAAATATACCAATGTTATTAGCATTTCCTAAATAGTCTGTTGTCTCATCTCCTGCCATAAACTTCCAACCTGAATCTGGATAATTAGGATTTGGTAGTTGGCGTTCTGCATATTGAATTGGTACACCATCCATACTGATACGATCTGTTACATAGCATCCTAATTCTTTACTTGCTAACTCTTTTTCTGGCTTGAAACCATTGAAATAATTTTTAGGTTTATACCATGCATATTTTGACCAAATATCATTATGTTCAGAGAAGAAAAGCTGTTCCAATGCATCCAAGATAGTCTTACACATATTCTTTACTTCTTCTTCATTTCCTGTATTTTCGTAAATAAAATAGCAGCCTCCACACACATAACTTAGCGCAAAATCCGTCCAATCCTTATAGGTTTTTAATGCCATTGTACTAAAATCTGCAATAATTTCCGTAGCAAGACGTTCGTCTATGTATTCACACAAATATGCCTCTCTTGCAATCTGAATACTTTCAGCTACATCCCAAGCAATAAAGCCTTTTGCACCGACAATTTCTTCAAAATTGTGAGCAAATTCCATCAATTCCTCAAAACGTTTTCTATTTTCCTCTTTTAATTCATCTATATTAAAAGTTGGTTTATTATTCCAGTAACTCCAAAAATCAAAGTATTTTCTACCGCAACCATAATGACGCACTTTTGCAAGATAATTAACTATCGTTTGCTTGTCCTTTCCACCTCTGGTTTTATGCTCCAAATGTTGCTTTAACTTCTCCATATTAGGATTATCTGTTGGTGCAAGTCCAACCGGTTTTGTTTTTGATAATATAGAATGTACAGCAGTTAAACAAATACTAAAATCGCCCCTGTTTAAAGGCTTTTTTTCGCCAAATTGTGCAAATTCAAATCTTGATTGTAACACCTGAATATCACGAATCACTTCATTCATTATTGTGCTCATTCTTTCGTCTCCTTTTTATTCAATCTCCCATCACACATGCGGGTCTTCTCTAGTATAATTATACATTCTTTATTTTTACCTTGCAAGATAATCCTTACATTTTTGCCAACAAAAACGTAGAAGTTCTATTTCACAACGATTTTTGGGGGTCCTACCTCTCTACAATTTATAGTAAAAAAAGTCGTACTACACCTTTCCATATATATAGCAGATCAAGTGCAAAAACATCTTCTTGGGTATAAATTGGACTTATTTTATAAGCGTCATCATTTAAAAAGTAATACACCTTCCCCACTTCCATGCCTTTTTTTGCAGGTGCGTCTATGTACTGAGGAGTAACAGAAACCACCTTTTGTGTCTCCTCTCCATTTACCAACATCTCATCTTCGTATGGTTCAAATGTAACCGCTACCGATTTATTCTTTCCAGAATGAACACGCAACATAGGTGGTTGAACCGAACAAGAAAAAACCGTTTCTTGCCTATAAGCATCACACCCATAATTCATAAGCATTGTAGTATCCGCCCATTTATAGCTCTTATTTGGCGGCCATCCAGATGCCAATACAGCAGAGGTAAGCCTTCGATCCTCCTTCTTAACCGCACCAACAAAACAGTATCCTGCATTTCCTGTAAAACCAGTCTTAATTCCCATCGCCCCTGCATACATAGACAAAAATGCATCTTTATTATGCACCGCACAGCTACGACCTTTACTTATTTCTGAAAATTGATGACTAGAAGTATTTGTAATTGCTACAAATGTTTCATTTTTTATTGCATACGCACCCATTTTGCATAAATCCTCTGCTGTGGAATAATGCTCTTTAGAATCCAATCCATTAGGTGTAACAAAATGTGTATTATAACATTGTAATTCTTGTGCCTTTTGATTCATTAGTTCTGCAAAACCTTCCACACTCTTTCCAACATGTTCTGCCAAGGCGACTGCAACATCATTGCAGCTTTCCAACATCAGTGCATACAATAAATCTTTTACATAATATTTTTCCCCTGCAATTACATTCAATTTTACCTTTGGCTGTTTTGCTGCATTCGCAGAAATCAAAACAACATCATCCAGATTTGCATTCTCTAAAACAACCAAACAGGTCATTATTTTAGTGGTACTGGCCATGGGAACTCTCTTTGTTCCATTTTTCTGATATAAAATACGCCCATTATCTGCATCCATAAGTGCAGCAGAACGGGCGTATAATTGTAAATTTTTTGTACTTTTCTCTTTTCCCTGCTTTTCGTATAAAGAAACTGCATTATATACCATATCTTGTTTTTCTGTATGGTTCTGCCTATATAATTTCACTAACCCGACTTGATCCATAAAAAACAATACAATAGAAATCGGAATAAGCAATAGCAATAAGGCATATTTTGCATATTGTTTTGACCTCTTCATAGAAAATAAACCTCTTGTTTTTTATTAATATATACACAAGTCTACTTTTTATGAATCACTTTTCTTTTGAGTTTTTTGCTGCGTCTCTTTTGTTTTATCTTTTGTAACCGCTTTTTCATCGTTTTTCATTGCTTCACTAAAAATAATATAATAATAAATTCCAGGTTTTGTAAAAAATCCATCCTTTGTATCTACCAAATACTCGACAATCTGTACCTGCTTTTTAGATAAATCATTACTATACTTAATTTCATGAATATCCTCTAACGAAATTGTTTTATTATTCAACAACGCATCTACATATTTTATTTTATGATTTTTGTCTCCCGAATTATATGCTGTCACAATCTCCTCAAATGCATTCTCTAAGTTTTTATTCAATTTTGCATCTTTTGTTGGAATAGATACATCGGATACATTCATTGTACTGCGTAATATAATTTTACGACTGGAGCATTCGGTTCCCTGAAAAGAATAAAACTTCTGAAAGAATATAACAAAACACAAAACTGCCAGCAAGGTAGTTATAATTCCAATTGCTCTCCAACAAAAGGGAAGCATCTTTTTCCTAAATCTTCGTTTTCTGTTATCAATTGCAATCAACACTCCCGTAAAAAGGAGGAAGAAAAGACCTATCGCTAATAATATGTAAATAGTCATATCTTTCTCTCCTTTCCTTTACGGGTTGCCACTCTGTGCTTTTTCCTGTGCAACTCTTTCCTGATCTTTCTTTACACGTTTTTCACGAGCAGCTTCTTCTGCCTGCGCTTGTTGTTCCTGTGCAATACGGTCTGCCTCATTTTTAGCTGCAAGCTTTTCAATTCTCTCTTTCTCCGAATTATATAATGCTAACAATTCATCATACTCACTATAATCCACACATTGAGATAAATATTTCGATGCTTGATTGAGCATTGTGTAGGTATACTCTGTCACTTCCTCCGTTGTCTCCTGCACAGCTCTTATTGCATTTTTAAAACGCTCAATCGCTAATGTTTTCTTTCGATTCTTTTCCGCCTTTTCAGCCTCTTTCTTTGCTTTTTCCTTTTCCTCTGCCTGCTTTCTCGCCTGCTCAATCTCATATGCTGCCATTGCATCTTTCCAATTTTTTAGTTCCTTTTGTAACGCATCATATTTATCTGCCACTCTTGTACTTAAAGCTACCTGTACATCTGTATTGGTAATTCCCGCAACGGCATTTAATGCCTTCTTATATTTCTTTTCTACTTCGTAGCAATCCTCAACCTTAACAATATCAAAGGCTTCAAATGCAGCTACAATATCTTCTGCTCTTTTTTCGGCTTTCTTTTCTTCTCTTTGTTGCTCTAGCAAAGAACGCTTACTTTCTCCATATGCGGAAAAATAATCCTGTTTTCCTGTATTTACATTTGTTGGAGAACCATCTCCACTAATATACTTTTTCTGTATTGTATCAGGTTTAATAAAATCTTCCTTATCCATACCTTGATGAATCTGATTCATATAGTCCTGCCAGATTCTACCTGCGTATGTAGCACCATACATTCCAGAAATAGACTTATTATCATCTCTTCCAACCCAGACCGCAGTTGTATAATGTGTTGTATATCCACAGAACCATCCATCCTTACTATTATTGGTAGTTCCTGTTTTTCCTGCCGAAATCTGTCCATCTAACGCACAATTATGTCCTGTTCCATAAGGAAGTTCCATAGTTCCTTTTAAACAATTGGTTGTAAGCCATGCCGTATCTTCCAGATAAACCTGATGTGATGTTTTTGTATCTGTATAAACAATACCTTCGCCCTGCTGCGTAATCTTTCGGATGCAAGTTCGCTCAATATAGGTTCCACCAGATGCCAACGTACTATATCCTTTTGCCATATCTACAACACGCACACCATTTGTAAATCCTCCCAGTGCAATTGATAAGTTATTATTATCAACATAGCTGATCGAATTAAATTGTAAACTATCTAAATATGCCAATCCTGTATCTACACCAATGCCATACAATGTCTGGTAAGCGATTGTATTAATGGAACGTGCAATTGCCTCTCGCATACTAACATTTCCACGATAAGACCCCCCTGCATTTTTAGGACCATTGGCAATCGGATGATCCGACATTATCTTAGAAGGATAGTACTCTCCTGTTTCAAAGGCTGGTGCATAGTCCAACAACGGTTTAATGGTACTTCCTGGCTGACGTTTTGCCAGATATGCTCGATTATACTGATCTTTTTTACCACGACCACCTACAATCGCTGTAACATAACCCGTTTCATTATCTACACATACAGCAGCCCCTTGTACCGCATACCTGCCGTCAGACTGTTTTTCTTTAAACCCTGACAATGTACTGTCCAAAGATTTTTGCAGTTTTCTCTGCTGCTTATTATTTAGCGAAGTATAAATGTCATATCCGCCACCTCGGACCTTTTCTGACATCTCACTATATTTTTCAGAGTATCGCTCTCTATAGCTATTATAATCTTCTTTATCTTTAAATGTATATTGAAACTCAAAGCCATCCTGCTCCATCAACGTTATCACAGCACTATAAATGGCATAACTTGTCTGGTAGGTTTCACTCAACGCCTCCGTTCGTTTTTCTACGACCAAAAGAGGATCTGCCTTCGCTTCCTTCATTTCTGCATTGGTAATTACACCATTTTTATACATTTTGTTTAGTACACTATTTCGTTTTTTAATCGCCAAATCATAATTCGCCACTGGATTATATCTACTTGGACTATTTGACATACCCACAATCATTGCTGCTTCTGAAATAGTTACATCGGAAGCTGATTTTCCAAAGTAATACTGACATGCCGCTTCCACTCCATAGCACTGATTTCCATAAAAATTGGAATTTACATAAAACTCCATAATCTGTGCCTTCGTAAATTTCTTTTCCATATCCATGGCTAACAAAATTTCAGCACATTTTCTAACATATGTCTGCTCAGAAGTAAGTAATGTATTTTTTACCACCTGTTGTGTTATGGTACTTCCTCCCTGTGTGATTTCTCCACTGTTCTTTACCAATGCAGCCCCAGCTCTTGCAATCGCAGTTAGGTCCACTCCTACATGTTCTTTAAAATTTTTATCCTCTACGGCAATATATCCCTCCTGAATATATCGGGATACACTGTTGATTTCCACATATTCATAATCCGCTGAAGTAATTTCAGCTAAAAGTTTTCCTTTGTCATCATACACTCTTGTATTGTTTAGGTTAGAAAATGTTTCCTTTGATAAGTTCGCAATACGATCGTACTCTGTCTGTCGAATATTGGTATAAAGGGTGTGGTACTTAGAAAAAAGTATAAAACCAGCCACAATTCCAACCACCAATATAACAGTGAGCATATGTAAACAAAATTTTCCTGTTCGATAAAATCCTGTCAAAAGGCAACGTATCACATTCCACAAGGATGAAACAGATTTGGATAACACCTGTTTCATTTGTTTTTCCCGCCCTGCACTGTTTTTCTTTTTTGTTTGAACAGGAGTATGGTCTGTTTTTTGCTTCACAGATGCTACTGCTTCTGAACTCGGTTCTTCTTTTTTCTCTTCATGTTTGGGTGGCTCACTTTGGATAGGCTTTTCTTTCTCCTCTTGAACCTCATCCTGTGTTTCTTGTTTTTCTGCTGTAAACCTTAATTGTTCAAATTCTCCATTTTTTTTAGAATCCTGTATATATTCAGATAATTCTAATGCCTCTTTCACATGATTTGGGGGTTCTAGTATAACGGGAATATTTGCCAAATCATCCTGTTCGAAAGTCGAACCTTTCTCATATTCTTTTTTTGAATCCAAATTATCCCTCTCCCCTCATGTAATGCCTATATTGCTAATTCTCTCAAAACTTTTATAGCACCTTTTTTAATGATACATTTATAATGTTCCTTACAATATTGAATATAACTCTGCTCTTTTGTAACAAGCTCTGAAAATTCTGTTGCACATGCACAATATTGTTCTAAATCTTTCATAGAAAGACGACCCTTTTCAATTGTCAGATAATACACATTCTCCTCTACATTCTTATATAACTGACTCTTAATAGAAACGTCTTCTGGAATTGTCATAGAAAATTGCTCTGCCATTTCCATACCCATGAACTTGTATACTCGGAAAAATACTTTTTTATTCTTTTTCTTAGCAGATTTCTTTTTGTCCTTCTGTTCCGTCTTTTCCTCTTTTTCCTGTCTGCAAATATCCTCTATCATATCATCTAAAGTATCTGGCTTTAATTCCTCTAATGCGGACTTGATATTCCCCAACATACTCTTTAATGACATATCATTCTTTTCAGAAAAGGTAAGTGCTAAACGATTATCTGGCAAAGGCATTACCTGCATCGCAACACTCTCACTGGATGCCTCGTATCCTACTTCTTCCTGTGCCTGACGAACAATATCCGCTAAAAAGTTTTTCGTTTTATCTTTATCTGTAAAAAAATCCTCA
>FR899722.1:362-17586 GCA_000437275.1 Clostridium sp. CAG:411 | reverse complement strand
CCTGTGACAAGATACAACGTACTGTATTTTCATCTAATCTTCGAAATTGCATTATATCATCCTCCATTATTTAGCTCATTGTAAAAACAACAACCTACTCTGTTATTATAGTCATTATTTGCGGCAGTAGCAAGGAATAAAATATTTTTTTATGAATAAAGATAATAATGGTTTCCTCTTAAAACATATGTTATACTGGTAAGCGTAGTTATAAATTGATATTTAAAAGCTATGAAAGGAGTTTTATTATGTCTCAATGGAAGGAAATTACACCTGAAGAAATCACAAAGAACCCATTTCGTTTAATCGGTAAGGACTGGGCTCTTGTAACAGCAGGTAATCAGGAAAAAGTAAATACCATGACCATTTCATGGGGTGGCGTTGGAAGCATGTGGGGAAAACCCGTTGCATATGTATTCATTCGTCCTCAACGATATACAAAGCAATTTATTGATGCGCAGGAAGAACTGTCTCTTAGTTTTTACGACGAAAACTATCGAGAAATGCTTTCTTTTATGGGAAGTAAATCTGGAAGAGATTTAGACAAAATTAAAGAAATGGGATTAACACTTAATTTTGAGAAAAACGTTCCTTATTTTGAAGAAGCAAATATGGTTCTTTCTCTCCGCAAACTATATAAACAGGATTTAACAAAAGAAAGCTTTCTAGATACTTCCTGTGATACAAAATGGTATCCTGACAAAGATTACCACACTATGTATGTATGTGAAATTACAAATGTAAAAATTGCTGAATAAACATATTGTTTTAAATGATAGCAGGGCTAACGATTGTTCTTAGCCCTGCTTTTTTGCATTACTAATTCTTCTATATACTATTCCACGCAATGCTTCTTTCTATTGTAGCTATAAACTCGTTGCGACAACACTTCTTCACTCATAACTTGAGTCCGATTTACCTCCTGAACCATAGCTTCTAATTCTTCTGTTTTGAAATCTTTTTTAGGCAATATCAAAAACTCATGAATACTGGATGGTAACAAATACAAATCAGACTGAAAGCTTTCTGCAATTTTTCTTAAAACATCTGGATATAAAATAACTGCCGCCCCGTTTACTCCAATCTTATTGGTAAGTACATAAATAGAAAAAGGCCCTTCCATATCTGCATTATCCGTCTCACGTATCTTCTGTAATGTATGCTCCATATCTCCAAATTCACCTATATTTGGATATTGTGTCAATACATCCGCAAGGTTGCTCAATTTAGCAGGAAACATGTTTTGCGTATTTATTTTGGCAATATCATACAGCTCTTTTGCCGTCATCCCCCATTTTTCACATAAATGAGAATTAATACAAAACGATTGTATTCCAGAAGCCTGTTCCTCCACAAGGCAATAAAAAACGATTGCCAAATCGTGGTATCTTACATAAGGTACCTTGCTTAAAAAACTACTGTTTTTTTCATAATTTACTAAACGATAATATATTTTCGACATACATTGTGAAAAATCGGTTGACTGTAATTTTAGTGCAGGCTCCTGCTTTGTTACCTCTGCATATGCCACTAGCATATCTTCAACCACTTCTTCTATGCTGGCACCTTCGCAATACTGTTCATAATAATACTCTAAATACAAATTAGGCGAAATATAGCTTCCCTCTTTTTGTATCAATATCGTGTCCAGTTGCACGTCATTATTTTTTAATGTAGTTGAAATCACAACTTTGTGAGAAGAATCGAACTGTTTCTCCAATTCCGTTTTTATTTTTGATGTAAAAGAATTATAATCCATATAAAATTTCGATCCCAAAACTGTTGTCTATGAAATGTTGTAATTTGGAAAATGCAGAAGAACCTCTGCGTATATGAAATAAGAATATGCCTTATTATAACAAAAGAAAGAAAACTTTTCAAGGAAAAGTTTCTTTCTTTTTATGTATTCTATTATACAGTGCTTGTCTTTTAACCTTGTACCGTTTCAGTTTCTTCCTGTTGAAACATATTATGTATCTTCTCTGCATCCGTATTTTTCAAAAGCGAATCCGCATCTTCTTTGGAAACTGGTACACTATACAAATAACCCTGCACAATATTACATTGTGCCTTCTTTAAAAAGGATGCCTGCTCTGTACTCTCTACACCTTCTGCTATAACATCCAGATTAAAGTTTCTTGCAAGGGTAATAATAGCAGAAACAATTGCTTTATCACTCTTATCTTCAATAATAGTCTCCATAAAGCTTTTATCAATCTTGATATTGCTTACTGGTAAATATTTCAAATAATTCATAGATGAATAACCAGTTCCAAAATCGTCTAAAGAAATTTTTATGCCGATTTCTTTTAATCGTTGGATCATATCAATCGAATAGGTAATATCATCCAATGCAATGCTCTCTGTAATCTCAAGTTCCAAATCCTCTGGATGAATACCTGCTTCTTTAATAGCTGCCTCTACCGTTTCAACCAAATCAGAATCTTTAAATTGTCTGGAAGATAAATTAACAGCAATGGTTAAATCTTTAAATCCCATATCCTGCCACTCTTTCAACTGACGGCACGCCTGAAATAATACCCAACTACCAATACTAGAAATCATACCCGTATCTTCAGCCAATGGAATGAATTTGTCCGCAGTAATAATTCCCTTTTCAGGATGATTCCAACGAACCAATGCTTCAAAGCCAACAATACGATCTGAATCCAAATCTACCTGTGCCTGATAATATAACTCAAATTGACCATTTGCAATCGCCGTATGTAATTCAGACTGGGTTTCCATTTTCGTAACAATGTGTGTATCCAAAGATGGCTCATAAAAACTAACTGTATTTTTTCCAAGCCCTTTTGCATGATATAATGCTACATCTACATTTTTCAATAAGTTCTGTGCACTGTCACTGTTCTTTGGTGCAACAGCTACCCCTACACTACAAGTAATAAAAAATTCTTTTAAAGACAAAATAAACGGCTGTGAAAATATCTTTTGAATATTTTGTATTTTATTTTCATATTCCCACATGTTTATTACGTTTTCCGATAAAATAATAAATTCGTCTCCACCAAATCTGGCAAGGTAATCATTTTTATCAATCACCTGTTTTAAACGCTCGGCACAGTCAATCAAAAGTTCATCCCCGTAAGAATGTCCTAATGTATCATTTATTTCCTTAAAATTGTCTAAGTCGATATACATAACTGGCAGGATATGCCCCTTTTTCAAGGTAGACAAAGTATATTCCAAATATTCTGTAAAAGCTGCACGGTTAGGAAGTTCCGTCAAATAATCTACATATGCAAGCTTTTTATTTCTTTCTTCACTCACTTTTAATTCTTCATATTTAATATCTAGTTTTTCATTCGCTGCCTGTAATTGTTTATAGGCTTCTTCTAACTCTTTGTAATTCTCCTCAAGCTGCTTTTTCTCCTCATACACAGCACGCTCTGCAAGTGATTTCTTCCAGCTAGTAACAAGAACACAAACTAACACGATAATTAATACTATTCCAAATAAAAACACCCAATCATTAATACTGCCGGAAAAAATACCCATTATGCCTAACACTCCTATCCCTCTTTTCTACTATTTTTGTTTCTGCTCGCATTTCCCCAAATAAGCAGATTTCTTTCAATTATCCATTATCCATACAAAATACTTAAAAATCGTACATTTGTTTTATATCTAATACAAGTTTATGTCTTATTTGTGTTAAAAATAAGACATTACTCACTTTATTTACACAAACAACATGCCAAAGTTCCGTCAAAAAACGGAACCTCGGCAACTGTCACAATAATTGAAAACTACATAAAACATAGTTTCACATTTTACTAATTTCTATGCTTCACTTACTTGCCCCTTATCCTTAAAGACAATCTTTAAAAGGATTGGTGCAATGATAGTTGTAGCGACTACCATAAGTACAATTGGTCCTTGCAAAGCTGATGGCATCAATGCAGAGCCACCTTTATCCATGACAACCAGTGCAACTTCACCTCGCGAAACCATTCCCGCACCAATTTGTAAGCACTCTTTATTACTGTATTTAAAGAGCTTTGCGCCTAAACCACATCCAATTATCTTTGCGATAGTAGCAATCACTATAATCAGCAAAGTAAATATAATAACTTGTGAGGACATTTTAGGCAATGTAACTTTGATACCAATACTTGCAAAAAAGATTGGAGATAACATCATATAAGATAATGTACTAAATCGCTTCTCAATATACTCTTTTCTCTGTGTTTGCGAAATAACAAGTCCTGCTAAATAAGCTCCTGTAATGTCTGCAACACCGAAATATACCTCTGCCACATATGACATAAGTAAACAAAATACGAATGCAACAATAACAAAACGTCTGCGATCTTTATCTGCATGCTCCGTCCAAACTTTAAATATGCGGTAAAATACATAACCTGCAATACCAGCAAGCACAAAGAATGCAACAATCTTGAATAAAACTACACCAATTGCGGCATCACTTTCTGGATCTCCTACACTGGTAATAATTGTAAGTGCAATAATACCTAAAATATCATCAATAATTGCGGCACCCATAATCGCATTTCCAGCCGCACAATTTAGTTTTCCTAATTCCTTTAAAGTTTCTACCGTTATACTAACTGACGTAGCAGTCAAAATAACTCCAATAAAAATATTTTGATAGAACAAGGAAGAAGTAGCATCTGACGGAATCAATTTTCCGTTAAATATATAAGAAAGTAAAAAACCTCCTCCTAAAGGAACAAGAACACCTAACACAGCAATGACAAAAGCCGCTGCTCCGCACTTCTTCAATCCAACTATGTCGGTTTCTAATCCAGCAGAAAACATCAATACAATAACTCCGATTTTGGCGCATTCTGTAATAAAATCTGTTTGGGATAAAATGCCAAAGCAGGCAGGACCTAAAATCAGTCCCGCCAACAATGCTCCCACTACCTGTGGCATTTGAAAACGTTTTGTCAATAACCCTAACGCTTTTGTCCCAAGTAGAATCAGTGCCAAATCTAATAAATACCCAATATCTTCCATAGTATACACCTCTCTTGAACAACGCTTCTTAATTTAATTGATTTTCAATTACCTTTAAAGCCTCTTCAATCGCAGAATCAATTCCTGCCGCATCTTTTCCCCCAGCTTGTGCCATATTTGGACGTCCACCGCCACCACCACCTACAAGTGATGCAATCTGTTTAATTAAATTACCTGCATGTGCACCTTTCTTCACAGCGCTGTCTGTTGCCATAGCAACAAGGCTTACTTTTCCATCTAAGCAAGATGCCAGTACAACCACACCATCTGTAATCTTAGATTTCAAATCGTCTCCCAAGGTACGCAATCCATTCATATCAACATCTGCAACCCTTGTAGCTAATACTTTAACACCTTTTATCTCTTGTACCTGATTCATAACATCACCAAGTGCATCTTTTGCTACTTTGTCTTTTAACTTTTGATTTTCTGATTGTAATGCCTTAATTTCTTCCTGCATAGTTTCAATCTTCTTCACAAGATTTTGCACATCTGTCTTTGCTACTTTAGATGCATCAAACAATGTGCTTTCCATTTCCTTGTAATAATCAAATACTGCCTGTCCAGTCAATGCTTCAATACGTCGAACACCTGCCGCAATACCACTTTCTGATACAATTTTAAAAGTTGCAATATTGCTTGTATTCGCAACGTGTGTACCACCACAAAGTTCTGTACTAAAGTCTCCCATTTTGACAACACGTACCTGATCACCATATTTTTCATCAAACAATGCCATTGCGCCTGTCTTCTTTGCCTCTTCCAAAGTCATAATCTGTGTCTCTACAGGAAGTGCATTTGCAATCTGCTCATTCACAAGCTTCTCTACCTGTTCCAATTCTTCTTGTGTCAATGCAGAATAATGGTTAAAGTCAAAACGTAAACGTTCTGCATCAACAAGGGAACCTGCCTGATGAACATGGGTACCAACAATTTCTCTAAGTACTTTTTGTAACAAATGTGTCGCACTATGATTTTTAGCTGTCGCCATGCGGTTTTCCTTGTCAACTTCCAACGTAACTGTATCGCCTACTTTGAACATTCCTTTTGTAACAACACCTACATGTCCAACTTTTCCGCCCTGAAGTTTTATTGTATCTTTTACTTCAAAAACACTGTCACCAGTTTTTATAAAACCAACGTCTGCCTGCTGACCACCCATTGTTGCATAAAATGGTGTCTCTTCTACCAAAATAGTTCCCTCTGCACCATCTGTCAATGCCTGTACCAGCTCTTTATCTGTTGTCAAAACAGTAATCTTAGAAGTAGCTGTCAAGTCATGATAGCCAACAAATTTTGTTGTAATCGCTGGATCAATAGACTGGTATACTGTTTCATCTGCACCCATATAATTTGTCACTTTTCTAGCGTCTCTGGCTGCTTGTCTCTGTTTTTCCATCTCTGCATGGAAACCATCCTCATCCACAGTGATACCCTTTTCTTCTAAAATTTCCTTTGTCAAATCAAGTGGGAAACCATAGGTATCATACAAGGTAAATGCATTTTTTCCAGAAAGACTCTTTTCGCCTTTCTTTTCCATCTCCTCTTCCATCTCTGCTAAAATCGTCAATCCCTGATCAATGGTCTTGTTAAATTTATTTTCTTCCTCTGTCAAAACATTAAAAATCATATCCTTCATTTCTTCCAATTCTGGATAACCGTCTTTTGACAGTTCTATTACTGTATTACTTAATTTTGCAAGGAATTTTCCTTCAATATTTAATATACGACCATGACGCGCTGCTCTACGAACCAGACGACGCAATACATATCCTCGACCTTCATTGGATGGCATAATACCATCAGAAATCATGAATGTTGCAGAACGAATATGGTCTGTAATAACACGAATGGAAACATCCTTATTGGCATCTTTTAAATATTCTGTTTTTGCCAGTTTACAGACTTCATCCAATAACGCCTTGATTGTGTCAGTAGCAAAAATTGAATCTACATCCTGTACTACAACTGCAAGACGTTCCAATCCCATACCAGTATCAATATTTTTATGCTCTAATTCTGTATAGTTGCCTTTTCCGTCATTTTCAAACTGTGTAAATACATTGTTCCAAATTTCCATATAACGGTCACATTCGCATCCTACCGTACAACCAGGTTCTCCACAACCATACTGTTCTCCACGATCATAGTAGATTTCTGAACAAGGACCACAAGGACCTGCACCATGCTCCCAGAAGTTATCTTCTTTTCCAAAACGGAATATTTTTTCTGCTGGTACTCCAATCTTCTTATTCCAAATATCGAAAGCTTCATCATCCGTCTCATATACAGATGGATACAAACGATTCTTATCCAATCCAATTACTTCTGTTAAAAACTCCCAAGACCATTCAATTGCTTCTTCTTTAAAATAATCTCCAAAAGAGAAATTACCAAGCATTTCAAAAAATGTACCATGGCGAGCTGTCTTTCCTACATTTTCAATATCACCTGTACGAATACACTTCTGACAAGTTGCCACTCTTGTTCTTGGCGGAATCTCCTGCCCTGTAAAATATGGTTTTAAAGGTGCCATACCTGCATTTATCAATAATAAACTATTATCATTATGAGGAACCAAAGAAAAGCTCTTCATCACTAAATGTCCTTTAGATGCAAAGAAATCCAAATACATCTTTCTTAATTCATTTACACCGTATTTTTTCACGTTTTCTGCCTCCTATACGTCCTATTTTTCACATAAACATTCCACTCTATTATAAGTTCATTCACTCTGTTTGTCAATCAAGGAACATGAATATCACATTTATAAAATCATGATAATCAAATAAATGAAAACAAGGAAGATGCCAGCAATATCACATCTTCCCTGCACTACTTTTTTAAACTTCTTTTTTCTTTTTGCTTTTGTCAGCCCATGTTTTTCCTACAAAAACACCTGCAATTACAACTAAGATGTAAATAAGGTATTTTACAATGTAGAAAGCTGTCATAGTTAAAAGTGTCTGAATCCCCATAGAACCCCTCCTATCTTCTATTTGCCAGTTCTTTCACAATATCACTCCAAGTAACATCGCACTCTGCCATAAGAACCATCATATGATATAAAAAATCACTGATTTCATATTTTAATTCCTCTGAATCAGGATTCTTTGCTGCTATTACCATTTCTGTAGCCTCTTCACCACATTTTTTCAAAATCTTATCAATGCCGTTATCGAACAGATAATTTGTATAGGAACCTTCCTTTGGATGTTTCTTTCTGTCAATAATTGTTTTATAAATATCATCCAATACGGTAAACGGATTCGTATCCACATATTCCCTTTTCATAATTGTTGTAAAGAAACAACTACGATTTCCTGTATGACACGCAGCACCAATCTGGTGTACCTTTGCCAGCAAAGTATCATTGTCACAATCAATCGTCAGTGATTTTACAAATTGATAATGACCGGAAGTATCTCCTTTGCACCACAATTCATCCCGACTTCTGCTCCAGTAAGTCATACGACCGGTTTTAATGGTATGATTGAAGGCTTCTTCATTCATATATGCCACCATCAATACTTCTCCAGTCTTGTAATCCTGTACTACAACTGGTATCATTCCATCACTGTTTAATTTAAAGTCAGAAAAATCTAACATACTCTCGTATGTCTCTACATCAATTCCCTGCTCCTTTAAAGCGCACTTTGCACTCATCAAAATCTTATGTTCAAAATGATTCGTTGCCACACCAAGTACATGTTCCATGTTCATCAATTCTGCCAGATCATTTCGAACCAAACTATCACGAACAATAAAAGTCATATCCGAATCACTTATATTATTCTTCAATTTGTTTGAAACTACAATATGTTTCAATACAACTCCATAAATTCCCAGTTTTTTCAATCGAGAAAGAACGGAAGTATTTTTAAATTCGCCCTTTGCATCAACCTCTGCAAAAACCTTACCTGTTCCAAATCGCTGAGTAGCTTCTTTTATAGCCTTTTCATTGTCAATTAATTCTTCGCGCACAACCACTCTGGATGCTCCACTATATAAAGCTTTCTTTACATCTTCAAAGTGATTTACATACAATCCCAATATAATAGGAATGTCAATATTATGTGCAACTTCTTTTGCCACCGTTAAAAAAGCTTGTCTGGTAAAATCATCCTTGTCAAAATTATATAAATATAACTGATCTGCCCCCTCGTTGTTATATTTCTCTGCCAAACGGATAATACTCCCTTTTGCTTCATTTTCTGCATTAATATAAGCGATTAATTTCTTTCCTGCCATGTTATCCCCCTCCTTATCTTATAAAGTACCTTTTGTAGAAAGCACACCTTTTACACGGCTGTCATACTGTGTTGCTTCATCCAGTGCTTTTGCAAAAGCCTTAAATGTTCCCTCTGCAATATGATGATTATTGCTTCCATCCAATTGCTTTAAATTCAAATTCATCTCTGCACCATAAGATACTGCATAGAAAAATTCCTTTACCATCTCTGTGTCAAAACTTCCAATTCGATCTGTAGTAAATCTGACATCATATACAAAATATGGTCTACCAGATAAATCAATTGCACACAAAATCAAGGTTTCATCCATTGGCAACATAAAAGAACCATATCGTTTAATGCCTGCCTTATCCTGCAATGCGATTTTAATTGCCTTTCCGAGTACAATTCCCACATCTTCTATCGTATGATGACAATCTACCTCCAAATCACCCTTTACTTTTAACTTTAAATCAAAAAAACCATGACGGGCAAAGCTGTTTAACATATGGTCAAAAAAACCAATGCCAGTCTGTATATCACTCTGTCCACTGCCATCTAAATTTAACTCTAAATGAATATCCGTTTCTTTTGTTGTTCTATCTAATTTTGCGTATCGTTCGCTCATTTACTTCCTCCTACTTCTCATAAGTTTACATAAACTTACAAGTCTCTCCTTTCATTATAACCAATTTCACAATAAATGAAAAGAGTTTTCTTCCTTATGATAATCTATTTTTAAAATCATCATATGTAAAACTTCGTATTAATTTCAACGTTCCATCCTTTTTCAGCAAGTAAATTGCAGGCAATGGCATTCCGTTAAATGTATTATTTTTCACCATCGTATAGATTGCCATATCACAAAACACAATACGCTCTCCTTCTTGAAGAGGTTTTGCAAAACTGTAATCTCCAATCACATCTCCTGCCAGACAAGTTGGTCCTCCTAAACGATAGCAATTGGAGGTATTCTTATCTTTCGCTGGTTGGCAAAGTATATTTTCCTGCAAAATATCCGGGTAATATGGCATTTCCAGCACATCTGGCATATGACAGGCAGCAGAGGTATCCAAAATAGCAATTTTCTTTTGATTTTCAACAATCTCCAAAATTTCAGACACTAAAAAACCTGCATTTAATGCAACTGCCTCCCCTGGCTCTAAATACACTTGTAAGCCATATTTATCCTTAAATAATGCAATGCTTTTTTCCAACAGTTCCATTTTGTAGCCTTTTTTGGTAATGTGATGTCCTCCGCCAAAATTAATCCACTGCATCTGTTTTAAAATATCCCCAAATTTTTCATCCACAATTTGAACGGTTCTCCATAATACATCCGCATCCTGCTCACACATCGTATGAAAATGTAAACCCGAAATTCCAGACAAATCCATATGTTGTAAGTTTGCAAGCGTCGTTCCTAGTCTCGAACCTGGAATACAAGGATTATACAAATCCGTCTCTACCTCTGCATATTCTGGATTAATCCTTATGCCATACGAAATTTTTCTTTTCGACTGCTTTATTTGATCTCTCCACTTCTCCCACTGTTTTGGAGAATTAAACACAATATGGTCGCTTATCGCAAGTAACTGCTGCATATCTTTTACTTTAAATGCAGGTGCGTACACATGCACCTCCCGATTTCCCATATACTCTTTTCCAAGCTTTGCTTCATAAAGTCCACTGGCAGTTGTTCCGTCCAAATATTCTCCAATCAACGGGTAAAGACTATACATAGAAAATGCTTTTTGCGCTAACAAAATCTTAGCACCAGTCCTTTTTCTAACTCCATCTAGTATTTGTAAATTTGCAAGCAAACATGCTTCGTCTACTACATAAGCAGGAGTTTCCACTTTATCAACAAATAAACTCGTATCGTACATTTTAACATCCTTTCAAAAAAGGCGTTGCAAAAATCAACTGCAACACCTTTTAAACATTCCCTTAAAACAACTTTGACTACTCAACCAAATCTGGTGTATAACTTTCTTTCCATGGAAGTCCAAATTTATTTAATGCATCCATAAATGGATCTGGATCAAACTCTTCAATATTGTATACACCCGGTTTATTCCATTTTCCTGTCATTAACATCATCGCACCAATCATAGCAGGAACTCCTGTTGTATAAGATACGGCCTGTGAACCAACTTCTTTATAACATTCCTGATGGTCGCATACATTATACAAGTAATATGTCTTATCTTTTCCATCTTTCTTTCCCTGAAAAATACAACCAATATTAGTCTTTCCAACTGTTCTTGGACCCAGGCTTGCAGGATCTGGTAATACTGCTTTTAAAAATTGTAATGGCACAATCTGTTTTCCTTCAAATTCAATTGGTTCAATTGATGTCATTCCCACATTCTCAAGACATTTTAAATGTGTCAAATAACTCTGTCCAAACGTCATAAAGAAACGGATTCTTTTAATACCAGGTATATTTATTCCTAATGATTCTAATTCTTCATGATGCAACAGATACATGTCTTTCTCTCCAACTTCTGGAAAATTATATACACGTTTTATTTCCATCGGTTTTGTTTCTACCCAATGGCCATCTTCCCAGTAACTTCCATTTGCGCTTACCTCACGAATATTAATTTCAGGATTAAAGTTGGTGGCAAATGGATAACCATGATCCCCAGCATTACAATCTAAAATATCAATATAATTAATCTCATCAAATTCGTGCTTCAATGCGTATGCAGAAAATACACCAGTTACTCCTGGATCAAATCCACTCCCTAACAAGGCAGTAATACCAGCCTTTTCAAATTTTTCACGATATGCCCACTGCCATTTATATTCAAACTTAGCAGTATCAAGTGGCTCATAATTTGCAGTATCAACATAGTTTGTCTTTGTTTCCAGACAGGCATCCATAATTGTCAAATCCTGATATGGCAAAGCCAGATTTAATACAACATCCGGTTTTTCTTTGTTTATCAAAGCAACCAATTCACTTACGTTATCTGCATCAACCTGTGCAGTTGTAATCTTAGTCTTTCCACCGTCCAATTTTTCCTTTAATGCATCACACTTTGCCTTTGTTCTACTTGCAATACAAATTTCTTCAAATACCTCAGAATTTTGACAACATTTGTGAACAGCAACACTGGCAACTCCACCAGCTCCAATAATAAGTGCTTTTCCCATTTATTTATCCTCCTATTCTTTAACTAAAATAAAGTAATATTTCTCTCACCAGTTTACATGCCATCGCAGTTGATGCTCCAGATGTATCATATGGAGGTGAAAGCTCATTCATATCTAGTCCCACAATATTTAACTTAGACACTAACTTTATAGCATCCATAAGTTGTAAAAAAGTTACGCCACCAGCTTCTGGTGTTCCTGTCCCAGGAAATTGGGATGGATCTAAAACATCTAAATCTAATGTAAAATAAACAGGTTTTCCTGCCAATTTTTCTACAATTTCTTCCAGTGTATCAAAGTTAAATTTATTTAGGTAAGTATGCTCCTTTGCCCAGATAAATTCTGCCCGTTCACCACTTCTAATTCCAAATTGAAAGATTCGTCCATCTCCAAGCAGATCATGACAACGCCGAATCACTGTTGCATGTGATTTTTCTACCCCAAGATATTCATCTCTCAAATCTGTGTGTGCATCAAAATGTATTATGTGCAAATCAGGATATTTTTTGCAAACAGCCTCAACAGCCCCTAATGTAACCAGATGCTCCCCACCTATCATAAATGGTATTTTATCATCTTTTATGATCTTTTCCGTAAATTGACCAATCGCATCCAAGGCTCTATCTGGCGCGCCAAAAGGCAATTCTAAATCACCGCCATCAAAAACAGCAATATCTTCCAAGTCCTTATCCTGATAAGGGCTATATGTTTCTATCCCATAACTCTCATTTCGGATTGCTGCACTGGCAAATCTTGTGCCTGGGCGGTAAGAGGTTGTACTGTCAAAAGGTGCTCCAAACAATACAAAATCACTTTCCTCATAAGTATTGTCACACCCTATAAAAGTCATTATATTTTTATGCATGTTCCAATAGCTCCTTTACATAATTTGGAATATAAAATGCACCTTTGTGTAAATCTGTATTGTAATATCTGGTAGGTATCTGAAATGCCTCCCACTCTTTTGGGTGCATATCTGTCAATGGTTTATACTTTTTAGAAGCAAAACCGAAAAACCAATGTCCCGATGGATAAGTTGGCAAATGAAATTGATACACGGTTGATATAGGAAACGATGCCGAAATATTTTTGTGTGCACGCTGCATAGATTTCGCATCATCACTATAAAATGGACTTTCGTGCTGATTTATCAATATTCCATCCTCTTTTAGTGCCTTAAAACAATTTCCATAAAATTCTCTTGTAAACAACCCTTCCCCAGGTCCAAAAGGATCTGTAGAATCCACAATAATCAGATCATATTTATCATGCTGTGTACGAACAAACTTTAATCCATCTGTATAAGTAATCTGTACCCGAGGATCATCCAAACTTCCTGCTGTCTGTTGCAGATAGCTTTTACATGCCGAGACAACCATTTCGTCAATTTCTACCATATCTATTTTTTCTATAGTAGAATATCTGGTTAATTCCCGAATAGTTCCACCATCCCCTGCGCCAATAACTAACACATTTTTTATATTAGGGTTTACACACATAGGAACATGTGTAATCATCTCATGATAGATAAATTCATCTTTTTCTGTCAGCATCAAAAAGCCATCTAATACTAATATACGTCCAAATTCAACCGTATCAAAAATATCAATTCTCTGATATTTGCTCTGCTCACTATAAACCTGACGTTCAATTTTTATGCTCAATTTTACATTTTTTGTATGCGGCTCTGAAAACCATAATTCCATCTTTTTTCATGTTCGGGTAAAACATGGCACTCCTCTCTATTTTAACCCTGTTCAACTACCTGTATATGTTCGATAGACATATCTTGTGTTCCCGTCATAAAACATCCCTTTTTCTTTGCATAATCTGTATATTTTAATATTTCTTCTGTTATCAGTTCTCCAGGCGCCAAAATCGGGATACCCGGTGGGTAACACATAACAAATTCTGCACAGACTTCGCCAGCACTTTCCATAATCGGCAACATTCTTTTTTCTGCATAAAAGGCTGTCTGTGGTGGCATGACAACTTTAGGATTAATGTACTCGTGGTCAAACATACCAGTTACGTCCTTACTATGCAGACGCTTGATTTCAGAAAGTGCAGAAATCAACCGTTCTATTTCCAGATTTCGATCTCCAGAAGAAATAATGGCTAATATATTTCCTATATCACCAAACTCAATCTGTATTCCATAATCATCCCGTAATAAATCATACACTTCGATACCCGCCAGTCCAATATCTCTTGTATGCACAGATAACTTCGTCGGATCAAAGGCATACACCGTATCCCCATCTTCCAATTCCTGTGCAAAAGCATAATATCCACCTAATTTATTGATTTCTTCTCTGGCATATTCTGCAAAATCTACGGTCTTTTGAAACATTTCTTTTCCATGCAAACTCAAATTTTTTCTTGCAATATCCAAAGATGACATGAGTAGATACGAGCCACTGGTCGTCTGAGTTAAGTTAATGACCTGTCTTACATAATCTGTATTTACATTTTCCCCGCATAAAAGCAAAGAACTTTGTGTCAGAGAACCGCCCGTCTTATGCATACTGATTGCTGCCATATCTGCCCCCGCCTGCATCGCACTAACTGGCATATGTTCTCCGAAATAAAAATGTGTTCCATGTGCCTCATCCACCAGTACACGTATACCATGTGCATGTGCCATTTCAACAATTTTTCGCAAATCAGAACAAATTCCATAATAAGTAGGATTATTTACCATAACCGCCTTCGCATCTGGATTTTCTATAATTGCCTGTTCTACATCCTTAACAGACATACCAAGGGGAATCCCCAGTTGTTTATTAATCCCCGGATTCACATAAACCGGAACCGCTCCACATACAACCAGTGCATTGATTGCACTGCGATGTACATTTCGAGGCATGATTACTTTTTCACCCGATTTGCAGGTAGACATAATCATAGCCTGCACTGCAGCAGTTGTTCCATTCACAATAAAAAATGCTTCTTTTGCACCGAATGCCTGTGCTGTAAGCTGTTGCGCCTCTTTAATCACTGAAACAGGATGGCACAGATTATCCAATGGTTTCATAGAGTTTACATCCAATTTTAATGTCTGCTCTCCTAAAAAATATTTTAATTCTTTATTTCCGCGTCCACCTTTATGTCCTGGAACATCAAAATGTGCCATACGCTCTAAGCGATGTTTTTCCAGTGCCTCATGCAGTGGCGTTCTTTCCTGAGAATACTGTTCCATTTTCTTCTCCTTTTAATATATATTCATACCACTATATATTTCTACCATTTCTTTTCGCAGAATATCCTTGATATTATTTTGTTTTTCTATCGGCAACTCCTCTGCCTTTTTGTGAAACAAGTAATTATCCAAGTCAATATCCCGTATTAACATTTTTGTATGAAATAAATTAGATTGATAAATGTTTACATCCATTGCATCATAGCGTTGCAGTGTAGCACCGTCAATATAATCTTGAATTGATGCAATGCGATGATCCATAAAACATTTGTTTCCATTCAAATCTCTGGTAAATCCACGTACTTTATAATCAATTGTAATAATATCTGAATCAAAACTTCCAATCAGATAATTCAAAGCCTTTAATGGCGATACTTTCCCGCAGGTTGCCACATCAATATCCACCCGAAAGGTCGAAATACAATTTTCAGGATGAAATTCTGGGAATGTATGTACCGTAACATGACTTTTATCTAAATGTGCATGTATACAATCATTCTCCCAGATTATTTGTCCTTTATTACAAGAGTCATCAATCTGTTCCTGCAAAATTTTTTCCTCTGCAATCAATACATTGACAGATGCTCCCTGCGGTTCATAATCCTGTTTGGAAATATTTAAAATATGTGCCCCGATAATTTCTGTCACCTTGCATAAAATCTTTGTTAGACGCTCTGAGTTATATTGTTCATCTATATAATCAATATAATCTTTTCTTGCCTTTTCACTTTCTGTATAGCAAACATCATAAATATTAAAACTCAACGTTTTCGTAAGATTATTGAAACCATACAATTTAAGCTTATTTTCCAACGCAATCTCTCACCCTTTCCGCCTACTCTATTCATGCAATCAAACAATATTATCCATGATCAATTTTCTACATACTACCGCCTATAAATAGGGGTAATTACTGTTCAATTATATAATGCAGTATATGATTTTACAAGTAAAATCTGTCAAAAGAAGGCGCTTTACCCTTATCTAAAATCGCATTTCGTGATATTTTCCTTTTTTTCTCTTTTTTCAATAGCTGCTCGTCAAAAACATGATATTCTCTTGTCTTTTTTGCAAAAAGCAAGTATAATAATATGTGTATTTTTGTATTTGAGGAACAGGAATGCTTCGAATCATGTAATTCATGTAAGGGGGAGCCAATAAATGATCGAACGTATTAACAATTATTCTTCTACTATGATGATGAGTACTGCACCACCAGTGCTGCCAGTCTCTGAAAGCAATGACGATTCTTTTGCGGTAACTTTATCGAACACCGTAAATTATGGTAAAAACGATACTCTTATCTGTTCAGATGAATTAGAAGAAATTTTTCAACAAGCGGCTGATACCTATCAGGTTCCAGTTTCATTACTAAAAGCAGTTGCAAAAGCCGAATCGGATTTCAATCCTAACTGCGTATCTTCCGCTGGAGCAGTTGGAATTATGCAGCTTATGCCTGAAACTGCTCGTGAATTGGGCGTAACTAATTTGTATGACCCAGAACAGAATATTATGGGTGGAGCAAAGGAACTGGCAGGAAATTTAGAATATTATAATGGTGATGTTTCTTTAGCCCTTGCAGCATATAATGCAGGCAGGGGAGCCGTAAAAAAATATGGTG
>FR899722.1:0-345 GCA_000437275.1 Clostridium sp. CAG:411 | reverse complement strand
ATGGTGGTATTCCACCTTACACAGAAACACAAAATTATGTAAAAAAGGTACTTGCATATATGAACGAAGACATCAATGTACCAGACATCACAACTTCTGATACAACCACAACCACTACATCTACCAAAAAGCAAACACAGTGTAAGGTAGATGCTTTGTCAGCCGAGGAAGAACTTGCTCTAGAACGCTTAATGTCCTCTGCTTATACTTGTATTGTCAGTAAATTGAATACACCATAGAGACATTCGTTTGGTAATTTTTTCGTGGTTTTTAGTAGTTATTAGTTTTTTGTATCAACAGAAAGCCTAAACTTACTGCTTAATCGAGTAGGAGGCGGTGCCTAAC